>JBGAHO010000015.1:0-81853 GCA_044226195.1 Steroidobacteraceae bacterium
CTCGCCGTCAGCCTCGGCAACGTCGTCGCCTACACGCTGATCCTGGGCGCCGCCTTTCATTTCCGGCACCGGCCCGCGATCCACAAGCGCCTGATGATGCTCGGCATGGTGGTCCTGCTCACGGCGCCGTTCGGGCGCCTGCTCGACCTGCCATACCAACTGGCGCACGTGGTCGGCCCCGGCCTCGTCGTGCTCGCGCTGGTGGCGTGGGACTGGCGCTCGCTCGGCAAGGTGTCGCGATTGACCCTGTTGCTGGGTCCTGCCGTCCTGCTGTGGGAACTCGCACCGAACCTCTACATGGAGAGCGAGTGGTGGCTATTCATCTCCCGCTCGCTCGTTGGCCTCGCCGCCTGAGGCCCTCGATGACGAATCGCTTCGCACCGGGTCGCGATTTGGCTCCCGGCACACTCGATCGTATCCTGCCGCCGGGCAGCCCGAGGCAACCCTCATGCGCAGACTCATCGTCTCCACGTTCGTGTCGCTCGACGGCATCCTGCAGGCCCCCGGCGGGCCGGATGAAGATCCGACCGGCGCCTTCGCGTTCGGCGGCTGGATGGCCCCCTACGCGGACGACAGCATGGACATCGCCTCGGCCGGTCTCGACGGCGCGAATCGCGAGCTGCTGCTCGGCCGCCGGACGTACGAGATCTTCGAGGCGTACTGGCCGTATCAGCCGGCCGACCATCCGGTTGCGCAGACGCTGAACGCCGCGAAGAAGCACGTCGCCTCGCGCACCCGGACCACGCTGAACTGGCACAACTCCAGCCTGCTGCAGGGCGACGTCGTCGCGGCGGTCAAAGCCCTCAAGGCGGGCGCGGGCCCGGACCTGCAGGTGATCGGCAGCGGCAATCTCATCCAGACACTGCAGGCCGCGTCGCTGATCGACGAGTACCACGTCTGGACGTTTCCGGTGGTGCTCGGTCGCGGCAAGCGGCTCTTCGAAGCGACTGCACGGCCCACCGCACTGCGGCTCGTGCAGACTCGCACCTCGAACAGCGGCGCCCTGATGAGCACTTACGTGCCCGATGGCGAAATCCAGGTCGGAACGTTCCCGAGCGCCCCACCGAGCGACGAGGAACTGGCGCGACGTTCGCGCATGGCCAAAGGCACTTGGTGAGCCACGCCGTGGCTGCGTCCTCCGTGATCGTCCGGGCAGCCGTCCGCAGCGACATGCCCGGGCTCTGGGAAGTCCGCTACGCCGTAAGAGAGAACACCCTGACGCCCGGACGCATCTCGGACGAGGAACTCCGCCGCTCGATCGAAGAAGACGGCCGCGGCTGGGTGGCCGAGGAGGCCGGCCGGATCCTGGGCTTCGCCATCGGCCTGAACACCGGCAACGTGTGGGCGCTCTTCGTGCGACCGGAAGCCGAGGGCCGGGGCCTCGGCACGGCCCTGCACACCGCGATGCTCGAGTGGTTCTCGCGCCAGCCGCTCGAGCGCCTGTGGCTGACCACGGGCGCCGACACGCGCGCCCGGCAGTTCTACGCCACTCACGGCTGGCAGGAAGTGGGCCTCTGCGGGCCAGATGAGGTTCGCTTCGAGCGCCGCAATCCGGCGTGACGAGGGACCGCTCCCTCGAATGATCGGCCTCCGGCCGCCTTGCCCGTTCCCGCCGACTCGGGTATCACGTCACCGGTTGGTGACCAGGACCACGCGAACCGAGGAGACGATGGGATGTTCAGTCATGTGATGATCGGGTCGAACGACATCGAGCGCTCGAAGCGCTTCTACGACGCCGTGCTCGGCGTGCTCGGCATCGGCGAGCCGGCGCGCAACCGCAACGCCACGGGCCAGGAGCGCCTGTTCTACCGGCACGACGGCAGCACGTTCTGCGTGACCCAGCCGATCAACGGCCAGCCGGCCAGCATCGGCAATGGCACGACCTTCGGATTCAAGTGCAGCTCACCGGAGCAGGTGCGCCAGTTCCACGACACGGCGCTCGCGCACGGCGGCACGTCGATCGAGAACCCGCCCGGCCTGCGCGAAGGCGCGCTCGGTGCCATGTACCTCGCGTACGTGCGCGATCCCGACGGCAACAAGCTCTGCGCGCTGCACCGGCCGAAATAGCGGATGAACCGGGCTCATCGGACCCTCACTCACGGAGCTGGACCATGACCACGATCGCCAAGAACACGATCTGCCTCTGGTACAAAGGCGATGCCGAGGAGGCCGCGCGCTTCTACGCGGCCACCTTCCCGAACTCGTCCGTCGATGCCGTGCACCGCGCGCCCAGCGACTTTCCCGCGGGCAAGAAGGGGGACGTGCTGACGGTGCAGTTCACCGTGCTCGGCATCCCGTGCCTCGGCCTCAACGGCGGCCCGGGCATCGATCACAACATCGCGTTCTCGTTCCAGGTCGCGACCGACGACCAGGCCGAGACCGACCGCTACTGGAACGCGATCGTCGGCCACGGCGGCCGCGAGAACGACTGCGGCTGGTGCCAGGACAAGTGGGGCATCTCGTGGCAGATCACGCCGCGCCTCCTCACCGAGGCCTACACGCACAAGGATCCGGCGGTCGCCCGGCGCGCGTTCGAGGCGATGATGACGATGCGCAAGATCGACGTGGCCGCCATCGCCGCCGCCATGCGCGGCTGAGGAAGCATTCACCATGGCCGAGAACAAGACGAAAGCCACGGCGCTGAGCCCGGCGTCCTACGTGGCCGCGATCGAGGACGAGGATCGCCGCAAGGACTGCAAGGCGCTGACGGCCCTGATGGCAAAGGCTTCGGGCAAGCCGGCCGTGATGTGGGGCAAGGCGATCGTCGGCTTCGGCGTGCACAAGTACGCGCTCGCCGGCGGCAAGCAGGGCGAGATCTGCGCGGTGGGTTTTTCCTCGCGCAAGGGCGACATCTCGATCTACGGCGTCGCCGGCGATCCGAAGGCCGCGCCGCTGCTCGCCAAGCTCGGCAAGCACAAGACCGGCAAGGGCTGCCTGTACGTCAGCCGGCTCGCGGACGTCGACCTGAAAGTGCTCGAGAAACTGGTCGCGCAGGCGGCCAAGGCGAAGCAGGCGTAGGGCTTCGCCGTCCACACCGGGGAGTGAACGCATGAAGATCACCGTCGAGACCGTCGTCCAGGCACCGCTCGCGCTGGTGTGGAAGGCCTACACCTCGCCGGAGGACATCGTGCGCTGGAACGCCGCCTCGGACGACTGGCACACGACGAAGGCGAGCGTCGACCTGCGCGTCGGCGGGGCGTTCTCGTCCCGGATGGAGGCGATGGACGGCAGCATGGGTTTCGACTTCGCGGGCACGTACACGCGCATCGACGAGCAGAAGCGGATCGAGTACGCGTTCGGCGATCGCACCGCCACGGTGGAATTCGACGAGGCCTCCGGCGGGGTCCGCGTGCGCGTGACGTTCGATGCCGAGACGACGTTTCCGCCCGAACAGCAGCGCGGCGGATGGCAGGCGATCCTCGACAATTTCAAGCGGCACACCGAGTCGCTGGCCGCGGCGAGCGGACGCGCTTAGACCGCACCGTGACCGACCTGGAGATCCGCACGCTCACGCTCGACCCGAGCCTGCCCGAGTGGCAGCGCATCCAATTGCGCTACCCGGACACGCCGGACTGGGCGACGCTCGGCGACGAGACGCTGATCCGGCTCGTCGAGAATTTCGAGAGCGAACCGTCGTGCGCGACGTCTGCCATTCTCTATCTCGGAGAGCGGAATCCAGCCGAGAGCCGCCGGCTCGCGAACTGGCTGCTCGCTCACCCGGCGGCCGATCAGTGGCTGAAGGCTGCGGCGCGGGATGCGCTCGAACAACTCGAAGACGACACCCCGGGACGCTGACCGGGTCGACACGACAAGGGACGATCATGCAGGAACGGATGGAGAGCGCGGCGCAGGCCGAGATGCGTCACGCCTACTACGACGGCGCCCCCGGCGTGCTCGTATCGGGCTCGATCTGGCTCATCGCGGCGGTGGTATGCCAGCTGCAGGGTGTGGAGCGCGGCATCTGGGCGCTGCTGATCGGCGGCGCGTTGATCCATCCGCTCTCGCTGCTCGTCACCAAAGTGCTCGGCCGGCCCGCCGCCACCGCGAAGGGCAACCCCTTCGCCTCGCTCGCGATGGCCTCGACCGTCTGGCTGATCGTCTGTTGCGTGTTCGCGTACGGCCTGTCGCGTCACGTGCCGTCGTGGTTCTTCCTCGCGATGCTCGCGACCATCGGCTCGCGCTACATGGTGTTCGCGACGATCTTCGGCCGCACCGTCTACTGGATCCTCGGCGGCGTGCTGCTCGCGGCCGCCTACGGCGCCGGTGCGCTGCACCTGTCGCCCGTCCAGGCGGCGGCGCTGGGCGGCCTGATCGAAATCGCCTTCGCGGCGGTGATCTTCCGCCGCGCCAAGGCCTGACGATGGCGAAGCCCAGGTTCTTCGCGACCGCGGCGGCGTTCCGGGCCTGGCTCGAAACGAACGGCGACAGCGTCGACGAACTGCTGGTGGGTTACTGGAAGGTCGACTCGGGCCGCCCGAGCATGACGTGGCCGGAGTCCGTGGACGAAGCCCTGTGCTTCGGCTGGATCGACGGCGTGAGGAAGCGCATCGACGACGAGGCCTACCACATCCGTTTCACGCCGCGCCGCCCGGGTTCGATCTGGAGCGCCGTCAACATCGCGTGCGTCGAGGTACTCACGGTCGCGGGGCGAATGCGGCCGGCCGGACTCTCCGCCTTCGCCGCGCGCATCGAGCGCAAGTCGGCGGTGTACGCCTACGAGCAGCGGGACCATCCGGAATTGACGGCCGAGGAGACCCGGGCCTTTCGCAAGCAGCGCGCGGCGTGGAAGTTCTTCGAGGCCTGCCCGCCCAGCTACCGCAAGCCGATCCTGTACTGGGTGGTCAGCGCAAAGAAACCGGAGACGCGACAGCGCCGCCTCGCCCAGCTCATCGAGGCTTGCCAGCGGCAGGTGCGTCTGCTCAAGTAGCGGCAACGACACGGGATTCCCACTCGCACGGGAGGTCTCGTGAACAAGAGCCCGACCCCGCGAGGCGCCACCGCCTCGGCGACCATCGACGCCCGCATCGCGGAACTCGACGACTGGCGCGGCGCCACGCTCGCCCGG
Source organism: Steroidobacteraceae bacterium (assembly GCA_044226195.1). GTDB lineage: Bacteria > Pseudomonadota > Gammaproteobacteria > Steroidobacterales > Steroidobacteraceae > RPQJ01. Next base: position 5,066 of record JBGAHO010000015.1, read on the forward strand.
GTTCGCGCGCTGATCCTCCAGGCCGACCCGAAGGTCACCGAGGAATGGAAGTGGAACACGCCCGTGTGGTCGCACGACGGGCTGATCTGCACCGGCGAGACCTACAAGAAAGCCGTGAAGCTGACGTTCGCGAAGGGCGCGTCGCTGCCGGACCCGTCGAAGCTGTTCAACTCCAGCCTCGAAGGCAAGGTGCGGCGGGCGATCGACCTGCGCGAAGGTGACGCGCTGGACGAGAAGGCCTTCAAGGCGCTCATCCGCGCCGCGGTGAAGTTCAACCAGGGTGCGGCCGGCGGCTGATTCGCCTGCGGCGCACGAGGAGGATCGATGGCCGACGATCCGGTGTATCACGACGGCATGCGACGGCTGCAGGATGCGCGCGACACGCGCCGCATCGCAGACCGCCTGCAACAGGTCACGCTGCGCGCGGCGTTCACCGACGACGACCGCGCCTTCATCGAGCGCTGCGCGATGTTCTTCGTCGCGACGGCCGATGCGCACGGGCGGCCGGATTGCTCGTACAAGGGTGGGCTGCCGGGATTCGTGCGCGTGCTCGACGAGCGCACGCTCGCCTTTCCGGACTACGACGGCAACGGCATGTACCGCTCGTGGGGCAACGTGCTGGTCAATCCGCACGTGGGGCTGCTGTTCGTCGATTTCGAGAGCCCGAAGCGCATCCGCGTGAACGGCAGCGCGAGCATTGCGGACGATGATCCGCTGCTCGGCGAGTTCGCGGGCGCGGTGTTCATCGTGCGCGTGCGGGCGGAACGGATCTTCCCGAACTGCCCGCGCTACATCCACCGGCTGCAGCTCGTCGAGCATTCAGCGTACGCACCGCGCGCCGACTACACGCCGCCGGTGCCGGCGTGGAAGACGTACGACGTGTTCAAGGACGCGCTGCCCGGGCGCGACCGGGTGACGACGGAGGACCCATGACGCGCCTCTGGACCATCCTCGGCGTCGCCGACGTGCCCCGCAGCTTCCGCTGGTACCAGCAACTGCTCGGCCAGGCGCCGTCCGCGCCTGCCCACGACTACTTCGGCCAGCTCGTCGACTCCGACGGCACGGTACTCCTCTGCCTGCACCGTTGGGGCGACCACGATCACCCATCGCTGACGAGTCCCGACCACGCGACGCCCGGCAACGGCCTTCTGCTGTTCTTCCGCGTCGACGACTTCGATGCGGCGCTGGCCCGCGCACATGCGCTGGTCGAGCGGCTCGAGGAAGAACCGCACCTCAATCCGGCCACCGGCACGCGCGAGTTCGCGCTGCGCGATCCGGACGGCTACCACGTGATGGTGAGCGCGCTCACCTGATGGCGCGCGGCGCTGTCTGTCACGGCGTCGCGAACGGCCGTCCACCGGCGTAGAGAATCGCCCGCGCATCGTCCGGCAGGGACTCGACGCCCGCCGTCTCGAATTCGCCCCGAAGCTGGATGCGGCCGAGCACGTCGTCGCTCGGCCCGAGGATGCGGTGGAACCGCAGCACCACGATCTCGCCCGCATGGCAGTCCAGGTGGCGCGTGACTTCGCCCGTGGCGATCAGCGCATTGGCCGTGGGCGTCGCCCGCCAGAGGTGCGTTCCGGCGGGAACGGCGACGTGCGCGAACCATGGCAGCACGGGCGCCGCAGGTGACGCGTCCGCACCCGCACCGATGTTCTCGAGCAGCACCTTGCCGTCCAGCTCGATGCGCGTGCCGGGGGGCGGCCTCGCCAGGTCGATCACGCATTCCCCGGGCGCCGGTGGCTGCCGCAGCGTGCGCGCACTCGCCTCCGCGGGCGCCACCAGCCACAGGCAGCTCGCGTCGGGACAGGGATCGACTTCGAGGCTGTAGCCCGCGATCTCGGCGCTGCGGCTGTCGGGCTGCTTGAGTGGCTGGTCCTTCGCGTAGTGCTCGGCGTAGTAGCCCGCGTCGACGCCGCGCACCGTGCCGTCCACGTCGTAGACGACGACCGGATAGAGCCGATAGTGGCGCACCTGTGTCCAGCCGGGCACGGGCACGATGCCGACCACCAGCCAGTCGGTCGACGCGTCCGTGCTCTCGCTGGCGAACAGTTCGACGCCGGCACGGTCATCCGCGTAGATCGGCGGGCCGAGCAGTCCGTGGACCTGCTCGCGGCGGGATTCGCCAACCACGATGCGCGTCCTCACGTCGCTTGCCTCCGCGCGCAGATCGGGTTCCTCGACGCCCGCCGTGAAACTCGGACAGCCGCAAAGCAGCAACGCCAGTGCGCCGGGCACGGCGGCCGCGATGCCGCGATGCCGCGCCGACCGGCCGACGGCCTGGACGTGCCTGCGCATGTCGCCCCCGATGCGAGACCCGGGACGAGCCTAGTTACGCGCCGGACAGGGCGCCGTCGCATCCGCAGATATACTTGCGACGCATGGACGCCGTGCCGGCGATCGCCATCCGGCCGGCGGATGCCCCGCCCCCGCGACGAGCGCGTCCCGGGAAACGCCCGGACAGGGAGGTCATGACATGATCTGGTCGCACCTGCGCACGGTCGCCTGCGTGCTCGCCGTCGCCGCGAGCGGTTGCGCGAGCCACGGGACTTCGACGTCACTGGACCGGCCCGCGCGGCCGTCGGCTCCCGCCCGTGACGTCGAGATCCCGCTGCGGCCGTACTTTCGCGACCTGCGGAGCACCGAAGTGCGCGTCGGCGATGGCGCGCTGACGTTCCTGGTCGACAGCGGCGGCGGGCGCACGGTGCTTTCGCCGGAACTCGCGCGTCGGCTCGATTGCGTGCCCCACGGTCGCGATGTCGGCTACCGGATGTCGGGCGAGGCCGTCGCCTTCGCCCTGTGCCCGTCGTTCTCGGCATCGGTCGCCGGGTTCCCGATCGTGCTGCAGCCGGTCGCGGTATTCGACGTCAACCGCCTGCTGCCGCCCGAACTGCCCCGCGTCGACGGTGTCCTGGCACTCGATGCCTTCCGCGGCCAGGTGCTCACGCTGGACTGGGCCGCCGACCGCGTGGTCGTTCACTCCGCGCATGCCGCCCGCGCGGCGCTCGAGTCGAGCGGCGTGCCGGTCCGCTTCGCCACCGGCGAGGACGGCGCTGCCCTCACGGTACTTGCGCCGGTGCACGGCACGGATCGCACGCTGTGGTTCCTCATCGACTCCGGCAACATCAGCGGCACGCTGGTGGGGCGTCACGTGTCGGACGAAGCCTCCCTGCCACGGGCGATCGATGGAACGGCGAGCATCGTGATCGGCGCGCAGCCACCGGTGTCGCTGGCCGTCCACGTCGAGGACGTGAACTACGACGGCGTGCTCGGCACCGACTTCCTGCGGCGACGCCCGGTGACCCTCGACCTCAGGCCGTGACGCGGCCGACGACTTTCCTCACCAGCGGCGCGACGACGGCGACCGTCGGGAACGCCACTGGCCATGTCGTTGCGCAGCTCTTGAGCCAGAGGACCAGGAGGCCCGGCTGCCAGCCGCGCGAGGTCGTCAGCACGAAGCCGGACACGATGCACACCATCACGGCCGACAGCAGGGCACTGAACAGGACGGGGGCGAATCGAGCGGGAATGCGCATGAGGTTCTCCTTCGGAACGTGAACGGTTGACGAAAAGTGCGCACCCGCCGTCACGGCGAAACCGCGAGGCGAGTGACCCAGGCGGCGGCATAGAGGCCGACGCCGAAGATCGCGTGGGTGACGAGACTCTGCAGGCGGGCGGCACCGGGACGCGGCGCCCGGCGGGCGAAGACGCCCGCACCCATGCCGGGCTGCATCAGCAGGAACGGCGCCGCCACCGAGCCGAGCCCGACGACGAACGCCGGGCCGGGCGTGGGCTGGCGCAGCCACTCGAGCCCCCAGCCGGTGGTGAGGATCGTGGCGAACGCCACGCCCGTCAGGTAGTGGATGAACCAGCCGAGCGGGTACTCGCCCCGCACGGGCTGGGCGGTGGCGATGGCGGCGTGCCGGAATTGCCCGCGCGGCATGTGCGCGAACCAGCGCCCGACCAGGCCGTAGTTCGGCAGCGGCAGGCCGAACAGCCGCCGACGGGCCAGCGCCCAGAGATCCACCATTGCGGTCGCGCCGAGTCCGATCAGCAGCGAAGAACAGAGATACGCCATGACTGCCTCCTGACACTTGCCTTTGCACTCCACGGGGGGCAAGGTACGACTTCAAGTCGACTTGAAGTCAAGGGGGACGGGGCATGGACATCGGCGAGGTGGCGAAGCAGTCCCGGGTGCCGGCCTCGACGCTGCGGTACTACGAGGAAAAGGGCCTGATCCGCTCGATCGGCCGGCAGGGCCTGCGCCGCGTGTTCGCTCCCGACGTGCTGGAGCGGCTGGCGCTGATCGCGCTGGGGCAGACGGCCGGGCTCACGCTGGAGGAAATCGCGAGCATGTTCGCGCCGGACGGACGACCGCGCATCGACCGCGCATTGCTGGCGGCGAAGGCCGAGCAACTCGACGGCACGATCCGGCGAATGGAGGCGATGCGCGACGGGTTGCGGCACGCCGCTGCGTGCCCTGCGCGCAGTCACCTGGAATGCCCGTCATTCCGGCGACTGCTGAAGGGCGCCGCCACCGGCAGCCTGCCTCCGCGCCCGACCCACGGACCGGCCCGTTCGCGCTCGAAGGTGGCTCCGCGCCGCCGCGATGCCTAGGGTGTCGGGGTCGCCAGGGCCCGGAGACAGGATGAGCGCGCGCGCAACCGGTGGCACGACCCTCCGCGTCCTGCTGGGCATTGCCGTGCTCGCGCTGGGCGGTGTCGGCGTCGTCTACGGCGTGTCCGAGTGGAAAATGCGCCGTTCCTGCGACGCTCCGCTGGCCGCGCTCTCGTCCGGCCGCGCGGTCGACCTCGCCGAAGGCGAGCGCATGGCGCGCATCGTCGGATGCTGGGACGGCTGCCACGGTCGCGTCGGCGAAGGCGGCCACTGGGAAATCCGCGGCATCGCGCGCAGTGTCGCTCCGACACTCACGCCGGTCCTGCGCGAGTACGACGACGCGGAACTGGTGCGGCTGATCCGCTATGGCGTGAAGCGCGACGGCACGAGCGCGGTCGGCATGCCGTCGCAGACGTTCTGGCCGCTCGGCGACGACGACCTCGCCGGCATCATCGCGCACCTGCGCCGGCAGCCGGAGCACGAGCCCCTGCCGCGCGAGCGTCACGTGACCTGGCAAGGCCGTCTCGCCCTGCTGACGGGGCGCTGGCAGGTCTCTGCCGAGCAGGTCGATCGATCGCGGCCGCGGCTGGGCGACCTGCCGCAACGCACGCTGCTCGACCGCGGCCGCTATCTCGCCAGCATCACCTGCACCGAATGCCATGGCCTCGACTTCGATGGCAACGCGCTCGAGGGCACGCCGTCGCTGGCGGTCATCGGCACGTACTCACTCGCGCAGTTCCGGCACCTGATGCGCACGGCGGAGGCGGCGAGCGGCCGCACGGTGGCGGACGACATGCAGTGGGTGAAGTCGGCGCCGTTCACCGACGCCGAGATCGACGGCCTCTACCAGTTCCTGAGGTCCCGCCACGGCTTTGCGCCGTAGCGGTCGTCCTCAGCCGCGGATCATCCGGTTGTCGACCAGCTGCGCCACCACCGACGGGTCGGCCAGCGTCGAGATGTCGCCGAGCTGCTCCGCCTCGTTCGCGGCGATCTTGCGCAGGATGCGGCGCATGATCTTGCCCGACCGCGTCTTCGGCAGGCCCGGCGCCCACTGGATGTAGTCCGGCGTCGCGATCGGGCCGATCTCGCCGCGCACCCAGTCGCGCAGTTCCTTGCGCAGCTCTTCGGTCGGCTCCGCGTCCACCACCAGCGTGACGTACGCGTAGATGCCCTGGCCCTTGATGTCGTGCGGGCAGCCGACGACCGCCGCCTCGGCCACCTTCGGGTGCGCCACGAGCGCGCTCTCGATCTCCGCCGTGCCGAGCCGGTGGCCGGCGACGTTCAGCACGTCGTCGACACGACCGGTGATCCAGTAGTAGCCGTCCTCGTCGCGCTTGGCGCCGTCGCCCGTGAAGTAGCGGCCGGGGAAGGTCTTGAAGTACGTGTCGATGAAGCGCTGGTGATCGCCGAACACCGTGCGCATCTGGCCCGGCCAGCTGCCGGTCAGCACGAGATTGCCCTCGCACGGGCCGTCGAGCACGTGGCCCTCGTTGTCGACGATGGCCGGCGTGACGCCGAAGAACGGCACCGTGGCCGAGCCGGGCTTCTGGTCGATCGCGCCCGGCAGCGGCGTGATGAGCACGCCGCCCGTCTCGGTCTGCCACCACGTGTCGACGATCGGGCAGCGGTCGTCGCCCACCACGCGGTGGTACCACTCCCACGCCTCGGGGTTGATCGGCTCGCCCACCGTGCCGAGCAGGCGCAGCGTCTTGCGCGAGTACTTCTTCACCGGGTTCTCGCCCTCGCGCATCAGCGCGCGCAGCGCGGTCGGCGCGGTGTAGAAGATCGTCACCTTGTGCTTGTCGACGGCCTGCCAGAAGCGGCTGACGTCCGGGTAGTTCGGCACGCCCTCGAACATCACGGTCGTGGCGCCGTTCGCGAGCGGGCCGTAGACGACGTAGCTGTGGCCCGTCACCCAGCCCACGTCGGCCGTGCACCAGAAGATGTCGTTCTCGCGCAGGTCGAACACGACCTCGTGCGTGAACGAGGCGTAGACGAGGTAGCCGCCGCTGGTGTGCAGCACGCCCTTCGGCTTGCCGGTCGAACCCGAGGTGTAGAGGATGAACAGCGGATCCTCGGCGTCGACCGCCGTCGGCTCGCAGTGCTCGCTCTGGGCATCGACCAGCTCGTGGTACCAGCGATCGCGCCCGTACATCGCGACCTGGGCGCCGGTGCGCTTCACCACCAGCACGTGCTTCACCGTCTCGGTGCCGGGCGCCGACAGCGCCTGGTCGACGTTCATCTTGAGCGGCACCTTCTTGCCACCGCGGATGCCTTCGTCAGCGGTGATCACCACCGTCGACGCGCAGTCGGCGATGCGGCCGGCCAGCGAATCCGGCGAGAAGCCGCCGAACACCACCGAGTGGATCGCGCCGATGCGCGCGCAGGCGAGCATGGCCACCGCGGCCTCGGGGATCATCGGCAGGTAGATGGTGACGCGGTCACCCTTCTGCACGCCGATCGCCTTGAGCGCGTTGGCGAGCTTGCACACCTTGTAATAGAGCTCGCGGTAGCTCAGGTGCAGCGACTCGGAGGGATTGTCGCCCTCCCACAGGATGGCAGTCTTGTCGCCGCGCGCGGCGAGATGGCGGTCGAGGCAGTTGAACGAGACGTTCAGCTGGCCGTCGTGGAACCACTTGACGTGGAAATCCCTGGCATCGAAGCTGACGTCGCGCACCTGCGTGTACGGCCGCGTCCACTCGATGCGCTTGCCCATGCGGCCCCAGAAGCCCTCCGGGTCCTGCACCGACTCGCGGTACATGCGCTCGTAGTCGTCCTTGCGGATGCGGGCCTGCGCGGCGAAATCCGCCGGCACCTTGTACAGCTTGGCACTCATGTCTGCTCCCCTCGCCTGCGCCTATTCGAACGCCGCGCGCACGCGCGCCGCGTGGTCCGCCAGCACTTTCGGGTCGGCCATGTCACGCGCGTGGAAGCGCAGGTCGAAGCCCTCGTACCGCGGCACGATGTGGAAATGGATGTGGAAGACGCTCTGCCCGGAGGCCGCGCCGTTCAGCTGCACCAGCATCACGCCGGGCGGGTTGAACGCCTTCTTCACGGCGCGCGCGACGCGCTGCGTGGTGAGGATGGTCGCGGCCAGCGCATCGGGCGGCAGGTCGAACAGGTTCTCGGCCGCCACCTTCGGGATCACCAGCGTGTGGCCGTCCGACTGCGGCATCACGTCCATGAAGGCGAACGTGTGCCCGTCCTCGTACACCTTGTGGGCCGGAATCTCGCCGCGCAGGATGCGCGCGAACACGTTGTTGCTGTCGTAAGCCATGGCGGGTCCGTGACCTTCCCCAGTCCGTTTTGGCCCGAGTATAGCCAGCGGCGGGGCCGCCTTCCGCCCCCTTCGACCAAAGGATGAGGGGCTACTGGGCGAAGACCCAGTCCACGAGTTCGGTCTGCACCGCCTGGCCGGCCCCGGCGCCGGCCCGGGGATCGTTCATCAGGATGACGGCCACGTAGGCCTTGCCGCTGGCGGCGTTGACGTAGCCGGCCAGGGCGCTGACGTCATCCAGCGTGCCGGTCTTCATGCGCAGGCGCCCCTGCATCTCCCCCGACCGGAAGCGGCGGCGCAGCGTGCCGTCGGTGGCGGAAAGCGGCAGCGAAGCGGCGAATTCGGGCATGTACTGGCTGTGCCACGCGTCGAGCAGCACGTCGGCGAGCCCCTCGGCCGTGACGCGCTCGTCGCGCGAGAGCCCCGAGCCGTTGTCGAGCACGAGGTCGGGGATCGTGATGCCGCGCGAGGCGAGGAAATCGACGACCGCCTGCCGTGCGCCGGCGGAGGTCGCGGGGCGCCCCGACTTCTCGGCCCCCAGCGTCAGGAAGAGCGTCCGCGCCATCACGTTGCTGGAGTACTTGTTGATGAGGCGGATGATCTCGGCGAGCGACAGCGAGTCGTGCGTGTACAGCAGCTTCGCGTCGGCCGGCACCGCCCCGAGTCGCAGGCCGCCGTCGATGCTGCCGCCGGCCTGCTGCCACAGCGTCTTGAACAGGCCGAAGGCGTACTCGGGCGCCTTCATCACGGCCCGCGACACCGAGAACTGCCCGCAGCCGGCGGCGTAGCGACCCGAGACGCTGAGGCGATTGCTGGTCGGGCCGTCGGGCATCGACACCGCGATGCCGCCCGAGGCGCGCCGGCACGAGCCCGGATCGAGACGCACGGAGTTGTCGAGCGTGAGGTTGGCCGGCCAGGGATTGAGGCTCGCGCGCACGGTGCCGGCAGCCGGATCGGGCACGACGTTCACCGTGACGGTCTGGAAATTGACCATCAGCGCGTCGGGCAGCACGTTGTAGGTGCGGAACGGCTTGTTGTCGAACGAGCCGCGGTCCTCGCCCTGCGGCGCGAACAGCGTGTTGTCGATGACCACGTCGCCGGCGATGCGCTGCACTCCGGCCTGGCGCAGGCCGCTCACGAACGACCACCAGCGCTCGGCGGTGAGGTAGGGGTCGCCGCCGCCGACGATCACGAGATTGCCCTGCAGCACCTGGTCGCGGATCGGGCCGGTGGCGTAGGCGCGCGTGTGCCAGGTGTAGGCCGGGCCGAGGCTCGCGAGCGCGCTGTAGGTCGTCAGCACCTTCATGGTCGACGCCGGGTTGCGCGGCACCTGCGAGTTGTAGCTGAGGATCGGCTCGTCGCGACCGATTTCGCGGACGTAGAGCGACAGCGAGGTCGCCGGCACCTTGTAGCGGGCCAGCGCCTTCTCGACCTCCGGCGGCAGGTACGGCTTGTCGCCGGCGGTGGCAGCCGACGCGCACAGCAGGAACGCGCCGAACGCCGCGGCGATACGCAGGAAGAGTCTCGACATGGGCCTTGAATCGGGGGGAACGGGACGAATCATAAGCGATGCGGTGGCGGCGCGCGGCGTCGCTCTGCATACTGGCGCGCCGACGGGAAGGCTTTCATGCGCAAGATCTGGAACACGATACTCAAGGGCCTGGTGGCGATCCTGCCCATCGGCCTCACCCTGTACGTCATCGCCTGGCTCGCGGGCTTTGCCGAACAGGTGTTCGCGCCCGTCATCAAGGTGCTCGTGCCCGTCGACGCGTACAAGCCCGGCTTCGGCCTGCTGGCCGGCCTCGTCCTGCTGTACCTGCTCGGCCTCGCCGTCAACGCGTACGTGGTGAGCCGCGCCCTGCGCCTGAGCGACACGCTGTTCGCGCGCATCCCGGTGATCAAGACCATCTACCTCGCCATCCGCGACTTCACGCGCTTCTTCCGCAACACGGGCAAGGGCAATGACCTGCAGCGCGTGGTGATGGTTCCGTACGGACCAGGCAAGGTGATCGGCTTCGTCACCGCCGAGACCGACGAGATGCTGCGCCGGACCGACGGCACGGGCGACGCCATCGCGGTCTACATGCCGATGAGCTACATGATGGGCGGCTACACCGTGTTCGTGGCACGCCACCTCGTCGAGCCCACGGCACTCAGCGTCGAGGAAGGCATGCGCATCGCGCTGATGGGCGGCGTGCGCGCCGACTCGACGGGCGGCGCGTCGGACGCACGTTGATGCGCGCCACCATCATCCCGGTCACGCCCTTCCAGCAGAACTGCTCGCTGGTCTGGTGCCCGCGCACGCTGTCGGCCGCGGTGATCGACCCGGGCGGCGATCTCGACCAGATCCTCGCGGCGGCCCGGGAAGAGAAAGTGCGGATCGAGAAGATCCTGCTGACCCACGCGCACATCGACCACGCGGGCGGCACGGCCACGCTGGCGAAGCAGCTGCAGGTGCCGGTCGAGGGCCCGCACCCCGGCGACAAGTTCTGGATCGACCAGATGCCCGAGCAGGGCCGCACGTTCGGCTTCCCGCGCTGCGAGTCGTTCACGCCCGATCGGTGGCTCGACGACGGCGACACCGTGCAGGTCGGCGACGTGACGTTCGACGTGAAGCACTGCCCCGGCCACACGCCGGGCCACGTGGTGTTCGTGTCGCAGCCGCAGAAGGTGGCGTTCGTGGGCGACGTGCTGTTCGCGGGCTCGATCGGCCGCACGGATTTCCCGGGTGGCGACTACGACACGCTCATCCACTCGATCCGCGACAAGCTGTTCCCGCTCGGCGACGACATCCGCTTCGTGCCGGGGCACGGGCCGATGTCGACGTTCGGCGATGAACGCCGGTCGAATCCGTTCGTCGGGGATGCGGTGGTGGGAGGCTCGCGCCGCGGCGCGAGCTGAGATCGGTCAGCGGTCGCCCTGGCGGCGGCCGCGCTTGCCCTTGGTCCGGCGGTCGTCGTCGGTATCCCACGCGGCGATCGACACGCCGAAGTCGCGCGCGCGGCGCGGCCCTTTGCGGCGATCCTCGTGGTGCTCGTAGCGGCACTGGCAGCTCGCGCGGTCGCAGGCCTTCAGCGGGAGGACCGGCGCACTCTTCGACAGGAAGCGCCTGCCTTCCATTTCCCTGGCGGCGGCACAGCAGACCGGGCCGGGTACCACGCTCACGGCGTGGAACGGCGTACCCATCTTCTTCACCAGCACCGGCTTGGCCGCCCGCTTGACGACCGGCTTCGCCTCGGCGTCGACGTACTCGCCCTCGTCCTCTTCTTCGCGACCGAAGAGGCTGCGGGCCTTGCCGAGGAAACTGGACGGAAAGGAGGGGATGCGGGCCATGCCGGCGAAATTACCGATTTGAATGGGCCGTAGACGTGACGGGGATCACAGCATTGCGGCCGGCGCTTGCACGTCCGCGCGTCCGCGATCAGCGCGGCATATTATGTCACACGATGGCCGGCAGGCCCGGCTTGCCGGCCTCCCCGGACGAGCCGAAACTGCCCGCCTGACGCATTCCCGAGGCCTCCATGCCCGCCGCCCGTCGCGCCCCTGCCCAAGTCCGCCTTCCGTTCGAGTCGATCTACCGGCACGGCTACGCCCGTGTCGCGGTCGCCACGCCCCGAGTCGAGGTGGCCGATCCCGCGTTCAACGTGGCCCAGACGCTCGAACTGGCCCGCGAGGCGGTGGCCGAACGCTGCGTGCTGGCAGTCTTCCCGGAGCTCGGCCTCTCGGCGTATTCGAACGAGGATCTCTTCCAGCAGGACGCGCTGCTCGACGCCTCGCTCGCGGCGCTCGGCCAGCTCGTCGAGGGCAGCCGCAACCTGCCCGTGCTGCTGGCGGTCGGCCTGCCGCTGCAGGTCGACGGGCGGCTGCACAACTGCGCGGTGGTGGTGCAGCGCGGCCGCGTCCTCGGGGTGGTGCCGAAGACCTACGTCCCGAACTACCGCGAGTTCTACGAGAAGCGCCAGTTCGCCTCGGGTGCGCAGGCGATCGCGACTTCCGTCCGGCTGTTCGGGCAGGAGGTGCCGTTCGGCTCGCAGCTGCTGTTCGAGGCGACCAATCTCGACGGCTTCGTGCTGCACCTCGAGATCTGCGAGGACCTCTGGGTGCCGCTGCCGCCGTCGACACTCGGCGCACTCGCCGGTGCGACGGTGATCGCCAACCTCTCGGCGAGCGACATCACGGTCGGCAAGGCGGATTACCGTCGCCTGATCAGCGCTTCGCAGTCGGCGAAGTGCGTGACGGCCTATCTCTACTCGGCGGCCGGGCCAGGCGAGTCGACCACGGATCTCGCGTGGGACGGCCACGCGCTGGTCTATGAGAACGGCCACTGCCTCGCGGAATCGCAGCGCTTCCCGCGTAAACCGGGGCTGATCACGGCCGACATCGACCTCGATCACCTGCGCCAGGAGCGGCTGCGCCTCACCAGCTTCGGCGACAGCGTGCAACTGCACGCGGAGTTGCTGCGCAGCTTCCGGCGCGTGACCTTCGCGGCGGAACTGCCGAAGGGACGCGTGCCGCTGCGCCGGCGCATCGAGCGCTTCCCGTACGTGCCGGCCGACCCGGCGCGCCGCGACGAGCGCTGCGCCGAGGTGTACGACATCCAGGTCGAGGGCCTGATGAAGCGGCTCACCGCCGCGCGCCTCGACAAGGTGGTGATCGGCATCTCGGGCGGACTCGATTCGACACAGGCGGCGCTGGTGGCGGTGCGCGCGTTCGATCGCCTGAAGCTGCCGCGCACGAACATCCTCGGCTACACGCTGCCCGGGTTCGCGACCAGCTCGCAGACTTTCAAGAACGCGCACGCGCTGATGAAGTCGCTCGGCATCCAGGCGAACGAGATCGACATCCGCCCGGCATCGGAGCTGATGCTGAAGAACATCGGCCACCCGCATGCGAAGGGCAAGGACGTCTACGACGTCACCTACGAGAACGTGCAGGCGGGTGAGCGGACCTCGCACCTGTTCCGGCTGGCCAACCTGCACGGGGCGCTGGTGCTCGGCACGGGCGACCTGTCGGAACTCGCGCTCGGCTTCACGACCTACGGCGTCGGCGACCACATGTCGCATTACAACGTGAACGGCTCGGTGCCGAAGACGCTGATCCAGCACCTGATCCGCTGGCTGATCTCGACGCGACAGTTCGACGCGAAGACCACCGCCGTGCTCGAGCGCATCGCCGGCACGACGATCTCGCCGGAGCTGGTGCCGGGTTCGGGCGACGCGCCGGAGCATTCGTCGGAGGCCGTGGTCGGCCCGTACGAGTTGCAGGACTTCCACCTCTATTACATCAGCCGCTTCGGCTACCGGCCGAGCAAGGTGGCGTTCCTCGCGCACCACGCTTGGGGCGACCGGCGCACCGGCTTGTGGCCGGACACCGTGCCGGCCGACCAGCGACGCCAGTACGATCGCGCGACGATCACGAAGTGGCTGGCGGTGTTCCTGCAGCGGTTCTTCGCCACCAGCCAGTTCAAGCGCTCGGCGATGCCGAACGGACCGAAGGTGGGGTCGGGCGGCTCGCTGTCGCCGCGCAGCGACTGGCGCGCGCCGAGCGATTCCCCCGCCACCGTCTGGCTCGACGAACTCCGCCGCAACGGAAAATAGGGGACATTCCTCTTTTTCGAAAATAGGGGACATTCCTCTTTTTCGGAGAGGGCGGTGCCCTCAGCGAAAAAGAGGAATGTCCCCTATTTCCCTGTCCCCTACTTATCGGGGGCGGGGTTGCCCTGCAGGCGATCGTCGCACCACGCGAGGATTTCCTGCCGCGCCGCGGCGATCACCGAGCGGTGATCCTCGTTCGCGTACCAGCTCAGCTTGAGCACGTCGCCGAGTTGGCGTGCGCGCGGCACGAACTCCTTGGTGCCCGCGGGCGGCGCCATGCCGTCCGCCTCGCCATGCACGATCAGGATCGGCGCCATTGAGCGTCGCTGCGCCGGCACGTTGCGGGCCAGCGCGGCCTGCATCGCCGGGTTCCACTCGCCGACGAAGAACGGCCCGGGGTACTTGAGCGACTCGCGGAACACGCCGGTAATGCTCACCTCGCCCGCGACGTCGATCAGCTTGCGACCGGACTCGGTGAACTCCGTCAGCGGCACGCCGTAGGCCGCTGCATAGCCGCGCGCCAGCACGTACGCGTGCGGAATGTTCATGTAGTGCACGCCGGCCGTCGTGCCCGGCGCGATCGCGACCACGCCGTCGAGCAGCAGGTCCGGCGCATACGAACGCTGCTCCTCGCCGATGAACAGCGCGGCGTGCCCACCCTGCGACCAGCCGAAGGCGAGCACGTCACGCCCTGCACGCGCGCTCGCGAACTGGCGCGCTGCCCGCACGAGGTCGAGCCCGTTGCGCGCCGCGGTGCTGCCCACCATGTACTGGTGCACGCCCGGCCCGCCGAGTCCGTAGTAGTCGGTCGCGACCACGACGTAGCCGCGCGCGAGCCAGTCGGTGAGGTACGGCACGCCATAGTCGATCGGCGCAGTGGCCGAGCGCTGCACGAAGTCCTGCGCCGGTCGGGGTGCGAGCGACGGCGCCGCCACGCGCGCACCGCCGGTCGTGCCGTGCAGCCACAGCAGCACCGGATGCGGCCGGTCGAGCGTATCGAGCGGCGCGACGATCAACCCCGTCACCGGCACGCGCCGGCCATCCCAGGTGGTCGACACGTACATCACGCGCCACGCCATCGCGCCGTCCGGCGCCGGCACCGTCTCGGTCTTGAGCAGCGTGCCCGGCGCCTTGTGCGCCACGTTCACGTCGACCTCATAGAACGGCGTGAGTTCGAAGTCCGGCACCGCGGGCGCGGACGGATCGAAGCCCTGCAGCGCGTGGGCCTGGCTGAAGACGAAGCTCGCGGCCAGCAGCAGCGTGGCCAGGGGGCGTGAGCAAGACAGTCGGTGGCGGTCGATCAAGTCATGTGTACCGGCAAGCGTCGCGCCCCCCAGGTGCCCGGCCGCTCGCCGAAGACACCCGGCACGGCCGCGCCGCAGTCGAGGCAATGACCCGCGGCGTCGAGTCCCCACCGACCGATGCGATAGCCGTCTCGCTCGATCAGCAGCGACCCGCACTGCGGGCACCACGTGCTGCCACCCTGCGGGTCGCGCACGTTGCCAGTGTAGACATAGCGCAGGCCGTTCTCCATCGCGATGCGCCGCGCGCGCGTGAGCGTGGCCGGCGGCGTGGCCGCGTGATCGAGCATCTTCCAGTCTGGATGGAACGCGGTGAAGTGCAACGGCACGTCGGGTCCGAGCCGCTCGACGATCCAGCGCGTCATCGCGTCGAGCTCCGCGCTGGAATCGTTCTCGCCCGGGATGAGCAGCGTGGTGAGTTCGACCCACACGCCGGTCTCGTGCGTCAGGTACTCGAGCGTCTCGAGCACGGGCGCCAGTTCCGCGCCGCACACGTGTCGATAGAACCGCTCGCTGAAGGCCTTCAGGTCGACGTTCGCCGCGTCGATGCACGCAAAGAACTCGGCGCGCGGCTCCGCGCAGATGTAGCCCGCGGTCACCGCGACCGTGCGCACGTCCTGCTCGTGGCAGGCCTGTGCGACGTCGATCGCATATTCGAGGAACACCGTCGGGTCGTTATAGGTGAAAGCCACAGCGGCGCAGCCGAGACGCCGCGCGGTGTCGGCGATGTCTCGCGGCATTGCAGCATCGGCGAGCGTGTCCATCTCGCGCGACTTGCTCATGTCCCAGTTCTGGCAGAACTTGCACGCGAGGTTGCAGCCCGCGGTACCGAAGGAGAGCACTGCATTTCCCGGCAGAAAGTGATTCAGCGGTTTCTTCTCGAGCGGGTCGATGCAGAAGCCGCTCGAACGACCGTAGGTATAAAGCTCTACGCCGCTGCGGTCGCGCCCGCGCACGAAACAGAGTCCACGCTGGCCCGCGTGCAGCTTGCAGCGACGCGGACACACGTCGCACTGCACGCGATCGTTTTCGATTCGCGACCAGTAGCGCGTCGGCAGTGCGGTGAAGTCGGTATTCATACGCTTGGCACCTCGCGGCAGCGGGCGGAGAGTGCACGCAAGTCGCGTCATGGATGCGACGTGATTTTCAGGACGGCACTGTCATGTTGAGTCCGGTACCGACGAAGTCAAGAGTGCGAGTCCCCGCCGTCGCCGGGCTCTTCTACCCGAAGGATGCCGACGGACTGCGCAGCGCGCTGCGCGCACTGCTGGCCGCACCGCCGCACGTCACCGCGACGACGACGGCACCGAAGGCGCTGGTCGTGCCGCACGCGGGCTACGCGTACTCCGGGTCGGTGGCGGCCGCCGCGTATCGCCGCCTCGAGGGCGTCGCCGGCGCGATCCGCCACGTCGTGCTGATCGGGCCGAGCCACCGCGTGCGCATGCGCGGCCTCGCGATGCCCACCGCCGATTTCCTTGCGACTCCGTGTGGTGAAGTCCCCGTCGACGACGCCGGCCGCCGCCATCTGCGCGAGTGCGGCCTGGCCGGCGTCTCGGACGCACCGCACGCGATCGAGCACTCGCTCGAGGTGCAGCTGCCGTTCCTGCAGGCCGTGCTCACGGACTTCGACGTGCTGCCGATCGCGATCGGGCAGGTACCCGGCGGACTCGTCGCGCGCGCGCTCGAAGCGGTCTGGGGCGGTCGCGACACGCTGATCGTCGTCAGCTCCGACCTCAGCCACTACCACACGCAGTCCGAAGCGCAGCAGCTCGACGACCTCACCACGCGCTCGATCCTCGCGCGGCGCAGCGACCTCTCCGACGAGCAGGCGTGCGGCGCCGAGGGCATCAACGGGCTGCTCGAGGTGGCGCGCTCCAAGGGCCTGAAGGTCGAGCTGATCGACCAGCGCACGTCGGCGGACACCGCGGGCGACGCATCGCGAGTCGTCGGCTATGGCAGCTACGCCCTGTTCGAGAGTTGACGCGCGCCAGCGGACGACGCTGCTCGATCTCGCCGTCGACGCCATCGAGCGGCGACTGCAGGGCGAGTCGGCCGCGCATCCTCCCGATCTCGCCGATCTTCCCGCCGCCCTGGCCCTCGCCGGATCGAGCTTCGTCTCGCTGCAGACCGCGGGCGGCCTGCGCGGCTGCTGCGGCACGCTCGAGCCGTCCCGCGCGCTGGCCCACGACGTCTGGCGCAACGCGCAGGCGAGCGCCTTCGCCGATCCGCGCTTCCTGCCCCTCGCGCCGGACGAATGGCGCGAGGTGACCGAACTCGAGATCTCCGTGCTGTCGGACTTCGAGCGGCTGGACGTGCGGTCGGAGGCTGACCTGCTGCGCCAGCTCGAACCTGGCAGCGACGGTCTGGTGCTCGCGTGGCACGGGCGCCGCGCGACGTTCCTGCCGAAGGTCTGGGAACAGATTCCCGACGCCCGCGACTTCCTGCGCCGCCTGAAGGAAAAGGCCGGCTGGGAGCCGGGATTCTGGGCGCCGGACCTCGAGGCGCTGCGCTACCGCACCGAGTGCATGGCCCTCGCCCGCCCTGCGCGCCGCGACCGCGTCCACTAGCACGCGAATCCGCTCCCGACGGGCCGGCGAACCGGCCCGCATGACCTCCCGCCATGCCCTGGGCCTGCTGTTCGGCACCATCCTGCTCGTGATGCTCGGCGTCACGAGCTGGGCCAGCACCGTGCAACCGATCTGGGCGTGGCAGGGTATCGCCGCTGCCAACCCGGACCGCGCCTGGACGATCGCCACGCTGGCCGATGCCTACTGCGGGTTCCTCACGTTCTATGCTTGGGTGTTCTATCGCGAGCGCGGCTCGCTCGCCCGCGTCGCGTGGCTGGTCGGCGTGCTGGCGCTCGGCAACATCGCCATGGCCTGTTACGTCCTGCTGCAGCTCGTGCGGCTGCCCGCCGGCGCGCCGCTCCATCACCTGCTGCTCCGCCCGGCGGACCGCTGACCCGAGGATCCTCCATGTCCGCCACGCTCGACCCGGCCTCCTCCGGCCTGCCCGCCGATCGGCCCGCGCCCGCGCCGTCGCTCGCCTTCCGCCTGCTCGAGCGCGACCTGCTGCCGGACAGCGTGATCCGCTACGGCATCCGCCGCCTGCTGGCCCAGCGCCTGCGCGAGGAGGACAAGGGCGACCCGGAGGCCCAGCAGGCGCACCTGATGCGGCTGGTGGAGACCTTGCGGCGCAGCCCGGTCGCCATCGCCACGCGCGAGGCCAACGAGCAGCACTACGAGCTGCCCTGCGACTTCTTCGTGCACGTGCTCGGGCGCAACCTCAAGTACTCGTCGTGCTACTTCGACCCGGGCGTCACCTCGCTCGATGCCGCCGAGGACCGCATGCTCGCGCTGACCTGCGAGCGCGCGCGGCTGTGCGACGGCGACCGCATCCTCGAGCTCGGCTGCGGCTGGGGCTCGCTCACGCTGTGGATGGCGCGGCATTACCCGGACGCGCGCATCACCGCGGTGTCGAACTCGCGCACGCAGAAGCAGTTCATCGACGCGCGCGCCGCCGAGCGCGGCCTCACCAACGTCGAGGTCGTCACCTGCGACGCCAACGTGCTCGATTTCCCGGACGGCCGCCGCTTCGATCGCGTCGTGTCCGTGGAGATGTTCGAGCACATGCGCAACTACGAGACGCTGCTCGGGCGCATCGCGGGCTGGATGGCGCCGGACGCCACCCTGTTCGTGCACATCTTCACGCACACGCGCTACGCCTACCCGTTCGAGGTGCGCGACGAGAGCGACTGGATGGCGCGCTACTTCTTCACCGGCGGCATCATGCCGAGCGACGACCTGCTGCACTACTTCCAGCGCGACGTGCGCCTCGCCGAGCACTGGCAGGTCCCGGGCACGCACTACCAGAAGACCTCGGAAGCCTGGCTGGCCAACATGGACCGGCGGCGGGCCGAGGTCTGGCCGATCCTCGAGCAGACCTACGGCCCGGAGCAGGCCCGGCGCTGGTGGGTCTACTGGCGGGTCTTCTTCCTGTCCTGCGCGGAGCTGTTCGGCTACCGCGGCGGCCGGGAGTGGATCGTCTCGCACTACCTGTTCGAGCGCCGCTAGCCGCCGTTGCCAGCGCCGCCCGCCGCGTGTCACTGTTGCGCGGCGTGAGCCCCCTGCCCCAGCAACGCAGCCCCTGGAGACCGGCCCTGGCACGAGCTGCCTGGCTGGCTGCGGTCGTTGCGTGGCCCGCGCTCGCGACGGAGCCCGCGACGCCACCGCCGACGACGCCTCCACCGGCTGCAACTGCGCCGGCGTCGCGCGTGGACCTGCAGGCCCGCTTCCGCCAGGCCTTCAACGACCAGCACTACGACGAGGCCGCCTCACTGGCCCAGGCCTACGTCGCGCTGACCGAAAAGGAAGTCGGCACGCAGGGCGAGGACCTGCAGATCGCCCTGATGAATCTCGCCACCGCGCAGTACCTGTCGGGTGACTACACGGGGGCCGAGACCAGTTACCTGCGCGCAATCGAGCTGGCCGAGGCATCGGCCAGGCCGCGCATGGAGCGACTCGCGCGCGCCAACGCGGGACTCGCGGCCACCTACTACGCCGGCAAGCGCTACGACCTCGCCGTCGCGCGCTTCGACAAGGCGATCGCCTACAGCCGGCGCAGCGAAGGCCTGCTGAGCGAGGCCCAGCTGCCGCTGCTCGACAAGTTCGCGAACGCGCTCACGGAACTCGGCCGCTACGAGCAGGCGCTGCAGGTGCAGCAGTACACGCTGCGCATCGCGCAGCGCAAATACGGCGAGACGGACCCGCGCATCGTCCCGACGCTCGAGAAGATCGGCCGCTGGTACGCGAACGTCCGCGCCTACGACCAGTCGCAGGCCGTGCTGCGCCACGCCATCGGCCTGATCGAGAAGAGCGAAGGCGAGAACTCGCCGGGCCTCGTCAGCCCGCTGATGGCGCTCGCCGACTGCATGCGGCGCCAGTTGCTCGACCCCGCCGAGCTCGCGCGCGCCACTGCCGACACCGGCCCGGGCGCCTTCTACCAGGATCCGAACCAGCCGCCGCCGTTCTCGCCGTCGGCGGCGATCTCCATCGGCCAGAAGTCGCTCGACCGGGCGGTCGCGATCGCGACCACGCGCCCGGACCCGTCGCCTGCGCAGATCGCCGACGTGCGCACGCAGTACGGCGACTGGTTCCAGACGCGCGCGCAGAGCGACAAGGCGATCGCACAGTACGTGGAAGCCTGGCAGGCCGGCCTGAAGGTGCCCTACCAGGGCCGGACGCTGGCCGAGGCCCTGTTCGAGAAGCCGGTGCTGATCAACTACACGCGCCCGAGTGGCTGGGACCGCTACTCGAACCGGCCCGCCGGTGAAGTGCTGCTGAAGGCCGTGCTGCTCGAATGCACGGTGGGCGCGGACGGCCACGCGAAGGACATCAAGGTGATCGACGACAGCGGCGATGCACGTCGCAGCGAGCTGGCGCAGAAGGCGCTCGCCACCGCGAGCTACCGGCCGCGCTTCGTGAACGGCCAGCCGGTCGACACGCCGCGCGTGTCGTTCACGCAGGTCTTCCAGGTGCTGGCCGAGAAGGAAGAAGCGCCCGCGCCGGCCGCCCCGAAGAGCGACACGCCGCCCGCACCAGCCGCCGCAACGCCGGCGCCGAAGTCGTCCTGACCGTCAGGGACTCGGCGGCGGCGCGACTTCGGTCGCGACCGGCGCGCTCAGCTGCGGCAGCAGCCCGCGCGCGATGGCCTGGTCCCGGAACTCCGCGACGAGTTTCGCCGCCGCATCGCGCATCGCCGCGGCCGTCGCGGCCTTGAGCGCGTCGTCACCCGAACCCGGCATCGAGCTGCCTGGCCGCGACCCGTAGCCGGTGAACGTCCAGCTGTCGGTCAGCTGGCCCGTCGGCGAGTACAGCCGCACCGTGTACTTGAGACTCGCCGCATACGCGCCCGAGCCGGTTTCGCCCGGCGTGACGAAGGCATAGTCCTCGAGCACCGGCTCCAGCACGCCGCGGATCGCCGGATCGGCCGTCGCCGCCGCAGCGGGCGCGTCCACCAGCACGACCCGCGTGAACATCGCCTGCATCATGCGCAGGAAACCGTCGCTCTGCGCCTTGCCGAGGCGGATCGAATACGTCGCGCCGCTGCGCTTCTCCGCGTAGACCTTGTCGCGGAACTCCGCCGGCAGGTGCACGGCCACGACCACGGGGATGCGGTCGATCAGCGGCGGCGGGATGTTGTCGGAGGCTGCCTCGAACTGCGTCGGCGCACAGGCCGACAGCAGCGCGGCGGCGGCGAGGCTGGCGAAGAGGCGGCGGCGGACGGTCATGGGGGTCATCTTCGCACGGCTCCCGGGGCTCAGCGATAGCTGCCCGGCTCGTTGAGGCCGACGAACGTCCCGCCGTTGCGGGCGCAGAGCACCCGCATCAGCGTGGAGAAGCGGATACTGGTGACCTGGGGCGCATCCGGGCGCACCGGGAAACCGAGCGCGTGGATGCGGACGCGCCGCTCGCCCGAACTCGTCTCGCGGTTGATCTGGTCGACCGTGCGCACCACGGAGTCGATCGAGTTTCCGGTGAACTCGTCGCCGAACACGTACAGGCTGATCTCCTTGTCCGCCGCGTAATACGTGCGGATCGCCTCGACGATGCCCTCGACCGGGCTCGAGTTGCTGAAGGGGAACCAGTCGCGCAGGCGATCGACCACGATCTTGCGCTGGGCCGGCGTGTCCGGCAGCCACTTGCCGCGGTACGACGGGAACATGTACGTGCCCTCGTCGCTCATCACCTGCCAGCCCTTCACGGTCGGGTAGGCGTCGAGCACTTCCTGCATCTTGCGGATGACCACCGGCCACTCGTAGTTCGCCATCGAGCCCGAGGTGTCGATGATGAAGATGATGTACTCGCTGTCGACCGGGAGGCCCGCGACCGAGTCCTGCGGCGCCCGCCGGTAATCCGAGCCGAGCACGCGCTTCATCTCCTCGGTGAGCTGCTGCTGCGCGGCCACCAGCTGGCCCTGCAGCTTGTTGGCCACCTCGGCGTCCTGCGAGGAAGCCTTGAACTTGCCGAGCACGTTCGACAGGTCGCCGCGCAATCGCGCCAGCTTGACCCGCTCCTCGGCGAGCTGCTGCTGCTTCTGCGTGAGGTCGCGGTTCAGCACGGTCGTCTCGCCGCGCAGCTGCTCGAGTTCCTTCTGCAGCGCGAGAATGCGGCCGCCGAGATCGACGCGCGCCTTCTCGAGCGCGGCCGGCTCGCCGAACTTCGACAGCACGAACAGCAGGATCACCGAGCCGAAGGCGCAGGTGATCGTGTCCAGGAAGGACATGCTGAAGACCTCGAAGTCGCGGCCGCGCCGACGCCTCATGGCCAGTCCTTCGAGGGCATCAGGAACGCGCCGCGCGTGCGCCGGGCGAGCGCCCAGAACGCGCCCGAAGCCGACGGATCGCCTTCCATCGGCATCAGGATCACGTTCGCCGGGATGTTGCTCGG
Organism: Steroidobacteraceae bacterium; assembly: GCA_044226195.1. Lineage (GTDB taxonomy): Bacteria > Pseudomonadota > Gammaproteobacteria > Steroidobacterales > Steroidobacteraceae > RPQJ01. Next base: position 27,303 of record JBGAHO010000015.1, read on the forward strand.
GTACTTCCCGAGCGCCTTCTCGAACAGCTTCAGGCGCCCGTCGCCGTCGATCGTCTTCTTCACCAGCGGCGGCGAAGTGCCCTGCGTCGGCAGCCCGTCCGTGATGATGAACACGTTGTCGGGCGCCGGCGAGAGCGTGTTGAGCGCGATGAACGCGTTCTCGAGGCTGGTGCCGTCCTGCGGCACCGTGGTGCGCAGCGTGCGCACGACGTCGTTCAGCGCCTGGGCGTCGCCGCCGTCGCGCCAGTGGATCGCGCCGTCCTTGGCGAGCGGCCATGCGCGCGTGTTGAACGCGATGACTTCGAACTTTGCGTGGGCCGGGATCTGCGCGGTGATCCAGTCGAGCGTCGCCACGGTGCGCCGCCACTTCTCCGAGCGCAGCCGCACCGACTCCGGCATGTTGCGCAGGCGGATCACGTTCACCAGCGTCTCGTCGAGCATGCTCGCCGACGCGTCCACGAGGATGGCGATGCGTTCGCCGCCGAGCTTGAGGCCGCTCAGGTACTGCCGGTCGCCGGTGCCGACGAAACCCTTGACCCGGTTGCCGGGCTTGCCGGCACTCGGCGAGCCCGCGGTCAGCCGCTTCTGCTCTTCGTCGAGCTGCTGCAGGTCGGCCTTGAGCTGCTCGATCGCCTCGCGACGCGACACGGCGAGCTTGTCCGCGTCGGCGAGCTGTTCCTTCAGGCGCTCGGTCTCGGCCAGCACGCGATCGGACAGCCCCTCGGTGCGCACCCGCTGCTGGTCGGTGGCCTGGTTGCTGTTGCGCGCGGCGACGAGGTTCGCGTAGCCCTCGAGCACCTGTTCCTCCAGCTTGTCGACCTCCGCCTGCAGGTCGGCGGTGCTGCGCTGGTAGGTCCTGCCCGCGGAGGCATTGAGGATCATGTAGAGGAGCACCACCGCGCCGAACGCGCAGCAGATGGTGTCCAGGAAGGACATGCTGAAGATGTCGAACTTACGGCGCGCCATCGTCCGGCAGCACCCGGATCAGTTCGAGCGTCACGCCCGGCGCCCCGAGCCGCAGCCGGTCGCCGACCTTGAGCGCGAGACGGCCGGTGACGCGCTCGTCGTTGACGAACGTGCCGTACGTGCTGTGGTCCTCGACCTGCACGGTCGCCTCGCGCCGCACCAGCGTGCAATGACGACGCGACACCCCCGGGGTACCCGCGGGCAGGGCGAGACCGCGTTCCGTCGGGTCGACGGAGGTGCCGAGCACGAGCGGTCGCGCGGTCAGCGCATGCGCGTTCCCCGCGTGCAGCACGTGGGTGGGCGTCAACTCGATCGGCAGCGCCTCGTGGGTCGCGGGCACCTCGGCCCCGGCCTGCATCGGCACGCCGACCGGCAGCCGGTGCACGAGCACGACGGCGTCCGGCGCACGCACGATCGCGGCACTGAATTCGAGCGCGCCGCGCGCCGCGGCGCCGGCCGGCAGGACCACGATCCGGCAGTCGCGCAGTGTCGCGAGCCGTTCGAGCAGGCCCGGCACCACCGCGGCGGTCGCCGAGACGCACAGATCGACCGCCAGCCCCGCCGGGCGCGCGGCCTGCACCAGCCGATGCAGGTCGGCGAGGCGCGGCTCCAGCGCCTCGAGCAGCGCGGCCCGCTCCAGCGTGACCGTGAAGCTGCGCCCCCCGGACTCGAGCAAAGCCTCGATCTCTTCCGCGTCGCTCAGCCCGGCGAGCCAGCGTGGCAGCGCATCGAACAGCGCCTGCTCGGTCGCCGCCTCGTGCAGCGGATCGAAGCGCGTGCGACGCACGAAATGCGTCGCGACCGTCTCGGCCAGCAACTGCTGCAGCGACTGCCCGCCGGCCCCCGGCAGGATCTCGTAGCGGCTGCGCCGCAGCGTGCCCTCGGCCCGCGACCCGTCGAGCGCGCTGACCACCGACTGGTGCAGCTGCACGTCGAGGTGCAGCACGTGCGGGGCCGTCGCGTGTGTCGCGCACGCCGCCACCGCGAGGTCCACCAGTCCGCGGACCGTGCGGCCGGTCTCGTTGCCGATGCCGACGAGCAGTCCGAGCTGCTCGCGCGAATAGCCCGGCGGCACCGCGAATAGCAGGTCACCGTCGGCGGCGCCGGCAGGGGTGGCCAGCAGGTCCGCGAGCTGCGCGTACGCGAGATCGGCCTGCGTGTGCACGGGGCCACTCGTCCACGGCAGGCGTTCGAGCGAGAGCTGGTGCCAGTAGCGGGTCTGCGCGTAGAGCGGCGTGATGCGCGCGCGGGCTGCGGCCGGCGCACCCACGAGCACGCGCCCGTCGCTCAGCAGCGCGCAGCCCGGGCTCGGCGTCGAGACCTCGATGCCCGCGGCGCCCGCCCGGGCGACGACGAGGCCGGCATCGTTGAGTTCGACGGCGACGTGGGCCATGCGGCGCGCTACCGCACCATCATCTGGCGCACGACGTTCTGGTCGAGGTAGTCCTCGGTGTCGAGCACCACGCGTTCCTGGCGCAGCTGGATCTGGTGCAGCATGAACATCACGAGGATGCTGAGCGCGAGCGCGACCAGCGTGGAATTGAACGAGGTGCCGAGGCCGGCCACCACGCCCGAGACGTCGCCCTCGACCGCCTTGTGCGCCTGCTGCAGCGACTCGCCGATGCCGCGCACCGTGCCGACGAACCCGATGGCCGGGATGGCCCACGCGACGTAGCGCACCATCGAGAGCTCCGCATCGAGCCGGTCGAACTCGAGCTCGCACACGCCGTGGATGGCGGAGGACACGTCCTGGATGTTGCGCGTCGAGCCGAAGCGATGCAGTCCGGTCAGCAGCGCGCGCGGCAGCAGTTCGCCGTGCTGGGCCACCGGCAGGTTCTCGACCTGGCGCGCGTAGTCGCGGGTGTCCTCGGGCAGGATCTTCATGCCCTCCGGCAGGCGCAGCAGGTCGGTCGCGAGCAGCTCGCGCGAGCGGCGCACGCCGAACGCCTTGTAACCCATGATCGCGAACGCCCACAGCGCGAAGATCACGCAGGTTTCCTGCTCGTAGTCCTTGAAGATCACCACGGCGTAGCGCTCGGGCACGTAGTCCTTGTCCTTCTTCATCATCTCCGCGTCGTGCGCGCGGATCGCCTCGGCCCGGGGCCTCACCACGGTCGCGTAGACGCCCTGCACGAGCACGGCGATCACGATCAGGGAGAACACCTCGAACAGGAATTCGTTGGACTTCGCCTTCTTCATGGGTCGCGGGCCTGCTGCTCAGATGTCCACGGGGAATGCCACGTCGAAGTCCGGGCGCACCTTCTCGGTGGGCTCGAAGCGCTGCGGCGAGGGTTTCGAGGAAGCCGGTGCCGGCGGCAGCGTCTCGGCCGCGGGGGCCGGCGCCTTCGCGGGCGGCGTGCCCGACGGTGCCGGCGTGCTGGCGGACGCGGGCGGATTCGACGCGGGCGCGGCCGGTGGCGACTGCTGCGCGAGGACGGCTGTGGCGACCAGCGCGAGCAGCGCCGTGCCGACCTGGGCGTGCCTCCGGCGGAACCTGGCGTGCCGACTCATGGGTTCACTCCGCATAGCGCGCGATGCGCAGCCCGACGTCGTCGCGCCCGCCTTCGCCGTAGTCGCGGAAGGCCGCGCGCAGTTCGGTCACGGTGGCGTGGCGCCAGCTCGAGCCGCGGATCACCCACAGCTTGCCGTCGCCGGTCATCAGCGGGTCGACCGCCACCGCGCCGCCCGACGGCTGCACAGTGTAGAGATCGCTGGTCCACTCCGCGACGTTACCGGCGAGGTCATGGAACCCGAGCACGTTGGGCGCGAAGCTCGCGACCGGTGCGCTGACGGGATTGCCGTCGTCGTACCCCTCGATCACGGTCTGCAGCAGCGGCTGAGCCGTGCGGTCGGCGAAGTTGCCCGTGCCGGGCGGAACAGGCAGCGCGTCGCCCCACGGATACTTGCGCACGGAGCCGTCGCGGTTCGCGCGCGCGGCCCATTCCCACTCGGCTTCGGTCGGCAGGCGGTAACCGGTATTCATCGGCTGCACCGGCACGAGGCGGCCGCCCTTCGACTCGTACGCCGCGGGCAGGCCCTCCTGCTGGCTGAGCCAATTGCAGTACGCCGCCGCCTGCTGCCACGACACCGACACGACCGGCTGCTTGTCGCGCTCGAGCGTGTTCTGCCCGAGGTAGCCGGAGCGGTGCGAGGCATCGAACTGGCGATACTCGGCGTTGGTGACCTCGCGGGTCGCGAAGTAGACGCGGCGGCGCAGTTCGACCGGATGCTGCGCCTCGTTCGCGCGCGGGCTCCGCAGCGCCCGCTGCGACGGGGGTGCCGGCCGGGGTCGCCGTGGTCGCGACGCTGGTGCCGCGCTCAGGATCGAGGCGCACCTCGATCACCTGCGGCAGGCCGGGACGCGGCGTGATCTCGACGCGTCGCGTGCGATACCCGGTCGCGCGCACGTCGATCGGCTGCGTGGCGGACGGCAGTTTGAACGTCTGGCCGAGGCGGCCGATCACCTGCCCGCCCGCGAGCACCTCGGCGTTCGACGGCGTGCCCTGCACGGTGACCTCGCCGAGTACCGCGCGCAGCGCGAAATCGAGCGCCCGCTTCTCGCCCGGCGCGAGGGTCACGCTCGAGGTGGCGGACTCGTAGCCGTCGCGCGCGAGCACGATCGGCAGCGGCGTCTCCGGCCGCACGACGATCTCGACGGGCGTACGGCCCCGATACGCGCCGCCCACGCTCAGGCTCGCGCCGGCAGGCCTGCTGTTCACGACCAGGCGCGCATCGGGCAGGCCGAGGCGCACGGGACCGAGCGTCTGCGGACGGTTCGCCTCGATCTGCACGTCGCTCACCCAGTCGGCGTAACCCGCGTGGCGCAGCGTCACGCGCTGGCTGCCCGCGCCGAGTTCGAGCTTGAGCGGCGTCACCCCACGCCGCTCGTCGCCGATGCGGACTTCCGCGCCCGAGGGCTCCGACAGCACTTCGAGCACGGCCCACGCAGGCACGAGCTTCGCCTGCAGGACCTGCACGCGATCCTCGCCGGCGATGTCGACCTCGGACTGGAACGGCAGGTGGCGCGGCGCCGCGACGCCGACGACGTGCTTGCCCGCGCGCAGCTTGAATTCGCCCGGCGCGCGGCCGGCGGGCTTGCCGTCGAGCGTGACCTGCGCCGCGACCGGGACTTCGATGCGCAGTCGACCGGGCAATTTCTCGAGCGTGAACTCGAGCGCCTGGTTCGACGCGCTCGTCACCGTGACCGGGCGACGCAGCACCTCGAAGCCGGCGCGCTGCGCGACCAGCGTGTACTGGCCGGGACGCACGAAGTGTCGCGTGCCCGTGCGCAACTCGGGGAACGCACCCTCGAGCCGTGCCGTGTCCGCCTGCGGGTGCGTGACGATCTCGACCGAGCGCCCGGCCCACAGGAACCACAGCACGAACACCAGCGCGGCCGCGACCGCCACGCCGGCGTAGCGGCGCCACGAGACCGGATGCGTCGTCGTCGTCTCGTCGACGCGACGGAACGCCACGGCCTCGATCCGCTCGTCCTCACCGTCGCCGCCCCCGCTGACGGTCTCGCCGGCCGGCGGCTCGGGCGGCACCGTGAGGTCGCCGCGACTGCCGTCCTCGACGTCGATGCGGCGCAGGTCGCCGCGCAACTGCACGCGCAACCGGCCGCTGCCGGCGTCGATCACGTCGCCGTCCCGCAGCCAGTTCGAGCGCGTCACCGGGTTGCCGTTCAGCCGCAGCGGCGCGCCGCCCTCGGTCGGCTGCAGGAAGAGCTGCCCGTCGTGCAGGGCGATCCAGGCCGCCGGCGCGGCCGGCAGTCCCGCGAGTGCGATCGTCTGCCCGGGTCCGCCGACGCCCAGCGGAAAGTCGGTCGCAGCCAGCGGGCGTTCGCCGAGGGGATCGCGGATGACCAGTTCGACGCTCAAATCGGCTCCTCGCAGCGGATCACGAGCTGCGGCGGCGGCGCGCCCGGCAGCAGCGTGACTTCCTTGCGCACGTCGCGATACCCGCTGCGCGTGCCGACGACGGTGTAGCGGCCGGGCATGAGTTCGACGTCGCGGTGATCGAAGACGCCGAGTTTACCGACCCGGTAGATCTGCACGTCGGTCAGGTTGTCGGAGGCGAGCGCGATGCGGACCGGCGTCTCGGCTTGGCGCAGCAACTGGTCGAGGCGCTGCACCTGCGCGCCGAGGCGCGGCCCGGCCGCCGACACGGCCTGCGCCTGCGCGAGCACGTTGCGCGCGGTGGCCCGGCCTTCCTGGCTGAAGAGCCGGTCGGGCCGATCGAGATACGTCTGCAACTGCGCATCGAGCATCGCGCGCGGCTCGGAGCGCTCCGCGCCCTGCTGGCCATCGACCAGGGCCGGATCGACCTTGAGCGCGTCGCGGTACGCCGACAGCGCGTCGGCCCAGCGCTCCTCGCGCTCCGCCGCGCGGGCGCGCGCGAGCCTCTCGCCGATGTCGCGGGTGCGCCCGGCCTGCTCGATCTGCCGCAGGCCGTCGGCCACTTCCGGCGCCCCGGGGCGGATTTGCCCGGCCCGCTCGAACGCCTGGCGCGCCGCGGCGTAGTCCTTGCGCGCGAGCGCCGCGAGCCCGGTGGACATCGCCGCGGAGTAGGCATCGCCCGTGGCGCGCGCCTGCAGGCGCGCGAGTCCGTCGCGGGCCGAGCGCGTGGCAGGGTCGAGCGCCAGCGCGCGTCGATACGCCGCCTGCGCCGCCGCTGCATCCCCGCCTTGTTCGGCGCGCGTGCCTGCGGCGACTTCCTTCAGCACGTCGTCGAGGACCCGCGCACGCTTGAGGCCGGCCTGCGCCGCTGCATTCGCGGCGTCGACGCGCAGCACCGCGGTGTAACGGTCCGTCGCTTCCGCCGATCGCCCCGCTTCCAGCGCGGCCTGGCCGTCGGCCAGCCGCTGGCGAACCACCTCGGACACCTGCTTTTCGAGCTGGCCAATCGGCTGTGCGGCACCCTTCAGCTTCTCGAGTGCGGCGGCGAATTCACGCCTGCCGGCCGCCGTGTCGGCCGCCGCCAGTGCCGCCCGGGCATCCCCGAGCGTCGCGCCGCCCCACTGCGCCACGTCCTTTTTCTCGAGCGCCGTGAGTCGCTGCGCGAGCGCGGCGCGTTGCTCGTCCGCCCGGCGTTTCTGCTCGGCGATGCGCTCGAGGTCGGCGGGGTCGTTGGGCAGGGACGCGGTTGCGGGTTGCGGTGCGGGCTTCGTCGGCGCCGCAGCCACCGTCGCCGGCGGTGCCTGGTGCATGAGTCCCGGCAGCACGACGAACACGAACACCAGCGCCGCCACGGACACCGCGGCGAGGCCTACCAGCAGGCCGCGCCGGAACCCTTCGCGCCGCAGGTCGCGTGCCGACGGACCCGCGTCCGTCGTGCGCGTCCATTGCGGGCGGATCGGCGCGGCCTCGACCGGTGGCGTGAGGCGCGGCGCGGTGGCCGACACCATCACGGGCTCATCCTCCACCGGCAGGTCCTGGCACGCCCGCAGGATCGCAGCGAGCTCCACCATGTCCTGCGGCCGCTGCGTCGAGTCCTTCGCGAGGCAGCGCAGGATCCCGTCGGCGAGCTGCGCAGGCACGGCCGGCCGGGTCACCAGCGGTGCCGGCGCCTCGGTGCGCACGCGCTCGGGCGTGAGATCCGGATAGAACGGCGGGTGACCGCCGAGGAGACCGTACAGCATCGCGCCGACGGCATAGACGTCGTCGGCGATCGACGCCGGCGCGCCCGCGTGGCGCTCGGGACTCATGCCGTAGGGCGAGCCCTCGCTCGCTCCCGTCGCGCCGATCCGTCGCGCGCAGGAGAAGTCCGCGAGGCGCGGCCAGCCGTCGACGTCGAGCAGCACGTTGGCCGGCTTCACGTCGCCGTGCACGTAGCCGAGCGCGTGCAGTTCCGCGAGTGCATCGACCACCGGCAGGACGCGCCGCAGCACGAACGGCCACGCGCGACCGCGCAGGCGCGTGAAGTCGCCGCCCGGCTGGTACTCGAGTGCGATGAAGCGTCGGCCATCGGCAGTTTCGAGTCGCCCGGCGGGCAGCACCGCGGCATGCCGCAGCTGCGCGTGAATGGCGTGCTCCTCGTCGAGGCGGGCCTCGGTGCCCGGCACCGCGAACTTGAGCACCACCGGGCGACCGTCCGACTGCGCGTCGGTGGCCTGCCACGTCTCGGTCTGCGGCCCGCGCCCGAGCGAGCGCTGCAGCGTGTAACGCGCAGCGACGACCTGCCCGTCAGCGAGCGACCCGGTCATGAGGCGTGGAACTCAGTGCTGACCCGAGGCCGGCGTCGCTGCCGCTGCGGCGGTCGCCGGCAGGCCCGTCTCGTTCTCGTAGAGTTCCTTCAGCAGCTGCCGCCACTCGGCGTACTGGTCTTCCGCGGAACCCTTGAGCTGGAGCGTGCGCCCCTCGATGTCGACGACGATCGGCTGCACCTCGCTCTGGAACGACTGGCCGAGCTGCTTGAGCGACTCGGCGTGCATCTTGATCTCGGAGCGCATGTCGAGGCCGCTCTTGAACGCGTAGATGCCGCCGATCACCGCGGCCGCGGTGGCGGCCGACTCGACGCTCGACTGGCCGTGCGAGGTCTGGTCGACGGCGATGCCCGCGACGATCGCCGCGGCACCGAGCAGCTCGCGCGTGAGCGCCTTGCGCTTCGCCTCCTCGACCTGCTCGATCTCCTCGTGCGAGTACTTGCGCCAGTTGGTGTAGGCCTCGCCCAGGCTCTGGCCGAAGCTCGTGTAGTGCTCGTTGAGCGTGTCGATGAGCGCGTAGTCGCGCTCGCGGATGCGCTCCATGCGCTGCACGACGGGATCGTCCTCGGCGGGCAGGCGCACCGGCTGGTAGCGGCCCTGCTTGTCGCGGCCGAGGTAGGACCCGAACGCATACGGCGCGAGGTCGCTGGCGAAGCGCAGGTCGTTCACCTGGTGCACCTGCACCTTCTGCTCGCGCGTGAGCTGGTTGCGGGCGGCGAGCAGGTCGTTGGCGAAACTGTTGTAGACGTTGTCGAACGGATCGCGCGGCTTGTTCGGTACGTCCTTGTAGGCACGCAGGTCGGCCTGCGCCTCGTAGGTCTTCGTGAGCAGCACGCGGCCCGTGGCGTCGGTTGCCTTCAGCTCGAGCTGCAGGTACTTGCCGTTGGACTCGAGGATGCGCCCGTCGACCAGCACGTCCATGCCGGTGCCGTCGTGCGGCAGCACGCGCACCTGGCCCCACTGGCCCGTGCCTTCGAGCGTATCGCGCAGCAGCGTCGGCATGTAGCGCGACTCGGCGTGGCGCACGTCGGGATAGACGCCGCGCTTCTCCTGCTCCGCCTCGCTCGCCGGGACGTTCGCGTCGAACAGCCGCACGCCGACGTCGAGCAGTTCGTCCTGCGGGATTTCCGCGGTCGCCTTCTGCGCGACGATCGGGACGACGGGCCGCTCCTCGGTCGTGACGCAGCCCGCGAGCGCGAGCGCGGCCCACGCGATGAATGCCGGACGGGCGATGGACGGGGAGATGTTCACGACGTGCCCTGCTTGTAGCGCTTGTACTCTTCCCACAGCTTCTGCCGCAGCTCGGGATCGGTTTCCTTCATCGCGGCTTCGCGCAGCTGGCGCGCGACGATGTCGTCGTCGCGACCGTCGGGAATGCCCGCCGGGACGTCCTGCGGGCCGGACCCGCCCTTGGGCCCGCCGCCGTAGCCACCGCCACCGCCCTGCGTGCCCGGCTGTCCCTGGGCACCGCCCTCGCCACCCGAGCCGCTCGTGCTCGAGCCCTGGCTGCCCTCGCGGCCCTTGCCGCGATCCGTGGGCGTGCCGGTGCCGTCGCCCGGGGCGGTTCGTCCCGCCGCTCCACCGCTGGCGGTGCCGTCACCCGCGGCATCCGTCGTTGCGCCGGAGCCCGAGCCACTGCCGCCGCCACCGCGCGCGGCACGCTCTGCGGAGATCTTTTCCTGTTCCTTGCGGATGCGCGCGTCGAACACGGCGAAGGTCTCGTCGAAACGTCGATCGATCTCTTCGCGCCGGTCCGAGCTGCCGGCGCCACCGCCCGCACTCGGCCCGCCGCCCGTGCCACCTGTCGTGCCCGCGCTGCTGCTGCCCGACCGGTTACCGCTGCCGCTCGCTGCTCCACCCGTGGCGGCGGATCCGCTGCTGGAGCCTTTGCCTGCGTTGGATGACGCGCCGCCTTGCCCCGGGGACGGACCACTGCCTCCCGACGAGGAGGCGCCGCTGCCGGTGGTGCCGTTGCCCGAGGGCGGCGGCGTGGCCCAGCCTTGCGGACGCGGTGGAGCGTTGCCGCCGCCATTGCTGTCGCTGCCGGAACCGCCGCTCGAGGCACCGCCGCTTTGGCCCCCGGCCTCCGAGCCGTCACCGCCGGGACGGACGCTGCCGTCCGACGTGGCCGAGCCGGTGCCGGTGGTGGCACCCCCGAGCACGCCGTTCGTCGCGGTGCCACTCATCGTGCCGCCGATGTCGGGCGTGGAGCCGGTGCCGCCCTTGGTGCCGGGGAGTCCGTCCGAGCCGCCGCCTCCGCCCGAGCTGCCGCCCGGCATGCCACCGCCCGATGGCATCGGGGCGCCGGCGCCGCCGCCTCCGCCCGAGCTGCCGCCCGACGGCATGGACGAGCCGCCGGAACTGCCACCGGGCGACGCACTCCCGCCTCCGGGGGACGACGGAGGCAGCGGGATGCCCGGCATGCCGACGCAACCCGCCAGCGCCACCGCGCAGAGTGCCGGCCAGAATCGCCGCTGTTGCATTGCTCGTTGCATCGAACCGTCCCTTGTGGGGGCGCGCCTGCCCCCGGCGCCGTGGTATCCGCCCTGAATCTTGGATGCGCGAAACCCGCGCCGGTTCAACGCGAGCCGGTCGACCCGCCGTGCGCGCCGACCGCCGGACCGGACGACGCGGCCGGCTGCCCGTCGCCGACCAGGAAGGAGCGCAACTGGTCGCCGAGGCGCTCGCACGCCGCCCGGCGCACCGGGGTGATGATGGGGATGGGCGCGATCGCCCCGATCAGCACCGAGGTGCCCGTGACGTCCGTCGACACCGAGCCGAGTTCGGTCGCGGTGTCGAGGTCCCACACCGACGCGACGTACCCGGATTCCTTGTCCCACCAGCCGAGGCCGATGCAGCCGCCGAAGCCGACGCCGATCGAGCAGGCGATGCTGCCCTTGTGGTCGGTGGTCTGCGTCTTGCCGTCCAGCCAGACGATGTACCGCACCTTGATCTGCTGCAGCCGCTCGGTGACGCCGGGCCGCTCGAGCAGCAGCTTGAGGCCCGCCGTGTTGGTGGGCGCGGTGCTCGACTCGAACCACGGGAACAGCGCGTCGACGAACTGCTGCTCGCCGTAGATCTTGAATGGCGCGGCCGCGCGCCGGCCGTGCGTGGACTGGCCGTCCTCGGGATGCACGAGTTCGCCGCCGAGGCGCTCCTGCAGGCAGCCGATGAATTCCTCCTCGGTGCCGGGCCCCTCGATCTGCGGCCGGCGCAACACGACGATGGACTCGCCCTGCTGCACGGAGGCGACGACCTGCCGCGTCTCGTCGACCTTGGCGGTCATGCAGCCGGTGGCGAGCAGCGCCGTGGCCACGAGGACGAGGCCGGCCAGGGCGGCGCGGACGGGTCGCGCTGCCCGCAGTGCGCTCCGCGGGACCTTCATGGCGTTCCTCCTCCCCCTGCCGGCGCCCTGCCGGACAGGCTCGCAGCGATCGACGTGCCGACCGAGTATACGTCAGGCCCCCGCGACCGATGACGGGTCAGAGTGTGAACAGGTCCGCTTGTTGCGGCGCACCGGGATCGCGTACGAACTGCGTGGTGTCGAGCTCGAGGGCGCGGCGCACGTTGACGCCGTGGCGCCGGCAGGCGGCCTCGAACCGCGCGGCCAGCAGCCGGGCAACCGGCCCCTCGCCGCGCATGCGCTCGCCGAAGCGCGGATCGTTGAGCTTGCCGCCGCGCATCTCGCGGATCAGGTTCAGCACGCGCTCGGCGCGTGCCGGGTAATGCTGGCGCAGCCATTGCTCGAACAGGTCGGCGACCTCGAGCGGCAGGCGCAACGGCATGAACGCGGCGCGGCTGGCGCCGTGCGCGGCCGCGGCCTCGACGAGTTGCTCGAGTTCGTGGTCGTTGAGCGCCGGGATCATCGGCGCGAGCAGCACGCCGACCGGCACGCCGTGCGCGACCAGCGCCTCGATGGCCTTCAGGCGCGCGGCCGGCGATGCGGCTCGCGGCTCGAGCGTGCGCTTCAGGCCGTCGTCGAGCGTGGTGAGGCTGACGTTCACCGTGACGAGACGGTGCGCGGCGAACTGGGCGAGCAGGTCGAGGTCGCGCGTGACCAGCGCGCCCTTGGTGACGATCGTGACGGGATGGCGATGCGCGAGCAGCACCTCGAGCACGGCGCGCGTGCTGCGACGCTCGCGCTCGATCGGCTGGTAGGGATCGGTGTTGGCACCGAGGTTGATCGGCTTGCACACGTAGCCGGGCGCCGCGAGTTCGCGCTCGAGCAGCTGCGCCAGACCGGGCTTGTGGAAGATGCGCGTCTCGAAGTCGAGGCCGGGGCTCAGGTTCCAGTAGGCGTGGGTCGGCCGCGCGAAGCAGTAGATGCAGCCGTGCTCGCAGCCCTGGTACGGGTTGATCGACTGGTCGAACGGGACGTCCGGCGACTGGTTGGTGGTGATCGCGCGCTTCGGCCGGTCGGCCACGAACGTGGTCTCGGGGCGGCGCACCGGCTCGTCGAGGCTGCCCCAGCCGTCGTCGGCCGCCTCGAGGCGGGTGGGCTCGAAGCGTCCGCCCCGGTTGCTGACGGCTCCGCGGCCCTTTTCCGGCTGATGTCGGTCGGCCCTGCGCATGCATACAGGTTACTGTATGCATATACAGGTGTCACGAGCTTTCGAAGCGATCGATGCGCCAGAGTTCGGGGAACAGGCGGGCCCAGGCCACGCCGACCAGCAGCGTCGCGCACCCGCCGAGCAGCACCGCCGGCACGGCCCCGAACCACGCGGCGGTGAGGCCGGACTCGAACTCGCCGAGTTCGTTCGATGCCCCGATGAACACGGCGTTCACCGCGCTCACGCGCCCGCGGATCTCGTCCGGCGTCTCGAGCTGCACCAGCAGGTGCCGGATGTAGACGCTCACCATGTCGCCCGCGCCCATCACGGTCAGCGCGGCGAGCGCGACCCAGAAACTCGTCGTGGCCCCGAAGGCGATGGTCGCGAGGCCGAAGACGAACACGCCGCCGAACATCCAGTGCCCGACGCGACGACTGACCGGATAGGCGCTCAACGCGAGCCCGCACAGCGCGGCGCCGATGCCGGGCGCGGCGCGCAACCAGCCGAGGCCGCTCGGGCCGATGTGCAGCACGTCCGCGGCGAACACCGGCAGCAGCGCCGTCGCGCCGCCGAACAGCACGGCGAACAGGTCGAGCGAGATCGCCCCGAGCACCGGACGCCGCTGCCACACGAAGCGCAGGCCGGAGAGCACGGTGTCGCGATCGAACGAGCCGGCGCGGGTCGCCGCTTCGCCGCCGCGCTGCAGGCCGAAGAGCAGCAGCACCGAGCCGGTCAGCAGCGCGAGCACCGTCGCATACACGGTGGAGGCACCGGCGAGGTACAGCAGTCCGCCGAGCGCCGGGCCGGCAATGGTGGTCACCTGCCACAGCGACGAGTTGAGCGCGACGGCCGTGCCGAAGTGCTCGCGGTCGACGAGGTTCGGCAGCAGCGCCTGCCCCGTCGGCATCGCGAAGGCGCGCGCCACGCCGAACAGCACCATCACGCCGAACACCGGCCACGCGCTCGCGAGCCCGCGCCAGGCGAAGGCGAGCAGCAGCGCGGCGCACAGCCACATCAGCCCGAAGCACGCGGCGAGGATGCGGCGCCGGTCGCGCGTGTCGGCGAAATGCCCGGCGGGCAGGATCAGCACGACGAACGGCAGGAACTGCGACAGGCCGATCAGGCCGAGGTCGAGCGGATCGTGGGTGACCTGGTACACCTGCCAGCCGACCGCGACGGTCTGCATCTGCACCGCGAGCGAGGACAGGAAGCGCGACGCGAGGTAGCGCGTGAAGTCCGGGTTGCGGAACAGGGCGCGGCGGGGATCGGATGAGGCGCTCACGGGCGAGCGCGGAGGCTGGGCAGCGGCATGCAGGGCCGCAGCATACCGCACCTCGCGCTCAGACCGGGTCGACGCTGAGCAGGGCGTTGAGCAGGTTGTCCTGGAAGCTCGGGTTGCCGGTCAGCGACTGGTGGCGCTCGCAGAGGAAGATGCTGTGCGCCACGCGCATCGACTCCACGTCGGCGCGCGGCGCCGCGACGTCGCGCGACAGCCGGCCGAGGAGCGAGGAACGCGTGACGACCGTGTCGCCGGGCTCGAACATGAGGCTCGCATAGTCGACGTCCGCACGCGGCCGGCGGATCGCCTCGACGCGTTCGCGCGCCTGCCAGCGCCCGTCCTGTTCCTCGAGCACGAGCTGCCGCAGCGTCGGGGCGCAGTCACCACCGAACACGTACGGCCGCACGTCGCGATCGTCGCCCGGCACCGACAGCGCCTCGGCGAAACGGCGACCGCGCGTGAAATGGCGCGCCATGTACTCGCGCAGCAGGTCAAGGTAGGCCCGACCAGGCGCACCGCCGCCGTGACTGGCCACCGTGCGCTCGGCCACCTCGGGATCGAAGACGGACCAGCCCAGCTCGCGCCACGTGGCGATGTCGTAGAGGTCGTGGGGAGCACGCTGCCCGTCGGTGCCGATCAGCCAGCCGAGCGACGGGTGCGGCATGATCTGCGGCGGGGCCGGGCAGGTCGCCATCACCTCGGGCGGGATCTTCGCGAGCCCGATCTCCTCGCCGCGCGTGTGCGACAGCACCGGCTGCAGCGTGCCGAGGTTGGGCGTGCCCACCAGCAACAGCCGGCGGATGGCCGGCGCGCCGGCGTAATCCGGCTGCATCACCGTGCGCTCGAGCACGTCCTCGGTGCCATACCGCGCGTAGTAGCGGGCCAGCAGGCCGCCGTTCGAGTGCGCGAGGATGTCGACGGGCTGGCGCGGATCGCCGAAGTCGCGCCGGATGCGCTCGATCAGCGCGTGCAGGCCGCGCACCGCCCCGATGTTGTCGAGCCGGAAGTCGTACAGGTAGACGTAGTAATTGCGCTGGCCGGGACTCGGCGGCACGCACTCGGAACACCGTCGGTAGCCGCCGGCGCGCTGCAGCGTCTGCAGCACCTCGCCATAGAAGTCCCGCCCGAGCACGTGCTTGAAGATGTCGGACGGCACGACGGGACCGGGCAGCGGTTCGAGCCGCCGCGGGTCGATCGCCAGCTCGAGCTCGCGGTAGCGGCTGAACAGCACGCGCGCATCCGGTCCCGGCCACACTTCATGGCCGTCGCGTCCGTCGCGCAGCGCGGATCCGAACGCGCCCGGGATGACGATCAGCGGCGGCTGGTCCGCGCGATACTGGGCCGCCCCGTAGAGCTGCTCGAGCGACGGGCGATCGAGACGCGTGCAGGCGGCCAGGCCGAGACCGGCCGCGACGAAGCTGCGGCGACTCCAGGCGTGCATGGTGGTGCCTCGCCGTCAGTATCCCGCCCCGGCGGGCCTGGCGCATCGCGCATTGGGACTCGCCGCTCGGAACTTGCCGCAATCGGCCGGCTCAATCCCGCGTCAGTCCGTATTTCGCGCGCAGCGTGGGGTCGATCCGCAGCAGTTGCCGGTCGTGCAGGCGGTCGACCGTCACCTGCGCCACCAGCGCGCCAATGCCGGCCATGAACATGTCCCACTGCGTGTCCCAGACGTCGCCCTGGGTGCCGAGGAACGCGCCCGCGGCATCGCCGCCTGCCAGCGCCGCCCACCACTCGGTGAACTCGTAGCAGGCGCTGATGCCGAGCACCGACAGCAGCACCAGCGTGAACAGCCACTTGCCCGGGGCGAGCGGCGAGGTGCGCAGGAGCAGCTCGCGCGCGATCAGCGCGGGCCCGAAGCCCTGCATGAAATGGCCGATGCGGTCGTAGTGGTTGCGCGTGAAGTCGAACCAGTCCTGCATCCAGAAGCCGAGCGGCACCTGGGCGTAGGTGTAGTGGCCGCCGAGGATCAGCACCAGCGAGTGCAGCGCGATCACGCAGTACACGAGCGGCGTGAGCGGAAACGAGCGCGCCGTCGCGATCAGTAGCGGCGCCGCCATCAGCACCGGCACGACCTCGAGGAACCACGTCAGCCGGTCGGCCGGCGCGATACCCGAGACGACCAGGGCCACCGTCACGATCGCGAGCAGCGACGCAGGCAATGCGAGGGACGCGGCGCGCTTCATGAGGACGACGCGAGCGGGTGACGTTGCAGGAAGGCCGCGATCGCGGCCGCCAGCGCCTCGGGCTGCTCGTGATGCAGCATGTGGCCCGCGTCCTCGATCCAGCAGGACTCGAGCTGCGGCACGAGGCGCGTCATGGCCTCCGGCCAGGCGAACTCGCCGATGCGCTCGAGGTAATCGGAATGACGCGCCAGCAGGTACAGCACCGGCGCGCGCACCTGCTGCCAGCAGGCCGTGGCCTCCTCGCGCCGGTACAGCACGGGATTGACCCGCTTGTGCGCCGGGTCGAAGCGCAACCGGGCCTGCCCGCCGCCGTCCACCTGCGTCCAAGCGGCCGCAATGAAGGCGGCGCGCTCCCGCGGCAGGCGCGGATTGCGCCGACACAGCAGGTGGGCCAGCGCGTCGACCGACGGGAACACGGTGGCGTCGGGCGGTGAGCGCAGCTGGTCGAGCCACTCCCGCAGGCGCCCGGGTGCCTGGTCCGCGCTCGCCGGCAGCAGGCCGAATCCTTCGATGTTGACGAGACGCGCCACGCGTTCGGGGCGCAGGCCCGCGTACATCATGGCGATGTTGCCGCCCATGCTGTGGCCGACGAGCGTGACGGGCTGGTCGCCCGCGACGACGTCGAGCAGCGCCTCGAGGTCGCCGAAATAGTCGGGGAACCAGTAGCCGTCCGCGGGCCAGTCGCTGCGGCCGAAGCCGCGCAGGTCCGGCGCGACGAAGCTGCAGCTGTCCGGCAGCGCGTCCACCAGGAACTGGAAGGTGTCGCCGCAATCCATGTAGCCGTGCACCAGCACGATCGGGTGCGGATCGCGGCCCGGCCAGCGGGTCAGGTGCGTGCGCAGGCCGCGCACGAGGCATTCGTCGGCGACGGGCGGGCGGCGCGGCAGGTAGGCGTCGGGCATGCGGACCCATTGTCCGCGATTTCAGTGCAGCGCGGGATCCCGCCGGAAAATGCCGGTCGCATGGGTCGGCCGCCAGTCCGCATCCACGTTGAGCGGCAGCTCGAGCGAGAACGTGCTGCCGCGCCCGGGTTCGCTGACGACCGTGACGTCGCCGCCGAGGGCCCGCGCGAGCTGCCGCGAGATGGCGAGGCCGAGGCCGGTGCCCTCGTGCAGCCGGCCGCCCGGCCGGGTGACCTGCGAGAACGGCTTGAACAGCTTGTCGAGGTCCTCGGGCGCGATCCCGGGGCCGGTGTCCCGCACCTCGATGCGCACGCGCGCGCCGCGCACCGTGGCGATCAGCTCGACCGAGCCGGCCGTGGTGAACTTCACGGCATTCGACAGCAGGTTGTTGAGGATCTGGCCGACGCGACGCTCGTCACTGCGCACGAGGGCGAGTTCGTCGTCGACCTGCGCCTGCAGCGCGAGCTTCTTGCGCGCCGCCTCCGGCTCGAAGGACGCCACGCGCCGGCGCAGCAGGTCGGCGAGATCGAACTCGCCGATCTCGAGGCCGAGCTGGCCGGCCTCGATGCGGGAGATGTCGAGCACGTCCTCGATCAGCGAGCGCAGGTGCACCGACGAGTCGCGCACGATCGCGAGCTGGCGATGCTGCACGTCGTTGAGCGGGCCGGACAGGCCGTCGAGCACCACGTCGGTGAAGCCGAGGATGGAATTGAGCGGCGTGCGCAGCTCGTGCGACACGGTGGAGAGGAACGCCGTCTTGACGCGGTCGGCGCGCTCGGCCTCGTCGCGCGCGATCTCGAGTTCGCGCGTGCGTTCGGCGACGCGTTCCTCGAGGTGGTCGCGGGCTTCGCGCAGGTCCATCTGCGCCTGCTTCAGCACCGTGATGTCGGTGACCGTGCCGACGTAGCCCGAGACTCCGCCGTCGGCGCTGAGCTCCGGCAGCACCTGTGGAAGGACCCAGCGCATCGTCCCGTCGGGCCGCAGAATGCGAAATTCCGTGGGTTGCACGTTGTGGCCGTCGGGCGCCTGGAAGGACCGCCAGACCTGCAGCACGGCCGCGCCATCCAGCGGGTGCAGCACCGACTTCCAGCCGTCGCCGAGGCACTGCTCGGCGGTGAGCCCGGAGATCTCGCACCCGCGCCGGTTGAGGTAGACGAGCCGGCCCGCGGCATCGGTGCGGAAGATGCCGACAGGCGAGACCTCGGCCAGTGCGCGGTAGCGTTCCTCGCTCGCACGCAGCGCGCGCTCGGTGGCCACGCGTTCGGTGATGTCCTCGCACATGGCGAGGATGCCCGTCAGGCGACCCGCGTCGTCGCGCAGCGGCGTGTTGGTCCAGCGACAGGTGATGTGCCGGCCGCTGCGCGTGACGTTGTCGCTGACGATGGCGACCGGTGATTCGGCATGGGCGAGCGCCGCGAGCCGCGCCGCGAGTTCCGTGCGCTGCGGCTCGGGCACGATCAGCGCGAACGGCTCGGCCGCGCGGAACTCCGCCTCCGAGTAGCCGAAGATCCGCTCGAAGGCCGGATTGACCTTGACGAAGCGTCCGCCCGGGTCGCTGACGATGCAGCCGGTCGGCATGCGCTCGAACTGCAGCTGCAGGTCGGCGAGCACGCGATCGCGTTCGGCGGAGATCTGGGCAATGCGCGCCTCGTTCTGCACGCGCTCGGAGATGTCGCGCACGATGCTCTGCACGAACACGCGGCCGTCGATGCTGAACACGCGCGGGCTGATCTCGACCGGGAGCGTGCTGCCGTCCTTGCACCAGATGCGCGAGACGAACGGGCGCGTGTGACCACTCTCCATGACCGCGCGGAACTCACGCTCGGCGAACTGCCCTTCCGGCGACGCCGCGGGACGCAGGTCGTTGAGGTGCATGCGCAGCATCTCGTAGCGCGTGTAGCCGTACATCGCCTCGGCGCGGTCGTTCACCTCCACGATGCGTCCGCTCGCGTCGTACAGCAGCACCGCGTCGTTGATGAAGCGACCCGCGAGGGCGAAGTGCTCCTCGAGCACGGCCGCGCGGCGCTCCGCCGCATTGACCCGCAGCGACAGGGCGAGCCGCTCGCCGCGCCACCACAGCAGCACGAGGCCGGCCGTCGCCGAGAGCGCAATCAGCCCCAGCGAGATCGCCAGCAGCATCAGCTGGCGCAGCGGACCGTAGAGTTCCGACTGGTCGATCTTCGAGACGAGGTACCAGCCGGTGCCGCGGATCTGCCGGCCGAACTCCAGCACCGGCCGGCCGCGATAGTCGATGGCCGCCAGCGGACCGCGCTCGCCGTCGATGATGCGCACGACCGCGACGCGGTCGTCGCTGAGCGGGACCGAGTCCGCCAGCGGTTGGCGTTGCGCCAGCCGGGGACGGGTCAGGAACAGCGCGCGGTCCCGCTCGCGCCGGTACAGGATGCTCTCGCCGCTTGCGGCGTGGCTCGGCCAGTTCGCGAGCAGCGGATCGAGGAAGGCCGCGGCCGGCGAGCGGGCGATCAGGACGGCGACGTTCTGGTCGCCGGGCGCCCGCGGGTCGGACAGCGCGACCACGAAATCGATGACCGGCTCGGCGCGGGCCTCGCCGTCCGGCACGTACAGGTCCGACCGCACGACCCGGCCGGTGATGCGGGCCCCGAGCATGAGGCGCTTGAGCCGGGCGGTGATGGGAATGGGGACACCGGCGGCATCGATCGGCTCGCCGTCGAGCGACACCATCTGCACGCTGCGGAAATCGTCGGCGTCGCGCAGCGACTCGAGGATGGCCGCGCGCAGCCGGGCATCCGTCGCGGCGTGCTCCGGAGATGCATCGAGCTCGAGCTCGGCCAGGGCCTCGTTGCGACCGGCGTGTTCGACGGCGGACTGGCGGTCGTCGAGCCACTGCTCGATCTGCTGGGCCTTCAGTTCGCCGATGGTGCTCAGGTCGTCCGCCGCCTCCTCGCGGATCATGGCCGACTGCTGCCAGTAGACGATCCAGCCCGACGCACCGATGCCGAGGCCGGCGATCAGGAAGATCGCCACGGGCCGCCGCAGGCTGCGGCGGCGCGCCTTCGGCAGCACCCGGGCCACGTCGGGCGCCGGCTGCCGCGACGTGACGACGTAGATCAGCAGCGCCGACAGCGCGACGAAGATCACGCCCTTCAGCGAGCCGACCAGGCTCTCCGCGCCCGGCCCGAGCAGGGACTCGCTCAGCACGAAGTCGGAGCCCAGTACCCAGGACACCCCGACGACGAGGTAGAGCAGCGGCAGCCAGAGGTGGACGCGCGACTTGGACAATGGGACGCCGATCACGATTCCCTGGGGCGCAGGGACGCGAGTCGATGCTAGCAACGCCCTTCCGGCCATCGCGTCCGTTGCATCCGCATTGGCGACGAAACGCCGGGCCGGTGATAGTCTGCGCGACCCCCCGCCCCCGCCCGTCCATGCGCAAACTGCTCGTCCTCCAGCACGTCGCCACCGAACCGCTCGGCCACCTCGACCCGCTGCTGCGCGAATCCGGCTTCCGCATCCGTTATGTGAACTTCGGCCGCGACCCGCGCGCCGAGCCGGACATGCGCCGGTACGACGGCCTGGTGGTGCTCGGCGGTCCGATGAACGTCGACCAGCAGGACCGCCACCCGCACCTGCGCACCGAGATGCGGGTGATCCGCGAGGCCATGGGCGCCGACAAGCCCGTGCTCGGCATTTGCCTCGGCGCCCAGCTGCTGGCGGAGGCGATGGGAGGGCGAGTGCATCCCAACCCGGTGCCGGAGATCGGCTGGTACCGCCTGCACGCCCGGCGCGAGGCGCAGCAGGATCCGCTGCTGCGCCATTTCGACCACGGCGCGGCCAACTACATCTTCCAGTGGCACGCCTACACCTTTGCCCTGCCGCCGGGCGCGGTGCCGCTCGCGTGGACGCGCAGCTGCCGCAACCAGGCCTACCGGCTGGGCGAGCGCGCGTGGGGCCTGCAGTTCCACCTCGAGGCCGACGCGGCGCTGATCTCGCGGTGGCTCGCGACGCCCGCCGGCCGCAGCGAGATCGAGACGCACTGGGACGCGCGCCGCATCGCGCGGATCGCCGCGGCGACGCAGCGCTACCTGCCGCACGCGCGACCGCTCGCCGACCGCGTGTTCGGCGAGTTCATCCGCCTGTTCTCGGTGCGGCGACTCGCCGCCCTGCCCTCGCGCTGATCCGGCTCAGTCGCCGAGGAACATGCGGTAGGCCGGGTTGGTCGTTTCCTCGACGTAGGGATACTGCAGCTCGCGCAGGTGTCGTGCGAACTCCCCGGCGTCGGCCGGCGCCACCTGCACGCCCGCGAGCACGCGCCCGTAGTCGGAGCCGTGGTTGCGGTAGTGGAACAGGCTGATGTTCCAGCGCGAGCCGATGGCCTCGAGGAAGCGCAGCAGCGCGCCCGGCCGCTCCGGGAACTCGAAGCGGAACAGCCGCTCGTGCTCGAGGCCGTGCGCGTGGCCGCCGACCATGTAGCGCACGTGCAGCTTGGCCATCTCGTCGTCGCTCATGTCGAGCACGCGGTAGCCGCCCTGGCGCAGGCTCGCGAGCAGCGCCTCCTTCTCGCGCCGTCCTTCGCTGAGCGCGATGCCCGCGAAGATGCGCGCCGCCGAGGCGTCGTCGTAGCGGTAGTTGAACTCGGTGACGCTGCGCCGGCCGAGCAGCTGGCAGAACGCGAGGAAGCTGCCGGGCCGCTCCGGGATCTCGACGGCGAACAGGGCCTCGCGCTGCGCGCCGATGTCGGCGCGCTCGGCCACGTGGCGCAGGCGGTCGAAGTTGATGTTGGCGCCGCAATTGAGCGTGACGAACGTGCGGTCCTGGCAGTTCTCGCGCGCGACGTACTTCTTCAGGCCCGCGACCGCGAGCGCGCCCGCCGGCTCGGCGATGGTGCGGTTGTCCTCGAAGATGTCCTGGATCGCGGCGCAGATCTCGTCGGTGGTGACCAGCAGCACCTCGTCGACGTACTGCTGCGCGAGGCGGAAGGTCTCCTCGCCGACGCGCCGCACGGCGACGCCGTCCGCGAAGATGCCGACGCGCTCGAGCGTCACGCGGCGTCCCTCGCGCAGCGAGTCGTGCATGCTGGCGGCCTCCTCGGGCTCGACGCCGACGATGCGCACGTTCGGGTACAGCGACTTCACGTAGGCCGCGATGCCGGCGATCAGGCCGCCGCCGCCGATCGGCACGAAGATGGCATCGGGCGCGCCCGAGTGCTGGCGCAGGATCTCCATGCCGATGGTGCCCTGGCCGGCGATCACGTCGGGGTCGTCGAACGGATGGATGAAGGTGAGGCCGCGCTCGCGCGCCAGCTCGATCGCGTGCTCGTAGGCGTGGTCGAAGTCGTCGCCGTGCAGCACGACTTCGCCGCCGAGGTCGAGCACCGCCTGCACCTTGATGTTCGGCGTGGTGCACGGCATGACGATGACCGCCGCGATGCCGCGCCGGCGCGCCGCGAGCGCCACGCCCTGCGCGTGGTTGCCCGCCGAGGCGCAGATCACGCCGCGACGCGCGACGGTCTCGGAGAGGTGGGAGATCTTGTTGTACGCACCGCGCAGCTTGAACGAGAAGACCGGCTGCAGGTCCTCGCGCTTGAACAGCACGCGGTTGCCGAGGCGGCGCGACAGGCGCGGGGCCGGCTCGAGCGGCGATTCGATGGCGACGTCGTAGACCCGTGCCTTGAGGATGCGTTCGATGTAGCTTTCTTGCATGGCGGAATTCTTCCATACTTCGCGCGTCCGCGCGGCGTCGCCGCGCAACCCCGTTCCCAGCCTCCGATCGCCCATGGAAGACTCAATCTCGCGCCGCGCACTCCTCGGCGCGCTCACCGCCGGTTCCCTGCTGCCGGGCCTCGCCGAGGCGCAGACGTTCCCGGCCGACCGCGTGCCGGTCGTGACCCGCGAGCTCTGGCCGTGGGTGCGCTCGCAGCTGCTGCTCGGCCAGGACCTCACGTGGTTCGACACGGCCCGGTTCGGACCGACGCTGCGCGCTGTCGTCGCCCGCGCCTACCGGAGCCTCGAGCGCCAGAGTCGCGACTTCCCGCGCTACTACGCCGCCACCTTCGGCGGCGACGCGCCCGGCTCGCCGCTCACCGACATCGCGACCTTCCTCGGCGCGGATCCGGCCGAGATCGTACTCACCTCGGGCACCAGCGAAGGCCTCGGCCTCGTCGCGCAGGGCCTCGACCTGCAGCCGGGCGACGAGGTGCTGACCACCGCCCACGACCACGACTCGGCCGTCTACCCGTGGCTGGTGCAGGCGCGGCGGCGCGGCATCAAGGTGGTGCAACTGCCGCAGTCCGGCGTGCCCGTCGCGCCGGACGCCATCGTCGGCCGGTTCGCCGGCGCGCTGACGCCGCGGACCAAGGTCGTGGCCTTCGCGCACGTGCAGTACACGGACGGCACGGTGATGCCGGTCCGCGAGATCTGCGCGCTGGCACGGACCCACGGCGCGTTCACCGTGGTCGACGGCGCGCAGGCCGCGGGACTCGTGGACGTCGCGCTGCGCGACCTGGGTTGCGACGCGTACGCCACCTGCTTCCACAAGTGGACCAACGGTCCCGCGGGCAGCGGCGCGCTGTACCTGCGCCGCGAATCACAGGCGCGCGTGTGGCCGGCCTTCGTCGAGGGCGCCGCGGGCTGGGACGGCACGGACCGGTTCGGCGATCCGGTGGCGAGCGACCTGCCGGCCGCGCAGGCCCGCTTCGGCGCGCTCGCGCGTTACCGCGGTCCCGAATTCGACGCGCTGCCCATCGCGTTCGAGTTCCAGCAGACGGTCAATCGCGGCCGCATCGGCATGCGCACGCGCGAACTCGTCGCGTACCTGCGCCTGCAGGCCGGACGCCTGCCCGGCGTGGAGATCGTGTCGCCGACCCATCCGATGCTCGCGAGCGGCATCGTGTCGCTGCGCGTCGCGAATCGCGACCACGGCCTGCTGGCGCACGCGATGGCGGCGGAGGACGGGATCGTGGTCGGACGCGTGCGCCACGGCGCCGCGTTCGACGCCCTGCGCGTCAGCCTGCATCCCTGCAACGACACGCAGGAGATCGACCGGCTGGTGGTCGCGATCCAGCGGCGACTCTGAGCGGGAGCGGCATGCGCATCGAACTGGTGATGACCGTGCTCGCCGGCTTCTCCGGCGGACTCGTCGCGGCGGTGTGGAGCGGCGTCGTGTCATCGGCACTGCTCGCGGGTGAACGCCGCGCGCGCGGCGCGCTCTGGCACGCGGACTCGGTGCGTCGCCTGCTGGCGGGCGCACTCATCTACGGCCTCGGCGGCGCATTGCTCGGCTATGTATTCTGGCTGAGCTGGGGCCTGATCGCCGTGACCGGCCGGCCCTGGCCCTACGTCGGCGCCCTCTTCGGCCTGCTCTGCTGGGCCGGAGCGGCAGGCCCGGTGCTGGCTGCCCTGCACCTGCGGCTGCGGGAGCCGCGGCGCGTGGCCGGCGTGCTGGCGCTCGAGTGGCTGGTGGGTTGCCTGTCGGTCGGCCTGCTCTGCGCCATGGCGTGGCATCGCACCGCTTGAACGAATCGCGGAACGTCGCGCTGCTCGCCGCCGCGCAGGCGCTCTCTGCGTCCGGGATGATGACCATGACCCTGCTCGGGGGCATCCTCGGCTCGGTCTACGCGCCGCGACCGGAACTGGCCACGCTGCCGGTCTCGCTCACCATCCTCGGGCTGGCCCTCACCACCGTCCCGGCGGCACTGCTGGCCCGCCGTGTGGGGCGACAGCGCGCCTTCATCGGCAGCGCCCTGCTCGCGTCGACCGCCGCACTCGTCATCGCGCTCGCGATCACCACGGCGAACTTCGTCCTGCTGTGCGGGGCGGCGCTGGTGCTCGGCTCGAACCTCGCCTTCCAGCAACAGCACCGCTTCGCCGCGGCCGAGGCGGTGGCGCCCGCCCAGGTCGGCCGCGCGGTCTCGACGGTGATGGTAGGCACGCTGGTCGCGGCGGCACTCGGGCCGCAAGTCGCGCTGCACCTGAAGGACCTCGTGCCCGGGCACGAGTACGCGGGCTCGTTCATCGGCGTCGCGCTGTTCCTGCTCGGCACCGCGGCCGTGCTGACACGCTACCGGCCGCTGGCCGTCGAGCGCGCCGAGGCCGGCGGGCCGGCGCGTCCCCTGCGCGCGATCGTGCGCCAGCCGCTCTTCCTGCTCGCGGTGCTCGCAGGCGTCACGTCGTATGCCGGGATGAGCTTCATCATGACGGCGACGCCGATCAGCATGCACGTGCACGACCACCACGGCGACGCGGCGACGGCGTGGGTGATCCAGAGTCACCTGATCGCGATGTACGCGCCGGCCCTGGTGAGCGGCCGGCTCATCCAGCGCATCGGCACGCGTGCGGGCATGACGATCGGCCTCGCGCTGATGCTCGCGTGTGCCGGCGTCGATGCCACCGGCCACGACGTGATGCACTACTGGTGGGGACTGGTGCTGCTCGGTGTCGGCTGGAACCTGCTGTTCGTCGCCGGCACCGCGCTGCTGACCACGACGTACGCCGCGCCAGAGCGCCATCGCGCCCAGGCGGTCAACGAATTCGCGGTGTTCGGGACCCAGGCGCTGGCGTCACTGCTCGCGGGACCTGCGATCCATGCGCTCGGCTGGCACGACCTCAACGTGGCCGCGGCCGTCCCGATGGTGCTGTTCGCGGCGCTGCTGGCGTTCGGCCCGCGTCCTAGCGATCGAGGAACTCGCGCAGGTAGCCGGTGAGTTCGCCGGTCGAGGACTCGATGACGTTGCCGCCGGCCTCCGGCAGCTCGACGCGACGCGCGTCGCGCAGCAGGCCTTCGGTGCGACCCGTGCTCTCCCAGGTCTCGTCGCGCGGACGCAGCACGAGCACCGGCTGGCGCAGCAGCGGCAGGCGCTCCCCGGCCTGGAAGGCCGAATCGCTGGCCGGCACGCCGAGCAGCACCACGCGGCGCACCTGCTCGGGACGCGCGATGGCGATCTCGACCGCGGCCGCCGAGCCGGACTGGTAGCCCAGCACGTCGACGCTGCGCAGCCGCAGGGAATCGAGCAGGTCGAGGATCGCCCCGGCCTGGTCCTGGATCTCCGCCGGCTGGTTCGGCGCATCCGACTCGCCGCAGCCCGGCAGGTCCGGCGCGTAGACGCTGCGATCCCGGCCCAGTTCACGCAGCAGCGGACGGAACACCCGGCCCGTGCGGCTGGGCGGCGGCACGCACACCAGCGGCGTCAGCTCGTCGAATCCACCGCTCGACGGGAAGGCCGTGTGCAGGTGCAACTGCCCGAAGCGGCAGTCGACGTACATCTTGCGGAGGTGAATGGTCACGTGCGGTGCATTCCTGGACGAGAGGGCGGCGCTGCGGGCAATCGTGCGTGCGGAGAGTCTGGTCACGATAGGGGCCTCGGGACGGGTCGATCGGGTGAGGCGAATTCTCCGCCCGGCCCCCCGGGCCCACGTTGACCCAACTCTCGAAAAACCGCCGATCGATCTGACTTAATCCTCGCTCAGACGCTGTCGAGGTACCACTCGTAGTCGCGGTCGGTGACCAGCGCGCCGAATTTCTCGCTCTCCTGCGCCTTGATCGCCAGGAACACGTCGAGGAATTCGCGGCCGAAGGCCGCCGCGAGGAACTCGCTGCCGCGCGCGCGCTCGAGCGCCGCGTGCCACTGGGTCGGCAGTTCGCCGCGCGGCGCCGTCTCGTAGCCGTTGCCCGTCACGGGCGGGCCCGGGTCGATGCCTTCCTCGAGGCCCTGCAGCATGCCCGCGAGCACGAGCGCCGCCACGAGGTAGGGATTGGCGTCTGCGCCCGCGACCCGGTGCTCGACGTGACGGCTCGACGGCGGACCCGCCGGCACGCGCAGACTCACCGAGCGGTTGTTGACGCCCCAGGTGGCGGCGACCGGCGCGTAGCTCATGGCGCGGAACCGGCGATACGAGTTCGCGTTGGGCGCAAACACCGCCATGCCGTCGCCCATCGTGGCCTTCAGTCCGCCGATCGCGTGGCGCAGCGCCGGCGTGCCCGCCGGATCGTCGGCCGCGAACGCGTTGCGACCCTGCGCGTCCGCGAGACTCGCGTGCAGGTGCATGCCGGAGCCCGCGCGCTCGGCGAAGGGCTTGGCCATGAAGCAGGCGATGCAGCCGTGGCGCGCGGCGATGCCGCGCACGGCGCGCTTGAAGAGGATGGCCTCGTCGACCGCGCGCAGCGCGTCGGCGCGATGCTCGAGCGTGATCTCGAACTGGCCCGGAGCGTACTCGGACATCAGCGTGCGCACCGGCAGGCCCTGCGCGCGCGCGGCGGCGTACAGGTCGTCGAACAGCGGCGACATGTCGTCGAGCCGGCCGAGGCCGTAGGCATCGATGCGCGACCGGCGCTCGCCTGAAAGCAGGCCGGCCGCCGGCTGCAGTCGTCCGTCCGGTCCGCGCTGCAGCAGGTAGAACTCGAGTTCAACCGCGATGACGGGCGTGTAGCCGCGGGCGGCCAGGCGCTCGACGGCCCGCGCGAGCACGTGGCGCGGATCGGCTTTCGCAGGTCGACCGTCGAGTTCGTACAGGCTCGCGAGCACCTGCGCCGTGGGCCGCGTCAGCCACGGCGCACGCACCAGCGTGCCCGGAACCGGACGGCAGGCCTGGTCCGCGTCGCCCACCTCCCACACGAGGCCGGTGCCCTCGACGTCCTCGCCGGTCACGTCGAGGCCGAGGATGGAGCCCGCGACGTTGCGGCCCGTGGCGTAGAGCGGCTCGAGCTCCTCGCGCGCGATGTTCTTGCCGCGCCCGACGCCCGAGGCGTCGGTGAGCACGAGCTGCACGGCCTCGATGTCGGGGTGCGCCGCCAGGAACCGGCGGGCCTCCTCGACCGTCGCGACCGGGGTGGGATTCTGCGCAGTCATTCGAGGATAGTGACGGAACCGCGCGGGCAGTGGCAAGCTCGCGCCCGCCTCCTTCACCGACCCGGAGTCCCCGATGCAGCTGTACGGCAACTTCGCCTCGCACTATGTCGCGCGCGTCGCGCTCTACGCGCAGCTGCAGGGACTCACGCTGCGACCCGAGATGCCGCCGGAGGGCATCAAGTCGGCCGGCTACCTCGCGCTCAACCCGATGGGCAAGATGCCCCTGCTGGTCGACGACGACGTGGCGATCGCGGAATCGGAGGTCATCTGCGCCTACCTCGAGGACCTGCGTCCGGGCCTCGCACTGCCCGGCACGCCGGCGGCACGCGCACGGGCCCGCACGCTTTCGCGCGTCTTCGACGTGTATGCCGCGCCGGCGGCCAACGTGCTGTTCCGCGCGATGGGCCCCGGCACGCGCGACGAGGCCGCCATCGCCGCGGCGATGCAGGATCTCGGCGACGCGTTCGGGTACCTCGAGCACTTCCTCGCCGCGCCGTACGCCGCGGGCGAGCAGCCGTCGCTCGCCGACTGCACGCTGCTGCCGGCCTTCGCGATCCTCAGGCAGACCGCGTTCCCGATGTTCAAGGTGCCGGACCCGACGCTGGGCCCGGGCAAGCTCGGGCGCTGGTGGTCGTTCGTGACCGCGGACGTGCGGCTCGGCGCGTTCCTGCGCGAATACGACGCGGCCGTCGCCGCGTTCCTGCGCTCACTGGGCTGACGCGCGTCAGAGTCCCGCTTCGACGCGCAGGATGAAGACCAGCGCGTCGTCGAGGGTGGGATCGGTGCCCGGATGGATGACGTACTGCAGGTCCGGCTGCAGCGCGAAGTGCTCGCCGAGCGGGATGCGCCACGTGGCCTCGAGCGCATATTCGGCGGCGTCGGTCGCGATGCCATCGGCCCGCATCGCCTGCCGATAGTCGCTGCCGTTGCGCGCCACGCCGAGCGCGAGGCCGATGCTGTCCTCCACCTGCGGCAGCAGACCGCCCGTGTGCACGATCCCGCCGCCGAAATAGCTGCCGACCTGCTCGACGGCGGGGTTGGCCAGGCCGACGCGCACGTAACCCGCGAGGTATTGCGTGAAGTGATGCTCGACGGAGGCGTACATGCCGTACTCGCGCGCGGTCCGTGCCGGATCGTCGATGCGCGGCTTCTCGCCGCCATAGCCCCAACTGCCCAGCACGACTCGGGTCCGCGCCCGATCGTGCCGGTACTCGAACGCGTACATCGGCCCGCCGCGATTCGCGTCGAGACTGTCGGCATCGAGAATGGCGGCGCGCAGCGAGTTACCGCCACCCGAGTTCGCGTGCACGTGCACGCCGACCGCCGTGTGCGGGAAGATCGACGGACCGGCGGCGCCGCTCTGCGAGATGTCGGGGCCGATCCCCTGCGAGCTCGAGAGGAACAGGGCACCCGAGTCGATCGTATCGAAGTCGCTATTGAAGTCGTACTTGCCGGCACCGAGCGCCCAGCCGTCGGCGACCTCGCCTTCCACCCAGGCCTCGAGCAGCCGGATGCCGTGGTCGGCGTCGGCATTGCTGACGACCTGCAGGTCGCCGACCCAGTGCTGCGAGAAGCCGCCGCCGTAGGTGTGCTGCACCGTGACGTGCCATTCGGCCTCGCGACCGCCGAGCCACTGGAACTCGGACCCGGCGCCGAGATCGACCAGGCCGAGATGGTGCGCGCCCTGCTGGAGCCCGCCCTGCGCCACCGCCGCGAAATCGCCGGTCCAGTCGAGCGAGAAGTCGACCGCCGATGCGGCCGGCGCGCACAGCAGTGCGGCCAGTCCGGCAACCACCGTCGATGAGCTCACCACGATCCGCGCACGCACGTCAGCCTCCGAGGGCGGCCCTCAGGCTGGCGATTTCCTCGCCGGCCTGCGCCATGACTTCGCGCAGGGCGTCGCCGCGGATGCCGAGCCGGCGATACGCCAGCAGGCTCGCGAGCGATCGCTCCAGCTCCTCGACCGGGCCGTGGAATTCCGCCATGCGGATGGAGACGCACAGCAGGTCGATGAGGTCGCGCGTGCAGTCGGCGCGATCGAAGGCGTCCTGCTCGCCGATCGCATCCGACACGGTCTCGGGGAGGCCCCAGTTCTGGGCGATGGCCTTGCCGATGTGCGCGTGCCAGTGGCGCATCAGTTCCTCGCGCTCGCCCGGCAGGTCGAACAGGTCGCTGTGACGGTCGGCGCGAGCGAGGATGTACACGCGCCCGATGTTGTGCAGCAGGCCGGCGAGCTGCGCTTCGTCCGGATTCGCGGCATGGAATCGAATGGCCAGCACGCGAGTCAGCGCCGCGACCAAAGTGCTCTTCCCCCACAGGTCGGCCAGTTCGCTGCGGATCGCCTCGTTGCGCGTGGCGGAACGGATCTGCCCGAGCGCATAGGCCAGCGCCGCGCTTCGCACGTTCAGGTGCCCGATGCGCGTCACGGCCATCTTGAGGTCGGTGATCGGCCGTCCGTCGCGCGACAGCGCGGCGGAGTTCGACATCGCCAGCACACGGGTGGCGAGACCCGCATCGGAGCTGACGACCCGCGCCACGCGGTCGTTGGTGACGTTCTCGTCCTCGAGCACGTGGCGCACGCGAATGGCCACGTCCGGATACGACGGCAGGTCGATGCGACCGTGGGACAGCTCGTTGGCCAGCGTCTGCACGAACTCGAAGGCCCGCATGCTCTCCGAGCGTTCTTCCATCTCGAGCGCCGCCCGTCCGGGGAGGCGCTGGGTATCCGTGGGGGAGAAGGTCTGCATGGTGGTGATCCTCCGGGCGGTCGTTGTCAGGCGCCCGCGGCGCGTGAGGCACCCTGGCTTGCGGAGTCCGCGGCCCAGGTGAGAATGGCAGGCGCGATTGCCTGCAAGGGAAGGATGCGGTCGGCGGCGCCGAGCTTCACGGCGGCGCCCGGCATGCCCCAGACGACCGACGTCGCCTCGTCCTGCGCGATCGTCGGCGCGCCCGTCTCCTGCATTTCCTGCAGGCCGCAGGCGCCGTCGTCGCCCATGCCGGTGAGGATGACGCCGAGCGCGTTGACGCCCGCGTTCTGCGCGACCGAGCGGAACAGCACGTCGACGCTCGGCCGGTGGCGGTTCACGGGCGGGCCGTCGCTGAGGCGGCAGCGCCAGCGTGCACCGTCGCGCTCGACGATCAGGTGCCGGTCGCCCGGCGCGATGTAGGCGCACCCCGGCACGATCAGCGTGCCGTGCGTCGCCTCGCAGACCGCCATGCGCGAGATGCTGTTCATGCGGCGCGCGAACGGTCCGCTGAACGCCTGGGGAATGTGCTGCGTGATCACGACCGCCGGCGCGTCGGCCGGCAGCGCTTCGAGTACTTCGCGGATCGCTTCCGTGCCGCCCGTGGACGCGCCGATCGCCACGAGTCGGTCGGTGGTGCGGAAGCTGCGGCGTGCGCTCTGCTGGGGCAGGACCGCGTCGGCGCTCAGTTTCGGCGCCACCGTCGGCAGGCCCGCGGCGACGGCCTCGGGCTTCGGCGGTTCGCGGCGCTCGACCTTGCGCGGCAGCACGCGCGCGCCGGCCGCCATGCGGATCTTCGCCAGGATCTCCTCGGCGAAGCCCGCGAGCGTGCCGGCGATGTCGATCTTGGGCTTGGCCACGAAGTCGACGGCGCCGGCCTCGAGCGCGCGCAACGTGATGTCGGCGCCGGCGTCGGTCAGCGACGAGACCATCACCACCGGCATCGGCCGCAGGCGCATCAGGTTGCGCAGGAACGTGAGCCCGTCCATGCGCGGCATCTCGACGTCGAGCGTGAGGACGTCGGGATTGAACTCCTTGATGCGTTCGCGCGCAACGAAAGGGTCGGACGCGGTGGCGACCACCTCGACGTCGTACGACTGATTGAGTACCTCGGTGAGGATGCGCCGCACCAGGGCCGAGTCGTCGACGATCAGTACGCGGATCTTTCGGTCTGCCATGCCGCCCCCCGGCTAGAACAGGTCGAGATCGCCCGGCTTCGGCTGGTGCTCGACCTTCTCCAGGTAGTGCACCTCGCGCTCCGCCAGCTGCCGGTCGGGGCGCTCCAGGCGCCGCACGCGGACCCGGCCCGTGTGCGGGAAGTATTGGATCTGGCGCGGCCACGGTCCGCCGAGGTCCTCGGCGAGCACCCTGAGTCGCTCCGCGCCCATGAATTCCTTGGCGAACGCGATGTTTTGCCGTCCCACTTCCGTGCTGCCGGCCAGCACGCGACCGCCGCCGAACAGCTTGACCTCGAGCCGGTTGCGGTCGGCGCCGAGCTTCACGAGGTTGCCGATCAGTTGCTCCATCGAGGCGGAGCCGTAGCGCGTGGCCGTGCCGGAGATGCCGTGCCATTGGTCCTTTTCCTGCGCCGGCGGGCGCGGCAGCATGAAGTGGTTCATGCCGCCGATCTTGAGTACCGGGTCGCGCACGCACACCGACACGCACGAGCCGAGCACGGTGAGCAGGACTTCGTTGTGCGGCGTCACGTAGAAGTCCCCGGGCACCAGCTTCGCCGCCCACGCACTGTGGCGCGGATCCCAGAACCGCTTGATGTGCCGGAAGCACTCCGAGGTGCGGGGCGGCTGGCCCTGGCCGGTGTCGGTGAGGACCGCCGTCATGGCCCGGTCCGCCGGTAGATGGTGCGACCGACCAGCTCGTAGCGCGTGCTCACCTTGAACAGCGTCTCCGAGTGGCCGAGGAAGAGGTAGCTGCCCTCGCGCTGCAGGTCGGCCATGCGGTTGAACAGCTTGCGGTGCGTGTCCTTGTCGAAATAGATGACGACGTTGCGGCAGAAGATGATGTCGAGCGGGCCCTTGATCGGCCACGGGTCCATCAGGTTCAGCTGGCCGAAGCTGACCATCGCGGCCACCTCGGGCTTGACCTTCACCGTGTCGGGCTCGGGGCCGGCGTCGAACCAGCGCTGCACCAGCGAGTCCGGCAGCTCCCGCACGCGGTCCATCGAGTACACGCCGCGCTTGCCGTGCGCCACGCAGTTGGTGTCGAGGTCCGTCGCGAGGACGCGGATGTCGAAGCCGGACCACGCGCTCGCGCAGTCACGCAGCGTCATCGCGATCGAGTACGGCTCCTCGCCGGTCGAGCAGGCCGACGACCAGATGCGGATCCTGCGACGCGCCAGATTCGCCTTGACCAGCGCCGGCACGATGCTCTGCGCGAGGTACTCGAAGTGGTGCGGTTCGCGGAAGAACGACGTGAGGTTGGTGGTGATGGCGTTGATGAAATGCTCGATCTCCTCCGGATGCTCGTCCGCGACGAGATCGATGTACTCGGAGAAGCTGCCGATCTGCAGCGCCCGCAGGCGCCGCACCAGCCGGCCATAGACGAGCTCGCGCTTCGCGTTCGACAGGCTGATGCCGGTCTTGGCGTGCACGAGCGCGCGCACCTGGTCGAACTCCGCGTCGCTCAGCACGAAGTCGCGAACCTTGCTGAATGTCGGTGCTTCCATGGGCGACACGATGGCTGGATCCTCAGTGCAGCGCCGACGCGCCGTCCCCGGAGTCGAGGGTCCCGCCGATCAGGCGGTCGATGTCGAGCAGCATCACCATCTTTTCGCCGGAGCTCGCGAGGCCCGCGATGAAGCCGGAGCGCGCGATGTCGCCGATCTGCGGCGGCGGCTGGATGTCGCCCGCGGCCACGTTGAAGACGTCCGACACGCCGTCGACGACCATGCCGACCACCTTCTCACGGCGGCCCGCATGCACGCGCACGACGATCACGACCGTCGCCTGCCCGTGCTCGACCGTCGGCAGCCCGAAGCGCCGACGCAGGCAGACGACCGGCACCACCGTGCCGCGCAGGTTCATCACGCCGAGGATGTAGGAGGCGGTGTGCGGCACGCGCGTCACGCCTTCCCAGCCCTTGATCTCCTGCACGCGCAGGATCTCGGCGCCGTAGTCCTCGCCGTTGAGCACGAACGTCAGGTACTGGGACGGCACGCCGGCCGCCTCGGCCTGCGCACCGGCCTCGCCGGCTTCGTGGATGGATTCCCGTGTCGTCTCGCTCATGGTTCACCGCCCGGTGGGCGCCGGCCTGCCGACGCGTCACCCCACCTTCTGCAATGCACTTTCCGGACCACGCCGGACGGCCGTCGCCGTCCGCAGCGTGCCGCCCTCGGCGGCGTCGAGCCGGTAGCGCGCGACGAGCTGGTTCAGGTTCTGCGCCTGCTCGACGATGGCTTCGGAGGCCGCCGCCGCCTGCTCGACGAGCGCCGCGTTCTGCTGGGTCACCTCGTCCATCTGCATGACGGCGCGATTCACCTGCTCGATCCCCGAGCTCTGTTCCTGGCTCGCCGAAGCGATCTCGGCGACGATGTCCGTCACCTTCTTCACCGCCTGCACGATCTCGTCGAGCGTCCGGCCGGACTCGTCGACCAGCTTGCCGCCCTCGTCGACCTTGACCACGGAGTCCTGGATCAGCGCCTTGATCTCCTTCGCCGCCGTCGCCGAGCGGCCCGCGAGGTTGCGCACCTCGCTCGCCACCACTGCGAAGCCGCGGCCCTGCTCACCGGCCCGGGCCGCTTCCACGGCGGCATTGAGCGCGAGCAGGTTGGTCTGGAAGGCGATCTCGTCGATCACGCCGATGATGTCGGCGATCTTGCGGCTCGACGCGTTGATGGCGGACATCGCCGTCACCGCGCGTCCCACCACCTCGCCGCCCTTCTCGGCCTGCGTGCGCGCGGCCAGCGCCAGCTGGTTCGCCTGCATGGCATTGTCGGCGGTCTGCTTGACCGTCGAGGTCATCTGTTCCATCGAGGACGCGGTCTCCTCGAGGCTCGAGGCCTGCTCTTCCGTGCGCTGGCTCAGCGAGGTGTTGCCCCGGCTGATTTCCTCGGCACCCGTCTGCACTTCGCCCGTGGCGGCCTTGATCCGGCCGACCAGCTCGCCGACGTTGTCGAGCAGCGAGTTCATGCCGGTCGCGAGCGTGCCGAAGAAGCCCGTCTTGCCCTCCTTGCGGATGCGGTTCGACAGGTCGCCCTCGAGCGCGCCTTCGACGATGCCTTCGATCTCCTTCTCGACGGCCACTTCCTGGGTGCGGTTGACCCATTCCATGGCGGTGCCGAGGCGCTTGCCGTTCTCGTCGAAGACCGGCGTGTGCGTCAGCTTGATCGTGAGCGTGCCGATCTTGTGCTCGGCGACGTGCGTCGAGGTGAGGTGGTCCAGCAGGTTGCGCTGGTGCTGGGCGCTGCGATGGAAGACGTCCATGTTGGCGCCCATCAGCTTCGACGCCTCGAAGCGCGGCACGGCCTTGCGCAGTTCCGGCTCGATCTCGGCGAACAGCTGCTGCATGGCCTTGTTCATGTAGATGATGACGTGGTCCGGGTCGGCCAGCAGTGCCGGCGAGGACACGTTGTCGAGGGCCTGCTTCACGCGGCCGTTCACCGCGGCCACGGCGCGCTCGCGCTCGGCGTTGGCGCGCTCGGCCTCGCGGCTGTCGCGCAACTGCTGCTGCGTCTGGGCCATCGCCTTCAGCAGGTCGCCGATCTCGTCGCTCGTACGCACGACGATCTCGTTGTCGAGGTTGCCCTCGCCGATGGCACGGGAGACCTCGACGGCGCGCTGCAGCGAACCCACGATGCGCCTGCGCATGTAGTACGCGAGCCACGACCCCAGGGCCACCATGAGCAGGCTGGCCACCGAGATCACCGTCAGGTGCCGCCAGCGCTCGTTCAGGCGGGCGTTGTAGCCGGCATTCGCGATCGCGATGTCCTCGTCGTAGGCCGCGATCACCTCGTTCTCGGCCTCGTCGACGGCGGCCTGCAGCACGACCGGGTCACCGCCCCGCTCCATGTGCTCGCGGACCATCCTGGCGAGACTGTCGCCCTTGGCGCCCATCTTCTGCAGGGCGGCGTCCATGCGGTCGGCATACTGCGGGCCGTGTTCGCGGAACTGCGGCACCTGCGCACGGATGGCGTGGAACTCGGTCTCGATGCCGTGCGCGATGTTCGCGAGGTTGTCGCGCTCGACGCCGACCGGGGCTTCGGCCGGGATGTGCATGGCAGCGAAGTGCGCGCTCGAGATCTCGTCGATCACGCGCGAGAAGTGCGCGACCAGCGTGTCCATGTAGTAGAACGTCTGCGCGTCGGGGTCGAGCTGCAGGCCGCTCTGGTCGGCCACGCGTTCGGCGAAATCGAGGACCGCGACCATGAACTCGTCGCTGGCGGTCGCGACCTGGTCGGGCTCGTCCATGGCCGCGAACCGGCCGGGCAACTCGCGCCACTTCGCTTCGAGGGCGGTCAGGTCGGCCTGCAGGCCGAGCTTGTCCTTGGTCTCGGCGACGTGATCGTCGAGCACCTTGAACGACGCATCGATCAGCGCGGCCGCTTCGTCCACCTTCTTCTGCGCGGCCACCGAACCTGCCTTGCGGCGGGTCGCCGCCGCACCGTAGTCCGTGAAGGCGGCCACGACGTTGCGCGTCTCGGAGAGATAGCGCACGCCGTCGATTTCGTTGCGCGTGAACTGCACGTCCGCCCAGCCACCACTGATGGTCACGACCACCAGGACCACGATCGGCACCATCAACGCCGTCACCACGACGCCGAACTGCTGACCGATCTTCAGACGGCCCACCAGGCCGTCCACCAGGGAGCCCGCCGGTGCGGTTCCTTCCGTCTTCATCGTCTTGATGTTCATGTTCTTCCTCTCCTGATCGACTCACCCGTCGGGAGCGATGGACGGGGGTCCACCGCTCCCCGGGGCCTCAGAACTCGTGCCAGTCCGTGTCGTCCGCCAGCGACACCGCCGCGGCCGTCGCGGCCTTGGGCGCCGGCGCCGGGGCCGGGGTTGCCTTCGCGACGGGGGCCGGCGCGGCCGCCGGCTTCGTCCACGGCCGCTGCGTGCTGCGACGCTCGAGCGAGGACACGTTCTTCGGCATCGGCTTCACCGCCGGCTTGTGCGCGACCTTGTCGACCGGCTTCGGCGCGGCCGCGGGCGGCGCCACCGCCACCGTCGGCTTCACGACGGCGACCGGCGCCGCGGTCGCGCGCGCGCTGTCGCTCAGCTTGTAGCGGGCGATCACGCGATTGAGGCTCTGCGTCTGCTCGACGATGGCCTCGGCAGCGGCGGCGGCTTCCTCGACGAGCGCGGCGTTCTGCTGCGTCACCTCGTCCATCTGCATCACCGCGCGATTCACCTGCTCGATCCCCGAGCTCTGTTCCTGGCTCGCCGCGGCGATCTCGGCGACGATGTCCGTCACCTTCTTCACCGCCTGCACGATCTCCTCGAGCGTCCGGCCGGACTCGTCGACCAGCTTGCTGCCGTCCTCGACCTTGCCGACGGAGTCCTGGATCAGCGCCTTGATCTCCTTCGCCGCCGTGGCCGAGCGACCCGCGAGGTTGCGCACTTCGCTCGCCACCACCGCGAACCCGCGGCCCTGCTCGCCCGCGCGCGCGGCTTCCACCGCGGCGTTCAGCGCCAGCAGGTTGGTCTGGAACGCGATCTCGTCGATCACGCCGATGATGTCGGCGATCTTGCGGCTCGAGGCGTTGATGCCGCCCATCGCGGACACCGCCGCGCCGACCACTTCGCCGCCCTTCTCGGCCTGCGTGCGGGCGGCCATCGCCAGTTGGTTCGCCTGCATGGCGTTGTCGGCCGTCTGCTTGACCGTCGAGGTCATCTGCTCCATCGAGGACGCCGTCTCCTCGAGGCTCGAGGCCTGCTCTTCCGTGCGCTGGCTCAGCGAGGTGTTGCCCTTGCTGATCTCCTCGGCGCCCGTCTGAACCTCGACCGCGGCGGCCTTGATGGTGCGCACGAGGTCGCCGACGTTGTCGAGCAGCGAATTCATGCCCGTCGCGAGCGCGGCAAAGAAGCCGGCCTTGCCGTCCTTGCGGATGCGGTTCGACAGGTCGCCCTGCAGCGCACCTTCGACGATGCCCGCCACTTCCTGCTCCACCGCGACTTCCTGGGTGCGATTGACCCACTCCATGGCAGTGCCGATGCGCTGGCCCTGCTCGTCGAACACTGCCGTGTGGGTCAGCTTCATGGTCAGCGAGCCGATCTTGTGCTCGGAGACGTGCGTGCCGGTCAGGGCGTCGAGCAGCCGGCGCTGGTGGCTCAGGTTCTTGTGGAAGATGTCCATGTTCGCGCCGTCCATGCGCGCCGGATCGAAGCGCGGCACGACCTTGCGCATCTCGACGTCGACCTCGCTGAACAGCTTCCGGATGGCTCCGTTCATGTAGATGATGTTGTAGTCGCGGTCGGCGAGCAGGACCGGCGAGGAGACGCTGTCGAGTGCCTGCTTGATGCGGGCATTGGCCGCGGCCAGCACACGCTCCTTTTCGCCGCGCGCGCGCTCGGCCTCGAGGTTCTCCTTCAGGGTCCTCTGCGTCTGCTCGAGCGAGCGCAGCACCACGCCCGTCTCGTCCTCGGCCTCGATCACGATCTCGCTGTCGAGCTTGCCTTCGCCGATGGCCTTGAACACCGTCACGGCGCGGTTGAGCGAGCGGACGATCACGCGCTGGATGAAGATGGCCATGGCCAGGGCCGCGAGCACCGAGACGACCGCGACGCCGAGCGACAGCGCGAGCTTCAGCTTCAGGACGTGCAGGTCTTCGTCGTACTGCTCGTCGAGCATCGGACCGGTCGCGTCGAAGAGCTCATAACCCTTGTCGACCGCCGCGGTCGCCGCAGAGCGCACGTCGGCCTTCGGGACGTTGGTCTCGGTCGCCTGGATCGCGATCTTCTCGAACGCAGTCGCGGCGGCATCGAGGTCGTCGACGATCTTGCGCACGGCGGCGCCGTTCTGCGGATCGACGCGCTCGAGGCCGTCGACCGACGTGCCGAGGCGCCGGACCTCGGTCGTCGCCTGGCCCGCGGCCACGACGATCTTGTCGTGGATCTCGATCGGCGTCGTGTCGTTGCCGGCCGCCACGACGGCGAGGCCGCGCGCCTCGAGCATCGCACTCACGAGTCGCGGTGCCCGCAGCACGACGATGTCCATCAGGTAGTAGGTCTCGGGATTGCTGTCGAGCTTGAGGCCCGAGGCGTCGCCGATCATCGGGAACAGGTTGTAGGCCTGCTTGATGACGGCGGCATGCTGCTCCTGGTTGGTCTCGGTCGACGTGGTCTGCCAGCCGGACTCGATCGCCTTCCAGTCGCTCGCCATCTTCTCGATGGCGTCCCTGGCCTTGAACCGGTCCCCGTCCTCGGCGATGAGACCCGCCAGCGTCTCGAAGGCCTTGTCCGCGCGGGCACGTGCGTCGTCGACCTTGCTGGACGCGGAGGCATTGCCCTCCTTGATCATCGTGGTCGCGGCACGATGATCGCCGACGGCCTGCATGATGGTGCGGGCCTGGTCGACATACGGCAGGCCGTCGGCCTGGCGCTGGATCCGACCGAGCTCGTGCCACGCCGTGCTGGCATACAGGCCCGCGAGGAGGGCGATCGGCACGAGCATCGCGAACACGATGACGCCGATCTTCTTGCCGATCTTCATTCGCTTGAGGACGTTCATGACCTGGACTCCCGATCCCGTTACGCCGCCGGTCGCATCGAAGCGCCTGACCGCGTGGAGGTGGCTCCGTGCCGGCCTGTCGCATCCGTCCGATAGACTGCGACCTGTGCGCTCAGCGCGCCCGACTGCTGGACGATCGTCTCGGCGGCGGCGGCGGCTTCCTCGACGAGCGCGGCGTTCTGCTGCGTCACCTCGTCCATCTGCATCACCGCACGGTTCACCTGCTCGATCCCCGAGCTCTGCTCCTGGCTCGCCGCGGCGATCTCGGCGACGATGTCCGTCACCTTCTTCACCGCCTGCACGATCTCGCTCAGCGTCTGGCCCGACTGATTGACGAGCTTGCTGCCGTCCTCGACCTTGCCGACGGAGTCCTGGATCAGCGCCTTGATCTCCTTCGCCGCCGTCGCGGAACGACCCGCGAGGTTCCGCACTTCGCTCGCCACCACTGCGAACCCGCGGCCCTGCTCGCCCGCGCGCGCGGCTTCCACCGCGGCGTTCAGCGCCAGCAGGTTGGTCTGGAACGCGATCTCGTCGATCACGCCGATGATGTCGGCGATCTTGCGGCTCGAGGCGTTGATGCCGCCCATCGCGGACACCGCCGCGCCGACCACTTCGCCGCCCTTCTCGGCCTGCGTGCGGGCGGCCATCGCCAGTTGGTTCGCCTGCATGGCGTTGTCGGCCGTCTGCTTGACCGTCGAGGTCATCTGCTCCATCGAGGACGCCGTCTCCTCGAGGCTCGAGGCCTGCTCTTCCGTGCGCTGGCTCAGCGAGGTGTTGCCCTTGCTGATCTCCTGCGCCCCGGTCTGGACCTCGGACGCGGCCGACTTGATCGAGCCGACGATCACGCGGACGTTCTCGAGGAGTTCGTTGAGGCCGTGCGTCAGCGTCAGGAAGTCGCCGGACCGGCCGTCCTCGTTCAGGCGGCTGACGAGGTCGCCGCCGCGCGCCGCCTCGACCAGCTCGACCGTCTCGCGGACGATGCCGTGGATGTTGTCGAGCAGCAGGTTGACACCCTGCGCCATGTGCTCGACGGCGCCGCTCTTGCCGGCGAGGCCGACGCGGCGCGCGAGGTCGCCCTTGCCGGCAGCCTGCATGACCTGTTCGGTCTCCTTCACGGCGTCCTCGAACTGGGCGGCGGCGCGCACCTGTTCGGTAATGTCGGTCGCGAATTTCACGACCTTGAAAGGCTTGCCGGCGCGATCGAACACCGGGTTGTAGCTGGCCTGGATCCAGACCTCGCGACCGGCCTTGCCGATGCGCTTGTAGCGCTGCGCGTCGAACTCGCCGCGCCCGAGCTTCGCCCAGAACTCGCGATAGGCCGCGCTCTCGCGGAACGCGGGTTCGACGAAGATGGAATGATGACGACCGACGACTTCCTCGAGCCGGTACCCCAGCGCGTCGAGGAAATTTGCGTTGGCGGTCAGGATCTTGCCGGTGAGGTCGAACTCGATGGTGGCCATGACCTTGTCGATGGCGGCGACCTTTCCTTCCAGATCCACGATGCGGGCCTCTTCCTTGGCGTCAACGACCGGTTCCTTGTGGCCGGGTACGAACCTGTTGAGCCAGTTCATCTCGAAAAACTCCTATGCGGCCTGCATCGCGAAGTCCATGGACCCCGCGTTGGCCTGACCAAGCAGACGCTCGATGTCGAGCAGGATGATCATCTTGTCCTCGACCGTGGCGAGGCTCTGCACGAACTCCTGGTGACCGGTGACGGCCTCCGGGATCGGGCGACGGTCCGCCGGGCCGACCGTGTACACCTCGCACACCGCGTCGACGACGAAGCCCGCGATGCGCACGCCGTCCGGCAGGTCGACCCGCGCCACGATCACGACCGTGGTCGGGCCGAAGTCGGCCTGCGGCAGGCTGAAGCGCTTGCGCAGGTCGATGATCGGCACGACGCTGCCGCGCAGGTTGATGACGCCGAGCAGGTAGTGGGGCGATTCCGGCAGCGGCGTCGCGCCACTCCAGCCCTTGATCTCCTGCACGCTCAGGATGTCGATGCCGTACTCCTCGGTCGCGAGCCGGAAGGTCAGGTACTGCCCCTGCCCCGCCGTGTCGCCGACCGCCTTCAGACCCGCTTCACTCATTTCTCTCTCCCAGGCCGCTCAGGCGGCCGACTGTGTGAGCAGCGGCGCGTGGCCCGCACCACCGTGCTCGACGCTCAGGATCAGGCCGGGGACGTCGATGATCAGCGCGACGTGCCCGTCCCCGAGCATCGTGGCGCCGGCGAGTCCCGGCACGGACCGGAAGTTCGCCTCGAGACTCTTGATGACCACCTGCTGCTGCGCGAGCAGGTCGTCGACGAACAGGCCGATGCGCCGACCGTCCGCCTCGAGGATCATCAGCAGGCCCTCGAGCAGGTCGGTGGTGCGCGACGGGATGTCGAACAGCTGGTAGAGCCGCACGATCGGGATGTAGTCGTCGCGCAGGCGGAACAGCTCGGCGCTGCCGCCCACGGAACTGACGCGGTCCTTCGCCACCTGGATCGTCTCGACGATCGCCACCAGCGGCACGACGTAGATCTCCTCGCCGACGCGCACGAGCTGGCCGTCGAGGATCGCGAGCGTGAGCGGCAGGCGGATGCGCACCGTCGTGCCCTGGCCGGCTTCCGACAGCACCTGGATGTGGCCGCCGAGCTCGTTGACGTTGCGGCGCACGACGTCCATGCCGACGCCGCGGCCGGAGACGTCGCTGACCACGTCCGCGGTCGAAAAGCCCGGTGCGAAGATGAGTTGATAGACGCGGTCGTCCGAGAGTTCCTCGTCGGCGCCGATCAGGCCGCGCTCGCGCGCCTTGCGGAGGATCTTCTCGCGGTCGAGGCCGCCGCCGTCGTCGGTCACCTCGACCGTGACGTTGCCGCCCTTGTGGTAGGCGTTGAGCGTGATGGTGCCGGTGGCCGGCTTGCCGGCCGCCGCGCGCCGCTCGGCCGACTCGAGGCCGTGATCGACGCTGTTGCGCACGAGGTGCACCAGCGGGTCACCGATCTTCTCGAGCACCGTCTTGTCGAGCTCGGTCTGCTCGCCGAGCATCTTCAGCTCGATCTGCTTGCCGAGCTTCTGGCCGAGGTCGCGCACCATGCGCGGGAAGCGGTTGAAGACGAAGCTGATCGGCAGCATGCGCACGCGCATGACGCTTTCCTGCAGCGCGCGCATCTGGCGCTCGAACTGCGCGAGGCCGGCGCGCAGCTCGTCGGCCGTGTGGCCGTCGAGGTGCTGCGCGGACTGCGACAGCATCGACTGCGTGATGACCAGTTCGCCGACCGTGTTCATCAGCTCGTCGATCTTCTCGATGCTGACGCGGATGGAGCTGTGGTCGCCGGCCGTGGCGTGGCGGGCTTCGCCGTTCTCCGCCTTGACGGCGTGATCGGCGGCGGCCGGGACGACGGGCGCGACTTCAGCCGCTGCCGGTGCAGCGGGCGCATGCGCGTGCGCGATGAGCGGATCGACGTCGTGGGCGACGGCCTCGAGCACCGGGTCGTAGGTGAGTTCGCAATCGCCCTCGGCCCAGTCGAACACCTGCATGACCTGGTCGAGCGGAACGGCGGCGTCGAGGCGCAGCGTCCAGCTCAGGAGGCACTGCTCGGGATCGAACTCGGCGAGCGGCGGGATGCGGCTCGCGTCGGCGCGGGCCGACACGGGACCGAAGGCTTCGAGTTCCGCGAACAGGCGCAGCGGGTCGTTGCCGTGGACCAGCATGCCGGGGCCCGGCTGCACCTTGATGTCCCAGCCCGCGATCTGCTCGCCGACGGCCGAGATCGCGACGGGCGCGACGGACTCGGCCGCTGCGACGGGCGCGGCGACCGGCGCCGGAGTGGCCATGGCGGCCGCGACGACCGCGGGATCGACGCCCGCCGGCACCGCGCCGTTGCCCACCTTGTCGTTGATGATGGTCTCGAGGTCGGTGATCAGCTGCGGCAGGTGCGCGGGTTCCTCGCGCGAGCCGTCGCGGGTCGACTGCAGCATCTCGCGCATGATGTCGACGACGGAAAGCAGCAGGTCGACGATGCGCGGCGTCACCACGCGCTTGTCGGCGCGCAGCTGGTCCATCAGCGTCTCGGCCACGTGGGCGAGCGCCGTGATGCGGCTGAAGCCGAAGGTGGCCGCGCCGCCCTTGATGGAGTGGGCGACCCGGAACACGTTGTTGATGGTCTCGGGATCGGCCTTGGCGCCGGCGCTCAGCGCGAGCAGCGCCGCTTCCATCGAATCGAGGGCCTCGAAGCTCTCCTGGAAAAAGGACTCGTGGAACTGCGCAAGGTCGAGCGTCATGGCCGGGCTTCCTCAGGACAGCACTCGGGCTACCGCGTTCAGCAGTCGGTCCGGGTCGAAGGGCTTCACGATCCAGCCGGTGGCGCCGGCGGCGCGTGCCCGCTGCTTCATCTCCACGCTCGATTCGGTCGTGAGCATCACGATCGGCACGAGCCGGTAGGACGGGCAGGCGCGCAGGCGCGCGACGAGACCGATGCCGTCCATCGACGGCATGTTCACGTCGCTGATCACCAGGTCGAACTGCTGGGTCTGTGCTACGTCGTAGGCGCGGTTGCCGTCCTCGGCCGTGGCAACTTCGTAGCCCGCGGACAGCAGCGTGGCCGAGACCAGTTCCCGCATCATCACGGAGTCATCGACGGCGAGCACTCGCTTCATGCGGCGCCTCCCATGGACATGGCCGGCAGGCCCGGACTCTCGAGCAGGGCCTCGATGCCGAGCAGGCGGATCCCGTGGACCAGGGCCGGCGAGCGGCCGGCCCAACTGAAGACGATGGAG
Source organism: Steroidobacteraceae bacterium (assembly GCA_044226195.1). Taxonomy (GTDB): domain Bacteria; phylum Pseudomonadota; class Gammaproteobacteria; order Steroidobacterales; family Steroidobacteraceae; genus RPQJ01. Next base: position 71,401 of record JBGAHO010000015.1, read on the forward strand.
CGCTCCATGCAGTCGATCGCGAAACCGACCAGGACCTGCAGGGCGGCGGTGTCGATGCGCTCGACGCGCGAACCGTCGATCACGGGCGGCACCTTGCCGTCGAGCGCGGCGAGGCAGGTGCTGCGCAGCGCGGCGATGTCCTGCAGGGTGCAGTGGGTGCCGAGATCGATGCCGGTCGGCGCCGCGGGGGCGGCGGCTTTCGGCTTGCGGGCGCGGGGTGCGGCGGCCTTCTTTCGTTTCTGTGTCATGGCAATGCACACGGGAGGCAGGGTGCCTCGCCGTCGGGGTATCGGCCGGGCGGTTGCGCGATTGAGGCAGGACCGGCAGGGATGGGCCCAAATCGGAGGAAAGTCACACCGGGCGTCGATTCAAGGTGAAGGGGCCCGGGGCCGATAAGCGGGGTGCTGGATCCCCCCGGAGCCGTCGTGCTGAAGATCGAACCCCTGCCGTCGCGTCCCACCGGAACGACCCCTGTCGGCTCGCCGACGGGGTCGAACCTGCCGGTCGGCACGCTGCTGACGGTCGAGGCGGTGCGCGACAGCACCTCGGCCCAGCTGCTGCTGATGCTGGCCGGGCGGAAGTTCGCATTGCGGCCGGGGGGCGCGGCACCCGACGTCCAGCCGGGCGACAAGCTGACGGCGCGCGTCACGCGCACCGAACCCGAACTCGAGCTGACCCTGGTTTCCCGGGCCGACGAAGTCGCATCGGCCCTGCGCCGCGAACTGCCGCAGCAGGCCAGTCCGCTGCGCCTGCTCGCCAACCTGATGTTCCTCGCGACGCGCCCTGCCCCGCTGGCGACCGGGGGCAACCCCGCCGCACCGGAGCAGGCGCCGCTCGCGCGACTGCCGGCCGCGGCGGCCGAGGCCGTCGAGGCGACCGTGCGCGCCGTGCCCGAGGCCCGCCAGCTGGCGACGCCCGAGGGACTGGAGAAGGCCGTGCTCGCCTCGGGCGTGCGGCTCGAGCGGCTGCTCGCCACGCCGCCGCGCGACCTCGCCGCGCAGGTCGGCAACGACTGGAAAGGCGCGCTGCTGAAACTGCGCGACGTGCTGGTGAAGTCCGGGGCGCAGCGGGTCGCCGCCGCGCCCGACACGTCCGACACGCCGCTGCCGATGCGATACGGCGAGCTGAACGCGATGAGCGCGGACCCGCCGTCGCTGAGCCGCGCGACGCCGCCCGACGCGGCGCTCGGCCAGCTCGTGCAGCAGGTCCAGGAATCGATCGCGCGGGTGACGTGCAACCAGCTCGCGAGCCTCGACCCGCGCCAGCAGGCCGCGTTCCCGCTGCTGCTCGAGATCCCGTACCGGCAGGGCGAGCAGCCCGGGTTGCTGCGCGTGCGCGTCGACCGCGAGGCGCACGCCACGACGGCGAGCCCGGTCTGGTCGGTGGAATTCGCGGTCGACCTCGGCGCGAGCGGGCCGCTGCGCGGCCGCGTGACGCTCGCCGAGGGCCGCGTGAGCGTGACGCTCCAGCCGGAGCAGAGCTCGCTGGCGCGCAGCATCGACGCCCGCTTCGAGGAACTGCGCGGCAGCCTGACGGACGCCGGCCTGCCCGTCGGCAAGCTGAGCTGCACGCGCAGCGATCCGGTCAACCTCAGCCAGACGGGCACCTGGCTCGTGAACCTGCGCGCATGAACACCCCTGCCGACAACCTGCCGCTGGCCGTCGCGCTCACCTATGACGGGAGCAGCGCGCCGCGCGTCGTCGCCAAGGGCGCCGGCGAACTCGCCGAGAAGATCATCGCGACGGCCCAGCAGCATGGCGTGCCGCTGCAGCCCGACCTCGACCTCGTGCGCCTGCTGGCGCAGCTCGACCTCGGCGACGAGATTCCGCGCCCGCTCTACGTCGCGGTCGCGCACGTGCTGGCGTTCGCCTGGGCGGTCGCCGGCAAGGAACCTCCGCCGCGTCGGCGTCACGACCGGCGACCTCCCCTCGGGGACGCCGCGGCCGGCTGATCGTCGGCGGGCCGACGCGTGCGGGCGCCGTGCACGAGCACGGCCAGCTCGGCCTCGGCCGGAGTCAGTCCACAATTGACCACGAGATCGTCGGACGCCGCGCCACCCGCGGCGAGTCGCGCGGCGAGGTCGTAGGCGCGGCCGGCGGCCGGCGCGGGCGGCACCACGGCAGGCGTGGCCTGGATCTGCGTGCTGACGCTGCGCAGGTATTCGCGCAGCGCGAGATTGGCCGCGGCGAGTTGCGCGAGGTCCCCGCCGAGGCGGTCGAACTGCGCGCGCCAGCGCTCGCCTTCGGCGGCGGTCTGCGTGCGCAGGTGGCGCAGCGAGCGGCTCGTGAGCATGAACGCCCCGAGCAGCAGGCTGGCGGCGCCGGCGGAGACGAGGGCGGCGAGCCCGGCAGTCAGTTCCCAGTCGATCATGTGGCGGCACTCCCGTGGGCGCATCGCGGCGCCGATTGGTGGTCGTTACGGGAGTCAGTGCAGGAAGCGTGCCAGCCCAAGGGGCGGCAAAACGCCGGATTTCCGGCGCGATCCGCGGCTCAGCCGGGGAGTTTCGGGGCCGCCGATCCGGCGGCCACGGTCTCCGGCGCACCGCGAATGATGATCATCACGCGACGGTTGCGGTTGCGGCCGTCCTCGCTGTCGTTCGGTCGCACGGGATCGAACTCCCCGTGGCCGATCACGGTCAGCCGCTTCGGGGCGACGCCCTTCTCGGTCAGCAGGTGGACCACGCTCGCCGCCCGGGCCGAGGAGAGCTCCCAGTTCGAGGGGAACTCGGCGGTGTTGATCGGCCGGTCGTCGGTGTGGCCTTCCACGCGCAGCTCGTTCGGGAACGGCCGCAGCGCCTCGCCGAGGCGGGTGATCACACCGCGGGCCGCGGGCGTCAGGCGCGAATCGCCGCTCGGGAACAGGATGTCGGTGCGCAGCTCGACCTCGACCACGTCTTCCTTGCGGCGGACGACCACGAGGCCTTCCTGGATCAGGCCGGACATGGCCTTCTCGACCGACTCGGCCACGTCCTGCAACTGCTTCGCGCGTCCGGCCTCCTTCGCGTCCGGCGCGTCGTCCTTCGACGTGCCCTGCGCGGGCTTGGACATGCCCGCGAGCGGCATGGCGAGTCCGGACTGGACCGGGGCGTCGCCCGCGGCGGCGCGCGTGGCCACCGGGCCGCGGTCGTCCATGTGCAGAGGCATCGGGCTGCCCTGCGAGCCGTTGAACGCGAGGTTCAGCGCGTCGGAGAGCTGGCGGTACTTGCCCTCGTTCACCGAGGAGATGGCGTACATCACCACGAAGAACGCGAGCAGCAGCGTGAGCAGGTCCGCATAGGGGATCGCCCACGCTTCGTGGTTCTGGTGATCCTCGTGGCGGCGCTGGCGGCGGTCCATCACGGCCTCAGTGCATGAAGCCCTGCAGGCGGGCCTCGATGCGCCGTGGGTTCTCGCCCTGCGCGATGCCGATGAGGCCCTCGATGGTCATCTCGTGCACCTGCGAGCGCGCCAGGATCGCGACCTTCAGCTTGTTCGCGATCGGCAGGAAGAAGAGGTTGGCGAGGCCGATGCCGTACACCGTCGCGGTGAAGGCCGCGGCAATGCCGTGGCCGAGCATCTTCGGGTCCTCGAGGTGCTGCATGACGGCCATCAGGCCGAGCACGGCGCCGATGATGCCGAGCGTCGGGGAGTAGATGCCGAGGCCCTCCCACACCCTCGCGGCCTGCAGGTCCGCGCCTTCGCGCGCGTGCAGCTCGACTTCGAGGATGTCGCGGATCGCCTCGGGCTCGCTGCCGTCGACGACCAGCTGCAGCCCGCGCTTGACGAAATCGTCGGTCTCGCGATCGAGCATCGGCTCGAGCCCGAGCAGGCCCTGCCTGCGCGCGACCTGGCTCCACTCGACCATCTTGTCGATCAGCGCCTGCGAGCCGAGCGCCGGCGGACGGAACACCCAGCGCGCGATCGCGAGCGCGCGACGCATCACCGGCAGCGGCGTCTGCACGCAGCTCGCCGCGATGGTGCCGATGACCACGATGGTGAAGGCCGCCGCCGAGAGCAATGCCTTGACGCCGGCGCCCTTCAGCACCGCGCCGCCGATCACGGCGATCAGCGCGAGGGTGACACCGACGACGCTCAGGACATCCATGGCGGGGCGCCTTCAACCACCGGTCAGACGCCGAGGCCCGACAGCAGCGCGTCGACATCCTGCTGGCCGGCGACCACCGTATCGCGGGTCACGCCGGGCACCGGCGGGCCGAATCCCACGTGCGCGTCGGCGCCGAAGGCGTCGTGCGGCTCCGGTGCGGGCGCCGTGTCGCGCCGGCCGCCGGAGAGGCGGACCAGGTCGCGCAGCGCGTCCTCGACCTCGCCCACCAGGTGCATCACGCTGCGGATGATCTGGCCCGAGAGGTCCTGGTAGCCCTGGGCGAGCAGCACCTCGCTCAGGTTCTTGCGCACCGTCTCGCCGTCCTCGCGCGAGAGGTCGAGGAAGCGGTCGAGGCGCTGCAGCAGCTCGCGGAAGTCCTGCACCGCGATGCGCCGGTCGCGGAACGCGCCCCACAGCGGCGCGATGTTCGCGGCGCCGTGGGCGATGCGCTCGGCGAGCGGGCAGGACTGTTCGACGAGGTCGAGCGTGTGGTGGGCCGCGGCGTCGGTCATGCGCAGCACGTGCTCGAGCCGCGCGCGCGCGTCCGGCACGTCCTTTTCGGCCAGGTCGATCAGCCGCGAGTCGAGCCGGAAGCGCTCGAGCGCCGCATTGAGGTCGCGCGTGAGGCTGCCGATCTCGAGGAACATGGTCCGTTCGCGATCGCGCAGCAGCGCGTCCAGTTGTTTTTCGAACTCCTCCTCCGAGCCCTGCTCGTACGCCGCCGCCAGCGCCTGGAAGCGGGGCCCGTAGGTCTCGATCACGCTGGTCACGGCGGCGTACCCAGGCTGTCGAAGATCTTGTCGAGCTTTTCCTTGAGCGTGACGGCCGTGAAGGGCTTGATCACGTAGCCGTTCACGCCCGCCTGCGCCGCGCGCACGATCTGTTCGCGCTTCGCCTCGGCGGTGAGCATGAGCACCGGCAGCTTCGCGAGCTTCTGGTCGGAGCGCACGGCCTGCAGCAGGTCGATGCCCGGCATGCCGGGCATGTTCCAGTCGGTGATGAGGAAGTCGTAGTGACCGTCCTGCAGCATCGGCAGCGCGGTCTTGCCGTCGTCGGCCTCGGTCACGTTCTGGTAGCCGAGGTCGTGCAGCAGGTTCTTGACGATGCGGCGCATCGTCGAGAAGTCGTCGACGACGAGGAACTTGGTGGTGGCCCGGGTCATGCGTCGTCCTCCTGCTCGCGCCACTCCGCGAGCGTGGCGCGCAGCCGGTTGAGCGCCTGCCCGTGCAGCTGGCAGACGCGCGACTCCGTCACGTTCAGCACCGCGCCGATTTCCTTCAGGTTCAGTTCACGTTCGTAGTACAGCGACATGACCAGCTTCTCGCGTTCGGGCAGGCGGTCGATCGCCGCGATGAGCGCGTCGCGCATCGCTTCGTCGGTGACGTCCGCCAGCGGATCGAACGCCGGATCGGCCGGCAGGTCCACCGGCACGCCTTCCGGCGACGCCATCTGCTCGAGCGACAGCAGCCGGCACGAGGCCGCATCGCGCACGATGCGCTGGTACTCCTCGACGCCGACGCCCATGCGCTCGGCGACGGCGAAGTCGTCGGCTTCGCCGCCCGTCTCGTTCTCCACGTCCCGCAGGGCCTGCGCCGCGGCGCGCGCCTTGCGGTGCACCGAGCGCGGCGCCCAGTCGAGCCGACGCAGGGCATCGAGCATCGCGCCGCGGATGCGGATGCCGGCGTAGGTCTCGAACGTCGCGCCGCGGTCCGCCGTGTAGTGGGCCGCCGCTTCGAGCAATCCGAGCATCCCGGCCTGCACCAGGTCCTCCACGTCCACCTGCGGCGGCAACCGCCCCGCCAGGTGGAAGGCAATGCGCTTCACCAGCTCGGCGTGCTGCGTGACCAGCACGTCCGAGTCCGATCGCGGCCGCGCCACCGCGTAGTTGCCGATGCGGCTCACTGGACCACCTCCAGCCCAGCCGCGGGCCGGCGCACCAGTCGTTCGACGAAGAACTCGAGGTGCCCGCGCGGTCCCGCGGGTATGGGCCATGTATCGGTCAACCGGGCGAGATTCTTGAACGCCAGGGAGGCCTTGCTGTTGGGATAAGCATCCAGTACGGGTCGTTGTTCACGGATTGCACGGCCGAGCATGTCGTCGTCCGGGATCTCCCCGACGAACTCCACCACGGCCTCCAGGTAACGGGCCGTAACCCGTTGCAGCCGCTGGAAAACGGCCAGCGCCTCGCCGGGCTGCCGGGTCATGTTCACCAGCACCCGGAAGCGCTGCACGTTGTGCTCGCGGCTCAGCACCTTCATCAGGGCATACGCATCCGTAATGGATGCAGGTTCGTCGCGGATGACCAGCAGCACGTGCTGCGCGGCCTGGCTGAAGCGCAGCACGCCGTCGGCGATGCCCGCGCTGGTGTCGACGATCAGGGTGTCGATCTCGGAGCCGAGGCCGCTGAAGGCGCGCACCAGGCCGATGTGCTCGGCCGGGCTCAGGTTCGCCATGCGGGCGACGCCGGAGGCGCCCGGCGCGATGCGGATGCCGTTCGGCGCCTGCACGATCACTTCCTGCAGCGTGCGCTCGCCCGAGAGCACGTGCGCGAGCGTGTAGCGCGGGGAGATGCCCATCAGCACGTCGACGTTCGCGAGGCCGAGGTCGCCGTCGAGCAGCATGACCTGCCGCCCCGCCAGCGCCAGCGCGCTCGCGAGGTTCACCGACACCGTGGTCTTGCCCACGCCGCCCTTGCCGCCGCTCACCGCGATCACGCGCACGGGTTCGGAGTGCCGCATCGTCGCTTCCGCGACGCGCTGGACGGTGGAATCACGCTGCAGCATGGATCAGTCCTCCGAAGCGGCGGGCGAGCAGGTCCTCGTCCGCACACGCGCCCGCCTTGCGGGCCAGGGTGGCGGCGTGCGCGACGAGCTGGTGGGCGCGCGCCGGTTGAATGTCCTGGGGAATGCGCGGGCCCTGGCAGACCCACGACACGGGCAGCCGCGTCATCGCGAGCGCGGAAAGCGCGCCGCCGAGGGTCGCGGCCTCGTCGACCTTGGTCAGGATGCAGTGCGCGGGGCGCAGTGCGTGGAAGCCCGCGAGCGCGGCATCGAGCGCGCCACCCTGGGTGCTGGCCGCGAGCACCACGCCGATCTCGACGTGCCGGACGGCGGCGAGTGCGCCGAGTTCCTCGCCGATGCGCTGCGTGCGCGGATTGACGCCCGCGGTGTCGACCAGCACGAGGCGCCGGTCACCGAGGCGTTCGAGCGTGCCGGCGAGCGCCGCCGGCCCCTCGACGGCGAAGGTCTGCACGCCGAGCACGCGGCCGAGCGCCTGCAATTGCTCCTGCGCGCCGAAGCGGTCGCGATCCGTGGTCACCAGCGCGATCTCGCGCGGGCCGCGATCGAGCACCCAGCGGGTGGCGAACTTGGCGAGCGTGACGGTCTTGCCGACGCCGTTCGGGCCGACCAGTGCGAGCACGCCGCCATCCTCGAGCGCCGGGCTGGTGGTGGTGGCGATGCGGCGGGCGAGGTGCGCGAGCGGCAGGCGCGAGGCGCGCTCCTCGTCGATCTGCGCAGGCAGTTCGTCGACGACGCCGATGGCGATGTCGCGCGCGATGCCGATCGCGGTGAGGTCGGCGAGGATGCGGGCGCGCACCGGCTCGCGGCGGGTGTAGTCGTTCCAGGCGAGGGCCGCGACCTGGGTCTCGAGCAGCGAGCGCAGGCTGCGGATCTCCGCGCCCAGCTGCGGCGTGGCCTCGAACGAGCCGAGCCGGCCCGGTTCGGTCGCATACCCATTGCGCGCCGCGAGCAGCTCGGTGGCGAAGTCCGGTTCGGATGCCGGGGGCGCCTCGGGCGCCGTCGCGACGGGCGCCGGCACGGCGCGCGGCGTCGACACCGGGGTCGCCTGCGTGGCCTGCGCGACGATCGCCTCGTGGCGCTCGCTGAAGTCGAAGTCGACGGCGGCGCAGACGACGACGCCGTCGGGCGTGCGCTGCGTGGAGAGGATCACCGCGTCCTCGCCGAGCTCGGCGCGGATGCGCGCCAGCGCCTGGCGGGTGTCGCGGGCCGTGTATCGCTGCATTTTCATCGCTCGGACTCCAGGGTTCCGGGCCGTTCAAGGGTGTTCATCAGCGTCCCACCGCGGCGACGAGCCGCACGCGACGGTTGTCGGGGATCTCGTTCCACGCGAGCACGTGCAGGCCCGGCACGCTGGCGCGCGTGAAGCGCGCGAGTGCGGCGCGCAGCTGCGGCGCGACCAGCAGCACCGCCGGCTGCCCGGAGGTCTCCTGTCGCTGCGTGGTCTCCGCGAGCCGGCCCTGCAGGCGTTCGGCGAGGCCGGGCTCGAGGGCGGGCTGCGCGGCGTTGTTGGCGACCGTGTTCTGCAGCAGCTGCTCGAGGTCGGGCTCGAGGGTGATCACGGGCAGCTCGACGGACGAGCCGGCGATGTCCTGCACGATCTGGCGGCCGAGCGCGACGCGCACCTGCGCGACCAGCGTGGCCGGGTCCTGCGTGCGCGGGGCGTGCTCGGCCAGCGTCTCGACGATGGCCCGGAGGTTGCGCAGTGGCACGCGCTCGGCGAGCAGCAGCTGCAGCACGCGCACCACGGTGGCGAGCGGCAGCACCTTCGGCACGAGGTCCTCGACCAGGCGCGGCGCGGTCTTGGCGAGGCCGGCCAGCATCTGCTGCGCCTCCTCGTGGCCGAGCAGTTCGTGCGCGTGCGTCTGCAGCAACTGGCTCAGGTGCGTCGCGACGACCGTGCTCGCGTCGACCACCGTGTAGCCGAGCGTCTGGGCCTGGTCGCGCAGGCTCGGCTCGATCCACACCGCTTCCATGCCGAACGCCGGGTCGCGCGTCTCGAGGCCCTGCACCTTGCCGAACACGCGACCGGGATTGATGGCGAGCTCGCGGTCGGGATAGGCCACGCCCTCGCCCACCGTGACGCCGCCGAGGCTGATGCGATAGTCGTTCGGGCCGAGTTCGAGGTTGTCGCGGATGTGCACCGACTGCACGAGGAAGCCGAGGTCCTGCGACAGCTTGCGGCGCGCGCCCTTGATGCGCGCCAGCAGTTCGCCGCCCTGACTCTTGTCGACCAGCGGCACGAGGCGATAACCCACCTCGAGGCCGATCAGGTCGACGGGCTGCACGTCGTCCCAGGACAGCTCGCGAGCTTCGGGCGCCGGCAGCGCCGGCGGCTCGGGCGCCGGGGCCGCGGCCTGCGGCGCGACTTCGACGCGCTGCGAAAGGAAGTACGCGCCGGTGCCGCAGACTGCCGCCATCGCGAGGAAGGCGAGGTTCGGCATGCCCGGGATGATGCCCATCAGGCCGAGCAGGCCCGCGGCGACGGCGAGCGCCTTCGGATTGCGCGTCAGCTGCGTGACCAGCTCGTTGCCCATGTCCTGGGCGCGCGACATGCGCGTGACGATGATCGCCTGCGCGGTCGAGAGCAGCAGCGCCGGCACCTGCGCCACGAGGCCGTCACCGATGGTGAGCAGGGTGTACACGCGCGCGGCCTCGCTGAACGCGAGGTCGTGGCTCAGCGTGCCGATGGCGAGGCCGCCGACGATGTTGACCAGCAGGATCATGATGCCGGCCGTCGCGTCGCCGCGGACGAACTTGCTGGCACCGTCCATCGAACCGTAGAAGTCGGACTCGGCCCGCACTTCGGCGCGCCGCTGGCGGGCCTCTTCCTGGGTGATCAGGCCGGCGCCGAGGTCGGCGTCGATCGCCATCTGCTTGCCGGGCATCGAGTCGAGGGTGAAGCGCGCGCTCACCTCGGAGATGCGGCCGGCACCCTTGGTGACGACGATGAAGTTGATGATCGTGAGGATGGCGAACACGACGATGCCGACGGCGTAGTTGCCGCCGACCACGAATTCGCCGAACGACTCGATGACGTGGCCCGCCGCCGCGGTGCCGGTGTGGCCGTGCAGCAGCACGACGCGCGTCGAGGCGACGTTGAGCGCGAGGCGCAGCAGGGTCGCCAGCAGCAGGACGATCGGGAAGGCGCCGAAGTCGAGCGGGCGCGCCACGTACACGACCGCCATCACCACCACGACCGACAGCGCGATGTTGAAGGTGAACAGCGCGTCGAGCGCGATCGGCGGCAGCGGCACGACCATCATGGCGAGGATGGCCAGCAGCAGCAGCGGGGCCCCGAGGCCGTTGCGCAGCAGGCGGCGGAGGTCGACTCTTTTGAGGAAATCCATCATCACCGGGCATTGGAGCAAGATCCGTGCCGTCGTCCGGTGACGGGATTCCGTCGGCCTGGCGCGGGTTTTCGGGGGTCGTGACGGCCCTTTTGGACCCGGACTGAAGGCTTCGCGCCGGCGCCGGTGCGGCGACGGACCGCATTACGTCGCATCGCGCGGACCCGGAGCCCGGAACGGAGCGGAGGGCCTCGCATGGCGGCGCGCCCCATCCCGGAGGGG
>JBGAHO010000091.1:0-8711 GCA_044226195.1 Steroidobacteraceae bacterium
GGCACTCCCGCATCTCTGCAGGATTCCTAGGATGTCAAGACCAGGTAAGGTTCTTCGCGTTGCATCGAATTAAACCACATGCTCCACCGCTTGTGCGGGTCCCCGTCAATTCCTTTGAGTTTCAACCTTGCGGCCGTACTTCCCAGGCGGACAACTTAACGCGTTAGCTACGACACCGGAAGGCAAACCCTCCCGACATCCAGTTGTCATCGTTTAGGGCGTGGACTACCAGGGTATCTAATCCTGTTTGCTCCCCACGCTTTCGCACCTGATCGTCAGTATTGGTCCAGGAAGCCGCCTTCGCCACTGATGTTCCTTCTGATATCTACGCATTTCACTGCTACACCAGAAATTCCGCTTCCCTCTCCCATACTCTAGCAAGGTAGTTTCGGATGCAGTTCCCAGGTTGAGCCCGGGGATTTCACACCCGACTTGCCAAGCCGACTACGTGCGCTTTACGCCCAGTAATTCCGATTAACGCTCGCACCCTCTGTATTACCGCGGCTGCTGGCACAGAGTTAGCCGGTGCTTCTTATGTAGGTTAAGTCAAGCTCCTGCTCTGTTAGAGCAAGAGTTTTCGTCCCTACCGAAAGGGCTTTACAACCCGCAGGCCTTCTTCACCCACGCGGCGTCGCTGGATCAGGGTTTCCCCCATTGTCCAATATTCCCCACTGCTGCCTCCCGTAGGAGTCCGGACCGTGTCTCAGTTCCGGTGTGGCTGATCGTCCTCTCAGACCAGCTACGGATCGTCGCCTTGGTGGGCCGTTACCCCGCCAACTAGCTAATCCGACTTGGGCTCATCCTTCAGTGCCAGGCCTTGCGGTCCCCGGCTTTCCTCCGTGGAGCGTATGCGGTATTAGCCCGAGTTTCCCCGGGTTGTCCCCCGCTGAAGGGCAGATTCCCAAGCGTTCCTCACCCGTCCGCCTCTCGTCAGCATGTATTGCTACACCTGTTACCGATCGACTTGCATGTGTTAAGCACGCCGCCAGCGTTCAATCTGAGCCAGGATCAAACTCTTCACTTGAAGTCTTGCGACTTACAGTTCGGAGAGATCCCAATCAGTTTCAGTATTAACTGGCTAATTGGTACTCGCCATCTGTTTGCGTTCGCAAACGATCGACGCGAGTCCCCACACAAATTACCTGTTTCGATTTTTAAAGAGCGTCCCCGGAACCAGCCGGGGGAGCCGCGCATTATGCGGCATTCCGCGTTGCTGTCAACACCTTCGAGGAAAAACTTTCACTCGTCGGGATGCCCAGCGGTGGCCCGGGAAGCACCCGGTCACTGCGGAAGGGCGCGCAGTATAGCCGGGCAAAGACCGGCGTCAACACCTGCGAAAAACCGCAGCAAATCGCGTCGTGCTTGACAAGCCGCGCGCCCCGGAAAAACAAGGGCGGCGCGGCGATCTCAGCTCAGCGTGACGCGCGCGAGACGGCGTTTGCCGACCTGGAACACGTGCACGCTGCCGGCAGCGAACGTGCGCGCGCCGTCCTCGATGCGCTCGCCGTCGACCTTCACCGCGCCCTGCTTGATCTGCCGCAGCGCCTCGCTGGTGCTGGGCACCAGCCCCGCACCCTTCAGCACGTGCGCGAGACCGAGGCCCGCGGCACCGGCCGGCAGCGAGACCTCCGCGAGATCCTCGGGCAGCGCGCCCTGCTGGAAGCGCGCGATGAACGCGTCGCGCGCGCGTGCGCCGCTGCCCGCGCCGTGGAAACGCTCGACCAGCTCGACGCCGAGCTCGAACTTCACGTCGCGCGGATTGCGGCCGCCCGCCACCTCCTCGCGCAGGCGCTGCAGGTCCGCATTGCTGCGGAACGACAGCAGGTCGAAATAGCGCCACATCAGGTCGTCGGAGACCGACATCAGCTTGCCGAACATGTCGTCCGGCGCATCGGTGATGCCGATGTAGTTGCCGAGCGACTTCGACATCTTGTTCACGCCGTCGAGGCCCTCGAGCAGCGGCATCGTCAGCACGACCTGCGGCTCCTGCCCGTACTGCTCCTGCAGCTGGCGGCCGACCAGCAGGTTGAATTTCTGGTCGGTGCCGCCGAGTTCGACGTCGGCCTTCAGCGCCACGGAGTCGTAGCCCTGCACCAGCGGATACAGGAATTCGTGCACCGCGATCGCCTGCCCGGCCTTGTAGCGCTTGGCGAAGTCGTCGCGCTCGAGCATGCGCGCCACGGTGTGCTTCGCGGCCAGCTGGATCAGCCCCGCCGCGCCGAGCGCGTTCATCCACGTGGAGTTGAACGCGATGCGCGTGCGCTCGGGATCGAGGATCTTGTAGATCTGCGCCTGGTAGGTGCGGGCATTCGCCTGGATCTCGTCGGGCGTGAGCGGCGGGCGCGTCGCGTTGCGCCCCGTCGGGTCGCCGATCAGCCCCGTGAAGTCCCCGATCAGGAACACCACGTCGTGGCCGAGGCGCTGGAACAGCGCCATCTTGTTGATCAGCACCGTGTGGCCGAGGTGCAGGTCGGGCGCCGTCGGGTCGAAGCCCGCCTTGATCACCAGCGGCTTGCCGCGGGCGAGCTTCTTGAGCAGGTCGGCCTCGAGCAGGATCTCGGAGGTTCCACGGCGCAGTTCGGCGAATTGTTCGGCGGCAGGCAGCATCGTCGTCGGGATCCGGGTTCGCGGAGGGAGCGCGGGACTGTAGGGGGTCGGACGGGCGGCAGGCAATCGCCGGCCCCCTGCGAGCCGCGTCACGGTTCTTGCAACCTGTTCGCAACCATCTGTGTTTACTGGGAAATCTGTGGATTTAACAGTTGACGCGTTGCAACGTTGCAACTAAGTTACCGGCCAGTTTCCTGAGGCTTTCACTGTGAATCCGACCGAATCCCGCCCGGCCAGCGCGCTTTCGCTGGCCGCCGACCGCCTCCGCCGTCGCTGGGTCGTGGCCGGCAGCCTGCCCGTGCTGGCCATCGGCGTGGCCGCCATGCTGCTCAACCGCCCGGCGCTCGACACGCAGCCGCCTGCCCTCGACCTGAGCGCCCTCGCGGCCACCACCGCCGCCCCGGTCGTCGTCGCGGCGAGCAACGATCCCGACAGCGTCGAGGTCACCGTCCAGCGCAACGACACGCTCGACCGCATCTTCCGCTCGGTCGGCATCGACATGGCCGCGCTCGCCGAACTGCGCGCGCGACCCGAGGTGCGCAAGGCCCTCGACGTGCTGCGCCCCGGCGACATCATCACGCTCACGCACCTCGACGGCGCGCTGCTCTCGCTCAACCGCCAGATCAGCGACACGCTCACGCTCTCGATCGCGCGCAACGACGCCGGCTACAACGTCAACTACATCGAGAACCCGCTCGAGACCGAACTGGTCGGCCGCCGCGCGGTGATCGACTCCTCGCTGTTCGTCGCCGGCCAGCGCGCCGGCATCGCCGCGCCGACCATCATGACCCTCGCCACGCAGATGTTCGGCTGGGACATCGACTTCGCGCTCGACATCCGCGAGGGCGACGAGTTCAGCGTGCTCTACGAGCAGAAGTTCCAGGACGGCCACTACGTCAGTGACGGCAAGGTGCTCGCCGCCGAGTTCGTCAACCAGGGCAAGACGCACCGCGCCGTGTGGTTCGAGTCGCAGGACGGCCAGGTGCAGGGCTACTTCACGCCCGAGGGCAAGGGCATGCGCAAGGCGTTCCTGCGCGCGCCGCTCGACTTCACCCGCATCAGCTCGCCGTTCAATGCGCGGCGGCTGCATCCGATCCTCGGCATCGTGCGCGCGCACAAGGGCACCGACTACGCGGCGCCGATCGGCACCCGCATCTGGGCGGCCGGCGAGGGCCGCGTCGCCTTCGTCGGGCGCAAGGGCGGTTACGGCAACGTCGTCGTGATCGACCACGGCCGCGGCATCAGCACGGTGTACGGCCACATCTCGCGGTTCGCGAAGGGCCTGCGTCCGGGCCGCCACGTGGGCCAGGGCGACGTGATCGCCTACGTCGGCATGACCGGCCTCGCGACCGGCCCGCACCTGCACTACGAATACCTGGTGAACGGCCAGCAGCGCAATCCGGCGACCATGCCGATGCCGCGCACGGAAATCCCGTCGAAGTATCTCGGCGAGTTCCGCAGCCAGTCCGCCACGGCGCTCGCGAAGCTCGATCTGACCAGCAGCGGCTCGCCGCTCACCCAGGTCGCCCGCAACTGACCTCGCACGCGGCGACCGTCCGGGTCGCCGCGTTCTTCACGCCACGCGCATCCTCATGCCCGCCGCCTGCAGGTAGGTGACCTCCTGCTCGAGGTCCGCCACCGTGAGCGGATGATCGTCGAGCCAGCCCGGCGGGAAGCCCACTTCGATGGTCCGCGCTTTCGCGCGCAGCGAGATCTCCGGCAACGCGCGTGGCACCCGGTCCCGGTGCAGCAGCACCGCGAGGCGCAGCAGCACGATCAGGTACTCGGCCTTCAGGTGCCACGGTGGCACCAGGTCCTCGAGCGATTCCAGGCTGAGCTTGCGTCGGTGCGCGCCGACCAGTGCGGCGAGCAACTGCTGTTCCTCGCGCGGAAACCCGGGCATGTCCGCGTTCTGCAGCAGGTAGGCGGCGTGGCGGTTGTGGTGCGCATGCGAGATGTCGAGCCCGATCTCGTGCAGGCGCGCGGCCCAGCTCAGCAGCGACTCCGCGAGCGGCTCGTCGAGCTTCCACGCCTCGCGCACCTGCGCGAGGAATCCGAGCGCCGTCGCCTCGACGCGCTCCGCGTGCGCGAAGTCGACGTGGAAACGTCCCGCCATCGCGCGCACGCTGCGCACGCGCGCGTCCTCGTCGGTGAGACGGCCGAGCAGGTCGTAGAGCAGTCCCTCGCGCAGCGCACCCTCCGCGACGCGCATCGACTGCACGCCGAGCATGTCGAAGACCTCGACGAGGATCGCGAGCCCGCCGAGCAGGACTTCCTGGCGATCGGGCGCGAGTCCAGGCAACTTGAGACGGCTGGTCGCACCGCAGCGCAGGCACTCGCCGAGCAGCCACTCGAGCCCGTCACGCGTGATGCCGGCCGCCGCGCCGCCGCGCGCCTGCAGGACGTCGTTCACGGCCCGCAACGTGCCCGAGGCGCCGAACGCGGACTCCCATTCGCTGCGCCGGAAGCGCGACACGACCGGCGCGAGTTCGAGCTGCGCCGCGGTGCGAGCCTTCTTCAGGCGCTTCTCGGTGATGTCGCCGTCGCCGAAATACGCGGCACTGAAACTCACGCAACCCATGTACAGGCTGTCGAGCTGGCGCGTCGCCAGCCCCTCGCCGAGGATGAGCTCGGTGCTGCCGCCGCCGATGTCCACCACCAGCCGCGGGCCCGGTTCCTGCGGCGTCGTGTGCGCGACGCCGAGGTAGATCAGGCGCGCCTCTTCGACGCCGGCGATGATCTCGATGGGATGCCCGAGCGCTTCGCGCGCGCGATCGAGGAACGCACCCTTGCGCCGTGCCTTGCGCAGCGTGTTGGTGCCGACCACGCGCACGCTCGCCGCCCGCATGTCGCGCAGGCGCTGTCCGAAGCGCTCCAGGCACTGCAGGGCCCGCTCGACGGAGTCGCGGCTCAGGCGGCCCTGCTCGTCGAGGCCGGCCCCGAGGCGTACCGGTTCGCGCAGCCGGTCGACGATGACGAGCTGGCCGTGGTCGTGACGCGCGACCACCATGTGGAAGCTGTTGGAGCCGAGGTCGACCGCCGCGAGGACGTCGGGGATCTTCGCCGCAGGCCGCGCCATGGCGGCGTCAGGTCGAGAAGGACGAGCCGCAGCCGCAGGTCGTGGTGGCGTTGGGATTGCGGATCACGAACTGGGCGCCCTCGAGGTCTTCCTTGTAGTCGATCTCGGCGCCGACGAGGTACTGGAAGCTCATCGGGTCGACCAGCAGGCGCACGCCGTGCCGCTCGATGCAGGTGTCGCCCTCTTCCACGTTTTCGTCGAAGGTGAAGCCGTACTGGAAACCCGAGCAGCCGCCCCCCTGCACGAACACGCGCAGCTTGAGGTTGGGATTGCCTTCCTCCTTGATGAGCTCGCTCACCTTCAGCGCGGCGGCGTCGGTGAACAGCAGCGCATCGGCGGCGACATCCATCTCGAGGGTCTCGGCGTTCATCGCGCACTCCAGGTCGCCCGCACGGGGCACGGCGGGATTCTAGCCCTCCGCGGGCACGTCTCCAAGCGCGGGCGGACCCGCCAGCTTCCAGGGAAACGAGCGCTGCATCGGAAAACGCAGCTTCGTCGAACTCACGGTGACATTGGTCTCGAACGCCTCGAAACCCTCGGGCAACGTGACGGGCTGCTCGAGGGTCTGGAAGTAGCGCAGCGAGAACGGCAGGCGCAGGCCCGGCTTGCCGACGAGGTCGCCGACGGCATAGCGCATCGGCTTGTCGCCCTGCATGCCGTTGACCTCGATCTGCACCAGCCCGGAGACGATGCTCTCGTGGCGCATCGCCTGCACCAGCGTGAGCCGGAACACGAACTGGCGCGGCCCCTCGCCCTTCGCGACGTCGAGACGCTGCACGCGCAGTCCCTGGATGCCGTCCGCCGGCGAGACGATGCTGCGGTAGAAGGCCAGGTCCTCGGTCTGGTGGGCGAGCTGCGACTGGAGGTCGCCGAGCGTCTGCTCGATCTGGCCGTAGGCATCGCGATCGAGGCGCCGCGCCATCTCGAGCTCGGCGACCTTGGCCGTGAGCCGCTGGTTCTCCGCCTCGAGGCGCTCGACTTTGGCGGTGAGCTGCTTGCGCGCCTGCGCGTCGGCCGCGGCATCGCGACCGGCCGTCAGCTGGCCCTGCTGCCACGCGAACCAGCCGACCAGCAGCACGGACACGGCCGTCACCACCGCGGCGAACCACGTCGTGAACGAGCCGCCGCGCAGCATCGGCAGGCGCGGACCCGTCACGAGCCGACCGCCTTGGGCCCCGTCGGCGCGCCGGAGCGCGCTCCTCCCGAACGCCGCCCGCGGCGGCGCGGCGGCGGATCCTTGGCCCGCAGCATCTCCTCGGTCCACCACTCGGGCCGTGGCGGCGGCCCGGCGGCAAATGCCTGCTCGGCCAGCTCCTGCAGGGCGCGTGCGTACACGGCGCGCTTGAAATAGATCACTTCGCGCACCGGCGACCAGTAGTCGACCCAGCGCCAGTCGTCGAATTCCGGCTCGTCGGTGACGTCGAAGCGCAACCGGCTGTCGTCACCGAGCATGCGCAGCAGGAACCAGCGCTGCTTCTGGCCGATGCAGACCGGGTTGCCCGTGCGCCGCACGTACTGCCGGGGCAGCCGGTAGCGCAGCCAGTGCGCGGTGCCGGCCACCAGTTCGACGTCGCCGCGCTCGAGGCCGACCTCCTCGCGCAACTCGCGGAACAGGGCTTCTTCCGGCAGCTCGTTGCGGAGCACGCCGCCCTGGGGGAACTGCCAGCCCCGGCCGTCCCGCCGACCGCCGAGGAATACCTCGCCGTTGTCGCGCATCAGGACGATGCCGACATTCGCGCGAAAGCCCTGGCTGTCGATGTAGTCGGTCATGGATCCGTAAGCGCCGGTGCCCGCTGATTTTTTCACATCGGGCCGGGGCTGGCCACGGGCGCCTGCGCGCGGCCGGCTTGTGGCGGGCCCGGGGTCCCCCTACCCTTGCCGCAAACGAACGACCCATGCACCGCCTCCCCGCCCTGCCCGCCTTTGCCTTCATGCTGGCCGTCGCCGCCGGCATGCTCGCCCTGTCGCTCGCGCTCGGCAGCACGCCGCTGTCGCTGGGCGACGCCTGGCACGCCCTGTGGCCCGGGCCACCGTCGCTCGCGCGCGACGTGGTGCTGGAACTGCGCCTGCCGCGGGCGATGCAGGCGCTCAGCGTCGGGGGACTGCTGGCCCTGGCGGGTGCGCTGCTGCAGGTCCTGCTGCGCAATCCCCTGGCCGATCCCTACGTGCTCGGCGTCTCCGGGGGCGCGTCGGTCGCCGCGCTGCTCGGCATCATGATCGGCGTGCCGGCGGCCGGGATCGACGGCATGGCGGCGGGCGGTGCGCTGGCCGCCTGCCTGCTGGTGTTCGCGCTGGCGCAGGGCCCCGGCGGGTGGACGCCGACCCGGCTGCTGCTCACCGGCGTGGTGGTCGCCGCCGGCGCGGGCTCGCTCGTGAGCCTGCTGCTCGCGCTGTCGGACGACTCGCGCCTGCGCGGCATGGTGTTCTGGCTGCTCGGCGACCTCTCGCGCGCCGACCGCTGGCCCTGGCTCGCGACGCTGCTGCTGCTCGCGACGGCCGCTTCGGTGGCGCTCGGTCGCCAGCTCAACGTGCTCGCGCGTGGCGAGACCCAGGCCGCGACGCTCGGGCTCGACGTCCGGCGCCAGCGCATCCTGATCTTCGTGCTGAGTTCGCTGCTGACCGGCTGTGCCGTCAGCGCCGCCGGCAGCATCGGCTTCGTCGGACTGGTCACGCCGCACCTCGTGCGGCTCGCGCTCGGCGCCGACAACCGCATCGTGCTGCCGGCCTCCGCGCTGCTCGGCGGCATCCTGCTGATGGCCGCCGACCTCGGCTCGCGGGTGCTGCTCGCACCGCGCCAGCTGCCGGTGGGCGCGCTCACGGCGCTGGTGGGCGTGCCGATTTTCCTGCTGCTGATGACGCGGCAACGGGGCTGATCGCCCAGCCCGCGCCCCCGCGCTTGGCGCGATACAGCGCCGCGTCCGCTTCCGCGAGCCACTGGTCCGCGGACGCCTTGCGTTCTTCCCCCGCGGGCTGCGCGCTCGCGATGCCGATCGACACGCTGATCGTCTCGGCGATGCCCGGCGCG
>JBGAHO010000092.1:0-8133 GCA_044226195.1 Steroidobacteraceae bacterium
CGCAGGGATCGACGATCAACGTCCCGACGCCGACCGCGCTCAAGGCGCGGGCCTGCAGAGAGGCCATCGCACGACAGCGATTCATCTCCTCGGCGAAAGGCGGGCAGTACAGCACGTCGCCGCGCGAGGTCACGCCGGGCGCGGGCGGGAAATACGCGGCGTACAGCGCCCCGCGGGAACCCTGCAGGAGGAAGACGTCCGGCGCCTGCGGACCGGCCCCACTCATGCCGCGAGCTTGCTCCGGACGAGTTCGGCGAGGCTGCCCACGGACTCGAAGGCCTCGCCACGGATCTCGTCGTCGTCGAACGCGAGGCCGTAGTGTTCCTCGAGCGCCGTGACGACCGACACGACCGCCATGGAGTCGAACTCCGGCAGCCCCCCGAGCAAGGCCGTTCCGGCATCCATGCCGTCGGCGCGCGCGCCGAGGCGCAACACGTCACGCAGGATCTGCACCACTTCCCGAACGATCTCGTCGGCCATCACACGATCTCCTGAATGCACCCGATACCCATCAAGAACTGCGCGCCCGCGCTGCCGCCACCGACGCCCGCAGCCGCAGGCGCCAGGCGCTCATGCGCGCCGGGCGATAGTCTAGCGAGCGCTGCAGGCTTTGCAGGCACAGGCGAGGCGCGCCGGCGCGGAAATGCTGGTAGGCGAACTCGAGCCACGAGGCGCCGAGGATGCGCGCCAGCTCGCCGTCCTCGAGCCGATGGCCTGCGGGATCCGCCGGACCGAAGCGGCCGACCGCCCGCTCGACCACCAGCGCGTGGTAATTCGTCGACATCGCCCGGTGACTGATGCTGGCCGGGTGGATGCGGTACGCCGACAGCACGCTGTCGAGCATGTGGATCGGGCCGAGCCGCGACAGGCGCAGCCAGTAATCCAGGTCCTGTCCCTTGCGCAGGCTCGTGTCGAACTCGCCGACCTGCTGCAGGACGCTCCGCGGCGCCATCAGCGTCGAGGTGTGCAGGATCGAGGCGCGCAGCAGTTCGAGGTACAGCCAGCCGGAGGCCTTCGGATCGCTCGAGACGACATGCAGGTCTTCCACGGGGTCCGGCTCGTGCCAGCTCGGCTGCGCCGCGTCCTCGCGGAACTCGACTTTGTTGCAGTAGACGGCCACGCAATGCCGACAATGCTGCAGGTGATGCAACTGCATCTCCGTCTTGCGCGGATGCCAGAAATCGTCGGCATCGAGGAATGCGATGTAGTCGCCGCGGGCCTCGCGCATGCCGGCGTTGCGCGCCACGGCGGCGCCGGCGTTCAGCTGGCGGAACACCCGCACGGGCGGCCCAAAGGATTCGGCGATCTCGGCAGTATCGTCACGCGATCCGTCGTCGATCACGATCACGTCGAGCGGACGGTGCGTCTGCGCCAGCACGCTGCCGATCGCCTGCCCGATGAACCGCGCGTCGTTGTAGGCCGGGATGATGACCGAAACCGTGGGCGTGACTTCCGCCTGGCCGTCCCGCTCCGCCGCGGCGCTGCGCAGGCGGGCGACGCGGACCTCCGGCGTCGCGGCCCTCGCCGTCGCACCGGACGCAGGTTCCTCGCGGGCGGCTTCGCGAAGCTCGTGGATCTCCGCCAGCGGACCCGCCACCCGTCGTCTGAAGCGCGCCCGCAGGATCTCGAGCAGGTCCGCTTCGGGACCGACCGGTCGGCCGAGGAGTCGCCACAGGCCGTACAGCGCCCCGAAATACACCGCCGCCCCGAGCACCGTGATCGTGAACAACTGCCCGACAGCCTGGGACGTGCTCTCCGGCAACCAGCCGCGCGTGACGAGGTCGACGACGAAATACATGACGAGGCACGCGGCGATGACCCGCCACGTCCGTTGCATCGTGGTGCGAATGGACACCCCGGCGAACCGCCGCAGCAGGAACATCGTGATCGGGACCAGCGTGAGATTGCTGATCAGGACCGCCTCCGCCGCCCCCGCCACACCGCGCCTCGGCACGAGCGTGAGCACCAGGGTGAGCAGCATCGTGACCCAGAAAGCCTCGACGAACGTCTCGAGGCGGGCGCGGTTGATGGCCCAGTAGACGTGAATGGCGCCGGAACTCAACAGTCCGGCGAAGCCCGCGATCGCCAGCGTGCGCAGCAGCGGCACCGAGTCCTGCCAGTTCGCCCCCAGCACCAGCAGGATCACCTGGCTGGCACACAGATAAGTCCCCACCGCGATCGGCAGCGAGATGAGCCAGATCAGCGGGTTGGCGTACAGGTAGGACTCACCGACGGCGTGCGCCCGGTCGCCCTGGGCGGCGTAGGCCGAGAACAGCGCCCGATTGATCGGTGCCGCGAGTTCCGTGGAGGCGAGTTGCGACAGTTCGTTCGACACTGAGAACAGTCCGAGGTCGCGCGGTCCGTCGATGCGGCCGAGCACCATCTCGACCGAGCGGGTGCGCACGAACGTCAGGATGTTCGCGAGCCACAGCCAGATCGAAAAACCGAGCAGTTCCTCGCGTGCCGCCAGCGTCGGCCGGGGCCGGTGCGGGTGCATCGCGTAGCTCATGACGGTGGCCGTGAAGCGGCTGGCAAGCGTGCCGAACAGCAGTGCCCAGTAAGATCGCAGCAGCAGTGCGGTCGAGATCGCGACCACCGCGCCGGCAACTTTCGCCACCGTGCGCAGGCGGAATTCTTTGTTGAAGTCCATGCTGCGACGGAAGTGGATGACGCCCGGATTCTCGACGGCGCCGACCAGCAGGCTCACGCCGAGGACCCAGATCATCGCGACGATGCGCGGTTCGCGATAGAAATCGGCCGCCGGGATGGCGACCACGGCGAGGATGACCAGCGACGTGATGCCGAGCAGCGTGCGGATCGTCCACGCCGTATCGAGGTGGCGACGCTCGAGACCCGGCTGGCGCACCAGGGCCCAGTCGAGTCCGAACGCCCCCAGCACGTCGGCCGCAGCCACGAACACCATGGCCATCGCCACCAGGCCGAAGTCGCTCGGCGCGAGCAGTCGCGCCAGCACCATGGTGCTGACGAAGCCGAGGCCGCGCTCGGCGAACCGCGCGGCGACCATCCACGCGGCCCCGCCGACGACGCTGCCCTTCCTGGCCGTGACCGTCATGGGCGGCTCACAGCAGCGCCACCACGGCGCGGTTGACCTTGAGGCGGATCGCCGGCGAGTAGCGGTCCTTGAGCCACATGAACAGGGACAGGTAGAACGGCAGCGAGCGCAGGAACAGGCACGTGTCGACACGCGAGAGGCGGCAGGCCTCGTCCAGCCACGTCGCCGGAGCGTCCGGGGCGCGCGCGAGCTTGGCGTCCCGCAGGGCCCGCAACCGGCCGGGGTGGAAATCCACCAGCGACCCGAGCAGCACCGCCAGGTCGAAACCGGGCACGTCGACCTTGCCGAAGTCCTCCCAGTCGAAGATCAGCAGGCGGTCGTCGCGCATGCCGAAATTGTTCGGCACGAAGTCGCCGTGCTGGCGCTGGCCCGGCAGCTCGCGCAGCGCTTCCATGTCGCTCGACTCGAGGACGCGCGCGCAGAGCGGTTCCTGCTCCGTGCCGAGGTAGCGCGCGGTCAGGATCTCGGCGAGGTCGTCGACATGGGCCCGGCTGCCCGGCGCGGAGAGCGCACCGGCGGCATACTCGACGAACGCCAGCAGTTCACGCACGGCCGGCGTCTGCGCCGTGGCGTGGAGCAGCGCCGGACCGGTGACGATCTCGAAATCGACGCCCTCCGCCACCATGCACGACAGCTTGCCGATGCGGAAGAACGCCAGCGGCTGCGGCACGAAGCGCCCGACGACCTCTGCGACCGAGCGCGCCACGTCGTACTCGCGCTGCAGGTCGTAGGCCTCGGCCATGCGCAGGTAGTAATAGCGCCCGTCGTCGTCGAACACGTTGACGAGCACGTTGTCGAGGCGCACGAACACGTTGCAATGGGCGGCGTTCTCGTCCTTCAACAGGCCGAGTTCGCGCAATCGCACCAGCACGTCGTCTAGCATGGCGCGCGCCCCGAGAAGGCGACGGATCCCTGCAGGTGCGGCGCGAGGCCGATCTCGACCAGCAGGTGCCGCGTCCAGCGGCTCAGCAGGCCGAGCGTCTCGCGATTGCGGCCATGGTGCAGCCGGAAGTAATTGCGGGCGGCGCGCCGGTCCTGGCTGATCAGCATCCACGGCACGTCCGCCGAGGGCAGCACCGTTCCGACGCGGACCCGCGTGAAGCCGGCCGCCGTGAGTTCGCGGGTCAACTGGCCGCCGGTCCAGCCGAACAGCGGCCAGCGCAGGTCCTGCGAAGGCATCAGGTAATTGGCGGCACAGCCGGCCACGACACCTCCGGGCGTGAGGACCCGACGGACCTCGCGCAGCAGTTCGGCCCGTTGCGCCATCGAGCGACGCCGCGGCGGAGTCGCGACGAATTCACCGAAGGACCAGTGCAGCACGACGCGATCGAACGACGCGTCGGGATGTCGGTAGAGGTTGTCGCAGCCGTAGCCGACGAAGTCGCTCACGACCTCGCCGTCCCAGCCTTCGACGGGCAGCAGGTCGCGGCCGGGCACGGTCAACAGCAGCGTGCGGCGCCCCGCGGGAACGCTGGCCAGCCGGTAGAGGGTGGCGATCCGTGCGGCGACCGACTGGTAGATGACGGTCGTCTCGGCCGTCGATTCCTTCACACTCACACGTGCGACCTGACCTTCCGGGCGAGGATCACGGCGTCCGGAGCGATGGGCGTCCAGAAACTGCCGCCGTAGCGCCGCTCCAGGCGCGCCTCGCGATCGGGCTGCGAGCCGGCCTGCGCCGCGAGCTTCGAACGGTACTGCCACACCGCGATCGGCCGGGTCTCCACGATGTCGAAGCCGGCATCGGCGAGGATGCGCTTGAACATCGGAGGCGTCAGGTGGACGTCCGCGGTGCCGCCCGTGAGACGGTCGAAAACGTTCATCAGCGCCCACGGATTACGATGGTTGTTCACCAGCAGGTAGCCGCCCATGCGCACCATCGGACTGAGCGCGCGCAGCACGGCCGCGCGCAGCGCCGGCTCGGCATTACCGAAGAAGCGGAACGACGAGACGAGGTCGAACTGCCCGAGTTCAACGGTCTCGCTGGTGAGGTCGGCGAGGACGAACCGCGCCCGCGGCAGCTTGGGGCGCGCCGCCTCGAGCATGGTCGCCGAGATGTCGACACCCACGACTTCGCGCGCGTAGTCGGCAATGACGCGCGTCAGCCGGCCGGTTCCGCACGCGAAATCGAGATAGCGGTCGATGCCGTTGGGACAGACCCGGGGCAGGAGCTCGCGGACGTGCTTCTCCTCCCAGAGGCTCATGTAGTTGTCGAAGGCCGACGCCGCGAGGGTGGCATCGTAGTGCCCGCCCCGATCGACGTGAATGTCCCGGTAATCCTCGGCCATCGATCCCGTTCCCTGCAGCCGCGAAGGCCCGGATTTTCTCACACTCCGGACGTCGAAAACGTCGATCCGGACTCGTTTCGGGCCCTATCGGGCCTCGTCCCAGACCCGCCGTCCCAGTCCCATTGCCTCACCGAGCCGACGCGACCCATCGTGGGTCAGGTGGGCCTTGTCGCGATACAGGAACGTGCCACCCATCTGGGCGTCACAGGTGCCATCGTGGCAGTTGAAATCGTCGAGGTGGACGATGGGCAGCGCCGCCTGGCGCTCGACCCGGGCCTGCATCGCGAGCACGTCGTGACGGAACTCGCGGAACCGTCGCTCGTCGATGGCGCAATCCGGGCGATCCGCCCCGAAGGCGAACTTGCCGAGGGCCCGCTGCTCCAGGCAGCGTCCGACGTCATAGCCGGCCATGGGCATCGAACTGACGAAGACGACGCGACGCCCCAACGCACGGACGGCTGCGGCCGTGTCCCCCAGCGCGCGCGCGGCGACCTCCTCCGACCCCTCGGCGTCCGCCAGGGAGCCATCGGCACCGGCCACCACGACGTGATTGCCGCGGAGATACTGGTCGCTGACGCTCGCGAGCACGACGACCCGGATCGACGGGGTGGCCGCGATGTAGTCGAGTACCGACTGGTTGAACCGGATGCAGCCGGCCGCCCAGTTGCGATTGTGCGAGCCTTCGTTGCTCCAGTAGGAGAGGCGCAGGTAGGGTCCGCAGGCACTCTTGGTCGCCTGCTCGACGCCGCGCTGCGTGGTGGACGCGACGGCGTCGACCAGGTGCATCGCATGCGAGTCGCCCCACACCAGGATCTCGGGCCGGTCGGAGTTCCGGCACTTCGGGCGCGACTCGAACCGGTCGAGGTATTCACAGGACGCATCGAAGCCGACGTTCGGCCGCCGCACCTCCTGGTAGTCGACGGATCCGCGCGCCTGCCAGGCGCCCAGGCCGACACCGATCGCCATGACAGCCAGCGAGCAGCCCACGGCCACGGCCGCGGACCTGAGGTTCATCGGCAGGTCCGCGTGACGCACCGGGTTCTCGACGCGGTTGTACATCACCCACGCGATCACCACCGAGGCGATGGCGAGCCCGATGCGCACGGGCAGCGGCACGTCGACCACCCACGCGCTGGCGGCCAGCGCGAACAACGGCCAATGCACGAGGTACAGCGAGTAGGACATGTCGCCGAACCACGCCAGACCGCGCATCGGCGCGCTGCTGCCCACCACCGGGTGATTGCGCAGAATCACCACGAGCGTGGCGAGACACACGATGATCGCGTCCGGCCCCGGATGCGCGCCGCCGAGCGGGAAGAACGGTACGACGAACAGCGCGGCCAGCGCCGGCCAATAAAGCCGCTGGATCCACGGCGAGCCCGGACGGCTCTCGAGCGCCAGCACGCCGAGGGACCCGATGCCGAGTTCCCAGGCACGGGTCGGCAGCAGGTAGAACGTGGCGCTTGGATCGATGCGTCCGTAGACCAGGCAGAGCCCCAGGCTCAGCACGACCACGGCCCACGCACCCGCCCGCCAGAATCGCGCAGGCACCAGCGCCAGCGTCGCCGGCAGCACGAGGTAGTACTGTTCTTCGATCGACAGGGACCACACGTGCAGCAGCGGCTTCAGCTCCGCGGCGCCTTCGAAGTACCCCGTCTGCCGCCACAGCACGACGTTGCCGGTGAACGTGACCGCGCCGATCAGCTGGATGACGAAGTCGTGGAACTCGGACTGCGTGAGGAACAGCGTCGCGGCCAGCGCCGTGCCGAGGAACGTCAGGTAGGCCGCGGGCAGCAGGCGCTTCGCACGCCGGAAGTAGAACGCCTGGAAGCTGAAGTTGCCGCGCGCCAGCCCGCGACTGATGATTCCGGTGATCAGGTAGCCCGACACCACGAAGAACACGTCGACGCCGAGATAGCCGGCGGCCGGCGCGAACGGCAGGCGCGCGTGATACAGCAGCACCAGCAGGATCGCGACGCCGCGCAGCGCCTGGATGTCGGTGCGGAACCGGACGTTGTCCCCACTGGCCATGCCGGTCCCCCGTCAGTACCGAGCAGGCGGAGGTGCGGGGCCTGGGGCCGCCACGGACGCGGCGTCCGGCGGCGCCTGCGCGGCACGCAAGGCGAAACTCAACATCAGCATGAGGATCGTCATCAGCCAGAATCGCAGTTCGTACGAGATGTTGGGCACGAACTGGTCGGACACCGTGAGCGCGGTCAGCGACGCCGCGATTCCGGGCAGCAGCATCGCCAGCAACTTTGGCAACTGTTTCGCCCGTCGATGCAGGCTGCGGATGCTCCGGTACATCCACAGCAGGGTGAGGAAATAGACGCCCGCCCCCACGACTCCGTGGTCCACCAGCATGCTGAGCAGGGTGTTGTGCGACGAGCGCTTGCCGACACCGACGGACAGGTCCTGCGGCGGCAGATACGACGGACTGAGGAATTCCGTGCAGAGGTGCCCGCACCCCAGCGGGTTGCGCTCGAACATCTTGATCTGCGCGAAGACCAGTCGCCGGCGCGCGCCGCCCGTATCGACACCTGCCACGTCCCTGCCCTGGTACTTCACGGTCTCCATGCGTTCCCAGTAGAACGGGTTGGTCAGCATCAGGAAGCCGAGGGCGCCGAGCACGGACAGCCCGATCACGCGCGGCTTGAACTGGCCGGGCGTGAAGAAGATGAACGCGAGTCCTCCGGTCGCGAGCGCGAGGAACCCGCTGCGACTGACGGTCATGACCAGCGAGTTGATCAGGAAAGGCACCACGAACAGCAGGAC
>JBGAHO010000016.1:0-74611 GCA_044226195.1 Steroidobacteraceae bacterium
GCGGCCTCTCCTCTGTCCACTCGGTGTGCGGGCGTCAGCCCGGCATCACCATCATTTGCTGGTGTGCGGGCGTCAGCCCGGCATCACCATCATCTCGGCCGAGCAGGCTTCCGCGCCGTCGACTTCCGCCACCACGGCGAACTTCCAGATGGTACGGATGCGTCGCTCGAGCGTCGCCTTCAGGATCAGCTGGTCGCCGGGCAGCACCGGGCGACGGAAGCGCGCCTTGTCGATGCCGGCGAAATAGAACTTCACGTTCTCGTCCGGGTAGATCCCCGCCGTGACGAAGCACAGGATGCCGGCGGCCTGCGCCAGTGCCTCGAGCATCAGCACGCCGGGCATGACGGGCCGGCCCGGGAAGTGGCCCGCGAAGAACTCCTCGTTGGCCGTGACGTTCTTGAGCGCCGTGATGCGCTCCCCGGCGTGGCACTCCAGCACCCGGTCCACGAGCAGCATCGGGTAACGATGCGGCAGCCGTCGCATGATCTCGTCGATGCCGAAACCGGTGTCACTCATCGTCGTCATCCTTTTCGGCCTCCGGCGCGTCCCCCTCGAGTCGGCGCACGCGCTTCGCCAGTTCGTCGAGCTTCTGGAAGCGGGCGCTGTTGCGGCGGAACCGTCGCGCCTCGTCCGCCGGCAGGTTACCCGAGTACACGCCCGGGCGGGTGATCGAGCGACTGACCATCGTCTTGCCGGTCAGCGCGACGTCGTCGCAGATCGAGAGGTGCCCCACGATGCCGGCCTGCCCGCCGAGCATGCAGCGCCGGCCGATGGTGGCGCTGCCGGCGATGCCCACCATCGCGGCCATGACCGTGTGCGCACCGACGCGCACGTTGTGCGCCACCATGCACAGGTTGTCGATCTTCACGCCGTCCTCGATGACGGTGTCGCCGATGGTGCCGCGATCGATGGTGGTGTTGGCCCCGACGTCGACGTCGTCGCCGATCACGACCGTGCCGACCTGCGGAATCTTGACGTACCCGTCCTTGTCCGGCGCGTGCCCGAATCCGTCCGCGCCGATGACGGCGCCCGGGGCGAACACGCAGCGCGCGCCGACGCGGACCGCGCGACAGATCGTGACGCGCGCGACGAGCCGGCAGTCCGGACCGAGCACGGCACCGTCGAGCACGACGCTGCCCGGACCGACGAATGTGCGCGCGCCGATGCGTGCACCGCGCCCGAGATAGGCCCCCGGCCCCACCCAGGCGGTGGGATCGACCACGGCGGCGTCCTCGACCACCGCGCTCGGGTGCACCCCACCGACGAACGGCGGCTCCGGATGCAGCACCTGCGCGATGCGCGCGTACGTGGCGTAGGGATTGGCGGCCACCAGGGCCGGCACCGGGCAGGCCTCGGCGCTGACCGCATCGAGCACCACGGCACCCGCCCGGGTGCCGCGCAGGTGGCGCAGGTATTTCGGATTGGCGAGGAAGGACAGCGAACCGGGCCCTGCACCCTCGAGCGCGGCGACGCGCTCGACGGTGACGTCCGGGTCGCCCCTCAGCTCGCAGCCGAAGCGGACCGCCAGTTCGGCGAGGCGCACCGCCACGGGCGCTGGCCTCCCCCGGGTCTCAGGGCTTCGCCGGAGCCTTGCCGCCCTTGGCCTGCAGCGCCGTGAGCACCTGCGTGGTGATGTCCACGGAGGGGCTGGCATACAGCGCGTCGGCGACGACGAGATCGAGGCCGGCGGTCTTGGCGTAGTTCTGCACTTCCTGCAGCACGGTGCGCTGCAGCTGGCCGAGGGCCTCGTTGCGCCGCACGTTCAAGTCCTCGAGGAACTCGTTCTGCTTGCGCGCGAGGTCGCGCTGGCCGTCGCGCAACGTCTTTTCCTGGTTGCGGCGATCGGCTTCCGCCATGGTCGCCCCGTCCTTCGCGAGCTTGTCCTCCTTGGCCTTGAGGTCGCGCTGCTGCGCCTCGAGGTCGCGGCGGCGGGCGGCGAATTCGTTCTCGAGGGCCGCCGAGGCGGCCTGCGCCTGGGGCGCTTCCTGCAGCAGCCGCGCGACGTTCACGACGCCGATCTTGGCCTGCGCCTGCGCCGGGGCGAACGGCAGCGCGCTGGCAGCGAGCGTCACGAAAGCGAGCATGGCGGTCTTGATACGCATGGAGCGGGATACCTCAGAAAGCCTGTCCGATGGAGAACTGGAATCCTTCCGTCTCGTCCTTGTACTCGATGTCGCTGCCCTTGTACGGATTGAGCGGCACCGCAAAGCTGAACCGGAACACGCCGAGCGGGGCCAGCCACTGGACCGCCACGCCCGTCGAATACCGCAGTTTATCAAACGAAAAATCGTATTTGACCGGCGTCACGCCGTCCCGGCCCACGAACGGGATGTCCTCGTCCGAGAAGATGCCGCCGATGTCGAAAAAAGCGCTGAATCTCGCGGTGTTACGCCACTTTTCGGGCATTGGCATGAGCAGTTCGAGCTGGCTCGCGAGCTTGATGTTGCCGCCGTACGGGTTGCCGAAGGAGTCCTTCGGGCCGAGCCGGCTTTCCCGGTAGCCGCGAATCGTGTCGGGACCGCCGCCGAAGAAATTGCGGTACGGGGGCAGCGAGGTGGTGTCGCCGAGCGCCTTGCCGTAGCCGAGCTCGGTGTTCGCCATCACGGTGAACCACTTCGACAGCGGGATGAACTGCAGGTAGTCGTAGCTGAAGGTCGCGTACTCGACGCCGCTGCCCGGCAACGTGTAGCCGAGGCCGATGCGGTGACGCGAGCCCCGGTCGGCGAACAGCGCGCGGTTGCGCGAGTCGTACGCCCAGCCGGCCGACAGCTCGAAGGTGTTGAACTTGGTGCCGTAGTACGTGAAGTTGATCGGTGGCACACCCGCCGTGTCGTGCTTGACGTACGTGTTGCCGTTGTTCTGCACCCAGTACAGCGCTTCCTTCGCGCTGTTGTTCGGGTCCGTGAACAGGTCGGAGGTCTGCGCCGCCAGGCCGACGCGCACCGACTGGAATTCGGAGATCGGCCAGCCGTAGTCGACGGCCAGCGTGCCGGTCTGCGTCTTGAAGTCGGACGACGAACTGGTGAACTGGCTGATGCTGCGCCAGGTGCCCGAGATCGTGCGCGACACGCCGTCGACCGTCGTGTACGGGTCGGTGTGCGAGACGCTGAACACCTTGCTGTACTGGCCCGCGTTGATCTCGGCCGCGACGCGGTTGCCGGTGCCCATGAAGTTGCTGTGCACGAAGCTGCCGTTCAGCAGGATCGACTGCGACGCCGAGTAGCCGATGCCGCCGCTGAACTGGCCGGGCAGGCCTTCCTTGATCGAGTAGTTGACGTCCACGAGGTCGGGCGTGCCCGGCACGGGCTCGGTCTCCACCTCGACCTTCTCGATGAACGGCAGGCGCTGCAGGCGCTGCTTCGAGCGGTCGACCGCCGCGTTCGAGAGGTAACCGCCCTCGAGCTGGCGCATCTCGCGGCGCATCACGTCGTCGTTGATGCCGGTCGAGCCGTTGAAATTGATGTGGCGCACGTAGGCGCGGTTGCCCGGGTCGACGAGGAAGGTCAGCTCGATCTCCTTCGTCTCCTTGTTCTCCTTCGGCACCGGGTCGATCTTCGCGAAGGCGTAGCCGTCCTGGCCGAGGCGCAGCGCCATCAGCTCGGTCGTGCTGGTGACCAGCTTGCGCGAGAAGATGTCGCCCTTGTGCACCTGCACCAGCGCCCGCAGGTCTTCCTCCGGCACGACGAGGTTGCCCGCGATCTTCACGTCGGAGATGCGGTAGACCTCGCCTTCCTTCACGTTCAGCGTGATGAAGATGTCCTGCTTGTCCGGTGAGATCGCGACCTGCGTCGACTCGACGTCCATGTTGGCGTAGCCGCGGTCGAGGTAGTGCGAGCGCAGCTTCTCGATGTCGCCCGACAGTTCCTCGCGCGAGTACCGGTCGTCCTGCTTG
Source organism: Steroidobacteraceae bacterium (assembly GCA_044226195.1). Lineage (GTDB taxonomy): Bacteria > Pseudomonadota > Gammaproteobacteria > Steroidobacterales > Steroidobacteraceae > RPQJ01. The sequence goes on from JBGAHO010000016.1 coordinate 3,893, forward strand.
TACCAGGACAGCCAGTTCGGCGTGCGCAGCTTGAAGTCCTCGAGCAGCGCGTCGTCGTCGAACGCCTGGTTGCCGACGATGTTGATCTGCCGGATCTTGGAGCGCTTGCCCTCGACGATGTCGACCGCGATCTTCACGCGGTTGCCGGGCACCTCCTCGACCTTGGTGTCTACCTTCACGCCGTACTTGCCGCGCGAGTAGTACTGGTCGGTGAGGTAGCGCTTCACCTCGTCGAGCGTCGACTGGTTGAAGGTCTTGCCCTTGGCAAGTCCGACGTTGCGCAGGGACTTCTCGAGGTCCTCGGTCTTGATGTCCTTGTTGCCGGTAATCGTGAAGCTCTCGATCGACGGCCGCTCGAGCACGGCGATCACGAGCGTGCCGCCGTCGCGGCGGATCTCCACGTCCCGGAAGAAGCCCGTGGCGTACAGCGCCTTGAGCGCCTCGTCCACGCGCCGCGAGTCCAGGCGATCGCCGATGTTGACGGGCAGGTAGTTGTAGACCGTGCCCTCGGTGATGCGCTGCAGGCCCTCGATCTTGATGTCGCCGACGGTGAACTCACCGCTCTCGGTCTGGGCGAGGACGGCGGGTACGGCGAGGATGGCCGGCAGGGCGGCCGCGAACTTCAGGCGCATGTGGGACGGCTCAGCTGAACAACCGCGAGAGGTCGTTGTAGAAGGCAAAACTCATGAGCACCAGCAGCAGGACGATGCCGATTTGCTGGCCCACGGCCTGGGTGCGCTCCGACAGCGGGCGACCCTTCACCACCTCGGCAAGCCGGAAGACGATCTGGCCGCCGTCCAGGATGGGAATCGGCAGCAGGTTGAGGACGAACAGGCTCACGCTCAGGATGCCCAGGGTGGTCAGGAACGACAGTATGCCTTGTTGGAGGCTGAAGCCGGCGACTTCCGCGATGCTGATCGGCCCGCTCAGGTTCTTGACCGAGACCTCGCCGACCAGCAATTTGCCGATCATGCGCACGGTCAGGGCCGACATCGCCCACGTCCGGGCGATCGCCGGACCGACCGCCTCGAGCGGCCCGTAGCGTTCCACCGTGCGCATCCAATCGGGCATGGGCGCGCCCGGCGCCTGCTGCACTCCGATGCGCCCCACCAGCCGGTCCTTGTCCCGCTGGCCCTCGACCTCGATCGGCCGGTCGAACCGCTCGCCGCCCCGCTCGATGGTGAAGCGCAGAGTCTTGCCCGGGTTCGGCTGCACGGCGGCCACCATGGCAAGGAAATCGTGGGTCGGCCGACCATCGATCGCGACGATGCGGTCGCCCGCCCGCAGTCCGGCGCGTTCGGCCGGGCTGCCGGGCACGACCTGACCGACCACCGCCGGCACCTCCGGATACCACCAGTCGAAACCGAGTCCCGGCAGCAGGGCACCCGGCTCCGTCAGCGTGCGACGCTCGCCTTCGATCTCGAGCGTGGTCTCTCGCTCGCCGCCGTCCCGCGCCTTGAGCTCGACTGTGAGGGCCTCCCCGGCGATCACGCGGTCGAGGATGGCGAGGACGGCCCCCTCCTGCGTCTTCACCCGGTCGTCGCCGACCGACACGATGCGGTCGCCGCTGCGCAGCCCGGCGTGCGCCGCCGGCGAGTTGGTCTTGATCTCGCCGACCACGGGCTTGAACGCCGGGGTGCCGACCACGAGCAGCGCCCAGTACGCGAGGATGGCGAACAGGAAGTTGGCGAGCGGCCCGGCCAGCAACACGAGGATCCGCTGCAGCGGCGGGCGGTGGTTGTACGAGCGGGCGATTTGCTCGGGAGTGAGCTCCCCTTCCGGGTCGGCGAAGCTGACGTAGCCGCCGATCGGGATGGCAGACAGCGCGTATTCGGTGCCGTCGGCGCCCTTGCGCATCCACAGCGGCTTGCCGAAACCGACGGAGAACCGCTGCACCTGCATGCCGAGTCGGCGGGCCATCCAGAAATGGCCGTACTCGTGGATGGTCACGAGCACCGCGATGGCGATGACGAAGCCGAGCGCGCCAGTCAGGAACGTCATTCCCTACACCCCGGCGCCGCGCGCCAGCATGGATTCGGCCGTCTCGCGGGCCCAGCGATCGGCTTCGAGCAGGTCGTCGAGCGCGGTGGCGCCCGAACCGGAGTGACGCGCCACGACCGCCTCGATCAGCTCCACGATGCCGAGGAAACCGAGCCGGCCTGCGAGGAACGCCGCCACCGCGACTTCGTTGGCCGCGTTGAGGACCGCCGGGACGGACCCACCCGCCGCGGCCGCCGCCCGGGTGACGACCAGCGCCGGGAATCGCTCCGGGTCCGGTGCTTCGAAATCGAGCCGCGCCGCCGCGACCAGGTCGAGCGATTCTACACCGGAGGGAATGCGCTCCGGCCAGCCGAGCGCGTGGGCGATGGGGGTGCGCATGTCCGGGTTGCCGAGCTGCGCGAGAATGGATCCGTCCACGTACTCCACCAGCGAATGCACGATGCTCTGCGGATGTACGACCACCTCCACCCCGCGAGGTTCCATCCCGAACAGCACGCAGGCCTCGATCAGCTCGAGTCCTTTGTTCATCAGCGTGGCGGAATCGACCGAAATCTTGCGTCCCATGCGCCAGCGGGGATGCGCGCAGGCCTCGTCCGGCGTGGCGCGCGCCATCTGCTCACGGGTCTTGCGCAGGAAGGGCCCGCCCGAGGCCGTGAGCAGGATCCGCCGCACCCCGGCGGCCTGCCGGCCGGTGCGCAGCGTGGCCGGCATGCACTGGAAGATCGCGTTGTGCTCGCTGTCGATCGGCACCAGGGTCGCGCCGCTCGCGTGCGCCGCCTCGACCAGCAGCTGGCCGGCGACCACCAGCGATTCCTTGTTGGCGATCAGGATGCGCTTGCCGGCGCGCGCGGCCGCCAGCGTCGACGGCAGGCCCGCGGCACCCACGATCGCGGCCATGACGGCATCGACCTCGCCGCTGCCCGCGATGTCGACCAGCGCGTCGTTGCCGGCGTGCACGCGCGTCGGGACCCCGGCCGCCTTCAGCCCCGCTTCGAGCCGCGCGGCGGCGACCGGATCCTGCATCACCGCCACGGGCGGCCGATGCCTGAGGCACTGCTCGAGCAGGCGCTCGTGATTGGTGGCCGCGGCCAGCGCCGCGACTGCGAAACGCTCCGGGTGCCGCCCGAGCACGTCGAGCGTGCTCACGCCGATGCTGCCGGTGCTGCCGAATACGGCGACGCGCATCATGCCGGGATCCCGATGGCGTAAAGCCCCAGCAGGAAGGTCGGTCCGGCCGCGGTGATGCTGTCGATGCGATCGAGCACGCCGCCGTGCCCCGGCAGCAGGCGCCCGCTGTCCTTGAGCCCGGCCCGGCGCTTGAACATGCTCTCGAACAGGTCGCCCACCACCGACACCAGCGCGACCAGCAAGCAAAGCGCGAGCCAGGCCGAGAGCGGTACGCCGAAGGCGCGCGCCCCGAGCACCGCGGCGACCGCCGCCGCCAGCATGCCGGCGACGAAGCCCTCCCAGGTCTTGCCCGGGCTGACGTGGGGCGCGAGCTTGTGCCGGCCGAGCGCACGGCCGCCGAAGTAGGCCCCCGCGTCGGCCGCAGTGATCAGCACCAGCAGGTACAGCAACAGCATGCGGCCCTGGGGCTCGAGCAGCACCAGCCGGGCGAGGCCGACGGCTGCGGGCACGAGAACCGGGAATCCCACCACGGCGGCGGCCAGTCGGTGTCCCTTGCGTGCCGCGAGCGCCAGCCAAAGGAACGCCGCCAGCCACCAGAGCGCGGCGAGTTCGAGGAACAACGTCAGCTGCGCCGGCGTCTGCGTGAACGTCCAGGCGAGGGCCGTGGCGAGCGCAATGGCGGCGACGTAGCCGGCGCGGGCCGCGCCACCCGCGATGCCGGCGAAGCCGGCCCACTCCCACGCCCCGGCGAGGAACACGAGTGCGATCACCGGCAGCGCGACCCAGGCAGGCTGCGAGGTGAGCACGCCGATCACGACCACGCCGATGATCAGCGCGGTGACGAGCCGCTCGCGCAGCCCGCTAGCCACCCTGCACCTGGTCGCCGGTCAGGCCGAAGCGACGCTCGCGCCCCGCGAAGTGGCGGAACGCCTTCTCGAGGTCCGCGTCGCCGAAGTCGGGCCACAGGGTGTCGCAGAAATAGAGCTCGGTGTACGCGAGGTTCCACAGCAGGAAATTGCTGATGCGGTGCTCGCCGCCGGTGCGGATGAACAGGTCCGGGTCCGGTGCCGCACCGAGCGACAGCACGCTGCCGAACGACTCCTCGTCGATGCCCGCCGGGGCGAGCTCGCCGCGGGCCGCCTGCTCCGCGAGCTGGCGCGCCGCCTGAACGATGTCCCAGCGCCCGCCGTAGGACAGCGCGACGTGCAGCACCATGCGCTCGTTCGCCGCCGTGCGCCGCTCGCCGTCGCGCAGGCGCGCGTAGACGTCCGGCTTGAGCTGGCCGAAGTCGCCGATGAAATGCAGCCGGATGCCGTGGCGGTTCAGTTCGTCGATCTCGCCGTCGAGCGCCTCGACGAACAGTTCGAGCAGGCGCGTCACCTCGTCGGCCGGGCGGCGCCAGTTCTCGCTCGAGAAGGCGAACAGCGTCAGCGCCTCGACGCCGCGCTTGGCGCAGCCCTCGACGGTGGCGCGCACGGCCTTGATGCCGGCGCGATGGCCGAGATGGCGCGGCAGGGCGCGGCGCGCGGCCCAGCGACCGTTGCCGTCCATGATGACGGCGACGTGCCGCGGCACGTCGGGAGAGCGGCTGACGGGCTGCGGCACCGGCTCAGACCTGCATCAGTTCCTTTTCCTTGTCCGACATCACGTGGTCCACCTCGGCCACGAACTTGTCGGTGAGCTTCTGCACCTCGTCGTGGGCGCGGCGGTCCTCGTCCTCGGAGATGAGCTTTTCCTTGAGCAGTTCCTTCAGCTCGTGCATGACGTCGCGCCGCACGTTGCGGATGGCGACGCGCGCGTTCTCGGCCTCGTGCTTCACGACCTTGGTGAGGTCGCGGCGACGCTCCTCGGTGAGCGCCGGCAGCGGCATGCGGATGACGCTACCCGCCGTGTTCGGGGTGATGCCGAGGTCGGACTTCATGATCGCCTTCTCGATGACCGTGACCATGGTCTTCTCGTAGGGGACGATCGTGATCGTGCGCGCATCCTCGACCGCGACGTTCGCGACCTGCTGGACCGGCACGTCGGAGCCGTAGTACTCGACCTTGATGTGCTCGACGAGGCTGGTGCTCGCACGCCCCGTGCGCAGCCGCTTGAGTTCGTTCTTGTACGCCGCGACGCACTTCGACATGCGCTCGGTCGCGTCCTTCTTCACGTCCTCGATCATGACTCCTCCGCGCGGGCGGTCGTGCCGCCTCAGTTCGTGACCAGGGTGCCGACGTCCTCGCCGCTCGCGACGCGGACCAGCGCACCCGGATCGTTCATGTTGAATACGCGCAACGGCACATGGTGGTCGCGGCACAGCACGATCGCCGTGGCGTCCATCACGTTGAGCCGCTGGTCCAGCACCTGGTCGTAGGCGAGCCGGTCGTAACGCTTCGCCTGCGGATTCGTCATCGGGTCCGAGTCGAAGATGCCGTCGACCTTCGTCGCCTTGATGAGCAGTTGCGCCTCGATCTCGATCGCGCGCAGGCTGGCCGCGGTGTCGGTGGTGAAGAACGGGTTGCCGGTGCCGGCCGCGAAGATCGTCACGCGCCCCTTCTCGAGGTGGCGGATCGCCCGGCGCCGGATGTAGTCCTCGCAGACCTCGTTGATGCGGATGGCCGACATCACCCGGGCGAAGACGCCGGACGACTCGAGCGCATCCTGCAGCGCAAGCGAGTTCATCACTGTGGCGAGCATGCCCATCTGGTCGCCCGTGACGCGGTCCATGCCGGCCCGGGCCAGCCCGGCGCCACGGAACAGGTTGCCGCCGCCGATCACGACGCCCACCTCGACCCCGAGGGCGCGGACCGCGCCGATTTCGCCGGCCAGGCGCTTGAGGAATGCCGGGTCGATGCCGTAGTCGCTGGCGCCCATCAGGGCCTCGCCCGAGAGCTTGACGAGGATGCGGCGGTAGCGGGGCGTGCGGTCTGCGCTGTCGGTCATCGGGTCGGTCACCTCGGGCGGTTCGCCATTATAAAGAACCCCGCTTGCGCGGGGTTCCGGAGAAATCGTCGGGCGGGCCGGTCGGGCTCAGGAGCCCCGGACTGCCGCCGCGACTTCTTCCGCGAAGTTCTCCTGCTTCTTCTCGATGCCCGCGCCGACCTCGTAGCGCACGTAGCGCACGACCTTGGCGTTGGCCTTCTTCAGCACGGCTTCGACCGTCTGCTTGTCGTCCTTGACGAACGGCTGGCCGAGCAGCGTGATCTCGCCGAGGAACTTGCGGATCTTGCCGTCGACCATCTTGGCGACGATCTCGGCAGGCTTGCCCGCAGCCTTGGGGTCCTGCGCGACCTGGGCCACGAAGATCTCCTTCTCCTTGGCCACCTGCTCGGCCGGCACGTCGTCCGCCGACAGGTACTGCGGGTTGATCGCCGCGATGTGCATGGCGAGGTCGTGGCCGAGGGCCGCGTCCCCGCCCTGCAGGGCGACCAGCACGCCGATCTTGGTGCCGTGGCGATAGGCCGCGAGCGGCGCATCGGCCCGGACGATCTCGAAGCGGCGCACGCCGAGGTTCTCGCCGATGCGAGCAATCAGCGCGCGGCGGGTCTCCTCGACCGTCGCGCCGGACTCGAGCTTCGTGGCGTTCAGCGCATCCAGGTCCTTCGGCTGGGCCGCGAGGGCCGCCCTGGCGACCGCGGCGGCGAAGGCCTGGAAGTCCTTCTCGCGGGCCACGAAGTCCGTCTCCGAGTTGACCTCGACCACCGCGGCGGTCTTGCCGTCGGCCGAGTGCTCGATCGCGACCACGCCTTCGGCCGCCACTCGCCCGGCCTTCTTGTCGGCCTTGGCGAGCCCGGACTTGCGCATGATCTCGGCGGCGGCCTCGAGGTCGCCGTTGGTTTCGACCAGCGCCTTCTTGCACTCCATCATGCCGGCGCCGGTGCGCTCGCGCAGCGCCTTCACTGCTTCAGCGGTGACGGCCATGGATCACTCCTCGACCTTGGCGGCCGGCGCAGCCTCGGCCGCCGGGGCAGCCGGGGCAGCCGGGGTCTCGGTCGCGGCCGGGCCCTTCTTGCGAGAGGCTGCGCGACGAGCCATGAACGCTTCCGCGCTCTCCTCCGGGTCGGCCTCGACGAGTTCCTCGGCGCGCTGCTCGGCACCGGCGTCGGCCGCTTCCGGCTTGCGACGCCCGCCCGCGGCCTTCTTCTTGGCCGGCGCGGCGCGGCGCTTCGGACCGCCCGTGCGGGCGCGCGGCTTGCCTTCCTCGTCGAGTTCGACGAACTCGTCCTCGCCGACCGGCACTTCCGGGATCGTCGAGCGACCGTCGAGCACCGCGTCGGCCATGCCGGCCGCGTACAGCTGGATGGCGCGCATGGCGTCGTCGTTGCCGGGGATCACGTAGCTGATGCCGTCCGGCGAGCAGTTGGTGTCGACCACCGCCACCACCGGGATGCCCAGCTTCTGGGCCTCGTGGATGGCGATGTTCTCGTGGCCCACGTCGACCACGAACAGCACGTCCGGCAGGCCTTCCATGTCCTTGATGCCGCCGAGGCTGCGGTCGAGCTTCTCGCGCTCGCGGCGCAGCATCTGCGCCTCGCGCTTGCCGCGCAGGTCGAGCTGGCCGTTGGCGATCATCTCGTCGATCTCGTGCAGGCGCTTGATCGACTGGCGGATGGTCTTGAAGTTGGTGAGCATGCCGCCGAGCCAGCGGTGGCTGACATAGGGCATGCCGCAACGCACGGCTTCCTTGGCAATGGCCTCGCGCGCCGAGCGCTTGGTGCCGACGAAGAGCACCTTGCCGCCGTCCGCGACCACGTTGCGCACGAAGCCCGCGGCCTCGTTGAACAACGGGAGCGAATGCTCGAGATTGATGATGTGGATTCGGTTGCGTTCACCGAAGATGAAGGGGGCCATCTTCGGGTTCCAGAAGCGGGTCTGGTGTCCGAAATGGACACCCGCTTCCAGCATCTGTCGCATGGACACGCTGGACATTCGAGCACTCCTTGTTGGGTTGTGACCTCCACGCCCCCCATGCGGCGACCCGGTCCGTCCGAGGACTTTCCGGGCACCCGGCCACATGTGCCGGCAGCGTGTGCGGATTTGATTGTGAAAAAAGGCGGCGCTTTATACCATAACTGCCCTTTTGTTCAAACACTTGCGTGCCGCCCCGACGGGCGGGCGCCTGGACACCCCCGAACCATGCAGCAGTCCGAACCGGCTCCCTCCTCCTGGCGGTCCGAGAACGCGTCCAGGATCAGCCTCAAGAGCGCGGAGGAACAGGCCGCCATGCGGGTGGCCGGCCGCCTGACGGCCGAGGTGCTGGACATGATCGGCGCCTACGTGGTGCCCGGCGTCAGCACCGACGAGCTGGACCAGATCTGCCACCGGCACATCGTCGAGGTCCAGCACGCGATCCCGGCCCCGCTCGGCTATCGCGGCTTCCCGAAGTCGATCTGCACTTCGGTCAACCACGTGGTCTGCCACGGCATCCCGGGCGACCGCCGCCTCAAGCAGGGCGACATCGTCAACATCGACGTGACCGTCATCAAGGACGGCTTCCACGGCGACTCGAGCCGCATGTTCCACGTGGGCAAGCCGCTGCCGCACGCCCAACGACTCACCGACCTCACCTACCAGGCGATGTGGCTCGGCATCCGCACCGTGCGCCCCGGGACGCGGCTCGGCGACATCGGCCACGCCATCCAGCGCTTCGTCGAGGCGGAGCACTGCTCGGTCGTCCGCGAGTACTGCGGCCACGGCATCGGTCGCGGCTTCCACGAAGACCCGCAGGTGCTGCACTACGGCACCCCGGGCACCGGCGTCGTCCTCGAGGCGGGCATGACCTTCACCATCGAGCCGATGGTGAACGCCGGCCGCCGCGACGTGCGCCTGCTGCCCGACGGCTGGACGGTGATCACGCGCGACCATTCGCTCTCGGCCCAGTGGGAACACACGATCCTGGTCACCGACACGGGCTGCGACGTGCTGACTCTCGGCGCCGACGAGCGCCCGCCGGCCTGACATGTCCGCCCACTCGTACGAAGAAATCGAGGCGTCCGCGGGACGCATCGCCCTGCCCCCGTGGCCGTTCCTCGAGACCTGCGCGGCGGCGCTCGAGCAAGGCACCGACAGCGTCGCGGCGTTCCGCCAGGTCCTCGCGGACGGCGATGCGAGCCTGAAGCAGCGGTTCGCAGACGACGAACCGGTCGAGGCACTGGTGCGCGACCGCGCCCGCCTCGTCGACATCGTGCTGCGCCGGGCATGGTCGCTGCACGTCGGCGCGCGCGAGAAGGACGTGGCCCTGATCGCGGTGGGCGGCTACGGGCGCGGCGAACTCCACCCGTGCTCGGACATCGACGTCCTGATCCTGCTGCCGAAGACTGACCTCGACGAAGGCCACGAGGGCCTCGAGAAGTTCCTCACGTTCCTGTGGGACATCGGGCTCGAGGTCGGGCACAGCGTGCGCACGATCGACGACTGCCAGCGCGAGAGCGCGGCGGACGTGAGCGTTGCCACCACCTTCATCGAGGCACGGCTGCTGAGCGGCCCCGAGCGGCTGTTCCAGGCCATGCGCCGCGCCCTCGGCCAGGAGAACATCTGGTCGTCGCAGGCATTCTTCGAGGCCAAGGTCGCCGAGCAGTCGGCGCGCCACCACCGTTACCACGATACCGGCTACAACCTCGAGCCCAACGTCAAGGCGAGCCCCGGCGGGCTGCGCGACATCCAGACCATCGGCTGGGTCGCCAAGCGCCACTTCGGCGCGGAGACGCTCGATGAACTGGTCGGCCACGGCTTCCTCACCGCGAGCGAGTTGCGCAAGCTCCGCCAGGCGCAGGCGTTCCTGTGGAAGGTGCGCTTCGCGTTGCACGTGCTGACCGGCCGGCGCGAGGACCGGCTGCTGTTCGACCACCAGATCCGCATCGCGAAGATGTTCGGCTACGAGGACGCGAGCTACACCCTCGCCGTCGAGCAGTTCATGCAGCGGTACTACCGCACGGTCATGGACGTCAGCCTGCTGAACGAGATGCTGCTGCAGCTGTTCCGGGAGGCCATCCTGGCCGATGCGCCGGCTGCGATCGTGCCGCTGAATCCGCGCTTCCAGATCCGCAACGACTACCTGGAGATCACGGCCGAGGACACGTTCGCCCGCCACCCGTCGGCGATCCTCGAACTGTTCCGGCTGATGCAGGACCATCCCGAGATCCGCGGCGTGCGCGCGACGACCATCCGCTCGCTCGGCCGCCACCTGTGGCTGATCGACGAGGAGTTCCGCCAGAACCCGCGCCACCACCGCCTGTTCCTCGAACTGCTGCGCGCGCCGAACGGCGTCACGCACGAGTTCCGGCGCATGAACCTCTACGGCGTGCTCGGCCGCTACATCCCGGCCTTCGGCCGCGTCGTCGGCCGCATGCAGTACGACCTGTTCCACGCGTACACGGTCGATGCGCACATCCTGTTCGTGCTGCGCAACCTGCGCCGGCTCGCGCTGCCGCGCTTCGAGCACGAACTGCCCGAGCTGTCGCGCCTGATGTCGGCGATGCCGAAGCCCGAGATCGCCTATCTCGCGGCGCTGTTCCACGACATCGCCAAGGGGCGCGGCGGCGATCACTCCGAGCTCGGCTCGGTCGACGCCGACTCGTTCTGCCTCGAGCAGGGCCTGTCGCGCTACGAGGCGCGCATGGTGGCGTGGCTGGTGCGCAATCACCTGACGTTCTCGGTGACTGCGCAGAAGAAGGACATCTCCGACCCGAAGGTGATCCAGGAATTCGCGCGGCAGGTCGGCGACCAGACCCACCTCGACTACCTGTACCTGCTCACGGTCGCCGACGTGCGCGGCACCAACCCGAAGCTGTGGAACTCCTGGAAGGCCTCGCTGTTCCACGACTTCTACGAGCGCGTGCGGCGCGTGCTGCGGCGGGGGCTCGAGGCGCCCGTCGACCACGAGGAACTCGCCGCCGAGACCAAGGCCAACGCGCTCGAGCTGCTTGCGCGCGAGCAGGTGACGCCCGAGGCGGCCGCCGGCGTCTGGGCGCGCTTCAACGAGCTGTACTTCCTGCGCCATTCGCCGGCCGAGGTCGCCTGGCACACGCGCCTGCTGCTCGACCGCGATCCGGCCGACACCTCGCCGCTGGTCGCCGTGCGCGACACGCCGGAGCGCGGCGGCAATGCGGTGCTGACGTTCGGACCGCACCGCCAGCAGAATTTCGCACGCACCACGGCGATGCTCGACCAGATGGGTCTCAACATCGTCGACGCACGCATCACGCCGCTCGACGGCGGCTTCGGCCTCGACACCTACCAGGTGCTCGAGGACAACGGCGCGCCGATCGCGGACCGCCAGCGCGCGCAGCAGATCGAGCAGCAGCTGTGGCGCGCCCTGCAGGATTCCGCCGCGCCGCGACCGGTGGTCACGCGCCGCGCGCCGCGCCAGGTGCGCATGTTCTCGACGCCGACCCAGATCACCTTCAGCGACGACGCGGTGCAGCCGCGCACCATCCTCGAGATCATCGCGGGTGACCGGCCGGGCCTGCTCTCGGAGGTCGGCCGCGTGTTCGAGGCGGAGCGCATCGACGTCGGCACCGCCAAGATCATGACCATCGGCGAGCGGGCCGAGGACGTCTTCTACGTCACCGGTGAGCACGGCGGCCCGCTCGGCGAGGACGCCCGGCGTCACCTGCAGGAACAACTGGTGCAGACGCTCGACCGGCGTGAGGCGCCCTCCTCGCGCCCGTGAACCCGCGCCTCGCCCTGTTGCAGCCCTACCCGTTCGAGCGCCTGCGCGGACTGCTCGCGGGTGCGCAGCCGCCCGCTGGACTGCGCCACATTCCACTCTCGATCGGGGAGCCGAAGCACGCGCCGCCCGCATTCATCGGCCAGGCGCTCGGCGCCTCGCTCTCCTCACTCGGCACCTATCCGCTGGCGATCGGCCTGCCGGAACTGCGCACCGCGGTCGCACGCTGGCTCGAGCGCCGGTTCGCGCTCCCGGACGGCGCGGTCCGGGCGGAGGACATGGTGTTGCCAGTCAACGGCACGCGCGAGGCCCTGTTCGCGTTCGTGCAGGCTGCAGTCGACGCCGGCACGACGCCTCGCCCGCTGGTGCTGATGCCCAATCCGTTCTACCAGATCTACGAAGGCGCAGCCCTGCTCGCCGGCGCGGAGCCGGCGTACCTCAATTGCACCGCCGCCACGGGGTACCTGCCGGATCTCGAGGCGGTCCCGGCCTCAGTGTGGGAGCGCTGCCAGGTGCTGTTCCTGTGCTCGCCCGGCAATCCGACGGGCGCGGTGCTGCCGCTCGATTACCTGCAGCACGCCCTGCGTCTCGCCGAGCGCCACGATTTCCTGATCGCGTCCGACGAGTGCTACTCGGAGCTGTACCACGACGAGGCGCAGCCGCCGCCCGGCCTGCTGCAGGCGGCGCACGCACTGGGCCACGCGGCATTCGAGCGCTGCGTGGTATTCCACAGCCTGTCGAAGCGGTCGAGCGTGCCCGGCCTGCGCTCGGGGTTCGTCGCGGGCGATGCCCGCGTACTCGCGCAGTTCCGGCTCTACCGCACCTATCACGGCTGCGCGGTGTCGGAACTCGTGCAGCGGGCCAGCATCCCGGCGTGGCAGGACGAGCAGCACGTGATCGAGAACCGTCGCCTGTATCGCGAGAAGTTCGCGCGCGTGGTGCCGATCCTCGGCGAGGTGCTGGAGGTCGAGCGTCCGGCCGGGGCGTTCTACCTCTGGCCCGAGGTCGGGGACGACGAGGCGTTCACGCGCGGGCTGTTCGCGCAGCAGCACGTGACCGTCGTGCCGGGTTCCTACCTCGCGCGCGACACGACCGACGGCAATCCGGGGCGGGGTCGTGCGCGCATCTCGCTCGTGGCCAGCGTCGACGACTGCGTCGAGGCCGCGCAGCGCGTCGTCGCGTACGTGCGCTCGGCCTGACGCGCTGCGAAGGGCCCGCGAACCCGGCGGGCGCCGACGACCCGTTCGCCGACCCGCAGCCAACGGCCCAGGGACATGGCCTCGGCGACTCTCTGCGCTAGACTGGTCGCGACAGCACCGAGGATCCCCGCCGACATGACGACGCCGCACGACGCCCTCGCCACCCAGATCGCCGCTGCGTTCGAAGAACGCGCCACGCTGACCCCGACCAATGCCCCGGCGGACATCGTCGACGCCGTCGAGCGGGCCCTGGTGCTGCTCGATACCGGCGCCGCGCGCGTCGCCGAGAAGATCGACGGCCAGTGGCGCGTGAACGACTGGCTCAAGAAGGCCGTGCTGCTGTCGTTCCGGTTGTTCGACAACCGCAACGTCGAGGCGGGTTACACCCGCTTCCACGACAAGGTGCCGCTCAAGTACGCCGGTTACACGCCCGAGCAGTTCAAGGCCGACGGCGTGCGGGTCGTGCCGCCAGCGGTCGTGCGCCGCGGCGCCTACGTCGCGCGCAACGCCGTGCTGATGCCAAGCTACGTGAACATCGGGGCGTACGTCGGCGAAGGAACCATGGTCGACACCTGGGCCACGGTCGGCTCCTGCGCGCAGATCGGGCGCAACGTGCACCTCTCCGGCGGCGTGGGCATCGGCGGCGTGCTCGAGCCGCTGCAGGCGGCCCCGACCATCATCGAGGACAACTGCTTCATCGGCGCCCGCTCCGAGGTCGTCGAGGGCGTGATCGTGGAGGAAGGCGCCGTCCTGTCGATGGGCGTGTTCGTCGGCCAGAGCACGCGCATCTACGATCGCGAGCGGGACGAGGTGCTCTACGGCCGCGTGCCGGCCGGCGCGGTGGTCGTACCGGGCTCGCTGCCCGCCGCCAACGGCAAGTACAGCCTCGCCTGCGCGGTCATCGTCAAGCGCGTGGACGCGCAGACGCGGGCCAAGGTCGGCATCAACGAGTTGCTGCGCAGCGTCGACTGACGCGACGCGCCCGCGAACTCAGGCTGCGGCGTCGGTCCCTTCGACGACGTAGAGCACCTGCTCGGCGATGTTGGTGGCGTGGTCGCCGATGCGCTCGAGTCCCTTCAGCGCGAAGACGGTGTCGATGCTCGCCTGCACGAACCGCGAATCCTGCATGACGAATGACATGAGCTGGCGCAGCGCGGTGGCGAACTCGGCGTCGAGCTCGCGATCCTTCTCCAGCACGCTGCGCGCCAGACGCGCGTCCGATTCATCCGCCGCGCGCACCGCGGCGCGCAGCATGCCCACCGACAGCTCGGCCATGTGGCGCAGGTAACGCGCGACCGCCGTCACCGGGTCGGTCTCGCCGCCGTGCGCCACCGCGAGCGCGAAGCGGGCGATCTTCTTGGCCTCGTCGCCGACGCGCTCGAGCTCGATGCCGATGCGTGCGACACCGTGCGCGAGACGCAGGTCGTTGGCGACCGGCTGCTGCAGGGCGATGTAGGTGAGGCTCTCCCGGTCGAGGCGCCGGTCGTATTCGTTGATCAGCGATTCGCGGGACAGCACCAGGTCGGCCAGCCGCGCATCTCGCTCGAGCAGCGACCGCACCGCGCTCGACACCTGGTCGATGGCGAGGCCGCCCATCTCGACGGCGCTCAGGCGCAGTCCCGCGAGGCTCTGCTCGACCGCCCGGGACGTGTGGGCCCGCTCCGGAGTCGAAACCAGGTCAGCCATAACGCCCCGTGATGTAGTCCTCGGTGGCCTTCTTCGCCGGGTTGGTGAAGATCTTCGAGGTCGCGTCCACCTCCACCAGCTCGCCGAGGTACATGAAGGCCGTGAAGTCGGACACGCGCGCCGCCTGCTGCATGTTGTGGGTCACGATCAGGATGGTGACGCGGCTGCGCAGCTCGGTGATCAGTTCCTCGATCTTGGCCGTCGCGATCGGGTCGAGCGCCGACGTCGGCTCGTCGAACAGCAGGATCTCCGGCTCGGTCGCCAGCGCCCGCGCGATGCACAGTCGCTGCATCTGGCCGCCCGAGAGTGCCAGCGCGGAATCGTCGAGCCGGTCCTTCACTTCGTCCCAGATCGCCGCGCCGCGCAGCGCCTTCTCGACGCGCTCGGCGAGGTCGACGCGATTCTTCAGCCCGCGCAGGCGCAGGCCGTACGCCACGTTCTCGAACACGCTCTTCGGGAAGGGGTTCGGCTTCTGGAACACCATGCCGATGCGCATGCGCACCTCGATCGGGTCCACGTCCGGCCCGACCAGGTTGATGTCGTCCGGGCGCAGGTGGATCGACCCGGCGTAGCGCGTGTCCGGCTGCAGGTCGTGCATGCGGTTGAAACAGCGCAGGAAGGTGCTCTTGCCGCAGCCGGACGGTCCGATCAGCGCCGTCACCTGGTGCTCGGGGATCGCGAGGTTGATGCGCTTGAGGGCCTGGTTCTGGCCGTACCAGAAGTCCAGGTTCTCGGCGGTGGCCTTGGCCGGGTTGGCGCGCGCGGCGGCGCGCTGCTCGACGCTGATCGACAGGGCGCTCGGCCCGGCAGGGGCGACGGTATTCATCGTGCGTGACTCACCAGTTGATCTTCTTGCGGAAGCGGTAGCGGATCCAGATCGCCACCGCGTTCATCAGCAGCGTCATGCCGAGCAGGATCGCGCCGGCCGCGGCGGCGTTCGACTGGAAGGCCTGGTCCGGCCGCGACACCCAGTTGAACATCTGGATCGGCATCGCCGTGAATTCGCTGCGCAGCCACTCGGCATTCAGGAACGGGAACTCGCCGCTCACCGGCGCGGGCGGCAGGAACGCGATGAAGCTCAGCGCGCCGATGGTGATGATCGGGGCCGTCTCGCCGATCGCCCGCGACAGGCCGAGGATCAGGCCGGTGAGGATGCCGCCCGTCGAGTACGGCAGGACGTGATCGCGCGTCACTTCCCAGCGGGTCGCGCCGAGCCCGTAGGCCGCTTCACGGATCGCCTTCGGCACCGCGCGCAGCGACTCGCGGGTCGCCACGATGACAATCGGCAGGATCAGCAGCGCGAGGGTGAGCCCGGCGGTGAGGATGCTCTGCCCGAGGCCGAAGGTGTAAACGAACAACCCTAGCGCCAGCAGGCCGTACACGATCGAGGGCACGCCGGCGAGGTTGGTGACGTTGATCTCGATGACGTTGGTGAGCCAGTTCTTGGCCGCGTATTCCTCGAGATAGATCGCCGCTGCGACGCCCACGGGCAGCGCGACCAGCGCCGTCACCAGCATGATCAGCGAGGTCCCGACCCAGGCCGAAAGGATGCCGGCTCGCTCGGCTTTGCGCGACGGGAAGTTCATGAAGAAGTCCCAGCCGAAGCGCTCGGCGCCGCGATGCACGAGGTCGAGGAACAGCGCGCCGAGCAGGCCGAGGCAGGCGAGCAGCACGACCAGGCCGACGACCATGAACACGCCGTCGAGGCGCTTGCGCCAGCGCAGCCCGTGGCGGATCTCGGCGAGCGTCAGCTCCGCGGTGGCGGCCATCAGTAGGCCTCCCGGAAGCGGCGGGTCAGGAAGAAGCCCACCACGTTGAACACCAGCGTCATGAGCATGAGCACGAGGCCGGCGGCGAAGATGCTCTGGTAGCCGACGCTGTCGTGCGGCAGGTCGCCGAGGCTGACCTGGACGATGTAGGCGGTGATCGTCGCGGCGGGCTCGGTCGGATTGAACGTCAGCGTGGGCTGCATGCCCGCGGCGATCGCCACGACCATGGTCTCGCCGATCGCGCGCGAGATGCCGAGGATGTACGCCGCCGCGAGGCCGGAGAGCGCGCCCGGCACCACGACGCGCAGCGCCGTCTGCAGCTTCGTCGCGCCCATGGCATACGAGCCTTCGCGCATGTAGCGCGGCACGGCCCGCATCGCGTCCTCGCCCACCGACGCGACGTAGGGCACGATCATCAGCCCGATCACCAGGCCGGCGCTCAGCATGTTGAATCCGGGCAGTTCGGGCATCAGCTTCTGCAGCAGCGGCGTGACCATGAGCAGCGCGAAATAGCCGTACACCACGGTGGGCACCGCGCCGAGCAGTTCGAGCACCGGCTTCACGGTCTCGCGCAACCGGTGCGAGGCGAATTCCGAGAGGTAGATGGCGATCAGCGTGCCGAACGGGATCGCCACCAGCAGCGCGACCCCGGTCACCGTCAGCGTGCCGGAGACGAGCGGGAGGATGCCGTATTTCGGGTTGTCGAAGAGCGGCGTCCAGACCGTGCCGGTCACGAACTCCCACAGCGAGACGTGCGCGAAGAACCGCCCGGCTTCGGTCAGCAGGATCACGACGATCGACACCGTCGTGAACACCGCGACCAGGCCCGCCGCGGCCAGCAGCACTTCGACGACACGGTCGCGGGCCTTGCGGTACCGCAGGTTCGCGGTGCCGAGCGGGCGGGCGCGTGGCTGGACGTCATTCATTCCGGTCGGTCCCCTTCCCTTGCGGTTCGTCGCGACCTGCCGCCGGCGGCACCAGCCGGCAGGTCGCGCGAACTCTAACTCGTCGACGGGCTCAGAGCTTGGCTTCCATCGCCAGCAACTGGTCGATGGTGATGCCGATCTTCGGCACGCCGCCGAAGACGCTGCCGAGCTTGCCGTCCTGGAAGTGCTTCAGGGTGAGCGCGTAGGCGTTCTTCGGCAACGGCAGGTAGCCCACCTCGGAGACGAGGTCGCCGCGGCTCAGGATGAACTGCACGAACTCCTTGACCTCCGGCCGCTGGGCCGAGGTGTCGCGCACGTACACGAAGAGCGGACGCGAGAGCGGGCTGTAGCTCGCGTTGGTGACGTTCTCGAGGCTCGGGCCGACCGGCCCCTTGCCCGCGTCCACCGCCACCGCCGCCATCTTGTCCTTGTGCGCCGCGTAGTAGGCGTAGCCGAAGTAGCCGAGCGCGCCCTTGTTGTTCTCGACGCCCTGCACCAGCGTGTTGTCGTCCTCGCTCGCGGTGTAGTCGCCGCGCGTCGACTTCGCCTTGCCGTTCACGGCCTCGGTGAAATAATCGAACGTACCCGAGTCGGCGCCCGGCCCGAACAGCATCAGCTTCTCGTTCGGGAAGCTGGCCCGGATCTGCTTCCAGTTCGTGACGCGGCCCTGCGCCCCCGGCTCCCACATCTTCTTCAGCTCGGCCACGGTCAGCGTGCGGGCCCAGGTGTTCTGCGGGTTGATCACGACCGTCAGCGCGTCGAACGCGATCGGCAGTTCCATGTACTTGATGCCGGCCTTGCGGCAGTTCTCCATCTCCTCGGCCGTGATCGGGCGCGAGGCGTTCGAGATGTCGGTCTCGCCGCGGCAGAACTTCTTGAAACCACCGCCGGTGCCCGAGACGCCGACCGTCACGCGCACCTTGCCGCGCTTCTGGATCTGGAATTCCTCGGCGTAGGCCTCGGAGATCGGGAAGACCGTGCTGGAGCCGTCGATCTTGATCGCGGCCTGGGCCTGGGCCTGGGCCGGCAGGGTGATCGCGGCGACGCCGACCAGCAGGGCGGGGAGCGCCAACTTCTGCCACAACTTCATGGAGTTAACCCTCGTTCGGTGAGCGGGAGCGGGACCCCCGGGGTCCCTCGACTGGGCGGCAGTGTGCGGGGGATCTGTGACAGGAATGTGACATGCCAGAAAGTCCTTGTCGGTGCAGCGTGGCTTCGCTATACAGGCCCGCCCGACGCTGACTAGCGCCCTACCCTCGTTGCGCGACAACTGCATGACAGCCACGCTCGAACTCACCGAAGCCCTGCTGCGCCGGCCCTCGATCAGCCCGGAGGACCACGGCTGCCTGGAGATCATCGCAGCCCGGCTCGCACCGCTCGGCTTCCGCGTCGAGGCGCTGAACTTCGGGCCGGTGGCCAACCTGTGGGCCCGCCGCGGCGACGCAGCCCCGGTGCTGTGCTTCGCCGGCCACACGGACGTGGTGCCGACCGGGCCGCGTGAAGAATGGCGCTCGGATCCCTTCGAGCCGCTCATCCGCGACGGCGTGCTCTACGGCCGCGGCGCGGCCGACATGAAGAGCGGACTCGCGGCCATGGTGGTCGCGCTCGAGCGCTTCGTGGCGCGCCACCCGGACCACCGCGGGTCGCTGGCCGTGCTGTTCACGAGCGACGAGGAAGGACCGTCCGTCGACGGCACGCGCCGCGTGATGGAGGTGCTCGAGGCCCGTCACGAGAAGATCGACTGGTGCGTGGTCGGCGAGCCGACCAGCGGCGAGGTGTTCGGCGACACCATCAAGGTGGGCCGCCGCGGATCGCTCTCGGGGCGCCTCACCGTGCACGGCGTGCAGGGCCACATCGCCTATCCGCAGCTCGCGGACAATCCGGTGCACGGCTTTGCACCGGCCATGGCGGAACTGGTGGCGACGCAGTGGGACGCAGGCAACGAATACTTCCAGCCGACCTCGTTCCAGATCTCCAACCTCTCGGCGGGCACGGGGGCACCGAACGTGATCCCGGGCGAGATGAAGGTGCGGTTCAACCTGCGCTTCTCCACCGAGCAGACCGTCGAGGCGCTGCAGAAGCGCGTGATCGGCATCCTCGACCGGCACAAGGTGAACTACTCGCTGGAGTGGTTCGTCTCGGGCCTGCCGTTCCTCACGCGGCCGGGCGTGCTGACGGACGCGGTGGATCGCGCCGTGCAGGAGACCACGGGCCGCAAGCCCGCCTACTCGACGACCGGTGGCACCTCGGACGGACGGTTCATCGCGCCGACCGGCGCGCAGGTCGTCGAGTTGGGCGTGGCCAACGCGACCATCCACAAGGTCAACGAGTGCGTCCGCGTGGCGGACATCGACCTGCTGAGTCGCGCCTACGAGCGGGTGATGGAATTGCTGCTCGCGAACGGCGGCTGAGCCGGCGGGCGGCTCAGGCCCGGCGCGGCTCGGGCTTGATGACATTCACCCAGACGGCCCAACTGCTGAGCACGACGAGGTTCATCAGCACCCAGGTGGGCATGTTGAGGCCAAGGAAGTGCCAGTCGATCTTGGCGCACTCGCCCGAGCCCTTCAGGACCTTGGCCAGCACTTCGTGCCACGGCAGCACGTCCATCATGTAATCGAGGCTCGCGCCGCATTCTGCGACCGTGCCCGGCGGCTGCGCGATGATCCACATGTGCCGGGCGGCGACCGCGATGCCGAACAGCGCAGCGAGATCGATCAGCATCCCGTACACCTTCGCGCCGATGCCCGACGGGTTGTGCAGGGCCGCCACCAGGAACAGCAGGCCGGCACTGATCACCGACACGCGTTGCAGGATGCAGAGCGGACACGGCTCGAGCTTGAGGCCGTACTGGCAGAACAGCGCGTAGCCGATCAGGCCGAGGCAGGCGAGGAACCCGAGCAGGTTGCCCTCGCGGCGGGTCAGACCGGACAGGAACGCGACGATGGAACTCAACCTGGACTCCCGTTGCGGGCCGCACGCAGCGCCGAAAGCTGCTTCTCGACGTCCTCGATGGACAGGTGGCGGATGTCCTTGCCGAGGACCATGTAGATCACGTACTCGCAGATGTTCTTCGCGTGGTCGCCGATGCGCTCGAGGGCCCGAGCGACCCACAGCACGTCGAGCGCGCGGCGGATGGTCCGCGGGTCTTCCATCATGAACGTGATGCACTGGCGCTGGATCGCCTCGTACTCCTCGTCGACCAGCCGGTCCTTGCGGGCGACGGCCAGGGCGGCCTCGGTATCGAGGCGCGCGAACGCATCGAGGGCGCCGCGCACGATCTCGGCCACCTGCCCACCGATGTGCTTGAGCTCCCGGTAGCGATCGACCGTGCGGTCGAGGCTGGCGAGCCGCGCCGCCGTGTGGCCGAGTTTCTCCGTCTCGTCGCCGATGCGCTCGAGGTCGGTGATGGTCTTGATCACGGCGACGATCAGTCGCAGGTCGGAGGCCGTCGGAGCGCGCGTCGCGAGGATGCGGCTGCAGTCGTCGTCGATCGACACCTCCATGGCGTTGACCTTGTGGTCGAGCCGCGCCACTTCCTCGCCGAGCCGGCTGTCGCCCTCGACCAGCGCCTTGACGCCGTTCTGCAGCTGCTGCTCGACGAGGCCGCCCATCTGCAGCACGGCCGTGCGCACGCCCTCGAGGTCGGCGTTGTAGCGGCTGTGGATGTGATGGGAGAGGTCGGACGTTTCCATGCGGTGCTCCAGCGTCGCGTGTTGTACAGGACCGCCCGGATGGCGGCAAGTTCGGTCGCTGCCAAAGGAAAAGCCCCCACCGCTCCCTCCCCGCGCGTGCGGGAGAGGGCCGGCGTCGCCGGAGGTGGGGGTTCGCTGCGCGGCAGGATCAGAACTTGTAGTTCAGGTCCACCTGCAGCCGGTTGTAGTTCAGGTCGTTGCCGATGTGGTACGGACCGGATTCGGTGGTGCCGTTCACCGGCGCGACGTCCTTGTTGAGCGTGTTGATGAAATAGGTCGCGCTGATGTTGAAGTTGCGCACCGGCGCATACGCGCCGCGCAGCACCCAGCCCTCGCCGTCGGTGTTGCCGTTGGCGAAGTCCGAGTCGATCCACTGGCCGAACTGCGAGTCCTTGCCGACCGACTGGTACCAGGCGGCCGCCATCCAGGTCTTCGCGTTGCCGACCTTGCCGTAGGACACGCCCGCCGCGTACGCGTCGCTGTGCTCGACGTTCGCGGCCGTGTTGTCAAGGTAGTCCGCCCAGAGCGACAGCGGCTGGTTGAACACGGTCAGCCCCATCTCGGCCGACAGTTCGACGATGTTGTAGTCGTAGGCCAGCCAGTTGGTCGTGCCGGTCCCGATGCGGTAGGTCGTGTTGCCGTTGGCATTGTTGCCGAAGATCGGCGAACGGTCCTGGCAGCCGCCGCAGTCGTAATAGTGCGCCGCCACGCGGGTCTCGCCACCGAACAGCGGGAACTTCAGGCCGACCTGCGCGCCGATCGTGCTCGAGTCGGTATTGACCCGGCCGGCCGGCCGGTTGGTGCCGTCCGCCGCGTTGTAGTTCTCGTTCAACCACCAGCCGTACGCGCTGCCGAACAGCATGCCGCGCTCGAAGCGGACCGACGCGCCCTCCGGGTTGATGTCGCCGTCGAACAGCAGGCTGGTGCCCGGCCTCCAGAAGGGGTACGGCTGCTTGCCGAGCACGACGTCGACGCCGGACATCGGCGTCCAGTCGATGAACGCCATGTCGAGGCCGATCGACTGCCGGCCGTTCTGGAAGATGCCCATCGTCTGGTTGGTGGAACGCGGATCGGTGCCGCCGGTGGCGAGCAGCAGCGTGCCCTTGAGGTGGTCGCCGATCAGCATGTCGAAGCCGAAGCGCGCGCGGATGCGATCGCGCCAGCGATCCGCCGCATCGTCGACCACGGCCGTCGCTCCGGATCCGACCACGCGTTCCTGGTTGGTGAAGAACTCGCTGCGATAGCGGAAATCGCCGCGCGCCTTGATTTTGGTCGCCCAGTCGGCGCCCTTGACTTTGGCGATCTCGGCATTCGCCACTGCCGCGTCCTGCCGCAGGTCGCGCGCCTGCGCCTTGAGGTAATCGGTCTCGGCATCGCGACGCTCCACCAGCGCCTTCAGCTCCGCATTCTCCGAAGCGAGCTGCGAATTGGTGGCCTCGAGCTTCGCGAGTCGGTCGGCCAGCGCCTGCATCTGCGCCTGCACCTGCTCGAGGTCGGCCTTCGAGGCGGTGCCCTGGGTCGCGGCGGAAGCGTCGGCCGCGGCCAGGCACAGGGTGGCGGCCACGGCCGCCGCGATTGCGGTCTTTCTCACGTTCGGTCCCCTCTGGGTGTTTGCAACGGACATGCCGCGCTTTATAGGGGTGCCGTGTGACAACGAGATTGCAGCGGCGCGACGGTTGTGCGTCACGCACCGCGGGCGCCGGCGGGATCACTCCCTGGGCTGGACCCGCGCGGCCGGGAAATGACAGGTGAAGACGCTGCCCTCGCCCACGCGGCTCGCGATCTCCAGGCGGCCGCCGTGCCGCAGCAGCGCGTGCTTGACGATTGCGAGCCCGAGTCCCGAGCCGCCGAGCTTGCGGGAGCGGCCCGGATCGACGCGATAAAAACGTTCGGTGAGTCGCGGCAGGTGCTCGGGTGCGATGCCGATGCCGGTGTCCCGCACGGCGACGTGCCCGCCGTCCGCATCGACCCACCAGCGCACCTCGATGCGCCCGTCCGCCGGCGTGTACTTCACCGCGTTCGACACCAGGTTGGCGAGGATCGAGTGCACCTCGCCCTCGGCGCCGAGCAGCCAGGCGTCGCTGTCGAGCCGCAGGTCGACGATCGCCGGGTGCACAGGGCGCGCGAGCGCGTCCTTGCGGATCAGGGCGAGCATGCCGCCGACGTCGATCGGCGTGCGCTCGGCCTCGCCGCCGCCCGCCTCCATCTTGGAAAGCTCGAGCAGGTCGCCCACGATGCCGCGCATGCGATCGGACTGGCGACGCATCTCCGCCACCGGCTCCTGCCACTCCGTCGGGAGGCCCGTCTCGTCGGCGAGGGCATCGAGGTAGCCGCTGATCACGGTGAGCGGCGAGCGCAGTTCGTGCGACGCGTTGGCGACGAAGTCCTTGCGCATGGACTCCAGGCGGGCTTCGCTCGTGACGTCGCGCACGATCAGCAGGCCGAGCCCCGACTCGCCCGACGCCACCAGGCTGAACAGGTACCAGCGGTCGCCGAACTGGGGGAAATGCACCCGCGGCGAGGCGCCCTTGCCGCCGCGCTCGACGTACTCGATGAAATCGGGATGGCGGATCAGGTTGTCGACGCGCAACCCGAAGTCGATCTTGCGCCGCAGGTTGAGGTACTCGGCGGCCGTGCGGTTGAACCAGAGGATCTCGCGCGCCGGCCCGAGCAGGATCGCGCCGTCGGGCATCGCGCTGGTCATGCGCCGCAGTTCGCGCAGCAGGCGCAGCACGCGGCGCTTGTGGAATACCTTGCGCCGGTACAGGCGCGACGTGACCGCCATCACCTCGCCCCACAGCCCCGTCATGTCGGGCGGGCGCACCTGGCTGCGGTGGCGCAGCCAATGGTCGAGGCGCAGCAGGTTGCGGACCTGCACCACGAGGATCGCAATCGCCGCGCCGGCCACCCATCGGCCGGGATGACCGGCGAGCGCGCCGATCGCGCCGGCGACCGCCAGCGCGAGCACGATCCCGATCACGTAGCGCCAGGCCGGTTTCGACAAGGTAGGGCGCGCTCCGACTCAGTCCGCGCGCATCGAGAACCGGTAGCCCGAGCCGCGCACGGTCTGCACCAGCGCATCGCAGCCGAACGGCTCGAGCGCCTTGCGCAGCCGGCGGATGTGCACGTCGACCGTGCGCTCCTCGACGTAGACGTTCCCGCCCCACACGCGATCGAGCAGCTGGCCACGACCGTACACGCGCTCCGGATGCTCCATGAAGAACTGCAGCAGCCGGTACTCGGTCGGGCCGAGCGGCACGTTGCGGTCGCCGCAGGTGACGCGGTGACTCGCGGTATCCATCTGCAAGCCGCCCGCGGCGATGACTTCGCCGACGCTGGTCGGCGACGCGCGCCGCAGGAGCGCCTGCACCCGCGCCAGCAGCTCGCGCGGACTGAAGGGCTTGGTCATGTAATCGTCGGCGCCGCCCTCGAGTCCCGCGACCTTGTCGATCTCTTCCGCGCGGGCCGTGAGCATGATCACCGGCAGGTCGGCCGTGTCCTTGTGGCGCTTGACCGAGCGCACCAGCTCGAGTCCGCTCTGGTCGGGCAGCATCCAGTCCACCAGCAGGACGTCGGGCCGCCGGTCGGCGATCTGGGCGCGCGCCGACGAACAGTCCTCCGCCTCGCGGACTTCGAAGCCCGCGCGTTTGAGGCCGAAGGCGACCATGTCGCGGATCGGTTTTTCATCTTCGACGATCAGGATCTGCTTGCCGGTCATTGCGGCCCCTGGTGGCGCGGCCCCGTTGCAGCAGAATTACAGTCGCGAATTATGACATTCCCGTGACAGGGCCGCCGGAAGGCCGGGCCACGTCGTCACGGACGTACCGCGGCAGGGCTTCTTCCGCTCCCACCGCCCCGCCCGCCGCGAACGCGAATGCGCCGAGCCAGGCGACCGCATCGGCGCGGGGACGCACGTCGTCATGCACCTGCAATCCGGCCTCCCGGACGCGCTGGTCGAGCACGGGGTAACGACCGAGCGCATTGCCGGCCACGTGGCGGACCCCCTCCGGAATCCCGACGCGCTCCGGCGGGCCCACCGATTCCCGGACGACCTCGACGGGCTCGCCGTCCGGCGCCACCAGGCGGTACACCGCCCAGTACACCTCGCCCATGCGGGCGTCGTTGCACACGAGCACGTGCTCGCCCGGCGTGGCCGGTACCTGGAACGCCACGGCCGCCAGGCTGGAGATCGGGACGACCGGCAGGCCGGCCCCGAGGGCGAGCCCCTGGGTGACGCCCGCGGCGACCCGCAGCCCCGTGAAGGCGCCGGGGCCACGTCCGAACGCCACGGCGTCGAGATCCGTCAGGGCCACGCCACACTCGCGCAGCACGGCGTCGACCATCGGCAGGATCATCTCGGCGTGACTGCGCTCGGTGAGCACCGAGCGCAGGTACATCTGCCCGTCCTGCAGCAGGGCCGCGGAACAGCATTCGGTCGAGGTATCGATGGCGAGCAGGCGCATGCCGGCAGCGTGAACCATGGACGGCCATCGCGCTAGTGCGACGTGCTCGCGGGCAAGGCGACGTCGGCACCGAGGTGCTCGCGCAGGAACGCCTGCACTTCCTCGAGCACGCGGGTGCGCTTCATCGGCGGCAGCGCGGCGAGGAACGTGCGCCCGTACCCCTTGGTGACGAGGCGCGTGTCGCAGATCGTGACCACGCCGCAGTCCGCCTCGTCGCGGATCAGCCGGCCCACGCCCTGCTTGAGCGAGATCACGGCCTGCGGAACCTGCTCGTCGAAGAACGGATTGCCGCCCCGCTCGCGGATCGCAGCGAGGCGGGCCTTGAGCAGCGGATCGTCGGGCGAGGCGAACGGCAGCTTGTCGATCACCACCACGGACAGGGCCGCCCCCTTGACGTCGACACCTTCCCAGAAACTGCCGGTGCCGAGCAGCACCGCGTTGCCCGCTTCACGGAACGTCCGCAGCAACTGGTCGCGCGACGCGGTGCCCTGCACCAGGACCGGCACGGGCGGCGTCGGACCCCAGATGCGCTGCAGTTCCTCCGCCGCTTCGCGCAGCGCGCGATGGCTCGTGAAGAGCAGGAACGCACGGCCGCCGCTGGTCTCGAGCACCGGCAGGGCCGCGCGGATCACGTCGCGCGTGTGTCCGGGGGTGCCCGGGTCGCCGAGGCCCTTCGGCAGGTAGAGCAGCGCCTGGTGTGCGAAATCGAACGGACTCTCGAAACGCACGCTGCGCGCATGCGCGAGGCCGCTGCGGCGCTTGAAGTGCGTGAAGTCCTCGCCGACAGCGAGCGTCGCGGAGGTCAGGACCCACGCGGTCGGCTGTGCCTGCAACAGGGCCGCGAGCGGTGTTGCCACGTCGACTGGCGCGAAGTGACAACTCACGTTGCGCGGCCCGGTCTCGGCCCAGCGCACGCCCCCCGGCGCTTCCTCGCCGGTGAGCGTCTCGAGTCGTTGCGCCGCCTCGACCAGGCGTTCGCGCAACCGGGCAAAAGCCGCCTGGCCGTCGTTGGCCGCGAGCGGCGCGAGCGCTTCCGCGAGTTCGCCGGACCTTCCCGCAAGACCGTGCAGTGCCTCGAGCAGGCGCTCGGGCCAGGCTGCGTGCTCGATGCGCGCCTCGCCGCCACCACTGGCCCCGAGCACGGCCGCCACCTGCTGGTCCACCGCGCCGATGGCTGCATCGATGCGTCCACCCATCTGCTGTGCAAGCAGCAGCTCGCCCATCAGGTCCTTGACCAGCGTGGCGATCTGCCGCGTGCTGACGCTGTAGCCGAGGAACTGCGCCGCGACGTCGGGCAACTGGTGCGCCTCGTCGATCACGACGGCATCGACGCCCGGCAGCAGGTCGCCGAAGCCTTCCTCCTTCAGCACGAGGTCGGCCATCAGCAGGTAGTGGTTCACGACGACGATGTCCGCCGCCTGCGCCTCGCGGCGCGCCGCGAGCACGCAGCACTGCTCGAATTGCGCGCACTTCACGCCGAGGCAGTTCTCGCGCGTCGACGTCACCCAGGGCCAGACCGCGTCCTGCTCGCCGAGCCCGGGCAGTTCGGCGATGTCTCCCCGACGCGTCAGGTGCGCCCACGCCCGCACGCGCGGCAACGCGACGGCAACCTCGCGCTTGAGGCCGCGCGCATAGGCCTGCTGCTCGGCGAGGTCGAGGCGATGTCGACAGAGGTAGTTGGCGCGTCCCTTCAGCAACGCGATGCGCACCGGACGTCCGAGCGCGCCGCAGATCGCCGGCAGGTCGCGGTGGAACAACTGGTCCTGCAGCGCGCGCGTGCCGGTCGAGACGATGACGCGCTTGCCGGAGAGCAGCGCCGGGCCGAGGTAGGCGAAGGTCTTGCCGGTGCCGGTGCCGGCCTCGACGATGAGTTGCTCGCGCGCGGCCAGCGCGGCCGCGACGTGTTCGGCCATCGCGACCTGCTGCTCGCGCACCGTGTAGCCGGGGAGCGCGTTCGCGAGCGGTCCATCGGGACCGAAGATGTCGGCCAGCGTGGACGCCATGGCTCAGGTGAACACGGCGCGGAAGCGCAGCAGTGCCGTGGCACCCGGGGCCAGCGGACGCGCGAGGATCCAGCGGACGTGCGTGTACTCGACGACGGGCGCCTTGCGGTTGCGCCGGGCCTTGGCGTCCGCACTGCCCGGATCGGCCGGCGCGAAGGTCGTGCCCCCGTCGGTCGACAGTTGTACCTGGCAGTCCGGCCCCACGGCCGACCCGGGTTGGTACGCGACGCCGAATGGCAGCCGCTTCGTCACCACCACGGCCTCGACCGGTCGGCGGCCCGGGTTGTGCACGCGCAGCGTGTAGTAGACCTCCTCCCCCGCGCGCAGGCGCGTCGCGGGTTCCCACCGTCGCATCGTGCGGCCATCAGGGCCGGTCGACTCCGTCAGGATCTCCGCCTCGACCGAGACGGTGAGCGGACCACTGCCGGTGGCCACCGGTGCGCCGACCTGCGTCTCGCTGGTGTTGGACTGGGCGCCGGCCGAGCCTGCGGCGCACGCCGCCACGGCGGCGACCGCGGCGAGCAGGCAGGCAGGGAACCGTCGGGGGGCGGCGCGCATGGACGACGGACTTTGCGGGACCGACCCGGGCGGGGCAAGCGCCAATCGACCCGACAGTGGCCTGTTTGGGCGGTCTGCACTTTCCGCGTGTTGACACGATCCCACGGTTGCACTATTGTGCACTGCAGCAAATGCTGCAACGCAGCAGTCCCGCCATCCATGCAGGAGCCATCCATGATTAGCCAGATGCAGGACATCGTGAACGAGAAGACGCACGCGTTGGCTGAACAGGTGCAGAAGCTGCGCAAGGAATCCGCCGAGTCCGTGCGTGAAGCCGTCAGCGGCTCCGCCGAGAGCCTCAAGGCCATGAAGAGCCCGGTCCGCATGATCGCCCGCTCGGGCATCAAGGTGACCGCGGTGTCGCAGACGGCCGTGCAGAACCTGATCGAGCTGCAGTCCGACATGATCACCTCCGCCCTCACGGACGTGGCCCTGCGCCTCGAGCGCGCCACCCGCGCCGACGGCGTGGTCGACATGGTGCGCGACCAGATCGAGATGATCCCCGCCACGCGTGCGCGCCTGGTCGAGGATGCGAACCGCGCCGTGACGATCTTCAAGGACGCCGGCCGCGAGTTCCGCGCCGTCGCCACGCACACCCTCGAGAAGGTCCGCGAGACCGCCGAGCAGGAAGTCCCCGAGATCAAGACGGCGCGCCGCAAGGTGAAGCGCGCCGTGCGCAAGACGACTCGCGCCCGCAAGGCCGCCTGAGCGTCCGAGGCACCCACAGAATCATTCCAGCCTCAACCGGTCTCCCCCTGATTGCGCCCTCCTCGGAGGGCGCTTTTTTTTGTTCCGGATCCACGTGTTACTCGACTTTTGTCGCATTGCAGCGCGAGTTGCGCGCGCGCCGCTATAATCGGGAGTCACGGAGCCGCAGACGACTCCGGCCCGGCCCGGCGCCGGAGCAACGCAAGGAACCCGTCCATGACCACCACCAACGCTGCCCTCCGCGACTGGGTCGCAGAGTCTGCCAAGCTCACCCAGCCGGAACGCATCCACTGGTGCAACGGATCGGACACGGAGCGCGACGAACTCACGCACCTGATGCTGGAGCGCGGCGACCTGCTCGAGCTCGACTCCGCGACCTTCCCGAATTGTCACCTGCATCGCTCGCACCCGTCGGACGTGGCGCGCGTCGAGCACCTGACCTTCATCTGCACCCGCGACAGGGAAGACGCCGGCCCGAACAACAACTGGATGGCGCCGGCCGAGGCGCACGCGAAGATCGATGCCCTCTTCGCCGGCTGCATGAAGGGCCGCACGATGTACGTCGTGCCCTACTGCATGGGCCCGATCAATTCACCCTATGCGCGCTGCGGCATCGAGATCACCGACAGTCCCTACGTCGTGCTCAACATGCGCATCATGACGCGCATGGGCGCCCCGGCCCTGCAGCGCATCGAGCGCGAGGGCAAGTTCGTGAAGGGCCTGCACTCGGTGGGCGACCTGAACCCGGACCGACGCTACATCATGCACTTCCCCGAGGAGCTCTCGATCAAGAGCATCGGCTCGGGCTACGGCGGCAACGCGCTGCTCGGCAAGAAGTGCCACGCGCTGCGCATCGCGAGTTGGCAGGCCCGTGACGAGGGCTGGCTCGCCGAGCACATGCTGATCGTCGGCCTCGAGAACCCGCGCGGCGAAGTGCACTACGTCGCGGGCGCGTTCCCGTCGGCGTGCGGCAAGACCAACCTCGGCATGCTGATCCCGCCCGACACGATGCCGGGCTGGAAGGTGTGGACGATCGGCGAGGACATCGCCTGGCTGCACGTCGGCAGCGACGGCCGCCTGCGGGCGATCAACCCGGAAGCCGGCTTCTTCGGCGTGGTGCCCGGCACCAGCCCGAAGACCAACCGCAACGCCTACGAGATGATCCATCACGACACGATCTTCACGAACGTGGCCGTGACGGCGGACAACCAGCCGTGGTGGGAAGGCCGCATCACCGGCGCGCCGGCGATCGACTGGCAGGGCCGGCCGTACGACAAGGCCAACGGCCCGGCGGCCCACCCGAACTCGCGCTTCACCGTCTCGGCGAAGCAGAACCCGGCGTACAACCACCTGATGGAGCACCCGGAAGGCGTGCCGATCTCGGCGATCCTGTTCGGTGGCCGGCGGCGCGAAGTCGCCCCGCTGGTGTACGAGGCCCGCGACTGGCAGCACGGCGTGCTGGTCGGCGCCGGCATGGCGTCGGAAACGACGGCCGCCGCGGTCGGCCAGGTGGGTGTCGTGCGCCGCGACTCGATGGCGATGAAGCCGTTCTGCGGCTACAACTTCGCCGACTACTGGGCGCACTGGCTGTCGTTCGAAGGGCGCGTGAAGCAGTTGCCGAAGATCTTCCACGTCAACTGGTTCCGCCAGGACAAGGACGGCAAGTTCCTGTGGCCGGGCTTCGGCGACAACCTGCGCGTGCTGTCGTGGATCATCGACCGCTGCGAGGGTCGGGCGCAGGCGCAGGAAACGCCGATCGGGTACCTGCCACGCAAGGAAGACCTCGACCTCGCGTCGCTGAACCTGCCCGAGGCCACGGTGCACCAGCTGCTCGACCTCGATTACGCGGCCTGGCACCGCGAGATCGACGAGATCGGCAAGTACCTCGAGGAGTTCGGCGCGCGCACGCCTCCCGCGCTGCGCGAGCAGTACCTGAAGGTCAAGCGCGCCCTCGGCTGAAAAACAGGGGACATTCCTCTTTTTCGCGACACGGCGAAAAAGAGGAATGTCCCCTATTTAATCTTCGAGCTGGTAGCGGATGGCGTCCGCCGCGTTGGCCTCGGGCAGCTTGCCGAGGCCGATGAAGCCCTTGCCCGCGAGCGGCACCGAGTCCCGGCGCACGAACGACTCGCGCCCTTCCTGGTTGATGACGAACGTGCCGTTCGTGCTCTGGTCGATGAGCAGGAACTTGTCGCGCGAGACCTCGATCTTGGCGTGCAGCCGCGAGATCAGCGAGCCCTTCACGACGATGTCGTTCTCCTCGGCGCGCCCGAGCGTGAACACCTTCTTGGCATCGTCGAGCACGTGCTCGCCGCCGAGGTAGAACAGCCTCACCTTGCTCGCCCGGTGGCCCTTGCGCGACTCGATCTCGATCGAGGGCAGCATGCTGGTGGCGTCTTCCTGCTGCCACAGCACCTCGTAGAGTTCCATGTCCTCGGCGAGCCCGCGCACCGTCGTGACGTCGATGCGCCGCGACACGGCGCGCCACTCCGGCGACAGCCGGCTCACGGTGTCGCCGCTCAGGATCACCTGGCCGGCCTTGGCCTGGCTGGTCATGCGGTTGGCCGTGTGGACGGTCGCGCCGAAGATGTCCTTGTTCTCGAGCACGACCGGGCCGAAATGGCAGCCGATGCGGATCGCCACGTGCTGCCCCTGAACCAGCAGTTCGGGCTGGGCACCGATGTCCTGCTGCATCTCGGCGCCGCCGTTCACGGCGTCGTTGGCGGTCGGGAAGATCGCGAGGATCTCGTCGCCGATGGTCTTGATCACGGTGCCGCGGTTGCGCTCGGTCGCCTCACGCATGAGCCCGACGCACTTCACGATCATTTCCCGTGCGGCGTGGTCGCCCAGCACCTCGTAGAGCCGAGTGCTTCCGACCACGTCCGCGAACAGGACGGCAACTTCCGTCTCAGTGCTCGACACGTCCTGACATCCCCTGTGCCCGGCCATCCCGGGCCGGCCGACGACAATTCCCGGAGTATACAGGGTCCCCCGGCGACCCCGACCACGGCAGGCCGGGACACGGCGCAGGGCCCGTCCACCGGCTATCGGCGGCCCCGGGGCCGCCTTGAGTCGCGCTCTGCGCAATGCCTCAGGCGGCGCGCTCCACCATGCGCAGGGACGCCCGCAGCAGGTCCGCACCCGCCCCCTCCCGATGCGCGTTCTCGCTGAGAAACCGCCGCCAGACGCGCGCATTCGGCCGGCCCGCGTACAGTCCCTGCACGTGTCGCAGCAGGGTCGGCAGGCGGTGACCGGCGGCCAGCATGCGCTCGACGTAGTCGGCGTAGGACTCGACCACCGCCTCGCGGGACGGCAGGGGCGCCGTCGACGGCCAGAGGCGCGCATCGAGCACGGCCAGCAGGTACGGATCGTGGTACGCCTGCCGCCCGAGCATCACGCCGTCGAATCGGGGCAGCCATTCCTCGATCGTCGGCACGTCGCGCAGGCCCCCGTTCAGCACCACCGTCAGCTCCGGATGTTCTCGCTTCAGGCGCGCCGGCACGTCGTACCGCAATGGCGGGATCTCGCGGTTCTCCTTCGGGCTGAGTCCCTGCAGGTGGGCCTTGCGCGCATGCACGATGAAGACGTCGACGCCCGCCTGGCGCACACCATCGATGAACGCCGCGAAGAACGCGTAGTCGTCGTGATCGTCGATGCCGATGCGGCACTTCACGGTCACCGGGACGTGCACCGCCTCGCGCATCGCGCGCACGCACTCGGCGACCAGCACGGGCTCTGCCATCAGGCAGGCACCGAAGCGGCCGCTCTGCACCCGGTCGCTCGGACAGCCTACGTTGAGATTGATTTCGTCGTAGCCGCGCTCGGCACCGAGGCGCGCGGCCTGCGCCAGCAGGTGCGGATCGGAGCCGCCGAGCTGCAGCGCGACGGGATGTTCCGCCGGCTCGAAGCCGAGCAGGCGCTCGACGTCGCCGTGGGCCAGTGCCTGCGCCGTGACCATCTCCGTGTAGAGCAGCGCGTGCGGACTCAGGAGCCGCAGCAGGAACCGGCAATGCCGGTCCGTGTAATCCATCATGGGCGCGACGCACAGCCGGCGCTCCAGCGGAAGCCCTCCGTCCGTCATGAGCGCGCCGTCTCGAGCACCAGCCACTCGACGACCTTGCGCAGAGCCTCCTGCTCGCTGGCGCCCTGCCCCAGCGCTTCGTCGTACACCCGCAGCTGGCAATGCGCGCTGGTGCCCCGCCGAGGGATCTCGCGCAGGCCGTCGATCTCCGCCTCGCAGCCGAGCGCGATCGCGTCCTCGCGCACCAGCGCGAGGATCTCCTCCAGCAGCTCCGCGAACGGCACGATGCGCTGCCGGCCGAGATCCAGCAGTCCCGCGTCGAACGAATAGCGCATGGCGCGCCAGCGGTTCTCGCCCACCAGCAACGCAGGATAGCTGCGCCAGCGCTGGTTGCCCTGGCGCAGCCGGAACAGCATCCGCAACAGGCACTGGTTCAGCGCGGCGAGCCGCACGGCGTCGTCGAGGCGGGTGCAGCAGTCGAGCAGGCGCGTCTCCAGCGTCGGATAGCGCGCGCTCGGCCGCAG
Source organism: Steroidobacteraceae bacterium (assembly GCA_044226195.1). GTDB lineage: Bacteria > Pseudomonadota > Gammaproteobacteria > Steroidobacterales > Steroidobacteraceae > RPQJ01. The sequence continues at coordinate 37,224 of JBGAHO010000016.1, forward strand.
GTCCCACCAGATGCGCGAGGTGTCGACGATCACCCCGGTCTCGATGAGCGTGTCGGTGTGCCGGCGGTACTCGCTCCAGCTGTCGAAGCGCTCCGGCAGGCCCGTGCGCGGCACGCCGTTGAACACCATCAGCCGGAACGACATGAGTCCCGTCCGCTCGCCTTCCCAGAACGGCGAGCTGCAGGACAGCGCGAGCAGGTGCGGGAGGAAATACGTCAGCTGGTTCATCAGGTCGATGCGCAGCTCGTCGTCCTCGATGCCGACGTGCACGTGCAGCCCGCAGATCATCATGCGTCGCGCCGCGCCCTGCATCTCCTCGAGCAGCGCGACGTAGCGCTCCTTGTCGGTCCGCTTCTGCTTGGCGCTGAGGGAAAACGGATGGCTGGACGCGGCGATCGGCGCGAGGCCGTAGCGCGCGGCTTCCTCGATCACCGCGCGGCGCAGCGCGGCGAGTTCGCGCCGGACCTCGGCCGCCGTGCGGCAGACCGGCGTGGCGACCTCCACCTGCGAGCGCAGGAACTCCGGGAATGCCCGGCCCCCGGTGCGATCGTGCAGGTCGGCGAAGAACCGCGGCGGCGGTTCGCTCGCGACGGCCCCGGTCTCCCGGTCGACGAGCAGGTATTCCTCCTCCACACCCAGCGTCAGCGGCGGCTCGCGCGTGGCCATCAGGCGGACTCCGGACGCAATGGACGGTGGACCCCGGGGTCGCCGAGCAGCGGAGCGATCTGCGCCGCGAGCAACCGGACCCAGCGCTCCACGCCGGCCGGCGACTCGAGCTGGTCCTGGCGCACCTCGAGGCACAGGTGGGGCAGGCCGGCACGCTCGGCGTGGTGATCGATCGTGTAATCCGACGGGTGCTTGCCGCTGTAGGGCTGGTTGTCGCCGACGACCAGCCCCTCGACGGCGGACAGGCCGCGCATCAGGCGCCGCGCATTCGCCTCGTCCTGGTCCCACAGGACGCCGACGTGCCACGGCCGTCGCGCGCCATCACCGAGCGACGGCGTGAAGCTGTGCACCGCGATGACCAGCGGCCGCACGCCGCGCGCGCGATGCGCCGCCAGCATCGCCGCGATGCATTCGTGGTACGGGTCGAACAGGTTCGCGAGACGCAGGCGACGCGCCGTCTCGTCGAGGCCCCGATTGCCCGGGATCGGGCACCCGTCGCTGGTCTCGCGGAAGGCCTGGGTATCGTCGGGTGCGCGATTGCAGTCCACGACCAGCCGCGAATAGCCGGCCAGGACCGCCGGCGCATCGAGCGCGTCGGCGAGGCCGCGGGTCAGTTCCCCGGCCCCGATGTCCCAGGCGATGTGCTGCCACGTCGCCAGTTCCGGCAGGCCGAGCCGGCCGAGGCGACTCGGAAAGGCCCGGCTCGCGTGGTCGCAGACCAGCAGCGCCGGCGCCCGCCCCTGCGGCCGCAGGACCACGAACGGCGCGGGGTCGTCCGCAGCCAGCAGGGAGGTCGTGGCCGGTTCGGCGTCGGGGTGGTTCAAGGGAGGTCGCGAGGCCAATGGGGACGGGCATTTTACCGAATCGGCCTGCCGGCCAGCGGGATGTGACGCGATTCACACCGACCGGCGCACCCTCGGCCTACCATCGGTGGCCATCCGTGGGGCGGATGCGCGAGAGGCTGGCGCGACAGGGATGAATCGGCTGTTCGACAAGGCGACCCGTGATCGCCGCGTGCTCCGTTGGCTCGGCACGCGGCCGGTGGACGACGTGCGCGCGGCGGAACGCCGTTCACGCGCGACGACCGGCTTGCGCCCGCGCCGGGTCGACCCGTTGCCGGCCCGCCCGCCCCGCTGACGTGGCACGCGAATGAACCTGCACCCGCTCCTCCGCCAGCAGTTCGAGAAGTCACGCGACGATGGCGGGCAGTTCGACCTCCGCACCCTGCTTGGACTGATCAGCTCCGCATATGGCGAGTGGGACGAGGAGCGCAAGGGCGTGGTGCGCTCGATGCGCCTGCTCGCGGACGAGACCAACGCCTTCACGCGCGAAGTGCGTGAGAGCGCCGAAGCGCAGCTGCAGGTCATCCTCGACCACGTCAAGGACGCGATCCTGACGGTCGACGAGACCGGCCGCATCCAGACGCTGAACACCACGGCCGAACGCATCTTCGGCTTCGCCGAGGATGAGGTCCGCGGCCGCAAGCTCGACCTGCTGATCCCGTCCCTGGCGCGCCAGCCCGAGATCGTGGCCGCGCTCGACGAACTGGCGGAATCGCTCGAGAACACCCAAGTCGACCTGGCCCCGCGCGAGACCAAGGGCCGCAATCGCGGGGGAGCACTGTTCGACGCGGAAATCGGCGTCAGCAAGGTGCGCCTCGACGACCGCGAGGTCTTCGTCGTGTGCCTGCGCGACACCACCGACCGCAAGCTGGCCGAGGCCGCGATCCGCGAGAGCGAGGCCCGCTACCGAACCCTCGTCGAGAACGCGCCCGAGGCCATCGTCGTGCTGGACGTGGACCTCGGACGCTTCGTCGAGTGCAACGACAACGCGGTCCGCTTCTTCAAGATGACCCGCGAGGAACTGCTCGCGATCGGGCCGGAGAAGATCAGTCCGCCAGACCAGGCGGACGGCACCCCGTCGTTCGGCGTGCAACGCGGCCACATCGACCGCGCGCTCGCAGGCGAGGCGCCGAACTTCGAGTGGACGCATCGCGATGCCCTCGGCCACGACATTCCGTGCGAAGTGCGCCTCGTCCGCCTGCCCTCCTCCAGCCGGCGCCTGATCCGCGGCAGCATCACCGACATCACCGAGCGCAAGCGCAGCGAGTTCCTCGCGGCCGGCGAGCGGCGCGTGTTCGAACGCATCACCGGCAATGTCGATCTCGGGGTCACGCTCGAGGCCCTCACCGAGACGGCCGAACGCGTGACGCCCGAAGCCTGGTGCACGGTCTGCCTGGTCGACGCCGAGGCCAACGTGCTGCAGCTGGCCGCGGGCCGCCGCATCCCGCCGCCGTTCGCCGCCGCGCTCGAGCGCATCGAGGTCGGCCCCCGCAACGGCTCGTGCGCCGCCGCGATCTTCCTGCAGCGGCAGGTCATCGTCGCGGAGATCGCCCGCGACGCGCTCTGGGAGCACCCGCGCCTCGGCGCGCTCGAGGCCGGGCTGCGCGCCTGCTGGTCGACGCCCATCCGCGCGTCGGACGGCCGCATGCTCGGCACGCTGGCCCTGTATTTCCGCCAGCCCCGCAGCCCGCTGCGGCGCGACTTCGAGCTCATGAGCCGCCTCACCGCGCTGGCGGCGATCGCGATCGAGCGCAAGCGCTCGGAGCAGGCCCTGCGGCGCAGCGAGTCGCAGTACCGCGGCCTGTTCGAGAACGTGGTCGAAGGCGTCTACCGCTCGAGCGTCGACGGCCGCTTCGAGTCGGTCAACCCGGCGCTCGTCGCCATGTTCGGCTACGGCGCCACCGAGGAGATGCTCGCGATCCGCGCGACCGTCGACATCTACGCCCAGCCGGAGGACCGCGACCGCATCGTGGCGGCACTGCATCGCGACGGCATGGTGCGCGACGCCGAGTGCCAGATGCGCCGGCGCGACGGCTCGCTGATCACCGTGATCGAGAACGCACGCGTGGTGCGCGACGGCAACGGCGCGATCGAGGGCTACGAGGGCACCATCACCGACATCTCGGTGCGCAAGCGCGCCGAGCTGCAGCTGTACGAGGAGAAGGAGAAGGCCCAGGTCACCCTGCAGTCGATCGGCGACGCGGTCATCACCGCGGACGCGGACGGCCGGGTCGAATACCTCAACCCGGTCGCCGAGGAGCTGACCGGCTGGGAGACGCGCGAGGCGGCCGGCCGGCCGGTGGCCGAGGTCTTCCGGGTGGTGAGCGAATCGACTCGCCAGCCGATCGACAGCCCGATCCTGCGCTGCCTGCAGGAGGGCCGGCTCGCCGAGATGCAGGAGCCGTCGCTGCTGATCAACCGGCGCGGCCAGGAGATCTCGATCCAGGACTCCGCCTCGCCGATCCGCGACCGCAGCGGACGGCTGATCGGCGTCGTCATGGTGTTCCACGACGTCAGCCAGGAGCGACGCCTGCAGCGCGCCCTGGCGTACCAGGCCACCCACGACGCGCTGACCGGCCTCATCAACCGGCGCGAGTTCGAGCAGCGCCTGGCCGATGCGCTGCGCAGCGCGCGCGCGGACGAGCGCACGAACCACGTGCTGATGTACCTCGACCTCGACCAGTTCAAGGTCGTCAACGACACCTGCGGGCACCAGGCGGGCGACCGGCTGCTGAAGCAGATCACCAGCGTGCTGCAGACCCGCATTCGCACCACCGACACCCTCGCCCGCCTCGGCGGCGACGAGTTCGGCGTCCTGCTGCAGGACTGCACGCTCGACATGGCGGCCCGCATCGCGGAGAACCTGCGCCAGGCGATCCGCGATTTCCGCTTCGTGTGGCAGGACCGCGTGATGAACGTGGGCGTCTCGATCGGACTCGCCGAGGTCAACGCACTCGCGGAGACCCCGGCGTCGGTGATGAGCGCCGCGGACGTGGCCTGCTATTCCGCGAAGGAGTCCGGCCGCAATCGCGTCCAGACCTACGCCGAGGGACGGGCGCCGGAGCGGCACCGCGAGATGCAGTGGGTGTCGCGCATCAACCGGGCCTGCGAGGAGAACCGCCTGGTGCTGCTGTGCCAGCCGATCGTGCCCATCCGGCACGGGGCCCGGGTCGAGCGGCACTTCGAACTGCTGCTGCGCATGCGCGACGAGAACGGCGAGCTGGTGCGCCCGTCGGAATTCATCCCGGCCGCCGAGCGCTTCAACCTGATGCCGGCGATCGACCGCTGGGTGGTGCGGCAGGCCTGCACCCGCCACGTCCACCGGCGCAGCGACGAGGGCCGCCGCTCGCATTTCACGCTGGCCGTGAACGTCTCGCCGACCACGATCAACGACGAGCAGTTCCTCGACTACGTCATCGCCGAGATCACCGCGGCCGACATGAGCCCCGGCGCGCTGTGCTTCGAACTGACCGAGGCGGCCGCCATGACCGGACTCGCCGCGGCCACGCGCTTCATCAAGGAGCTGAAGGCCCGCGGCTGCCGCTTCTCGCTCGATGACTTCGGCAGCGGCATGTCCTCGTTCATGTTCCTGAAGAACCTGCCGGTCGACTTCCTGAAGATCGACGGGCAGTTCGTGCACAACGTGATCCAGGACCCGATCGACCGCAGCATGGTCGAGGCAATCGCCCGCATCGGCAACGCCATGGGCATCGCCACCATCGCCGAACGCGTGGACTCGCCGGACGTGCTGCAGTGCCTCGCCGAGATCGGCGTGCAGTACGCGCAGGGCAACTACATCAGCGCGCCGCAGCCGATCGATCTGCTCGGCCCGCTGATCGACGTGGCCTCGATGCCGCCGATGACGGCGGACCGCGTCGCCTGACCCCGGCCGGTCCGGGGTCGGCCCCGTATCAGTCCTCTTCGGACGCCGAACCGCGGCCGGCGCGCTTGCGGTCCAGCTCCTTCAGCTGGCGCTTGCGGATGCGGATCGACGACGGCGTGATCTCGACCAGCTCGTCGTCCTCGATGAACTCCATCGCCTGCTCGAGCGTGTAGCGGATCGGCGTCGTCAGCACGATGTTCTCGTCCTTGCCGGCCGCGCGCATGTTGGTGAGCTTCTTGCCCTTGAGCGGGTTCACCACCAGGTCGTTGTCGCGGCTGTGGATGCCGATCACCTGCCCTTCGTAGACCTCGTCGCCGTGGGAGCACATCAGCTTGCCGCGCTCCTGCAGGTTGAAGAGCGAGTAGCCGAGCACCGTGCCCGTGCCGTTCGAGATCATCACGCCGTTCTGGCGGCTCGCGATCTCGCGCTCCGACACCGGCGCATAGTGGTCGAACACGTGGAACAGCAGGCCGAGGCCCGAGGTCAGCGTGCGGAATTCCGTCTGGAAGCCGATCAGTCCCCGCGCCGGGATCACGTAGTCGAGCCGCACGCGGCCCTTGCCGTCCGGGTGCATCGCCTGCAGCAGGCCGCCGCGGCTGCCGAGTGCGGTCATCACCGCGCCCTGGCTCGAATCCTCGATGTCCACCGCCAGGATCTCGTACGGCTCGTTCTTCACGCCGTCGATTTCCTTGATGACGACGCGCGGTCGCGACACGGCGATCTCGTAGCCTTCGCGGCGCATGTTCTCGAGCAGCACGCCGAGGTGCAGTTCGCCGCGGCCGTAGACCTGGTACTTGTCCGGGTCGTCGGTTTCCTCGACGCGCAGCGCGACGTTCGTCAGCGCCTCGCGGAACAGGCGCTCGCGGATCTGGCGGCTGGTGATGTACTTGCCTTCGCGACCGGCGAACGGCGAGGTATTGACCTCGAACGTCATGCCGATCGTGGGCTCGTCGACGATCAGCGCGTGCAGCGCCTCGGGGCGCGACGGGTCGCACAACGTCTCCGAGATCGCCGGCCGCTCGATGCCGGAGAACGCGACGATGTCGCCCGCCCCGGCCTCGTCCACCTCCACGCGGTTCAGGCCGTGGAAGCCCAGCACCTGCATGATCTTCTCGTTGCGGGCCTGGCCGTGGCTGTCGACCACCGTGACGTTCATGCCCTTGCGGATCTTGCCGCGCTTGATGCGGCCGATGCCGATCGCGCCGACGTAGCTCGAGTAGTCGAGCTGCGAGACCTGCAGCTGCAGCGGGCCGTCGAGGTCCACGTCCGGCGGCGGGCAATGCTTCACGATCGTCTCGAACAGCGCCGTCATGTCGCCGCCGCGGTGCGCTGGATCGAACGACGCGAAGCCCTGGATCGCGGATGCGTACACGACCGGGAAGTCGAGCTGCGCCTCGGTGGCACCGAGGCGGTCGAACAGGTCGAAGGTCTGGTCGAGCACCCAGTTCGGGCGCGCCTCGTGACGGTCGATCTTGTTGATCACCACGATCGGCCGCAGGCCGTGCGCAAAGGCCTTCTGGGTCACGAACCGCGTCTGCGGCATGGGTCCGTCGACCGCATCGACCAGCAGCAGCACCGAGTCGACCATCGACAGCACGCGCTCGACCTCGCCGCCGAAGTCGGCGTGCCCGGGCGTGTCCACGATGTTGATCCGGTAGCCGTTCCAGCGGATCGCCGTGTTCTTGGCCAGGATGGTGATGCCGCGCTCCTTCTCGAGCGCGTTGGAGTCCATGACGCGCTCGGGCACGACCGTGCGGGCGTCGAAGGTGCCGGACTGCTTGAGGAGCTGGTCGACCAGGGTCGTCTTGCCATGGTCGACGTGCGCAATGATCGCGATATTGCGCAGGAACTGCGTGGGATTGGAGGACACGGGGGATGCGCCGGGGGGCCAAAAGGGCGCGGAGTATACCGGATTTGGCCGCCGACGCCGGATCGGCCGGCGCGTCAGCTCACGGCGACGTCCCGCGGGGCCGGCGGGGCCCCGCCCCGGGTCACTGCTGCGGCTTGGGCTCCGACGCCGGCATCGGCTCGACCGCCTGTCCGGCTGCATCCGTCTGCGGCGCGGGCTTGGCCACGGCGGGCGCCGTGCCGAGGACGACCGGCACCGAGAAGGTGCGCACCTCGGTCTGGATCTGCGAAATCATCCGGGCCAGCACGCTCACGTAATACGTGCCGTCCGCATCCGCCTGCACCGTGACCTTCTGCGTGTACGGCGTGGCGGCCTGCACCTTGTCGAACTTGAACGTGCCCTGCTGCACGACGGCGAGGCCGGGCATGCCCGTCACCTCGACTTCGAGTGTGTCCGCCGGCAGCCGCGGCTCGAACACGAGTTCGATCTCGAACGGCACGCCCACCTGCGGCTTGGCCGCGAGGTCGTACTTCAGGTCGACCGGGGCCGACGTCTTGCCGCTGATGACGGCGGTCGCGAGGCGCGGATCGTCGTCGACCGCCACGGTGGCCGCCGGCTTGCTCGCCTGCTCCTGGGCCGGGCGCGTCTTGACCCGGACCTTGGCGCCGCCGTCGTCCTTGCCGCCACAGGCGGTGAGGCCGAACGCGGCGACGAGCCCGGCGAGGGCGAGCGGAAGGAAGCGGGCGTGGCCGTGCGTGGGTGCGTTCATGCGTTTCTCTACCGGTCGGTGCTCAACCCGTGAGGGTGACGTTGTAACACGTCCTGCCGCGGGCCGTCCCCGTCGCAGGTGCCTCGATGTGACTGTATTCATAGACTTCGATCACGTAGTCGCCCGCATCGAGCGTGCGCACGAGGTCTTCCTGGTTCGCGTTGGACGACTCCGCCGTCGCGATCGCGCCGCCCTTGAACAGCACGATGTCCGGGTCCGGCGTGACCTGGCCCGGCGTCGTGTCGGACTGGCCGGCGTTGAAGGCCGCGTGGATCGTCGCGTTGACCGTGCCCGCCAGCGAGAACTTCAGGAACCGCCGGTTGGCCACCTTGTTGTAGAAGCCCTCGTTGCGATTGCCGCAGACCGTCACCGTCGAACCGTTGAGCGCGATGTTCGTGTAGAGCGGCAGGGCGTCGCCGTTGCTGCCCGTGTTGGTCTCCGTCGTGGCGAACGCATCCATGGTGTTCGCGACCATGCCGCGACTGCCGACCAGGGTGTTGATCGCCGCCGCGTCGGCCGGCCGCGCGGTCTTGAGCGCGACGACCAGCGGGAACACGCTGGTGAGCGGCTGGCCGGTGCGCAGCGTGGTGCGGAATGCGCTGAAGATCACCGAGTACGGCAGGTTGACGTTGTCGTTCGTGTCGGCATTGCCGTCCCACAGGTCCCAGGCGAGACCAGCCTGCGTCGACTCGTTGAACCAGCCGGCCGGGTTGACCGACGTGGTCTCGAGATTGAACGAACTGTCATTGCCCTGGCTCGTGCCGTTCGAGTCGCGATAGACCGGATCGCCGTTGAGGGCCATGCCGGAGAACGCGTTCGCGTAGCCTTCGCTCAGCGCCACGCGCATGTCGAGCTTCTCGCCGAACGAGTGGGCCCCGCCGACCGTGTCGTCGCGGCTGGTGGCGTCCTGCAGGTAGTGCTGGAACTCGTGCGTCAGCACGTGCTCGTCGTACTCGTCCGTGTCGACACCGTCCTGGCCGAGGACGTAGATGCCGCCCTGCGCGCCCGTCTGGTACTGCGTGGTCTGGATGTTGCCGGTCGCCGGCGTGAAGTCGTTCGACGAGTGGTTCTGCGGGCTCCAGAAGACATCCAGCGCCGGCAGCGCAATATTCGCGTCGCCGCCCTGAGTCACCACGAACTGCACCGCGGAATAGAGCGAATCCAGGATCGCGAACGGCGCCGCCACGCGTGTGCTCGTGTAGCTGGTGCCCTGCAAATCCGGCCAGCCCGAATCCGCCAGCAGGTTCTTCGTGACATCCGCCGTACCGGTGTTGAACGAGGCCGTGTCCATGACGTACAGCGCGTTCGAATTCGTGTTGTTCTTCACCTGGACGTTCCAGGTGGCACCCGAGGCGGAGCGCGTCTGCGCCTTGGCGCGGACCTTGACGTCGGTGCTCACCGGCGCGGTGTCGAACGAGTAATCGCCAGTCGCGTTGGTCGTCGTGGTGAAGAGCACGCTCGAATCGGAACTCTTCAGCAGTTCGACCACGATGCCGCGGGCCGGAGCCGCGGTCGTCCGCGTGTAGTCGAGGCCGTTGCCCGCGCTCGTCGAGAACGGCACGCGCTCGTACGTGATGCGGCCGCTCACCTTCACGTTGGGCGGCGGCGGGCCCGATGTCACCGAGACGGTCTGCTGCGTGGTCCCCGTCTTGCCGCCATTGTCCCGCACCGTCAGCGTGATGGTGAACGTGCCCGCGGCGCTGTAGTCGTGCGAGGTGGTCACGCCCGAACCCGTGGAACTGTCCCCGAAATTCCAGCTGTAGCTGGTGATCGACCCGTCCGCATCGCTGGAGGCGGAGGCGTTCACCGCGACCGTCAGCGGTGCCTGTCCCGAACTCGGCGAGACCGTGAAGGAAGCGACCGGCGCCTGGTTGCCGCCGCCACCACCGCCACCGCCTCCTCCACCACCGCAGGCGGAGAGGACCAGCGTGGCTGCCAGGACGAGCGCGGCGGGCAGGCGTGCGACGAGGAAGCCGGGAAAGTGTTGCTTCACGGGGTATCCACGGTCAGTGAAGGGTGCTTCACGAGGATAGCATGCGACCCTGCGTGCACACCTTGCGACGCCGGCGCCCCCGCGTCAGTTTCGCTGCAGGCCAGGGTCGGCCAGCAACCGGCGCTCCCAATCCAGCTGGGAGCGTACGATGGTCTCGAGGTCGTCGTGCCGCGGCGTCCAGCCCAGGGTCGCGCGGATGCGCGCAGCCACCGCGACGAGACTCGGCGGATCGCCGGCACGACGCGGCGCCTCGATCACGTTGAGCGCCCGACCGTCATTCACGCGCGCCACCATCTCGAGCACCTCGCGCACGCTGTACCCGTGGCCGTAGCCGCAGTTGAGCGTGGTGGAGGCACCGCCGGCCTCGAGGTAGTCGAGCGCGCAGAGGTGCGCGCTGGCGAGATCCTCCACGTGGATGTAGTCGCGCACGCCGGTGCCGTCGGGCGTCGGATAGTCGGTGCCGAAGACCGAGACGTGCGGGCGCAGGCCGACGGCGTGCTGGCACGCGACCTTCACCAGCAGCGTCGCGTTCGGTGCCGTGTGGCCGATGCGACCGCCCGGGTCGCTGCCCGCCACGTTGAAATAACGCAGGGCGACGTAGCGCAGGTTCGACGCGGCCGCGAGGTCCCGCAGCATCCACTCGCTCATCAGCTTCGACAACCCGTACGGATTGATCGGCGCGGTCGGGGAATCCTCGGCCGCGAGCCCGCCCTCCGGGGTGCCGTAGACGGCAGCGGTCGACGAGAACACGAAGTGGCGCACGCCCGCCTGTGCGCACTGCTCGAGCAGGTTGCGGGTCGCGCAGGTGTTGTTGCGGTAGTACTTCAGCGGATTCGACACCGATTCGGGGACGATCGTGTGGGCCGCGAAATGCAGGACCGTGTCGATCGAGTACTCTGCGAGCAGCTTCGCGACCAGGTCGAGATCGCCGGTGTCGCCGACCACCAGCGGAGCACCGAGCACGGCACTGCGATAGCCAGTGGAGAGGTTGTCGAGCACGACGACCCGCGCGCCGCGTTCGCGCAGCTGCCGCAGGACGTGACTGCCGATGTAGCCGGCACCGCCGGTGACCAGGATCGAGGGGGGCATGGGCTAATGCTAGCAATCCCCCTGCCGTTACAAGTGGGAGGCGATTCTCATTGCCCGGCGGAGCCGTGGTGGAGAATAGGCTCGGCTGCGCGCGCCTGGCGGCTCGGCCGGCCGGGACGCAGGGCGGACGATGGGGCTGTGCAAATGAAAAACACTCGCAGAATCAACGGGTCCATTTCAGGCCGGACCGGTCTGACCGCATCCGGTCCGCGGCGGCCGTCGATGCTGCAGGCCACGTGCTGACCTGCGGCCCGCCATGGCGTTCGACCGGACATATCGTGGACCGATGACCCTGCGGGAGGCCCTGACGGCCCCCGCCAAGTCCACCATGGGCGTCAGCGTGCGGACCGTGCGCCGCCTGATGGGCTTCGACTCGCCGAACCCCAACGGCTGGGGAGACCTCGGCCAGCTCGCCGGCTCCCAGTTCATCAATGGGGCGCGGGGCGTCGCCTTCGAGTGGGACACGCCGGAGCGCATCCTCAACATCGTCTATTTCGAACGCGACCGCGCCCACGTCACCCGCATCGTGCGCGTCAAGATGACCGAGCAGCCCGGTCGCCTGGAGTTCGGCGACAAGGACGGCGTGCGTCGCGGCATCGGCACCATCGAGGCGAACGGCTCGGCGTGGTTCTTCGAAGATCCGCACGGCCGCGTCGCCTATGCCGTGGCGACGGGAGCCGTCTATACGCGCGCCTCGAGCGAGCTGTTCGAGCGCCAGCGGTTCTCCTCCGACGGCCAGGGCGTCATGCTCGAACCGCCCGACCAGTACCAGCGTCAGTCGGGCTGAGGCCGCCCCGCCGCATCAGGGCGACAACGGCGGCTCCACCATGGCGGCAAGCTGCTCGCGCAGGTCGAGCACGTGCTGCTCCCAGTAGCGCGGCTCGCCGAACCACGGGAAAGCGCGCGGGAACGCGGGATCGTCCCAGCGTCGCGCCAGCCAGCCGGCGTAATGCATCAGCCGCAGCGTGCGCAGCGGCTCGATGAGCGCGAGCTCGTGGTACTCGAAGTCCCCGAAGTCGGCGTAGCCGTCGAGCAGGTCGTGCAACTGCGCGGCCATCTCGGCGGGCCGCCCCGACAGCAGCATCCACAGGTCCTGCACGGCCGGACCGCTCAGGCAGTCGTCGAGGTCGACGAAGTGCGGCCCGGTGTCGGTCCACAACACGTTGCCCGGATGGCAGTCCCCGTGCAGCCGCATCTGGCGCAGGGGTGAGGCGGCGTCGAACCGCTGCTCGATCAGCGCCAGGGCATCCTCCACGACCGAGCGATAGGCCACCTCGAGGTGCGCGGGAATCCAGCCCTCCTCGAGCAGGAAGCGGGCCGTCTGAGTGCCGAGCACCTGCCAGTCGAGGCGCGCGCGATGACGGAACGGGCGCGTGCGACCCACCGCGTGGATGCGCGCGAGGAAGCGGCCCATCCACTGCCGCTCCTCGCGGGTCGCGAGTTCGGGCCAGCGACCGCCCTGTCGTGGGTACAGCGCGTAACGAAACATCCCGAGTTCGAACAGCGTGCGCCCGTCCTGGACCAGCGGCGCCACGACCGGCACCTCCGCGCGCGCGAGCTCGAGGGCGAACTCGTGCTCCTCGAGGATGGCCGGCGTGCTCCAGCGCCCGGGCCGGTAAAACTTGGCGATGAGCGGCGGACCGTCCTCGCAGCCGACCTGGTACACCCGGTTCTCGTAGCTGTTGAGCGCCAGCACGCGCCCGTCGCAGACGTGGCCCAGGCGCTCGACGGCCTCGACGACCAGGTCGGGACCGAGCGTGGCGTAGGGATGGGCGGAGGGCGGCATGGCCCGCGCAGGATACCCTCCGCCGGGAGGTTAAGATGCGCGCGTGCGCAGACTCGCCTTCCTCCGCCCGCGGTCCCTGAGCGGCCTGATCCTGCTCGGCTTCGCCATCGTCGCCCTGCCGCTGCTGCTCGGCACGGTCAGCGCGGCCATCGAGATGCGCAACCTCGCCTCCGCGAGCGAACGGCTGGTCGTCAACGGGGTCGCCGCGACCCAGTACACGCAGGCGCTCGTCCGCCAGGTGTCCTCGCTCGAGCGCACCGTGCGCCTCTACCAGATCATCCCGCGCCCGACCCTGCTCGAGACGTTCCGGCAGAACCGTCGCCTGCTGGTGCAGACGCTCGACAGCTTCGCGCAGCTGCCGGGCGACCCCGACCGCATCGCCGTCATCGAGCAGATGCGCACCAGCATCGACGCCATCACGCTCGGCGTGAGCTCCAGCTCGCCGGCGCGGATTGCCGCCGTGTTGCGCGAATTCAGCCAGCTGGCGAAGGACGCGGGCCAGCTCTCGAACCTCGCGAGCGCGCAGACGGACCGCGAGCTCAAGCAACTGCAGGCCGAGACCGAGAGCGCGCGACGCCGGCTCTTCTGGCAGGCCTCGGCGCTGGTGCCCGTGACGATCGGCCTGATCGCGTTCTTCGCCGTGTTCTTCGCGCGACCCATCCGCCAGATCGACGGGGCCATCCGCAACATCGGCCACGGGCAGCTCAGCGATCCGGTCGACGTGCGCGGCCCGTCGGACCTCGAGTCGCTCGGCCAGCAGCTCGAGTGGTTGCGCCAGCGCCTCGGCGAGATCTCCGAGGAGCGCAACAAGTTCCTGCGCCACATGTCGCACGAGCTGAAGACACCACTCGCCAACCTGCGCGAAGGCACCGAGCTGCTCCTCGAAGGCGCGGTGGGCAGCCTGAACGCCGAACAGCGCGAGGTGAGCGGCATCCTGCGCGACAACAGCCTGCGCCTGCAGCGCCTGATCGAGAACCTGCTCTCTTACAGCGAGTGGCAGGCGCGTCGCAGCGGCCTCGACCTGGCGGAAGTGCGCCTGCAGCCGCTGGTCAAGGCGGCGATCGAGACCTACCAGTTGCCGATCAATGCACACCGGCTGCGGCTCGACCTGCAGGTCGATGACGTGGCGCTGCAGGCCGACCGGGCCAAGCTGCGGCTGATCCTCGACAACCTGATCTCGAACGCGGTGAAGTTCACGCCGGACGGCGGCACGATCACCGTGCGGGCGCGCGTGGACGCGACCGGCCGCGAGGTCGTGCTGGACGTGGCGGACACCGGGCCGGGCATCCCTGCGGCCGAACGCGACCGCATCTTCGACGCCTTCTACCAGGGCGCCACGCCCCAGGGAGGCCTCGTCCGCGGTACGGGGATCGGACTGTCGGTCGTGCACGAGTTCGTGCATGCGCACGGTGGGGCGATCGAGGTGATCGATGGCGAGTTTCCCGGTGCCCACTTCCGCGTGCACCTGCCCGCGCAGCGCGCGGCGCAGACCGCCCCGGAGCGCGCCGCCGGCGTGGCGAGGGGACTAGAATGAGGCGCGGCGATCGGCGCAGCCCGACCCGCCTCTGGACAGGTTTTCCAATGATTTTTCATATACTTAAAGATAGATTTTCGAGGCGCGGTCATTATTTGGCCGTCCCCTGCACGCTCGGCCTGGCGGTACTCGCGGGTTGTGCGTTGACCCCGGCCGCGCCCGCGACGGCGCCCGCCTCGCATGCAGTCGCCGCCTCGCCGCGCCCGGCCGACCTGGCCCCGTACCTGGAGCTGCTCGCGCGCATGGCACCCGGCGACGAGACTCGGCAGACCGCCGAACTGGCGGCGGCGCTCGGCAAGGCGCAGGAAGCGCCCACGGCCGCGAACCGGCTGCGCTACGCGATCGCGCTCGGCTGCGCCGGCCATGCCGGCAGCAATCCGATCGAGGCGCGACGCCTGATTACCGAACTGCTAGCGGGTCAGCACGACCTCAAGCCCGCCGAGGTCGACCTGGCACAGGCCTTCCTGCGCGAGTTCGACGCGCGGGTGGCGCTGTACGCCGACATCGCGCGCCAGCGCGAGGAACTGGAGCGCCGTCTGCAGGCTGCCGACGCCGACGGCGACAAGCGCTACGCCGCGCTCGCCACCGAGAACACGCGCCTCAAGAAGGCGCTCGCGGAGGCCGAGCGCAAGCTCGAGGCCGTCGCGGAGATGGAGCGCACGCTGATCGAGCAGAACGGCACGACGCAGCCGAACGATCGCTCCCCGCCCCGCTGAGCGCATGTCCCGACCGACCCGCCGGACCGCGCGCATCCTGGTCGTCGACGACGACCCGGGACTGCTGCGCCTGCTGACCATCCGGCTGCGTTCGCAGAAATACGAGGTCGAGCCCGCGGAGAACGCGGCGAAGGCGCTGGCCGCGGTCGCCCGGTTCCGGCCCGACCTCGTGATCACCGACCTGCGCATGCCCGAGATGGACGGCATCTCGCTGCTGCGCGAACTGCAGCGCCGCTGGCCGGGGCTGAACATCATCCTGCTCACTGCGCACGGCACGATTCCCGACGCGGTGAAGGCCACGCAGTCGGGCGCGTTCGCGTTCCTGACCAAGCCGGTCGAAAAGGAGCAGTTGCTCGAGGAGGTGCAGCGCGCGCTGCGCACCTCGGGCTTCGTCGAGACGGCGGAGGACTGGCGCGCGGAATTCGCGACGCGCAGCCCGATCCTCGAGGACCGGCTCGCGAAGGCCCACCTCGTCGCGGGCACGGACTCGGCCGTGATCATCACGGGCGACCCCGGCACCGGCAAGGAACTGCTCGCGCGCTCGATCCATCGCGCAAGCGCGCGTCGCGAGGCCCCCCTCGTCAAGCTCGACTGCAGCGGGCTCGACGCCACGAGCGGCATGGGCGAGCGCGAACTGCTCGCGGCGATCGATGAAGCGGCCGGCGGCACGCTCTTCCTGCGCAACGTCGACGAGCTCGCCGCGCCGCTGCAGACCCGTCTCGCGCGCCGCCTCGCGACGGCCGACCTGCGCCTGCTGTCGACCAGTGACCGCAAGCCGGACGAACTCGCGGCGGACGGTCGCTATTCCCACGAACTGCTCGACCGGCTGAGCTCGGTGCACATCGAACTGCCGCCGCTCGGTCGGCGCCGCGAGGACATCCCGCTGCTGGTCGCGCAATGCCTCGACGCCCTGGCAGCCGACACGGCGCAGCCGAAGCGCACCCTGTCGCCGGAAGCGCTCGAGGCGCTGGCCACCGCGAAGTGGCCGGGCAACGTGCGCCAGCTGCGCATGGTGGTGCGCCAGGCGGCGAGTCTCGGCGCCGGCCCGGTGATCTCGCTCGAACAGGTGCAGGAAGCGCAGGGCGGAACCACCCAACTGCCGAGCTTCGACGAGGCCCGCGACGAGTTCACCCGCGGCTACCTCGTGCAGTTGCTGCAGATCACGCAGGGCAACGTCAGCCAGGCAGCCCGCATGGCCAAGCGCAACCGGACGGACTTCTACAAGCTGCTGACCAAGCACGACCTGCGTCCGGAGGAGTTCAAGGAGCCCTGACCCCACCGCTAGCGGCGCGTGGCCTGAAAACCACAATTGCTTGTGTTTTTGCCGCCGGATCAACATAATGCCGACCCGCCGAGGACGGCGACCGGTTCTCCACCGCGTCCCAAGCAGGTTCACGCAACCCCTGCCCGGCCGTAGCTGGCGTCTGCCCCACGGGGCTGGCCGTCCCGTTCCGACCAATTGTTCGAGGAAGACCATCTTGCAGTTCCCCAAGCTGCCGGGTGTTGCCTTGCGCGCGGTTCGCGCGGGCACGTCCGGCATCATTGCCGCCCTGGCGCTCAGCGCCTGTGGCAACGACAACCTGATTGGAGGCTCGACGTCAGGGACGCCGCCGACCTCCCCTGCCACCGGCAACCACGCGCCGAGCATCACCGGGACGCCGCCGTCGACGGCGCGCGTGAATCAGGCCTACAACTTCCAGCCGAACGCGTTCGACGCGGACGGCGACACGCTGCGTTTCGAGATCACGGGCAAACCCGCGTGGGCCTTGTTCAATGCGAACACCGGGCGCCTGTACGGCACGCCGCCGACCGGCACGACAGGTACGTTCGGCGGCATCGAGATCCGGGTGACGGACGGTGCGGCCACCGCCAAGCTGCCGGTGTTCGCGGTGCAGGTGCTCGAGGGCACGGGCGGCACCTCGGGCTCGGCGGTCCTCAGCTGGAGCCGCCCCTCGCGGAACAGCGACGGCACCACGCTCGCCAACCTCGCCGGATACCGCATCTACTACGGGCCCTCGCCATCCCAGACCAGCACGACGGTCGTGATCTCCGATCCGGCCGCGACCAGCGCGACCATCAACGGGCTGGCTGCGGGCACCTGGTATTTCGCGATCACGTCCTACACGACGGCCGGCACGGAAAGCAGCCGGACGGCGCAGGTGTCAGTCACCATCAGCTGAAATCTGCGAGCCAGCCAGCAGAAGCGGCGGCGCTCGCGGTTCACGATCGAGGCCCCTGGAACCGGCAAGCATGGCCACCACCGAGGTCGTCGATGTCGCTGTGGTCGGGGCCGGCGTGGTCGGTCTCGCGATCGCACGCGCGTGCGCCGCGGCCGGGCGCGAGACGATCCTGCTCGAACGCCATCCGCACGTCGGTACCGAGACCTCGTCGCGCAATTCCGGCGTCATCCACTCCGGCCTCTACTACCCGGCCGACAGCCTGAAAGCCCGCCTCTGCGTCGCGGGCCGCGACCAGCTGTACGCGTATTGCGCGGAGCGCGGCATCGCCCACCGGCGCACCGGCAAGCTGATCGTCGCGCAGGCTGGCCAGGTCGAGGCCCTGCGCAAGCTGCAGGGACGTGGCATCGCCAACGGCGTGACGGACTTGCGCTGGCTCGAGGCGGAAGAAGTGCGCTCGCTCGAGCCGGAGGTGCGTTGTGCCGCCGGCCTGTTCTCGCCGTCCACCGGCATCGTGGACCCGCATGAACTGATGACCGCGCTGCAAGGCGATTTCGAGTCGCTCGGGGGTGCGGTGGCCGTCGAATCCAACGTCATCGGTATCCGTCGCGCGGACGATGTGCTGGTGCTCGAGGTGGACAGCGGCGGGACGACCATGGAACTCGCCGCACGCCAGGTGGTGACGTCGGCCGGCCTCGCTGCCGTAGACCTCGCGCGACGGACCGCGGGTTATCCCGTCGCGCAGATTCCGCCCCGCTGGCTGGCCAAGGGCAACTACTTCGCGTGCGCCGGCAAGCCCTTCCGCCACCTCGTGTATCCGATGCCGAACGAAGCGGGCCTCGGCGTCCACGCCACGCTCGATCTCGACGGCAGCACGCGTTTCGGGCCGGACGTCGAGTGGACCGACCGCCTCGATTACGCCGTCGACCCGGGGCGGGCCGACGCGTTCTACGCCGCCATCCGCGAGTACTGGCCCGGACTGCCGGACGGTGCACTGCGACCGGGGCACGCCGGGATGCGGCCCAAGATCGCCGGGCCGGACCAGGCGGCGGCCGACTTCCGCGTCGACGGCCCGGCGGTGCACGGGATCCCCGGCCTGGTCACCCTGCTCGGCATCGAATCGCCCGGCCTCACCGCGTCGCTGGCGATGGGTGCCTACGTAGCCGGGCTGGTGTTTTCCTAAGTGCATGTAATTTCTAAATGAATCGACAATCGGGCGCACGATGCGCTACCGTAATCGCCCCCCGGCTGCCAGCACCCGTCGTCCAGGATTGAGCGGCGGAACACCAAGAGTTCGACGCGGCCCTCCGCCGCCACGACCCGGATGTCGTCCACGATGAACATGCGCGCACTGTCCCTCCTCCTCGTCACCACGCTCGGCCTGAGCGGTTGCCTGAGCGGCGACCCCAATGCCATCGACGGCAGCAACAACGGCAACGAACCGGTGGTCACGCTGCAGGCGACTCCCGCGCGCATCGTCACCGGCAGCGCCTCCACGCTGACGTGGAGCGCGAGTGGCGCGCGCAGTTGCGTCGCCTCGGGTTCGTGGACGGGTGACAAGGACACGAGCGGCAGCGAGTCGACGGGTCCGCTCACGACGTCGCAGAACTACGTGCTCACCTGCAGCGGCTCCGGCGGCAGCACGCAGCAGGCCGTGTCGGTCACGGTCTCCGACGCACCGCCGACCCTGACGCTGAGCGCCAGTCCGACCACCGTCGCACCGGGCGGCACGGTCACGCTCACGTGGCAGTCGACCGATGCGCGCGCCTGCCTCGCCTCCGGCGGCTGGACGGGCGGCAAGCCGCTCTCGGGCAGCGAGTTCATCATCGGCCTGCAGGCCTCGAGCGACTTCACGCTGAACTGCAGCGGTCCGGGTGGCTCGATCATCCGGACCGTGTCGGTGACGGTGAATGCAGGACCGCCGGCGCCGACCGTCACGCTCGCCGCGAATCCGACCTCGGTGATCATCGGCAACGGGACGCAGCTCACGTGGAGCAGCACCAATGCCACGAGCTGCACCGCGACCGACGGCTGGAGCGGCACCAAGGCCACCAGCGGCAGCGAGGCCTCCGCGCCGCTCAATGCCACGACCAACTTCACGCTGAGCTGCAGCGGCCCCGGCGGCACGTCGAGCCAGACCGTGACGGTCACGGCCGGCACGCCGCCGCCGCCACCGACGGTCGCCCTGAGCGCGAATCCGTCGACCATCGCGAGCGGCGGGACCTCGACGCTCAACTGGACCTCGGCCAATGCCAGCACGTGCACGGCCTCGGGCGGCTGGAGCGGCGTCAAGGCCGTCAGCGGCTCGCAGACCACCCCGCCACTGGCCGCTACGACGAATTTCACGTTGAGCTGTTCGGGTGCGGGCGGCACGGCGTCGCAGACGGTGACCGTGACGGTCGCGCCGGCGCCGACGCTCACCTTCACCGCCAATCCGACGACGGTGACCAGCGGCGGCACCTCGGCGCTCACCTGGACGACGACCAACGCCACGAGCTGCACCGCGTCGGGCGGCTGGAGCGGCGGCAAGGTGGCCAACGGCAGCCAGATGACTGCGGCGCTCACGCAGTCGACGACATTCACGCTCACCTGCACGGGCACCGGTGGCAGCGTCACGCAGTCGGTGACGGTCGCGGTGGCCGCCGCGCCGACGCTGACGCTGACGGCGCTGCCGACCAATGTCGCGCACGGCGGCACGGCCTCCATCACCTGGAGTTCGACGAACGCGACGAGCTGCACGGCCTCGGGCGGCTGGAGCGGCACCAAGTCGACGAGTGGCACCGAGACATCCGCACCGATCAATGCCGACACGTCGTTCACGCTCACCTGCACGGGCTCGGGCGGCTCGGTCACCCAGAGCGCGTCCGTGGTCGTCGTGCCCGCCCCGACAGTCACGCTGAGCGCGAATCCGACCACCGTGGCGAGCGGCGCGGCGTCGACGCTGACGTGGAGCTCGACCAACGCGACCAGCTGCAACGCGACCGACGGCTGGACGGGACCGAAGGCCACCTCCGGCACGCAGACCACGGCGCCCCTGTCGACGACCACGACCTACACGCTGACGTGCACCGGCACCGGCGGCAGCGTCAGCCAGAGCGTGACCGTCAGCGTGATCCCGCCGCCGACGGTGTCGCTCAGCGTGACGCCTTCGGTGATCGCGGCAGGCGCCTCCTCGACGCTGACGTGGAGCACGACGGACGCCACGTCCTGCACCGCGAGCGACGGCTGGAGCGGCGCGAAGGCGACCAGCGGCACGCAATCGACGGGGCCGGTTGCGGCCACGACGACCTATACGTTGACCTGCACCGGACAGAGCGGTACCGCAAGTCGCAGCGTCACGCTCACCGTGGCGCCGCCACCGACCCTGGCCTTCAGCGCCAGCCCGACCAGCCTTGCCGTCGGCGCGGCCTCGACGCTCACCTGGAGCTCGACCAATGCGACCAGTTGCACGGCGAGCGGCGGCTGGACCGGGAGCAAGGCGACGAGCGGATCGCAGTCGACGGGCGCGCTGGCGGCGACAACGGGCTTCTCGCTCAGCTGCAGCGGCACCGGTGGCACCGTCAGCCAGAGCGTGACCGTGACGGTCGTGCCCGTGCCGACCGTGACCTTGAGCGCGAACCCGACCAGCGTCGCGAGCGGCGGCACATCCACGCTCACCTGGAGTTCAACCAATGCGACGAGCTGCACGGCCTCGGGTGGCTGGAGCGGCGCCAGGACGACCAGCGGGTCCGAGGTCAGCGCCGCCCTGGCGGCCACCACGACGTTCACGCTGACCTGCACGGGCACGGGCGGCAGTGGCAACGCGAGCGCGACGGTCACGGTGGTGCCGACCCCAACCGTCACCCTCACGGCCAATCCGTCCAGCATCGCGAACGGCGGCTCCTCGACGCTGACCTGGAGTTCGACCAACGCCACCAGCTGCACGGCCTCGGGCGGCTGGAGCGGCGCCAAGGCGACCAGCGGCTCGCAGTCGACCGGCGCGCTCGCGGCGACGACGACGTACACGTTGACCTGCACCGGCACCGGCGGCAGCGGCAATGCCAGCGCGACGGTGACGATCGTGCCCGCACCGACCGTGACGCTGACGGCGAGTCCGACCAGCGTCGCGAGTGGCGGCAGTTCGACGCTGACCTGGAGTTCGACCAACGCGACGAGCTGCACGGCCTCGGGCGGCTGGAGTGGTGTCCGGGCGACCAGCGGCTCGCAGTCGACCGGCGCGCTCGCGGCGACGACGACGTACACATTGACCTGCACCGGCACCGGTGGCAGCGGCAACGCGAGCGCGACGGTGACCGTGTTGCCGGTGCCCACGGTCACGCTGACGGCCAATCCGACGACCGTGACGAGCGGCAGCAGTTCGACGCTGACGTGGAGTTCGACCAATGCGACGAGTTGCACGGCCTCGGGCGGCTGGAGCGGCGCCCAGGCAACCAGCGGCTCGCAGTCGACCGGGGCACTCAGCGCGACCACGACGTTCACGCTGACCTGCACTGGCTCGGGCGGTAGCGCCAACGCCAGCGCGACCGTGACCGTCGGATCGGTGGCCGGGGTCGCCTTCCCGCTGCACGTCGAGGCCGGCAAGCGCTTCCTCGTCGATGCGAACGGCAATCCGTTCTTCATCCACGGCGACTCGCCGTGGTGCCTCACGACGCAGCTGACGCGCGAAGAGGTGGTGACCTATCTCGAGAACCGGCGCCTGAAGGGATTCAACACGATCCTCGTGGAGCTGATGGAGCACTTCTTCTCGAGCAACCCGCCGTTCAACGCGTACGGCGACGGGCCGTTCCTCACGCCGGGCGATTACGCCACGCCGAACGACGCGTATTTCGCGCAGGTCGAGTACATCGTCTCGCAGGCCGTCGCGCGGCATGCTCGTGATGCTCACGCCGTCCTACATGGGTTTCAACGGCGGCAGCGAGGGCTGGTACCAGGAGATGGTGACGAACGGCGCGACCAAGCTGCGCACCTACGGCCAGTACCTCGGCAACCGCTTCAAGGCCTACGACAACATCCTGTGGGTCGATGGCGGCGACTACAACCCGCCGGAGAAACTGCTGCTGCGAGCCGTCGCCAACGGGATCAACGACGTGACGCCGGGTTCGCTGCAGACGTTCCATGGCGCGCGCGAGACGTCGGCGCTGGCCTTCGCCTCCGGCGAGTCGTGGCTGAACGTGAACGACATCTACACGACAGAGAACACCGTCGTGTCGAATGCGTTCACGGAGTACGCGCGCTCGACGATGCCGTTCTTCCTGATCGAGGCGCGGTATGAGGGCACCTCCGGAGGGACCGAAACCGTGGCGCGGGCGCAGGGCTACCAGGCCTCGCTCTCGGGAGCCGGCGGACACTTGTACGGCAACACGCCACTCTGGTTCTTCGGCTCGGGCTGGCAGTCGGCCCTGGACGCTCCGGGTGCGGCGTCGCTGCAGTACCTCAAGTCGCTGTTCGATTCGCTCGCGTGGTGGACGCTGACGCCGGACACCGGCGGAACGCTGCTGACGTCCGGTGTCGGCACGGGCTCCACCCGCGCCGTGGCGGCGCGCGCGAGCGACGGCAGTTTCGCATTGCTGTACATGCCGTCCTCGCGGACGATCGCGGTGAACCTGGGCCAGCTCACCGGACCGAACGTCCGGGCACGCTGGTACGATCCCACGAATGGGACCTATTCCACGGTGAGTGGCTCGCCGTTCGCGGCGAGCGGGTCGCGCAACTTCACGCCGACCGGCAACAACGCCCGTGGATTCGGTGACTGGGTTCTCGTTCTGGACTCGGTGCCCTGACGATAATCGTGTTTGGGAACGAATCGCCGGTCCGCCGGCAGGGTGTCGCTTGACTGTCGTGTACTTCGACCCGACGTTCGACGAGCGCGTGCGCCGCGAACGACTCTTTGACGGCGACCTGATCGTCAACACGCCGACCGACGCCTCGCGCGCCCTGTGCGAGTTCGCACGCGGCCAGATCGCCCAGTCCTTCGGCAGCCTCGACCCGGAAACGGCCCAGTACGAGATGCCCGTCGAGCAGTACGCCGCGCTGCTCAGCGAGTTGAAGCCGCGCTTCATCCATCACCCGGAAACGCTGGTGCTGATCCGCGCCGTGCTGCGCTCGCTGGGCTATCCCGAGGACACGACGTACTTCGACGTGCCGCGCCTGCGCTCGTCGACCAGCGACGGCTACCTCACCACGGGCATCGCCTACGCGTTCCACGCGCATCGCGACACCTGGTACTCGGCACCGATGTGCCAGGTCAACCTGTGGATGCCGGTGTACGCGGCCCGCCCGGACAACATCATGGCGTTCCACCCGCAGTACTGGTCGGAGCCCGCGCCGAACAATTCGCACGACTACGACTACCAGCGCTGGAACGCGACCAGCCGTTTCAACGCGGCCCAGCACATCGGCAAGGACACCCGCGTCCAGCCGAAGGCCCAGGTGCCGCTGCACCTCGAGAACGACGTCCGGCTGGTCACGCCCGTCGGCGGCATCCAGCACTTCGCCGCGGCGCAGCTGCACTCCAGCATCCCGAACCAGTCGGGCCGCACGCGCTTCAGCATCGATTTCCGCGTCGTGAACCTCGAGGACGTCGAGAACGGCACGGGCGCGCCGAACGTCGACTCCTGCTGCACCGGCACCGCGCTGCCCGACTTCCGCCGGCTCTCCGACCTGAAGCACCTCGACGATGCGCTGATCCAGCGCTACCTGCCGGGCCACCCGCAGGCCGCGCGGGTGACGTGGCGCCCGCAGGCCTGAGCGATCAGGCGTAGGGCCGGAACACCGGCTTGACCGACGGTCCGACGAGATGGCGCTCGACGCCCTCGTCGAGCGCCTGGCGATAGACCTTGAGCGCGGCGTCCGCCGCTTCCACCGTGCGATCGACGTCCGCGTCCGTGTGCGAGTAGCTGATCACGAACGACGGCGCGAGCACGCCGTGCCGGATCATCTCCTGCATGAAGAGCGTGCGCATCGGCTGGCTCGGCCGCCCGTCGGCACCGCAGGTCCCGAAGAATAGGCAGCAGTCGCGACCGAAGCAGTCCACGTAGCCGCGCAGGCCGTGCGCGTCCACCGCCTGCAGGAAGCCCTCGCGCAGGCGTCGTCCCTGCCGGTGCAGGTGCTCGGTCACGGGCTCCTCGCGATAGACACGCAGGGTGGCGATGGCTGCAGCCATCGCGTGCGTCTCGGCGCCGTGCGTCGTCGACAGCAGGAACACGCGTTCGCGCGGGTGATCGATGCCGCCGAGCACCATGATCTCGCGACGTCCGGCGATCGCAGACAGGGCGAACCCGTTGGCGAGCGCCTTGCCGAAGGTACTCAGGTCCGGCGTCACGCCATAGACGTGCTGCGCGCCGGCACGGTGCCAGCGGAACCCGGTGATCATCTCGTCGAACACCAGCAGCGCGCCTTCGCGGCGGCAAAGCGCCTGGAGACCCGGCAGGAATCCGGGCGCCGGTTCGTCCGTGCGCGCGGCCTCGAGCACGACCGCCGCGATCTGCCCCGGGTGCGCGGCAAACAGCGCCGCCACGGAGTCGAGATCGTTGTAGTGGAATTTCAGGGTCTGGTCCCGGATCCACTGCGGCACGCCGCCGGGCATGCCCGTCGTGCCGATGAACCAGTCGCTGGTCGAGAAGAACGGATGGTCGCCGCAGATCGCCACCTTGTCGCGCCCGGTGTGGCAGCGCGCGAGGCGGATGGCCGCGTCGACGGCGGTCGACCCGTCCTTGCAGAACTTGACCATCTCAGCGCTCGGCACCGCCTCGAGGAACGCCTCGGCGCACTCGAGTTCGATGGGCGCGGGTCGACCGAAATTCGTGCCGTGGGCCAGTTCCCGCCGTGCGGCCTCGACGACCGGTGCATAGGCATGCCCCAGCGTCACGGCGCGCAGGCCCATGCCGTATTCGATGTACTCGTTGCCGTCGAGGTCCCACACGTGGCAACCCTGGCCCCGCGCGATGAACGCCGGCGCGAGTTCCGGATACTGGTCGTCGCCCTTGGCGTAGGTGTGGGCGCCGCCGGGAATCAGCCGCCTCGCCCGCTCGGCGAGCACCTTGCCGTTCGTGAACGTCGAACCGCCGAGTGTCGCGCGTCCGTCAGGGGTCGAACTGGAGCTTGCGCCCATGGAAAGCCTCGGCGTAGCCACTCGGCGCGCGGCATTCGACGCCGCGCAGACGCATCATGGCCAGGAAAGTGTCGCGCGTGAACCAGTCGCGACCGGCCTGGGTGGGGAACGATTTCAGCAGCACGTCGGCCTTCGTCGCTGCCTGGCGCGCCGTCAGCGGGACGTAGACGTTCGGCTGGCCGAGCCCGCCGTCCCATTTCGGCGTCTCGAATTCGAGCACGAGGTGGTCGCGGAACGTGTTCCAGACCATCTCGTTCACGATGCGGTGATCCTGGTGCCGGTCGTCACGCTCGTGACAGAAGAGGACGTCCGGCGCCGGGCGTCGCTTGAGCAGCTCGAACCAGTCCTTGATCGCGGCGTACTGCGCCGGGAACCGCCCGTCCGCGAAGCCACCATGCAGCACCTCGCCGCGCGCGGCCGGACGGACGATCCTCTGCATCGCGCGTTCGGCCTCGCGTCGCCGCTCCGCGCTGCCGCTCAGCAGCGCGTAGTCGACGACGAGACCGCCACGGCGCGACTGCAGCACCTGCAAGGCCCCGCCGCAGCCGATCTCCACGTCGTCGCAATGCGCGCCGACGCACAGCACGCGCAGCGGCCGACGGGAGGGACGATCGAGCAGCAGGTTCAGCATGTTGCCCTCAGTCGTGCTTGCGGGCCGGATGGCGGGCCCACACCATCCAAGGACAATCGCCGCGTGCTTCCATGCGATCGAAGGCGATCTTGTCCTTGAACGTGTCCATGCACTGCCAGAAGCCGCCCCAGCGCGTCGCGACCAGCTTGCGCTGCTCGATCAGCCGGGCGAAGGGCTTTTCCACCAGTTCCTCGCCCTCGTTGATGTAGTCGAAGACCTGCGGCCGCAGCACGAAGTAGCCGCCGTTGATCCACAGTTCCTGCTCCGGCATGACGCCCATGCGCGTGACGTAGCCGTCGGCACCCGTCTGCACGGCGTGGAAGCTCTGCGCATTGCGCACGGCGGCGAAGCTCGCGATCACGTCGCGGGACCGGAAGTCGGCGATGTGCTGGTCGAGCGCGAGGTCCGACAGGCCGTCCGCGTAGTTCGCGAGGAACATCTCCTCGTCCTGCACGTACTTGCGCACCCGGAGCAGTCGCTGGCCGATGTTGCTGTGCAGCCCCGTGTCGACGAACGTGATCTTCCAGTCGGAGAGGTCGCGCGAATGCAGTTCGACGCGGTGATCGCTGCCGTGGAAGGTGAAGTCGTTGGTCATCGCCTCCTCGTAGCGCAGGAAGTAGTCCCGCACGAGGTCGCCGCGATAGCCGAGGCAGAGCACGAACTCCTTGTGGCCGTAGTGCGCGTAGTAGCGCATCAGGTGCCAGAGGATGGGCCGGTGGCCGATGGGCACCAGCGGCTTCGGGATGGTGTCCGAATGCTCGCGCAGGCGCGTGCCGAGGCCACCGCAGAACAGAACGACCTTCATCCCTCCTCCCTCGCGTCCGCGCGCTCCAGCAGTCCGGCCCGCTCGAGGGCCGCCGCGGCTTCGCGGATGATATCGAACCGCAGTCCGCTGCGGCGGGCGACGTCCAGCAGGCTCCGGCTCCCGTCGGACTGGTTGAGCACCCAGAGCATCGCGTGCTCGCGCTCGGCCGGGCTGCGGCCGCCCACCGACCCGTAGAGTCCGCGCTTGCCGAGCCGCGGCTCGCCGTGGGGACTGAGGTTGAGGTAGCGGCCGTCGTGCTCGAGGACCTCGACGAACCGGCGACACGCCTCGAGGCTGCCTGACAGCGACTCGGGACGGATGAACGCCAGATCGTCCGCCGACGTGTGGTACTCCGGATAGGTGCCGTTGTACGAACGTGTCAGCCTGCCCACCGGCAGATTGAAGCCCGGCGAACAGAGCTGCCGCTCGTCGTAGCCGTACGGCGAGAACGGCACCGTGCGTCCGCCGCCCGCACCCTGCTCGACCACGTACCGGCCCACCTCGTCCGTCCAGGTGTTCTCGTCGCGGGACGCCTTGTACGTCAGGCCACCCGCGTCGCCGAGCAGGCCGAGCACCAGGCCGGCCTTCACGCGGTGCAGGTCCGGCCGGTTCGCGTGCAACCAGCACAGCGACCCGATCGTGCCGGGCGCGAAGACGAACCGGTACGTGTAGTGACGCGACTCGCCCGCGATCCACTCGGCCAGCGCGGTCGCCACCGCCATGCCGGACGTGTTGTCGTTGGCCAGCGACGGATGACAGACGTGCGTGAAGAACAGCACCTCGTCGCGGCTGCGGCCGGGCAGCACGCACTCGCCATAGGTCAGCGAGCCCGGTGCCAGCGAGGTGCGCACCTCGACGCGGTAGTCGCCTTCGGGCAGCGACTCGCGCACGGCGTGAGGCAGGCAGAAGCCCCAGTCACGGCGGTAATAGCTGGTGCGGTACGGGATCCACTGCGGGTGGTCTGGCAGCGAGTGCAGCTTCGCTTCCAGTTCGCCGCGGGCGAGCGTCCGGTCCACCGGCTCGGAGTAACTGACGAGGTGCAGGTTGTGGCACTGGAAGTCGACGACGCGCTCGCCGTGCGGTCCGTAGACTGCGGCATCCTCGACGTTCCACTCGAGCGGCACCTCCCAGTCGAACACCGCCGTGCCACTCGGGACTTCCCTCAGCTGCAGCGGGATGCGCTCACCGAGGATGGCGAGGCTGCGCCGGACGCCGTCTCCCGTGATGCTGCGGCAGATCGGATAGAGCCGCGCCGCGAGCGCGTGCAGGTCCTGGCCGTTCACGACGGTCCCCCGCCGGAACGGGCTTCGTGTCGCGCACGATCGAAATCCGGATACGTCGCGTCCCGCTCCGAGATCGTCAACCGACCCGCGTCCGGCCACTCGATGGCGAACGCCGGATCGTTCCAGCGCACGCCGTCGGCCAGTGACGGGGCGTAGACGTCGGTCATCTGGTACAGCACTTCGGAGTCGTCGGCCAGCGTGAGGAAGCCGTGCGCCACGCCGTGCGGGATGAATACCGCGGAGCGATTGCGCTCATCGAGCGTCACCGCGGCGTGCCGCAGGTAACTGGGCGAACCGGGCCTCAGGTCGAGCAATACGTCGTGCACCGCGCCGCGGACACAGCGCACCAGCTTGTCCTCGCGCGACGGCGCGCGCTGGAAGTGCATCCCGCGCAGCGTGCCACGCCGGGCGTTGTAGGAAATGCTCGACTGGACGAACTGCGTGGGCAGGCCGACCGCGCTGAACTCGTCGCGGCAGTAGACCCGTGCGAAAAAGCCGCGCTCGTCGGCATGCGGCTCGATCTCGACGACCGAGGCGCCCGCGATGCTGAGCGGCCGGAATTTCATGTCAGCGCCAGAAGAACTCGTCGTCGATCTGGCCGGTGCCCTGCAGGTACTTGATCTGCTTCAGGCGCGTGAACGCCCGGAACTGGTAGGTGTCGGCCGGCATCTGGATGCGCTCGAAGATCTCACGCAGCTGCCGCGCCCCGTCGCGCGCGGTGTACTGGCACTGGAACCCCGGCAGCTCGGAGTGAATGCGATCGAAGTTGACCCGGTAGCTGCGGTTGTCACCGCTCGGCGGCCCGACGCTCACCTCGCAGCCCGGGAACTCGTCGGCGACGATCTGCGCGATCTCGCGGATCCGGTAGTTGTCCGAGTTGCGGCCGACGTTGAAGACCTTGCCGCGCACCGCATCCTCGGGCGCCACGAGCGCGCGGTAAATGGCCTCGCAGATGTCCTCGACGTGCACCACCGGCCGCCACGGGCTGCCGTCGCTGATCATCGCGATCTTGCGGGTCGTCCACGCCAGCGCCGAGAGGTCGTTGATCACGATGTCGAAGCGCATGCGCGGCGACGGTCCGTAGGCCGTCGCGTTGCGCAGGAAGACGGGGCAGAAGTCCTTCCCCGCCATCGCACCGACGTCCCGCTCGACCAGCACCTTGCACTCGGCGTAGGCCGTCTGCGGATTGGTGGGCGAGGTCTCGTCGAGGAAGTCACCGGTGCCGGCGCCGTACACGCTGCACGACGAGGTGTAGACGAACCGGCGGATGCCCGCGGCCTGCGCGGACTCCGCGAGGGCCACCGATCCCCGGTGGTTGATCTTGTGCGTGATCTCGGGCTTGTTCTGGCCCAGCGGATCGTTCGACAGCTCGGCGAGGTGAGCGACGGCGTCGCAGCCCGCCAGGTCGGCCGGGGTCACGAGGCGCAGGTCCTTGTTGAGCGTCTGCGGCGACCGCGCGAGGTGCCGGTTGTCGCTGTAGAGCCAGCCGTCGCGGTAGTACCCCGTGTCGAGGCCGAGGACCTCGATCCCCCGCTCCATGAGGTAAGGCGCGAGCACTGCGCCGATGTAGCCGTTCACACCCGTCACGAAGACTTTCATGGTTCCGTCCCAACCGTGTCCGTGCCCACCTGGCACGCCCAATCCCGACATTCTAGGCGAACCGCCCCGCTGAACTTCGACCGGCCTCTAGCTTTTGCCTTCGCAGGGCACCCGGCATCCCCTATGATCCCGACGGATGGCCCGTGATTTCCGGCTTTTCGTGCGCCGCAGGGCGCTCCGCGCGTGGAGCGGGCTGCTGGCCGTTGTCACGGCCCTCGGCGCTGCATTCGGCCCGCCGGTCGCGCTGGGCGCGGACCCGCCGGCACCGGTCCCGGCCGCGTCGCATGGCCCGGGTCAAGCGTTTCCCCTGCGCCTCGGGCCGGGCCGGCGCTACCTGGTGGACGCGGCCGGGCGCCCGTTCTTCATCAAGGCCGACGCGGCCTGGTCGCTGATCGCGCAGTTGCAGCGCCCCGACCTGGAGCGGTATCTGACAACCCGGCAGCGGCAGGGATACAACGCCCTGCTGGTCGAACTCCAGGAACACAAGTTCTCGAGCCACGCGCCACTCAACGCGTACGGCATCGCTCCGTTCCTTCGTCCCGGGGATTTCACCGCACCGAACGACGCGTACTTCGAGTACGCCGACGAGGTCATCCGGCGGGCCGCCGCCCACGGGATGCTGGTGATGCTGACGCCCGCGTACCTGGGCTACGACGGCGGCGACGAGGGCTGGTACGGTGATCTCAGCCGACTGACGTCGCCGCAGTTGCGTGAGTACGGTCGGTACGTCGCGCGGCGGCTCGGCGCGAACCCGAACCTGCTCTGGGTCCACGGCGGCGATTACCTGCCGCCCAACCGCAGCGTCGTGCGTGAGGTGGCCGAGGGCATCCGCGAGGTTGCCGGACCCGGCCTGCACACCTTCCACGGTTCGCGGGGGCATTCGGCGCTCGGCTTCCTGGGTCCGGGCGAGCCGTGGCTCAACGTGAACACGATCTACACCACCGAGCACGACGTCATCGCCAGGGCACGCGCGGAGTACGCGCGCAGCACGATGCCGTTCTTCCTGGTCGAGGCACGCTACGAGAACGAGAAAGGGGCCGGCGACGAGATCGTGCGGCGACAGGCCTACCAGGCCCTGCTCAGCGGCGCCTGTGGCCACACCATGGGCAACAAGCCCGTGTGGGATTTCAGTTCGGGCTGGCAGGCCGCGCTCGACAGCCCAGGTGCACGTTCGATGCAGCAGTTCCACCGGCTCCTCGACACGCTCCCGTGGTGGACGCTCGCACCCGACCTCGATCACCGCGTGCTCGTGGCCGGCGCGGGATCCGGCACCGAGGCCGTCGCGGCCGCCGATCCGGCGGGCGCGCTCGCGCTGGTCTACGTCCCCACCCTGCGGGCCGTGACCGTCGATCTGCGGCGCCTGCGCGGACCGCAGGTCGACGTGCGCTGGTTCGACCCGGTCAATGGCCGCGAACGTGCCGTTGCAGGCTTACCCGTCTCGCGCGACGGACTGCGCGTCTTCTCGCCCGACGGCGCCAATGCAGCGGGGGCGGAAGACTGGGTCCTGGTCCTGCGCTCGACGCGATGAGGCCGCATCGCCCGATTGACGCGCGTCTCGATCCACCCGCCCGTTCCTTGACTTGGCAGGACCGGATTGCCAAGAGTACGTCGTGAACGAGACAGGTGCCCCACGGAGTCCGCGATGAATCCCTCGGTCGGCGTGATCGCCGTGGTCCCCGACGCCTGGACCGACATCTGCATGCCGCGGCACCAGGTCGTCGGCCGCCTGCCAAAGTACTACCCGACGGTCTGGATCGAGCCGGCCGACAACTGGCGCGAATACGTCCTGCCCGCCGGCCGGCACTTCCTGCAGGGCGATCGCTGGAGCGAGCCGGTGGCCGGCATGGACGTGCTCACGCCCGGCCTGCGTCATCCGCTGTTCTTCCGGCCGGCCGCGCTCTTTCGCGCGACGTTCCGTTCGCGGCTTGCGGCCGCTCGCCGCCGACTGCTGCAGCGGGGCGTGAAGCAGGTCGTGCTTTATCTCTGGCGCGACGAGTTCGCCGATGCGCTCGATCTCGTCCCACACGATTTCAGCTGCTACCACATCGACGACGAATACACGTTTTCCGAGACCGACCTGCCGAATTCACCGCGCGAGTTGCGCCTGATCGAGCGGGTCGACCAGCTGATCGTCCACTCGCCGGCTCTGTGGCGCAAGAAAGGCGGCATCAATCCCCGGACCGCCTTCATCCCGAACGGCGTGGACTATGCCTCCTTCGCCGATCCCCGGCCGGAACCGGCCGACCTCGCGCAGATTCCCCACCCCCGCATGGGGTACGCGGGCGTGATCAAGAAGCAGCTCGACCTGCAGCTGCTGATCGAGCTCGCGCAGGCCCGGCCGCATTACTCGCTCGTGATGGTCGGGCCGGTGATGAATGTCTCCGGCAAGGAGCGCCTGCTGGAGCAGCTGCGCGCCCTGCCGAACGTGCATTTCCTGGGGGAGAAGCGGCCGGATGAACTCGGCGCGTACATGCAGCACTTCGACGTCTGCCTGATGTGCTACGAGGTCAACGAGTACACGCGCTACATCTATCCGCTCAAGATGCACGAGTACCTCGCCAGCGGCCGACCGGCGGTGTCCTCGCCGATCGACGCAGTCGTGCCGCACGCGGATTTCGTCACCCTGGCCGAAGGTACGGACCAGTGGCTGCGCGCCATCGACGCTGGTATCGGGGCCGATGCGCAATCCGAGGCGCAGCGCAAGATCCGCCAGGCCCACGCCCACGAGCATGACTGGAACGTGCTGGTGGAGAAAGTCGCGCAACTGTTCGATGCGGGGCTGGCGCAGGCGCCCGCGCGCTGAGTCACGCCCGGAAGGCCCGAGTCCGGGCGGGCAGATGGGGCCGATGTGCCCGATTAATGTGAGGAATGCGGCAAAATCGCGCGCCGACGCGTGGCAGAATGACGCTTCGAATCTGCGCCCAGGGCGCGCGACAGGACCCGATCAGGCCGATCCCATGACCGCCTCCCACGCCACCGGCCCCGCCGGACACCACGATCCCCGCTGCCGCTTCTGCCAGGCCCCGCTCAGGACGACGTTCGTCGACCTCGGCATGTCGCCGCTCTGCCAGACGCACATCGAGCCGCACCAGCTCAACCTGATGGAACCGTTCTATCCACTGCACGCGTACGTCTGCGGTGAGTGCTTCCTGGTGCAGCTCGAGGAGTTCGTGGCGCCGGACGCCATCTTCTCCGAATACGCCTACCTATCGTCCTACTCCGACAGCTGGGTCGAGCATGCGCGCCGCTACACGGTCGCCATGCGCGAGCGCTTCGGCCTCGGGCCGCAGAGCCTCGTGACCGAGATCGCGAGCAACGACGGTTACCTGCTGCAGCACTTCGTCGCCGCCGGCGTGCCGGTGCTCGGCGTCGAGCCGGCCGCCAATGTAGCGAAGATCGCCGAGGGCAAGGGCATCCGCTCGACCGTGCGGTTCTTCGGCCGGCAGAGCGCCCGCGAGATCCTGCGCGAGTTCGGGGCACCCGACCTCCTGCTCGGCAACAACGTGCTCGCGCACGTGCCCGACATCAACGACTTCGTCGGCGGCATGAAGATCCTGCTCAAGGCGGGCGGCGTCATCACGATGGAATTCCCGCACCTGCTGCAGCTGATGCGACAGAACCAGTTCGACACGATCTACCACGAGCACTTCAGCTACCTGGCGTTCTTCGTGGTCGAGAAGATCTTCGCGCATCACGGCCTGCGCCTGTTCGACGTCGAGGAACTGCCGACGCACGGCGGGTCGCTGCGCATCTTCGGCTGTCATGCGGACGATGCGTCGCACCCCACGCTGCCCGCCGTCGGCGAGCTGCGCCAGCGCGAGCACGCCGCCGGGCTCGCCGACCTGAAGACCTACGAAGGCTTCGGCGAACAGGTCCGTGAAACCAAGCGGCGCATCCTCGAATTCCTGATCGGCGCCAAGCGGGCCGGCAAGAAGATCGTCGGCTACGGTGCCCCGGGCAAGGGCAACACCCTGCTCAACTATTGCGGTATCCGCACGGACTTCCTCGACTTCACGGTCGACCGCAACCCGCTCAAGCAGGGTCGCTACACGCCCGGCACCCACATTCCGATCCTCGACCCGGAAGCGATCGAACGCGCGCGACCCGACTACGTGTTCATCCTGCCGTGGAACCTGAAGGACGAGATCGTCCAGAAATCCGACTTCATCCGCGCCTGGGGCGGCAAGTTCGTCGTGCCGATTCCCACCATCCAGGTCATCGACTGACGCTCCAGCACATGCCGGACGCCCGCCAACCGCCCTTCCGCAACCTGCGCAGACTCTGGGGCAGTCGCGAATTGCTGCTGCTGCTCAGCTGGCGCGAGATCAAGGTCCGCTACAAGCAGTCCGTGATGGGACTCGCCTGGGCCATCCTGATGCCGGCCATCATCGTCGGCGCGGGCGTGCTGGTGCGGGTCGGCGCGGCGCAGCTCACCGGCGGTCACGTGACCGCGGACGACATCGCCTCCGTGATGGTGCGCGCGGTGCCCTGGTCCTTCTTCGCAGGCGCCTTGCGCTTCGGCACCAACAGCCTCGTGGGCAACACCAGCCTCGTCACCAAGATCGCGTTCCCGAAGGAGGTCTTCCCGATCTCGGCCGTGCTCTCGAACGGCTTCGACTTCCTGATCGCGGCCTCCGTCGTCATCATCGGACTGCTGCTGATGGGCTGGGTGCCGTCCCTCGAGGCGCTGTGGGCCCTGCCGCTGCTGGTCATGCTGGCGGTCTTCACCGCGGGCCTGACCATGCTGCTGTCGGCGCTGAACCTGTTCTACCGCGACGTGAAGTACCTGGTCGAGGTCGCGCTGACCTACGCCATCTTCGTCACGCCCGTGCTGTTCCCGGCCAGCATCGCTGGTCGCTGGCAGTCGATCGTGCTCCTGAACCCGATCGCCCCGATCCTCGAGGGCCTGTCGGACGCGCTGATCGGCCACCGCACGCCGCAACTGGGCTGGGTCGGCTACAGCGCCGCCGTCGCGGTAGCCACGGCGCTGTTCGGCTACACGGTGTTCAAGTGGCTGGAAACCCAGTTCGCCGAGCGCATATGAGTATCCGCCGATGACCGGGAACGCCCTCGAACTGCACGGCATCTACAAGAAGTTCCGTCGCGGCGAGCGCCACGACTCTCTTCGCGACCTGCTGCCGGCGCTGGCACGGCGCGCGGTACGTGGCGTCACGCGGACCGCCCCGCTGCAGGAGCAGGAATTCTGGGCGCTGCAGGACATCAATTTCACCGTCGGCAAGGGCGAGGCCGTCGGCGTGATCGGCCACAACGGCGCCGGCAAGAGCACGATGCTCAAGCTGCTGAGTGGAATCCTGCAGCCGACGGCGGGACAGATCACCGTGCACGGACGTCTATCGGCACTCATCGAGGTCGGCGCCGGCTTCCACCAGGACCTCACGGGCCGCGAGAACGTCTACATGAACGGGGTCATCCTCGGCATGAGCCGTGCGGAGGTCCGGCGGAAGTTCGACGAGATCGTCGAGTTCTCGGGCCTGCAGGAGTTCATCGACACGCCGGTCAAGCGCTATTCGTCGGGCATGTATGCCCGCCTCGGATTTTCCGTCGCGGCGCATCTCGAGCCCGACCTCCTGGTCGTCGACGAGGTGCTGAGCGTCGGCGACTTCGTCTTCCAGTCCAAGAGCATCGAGAAGATGCGGGCGGTCCGCCGCAGCGGCGCGACCGTCATCTTCGTCTCGCACAACCTGCGCGCGATGGCCGACCTCTGTGATCGCGCCCTGCTGCTCAACAAGGGCCAATTGGTGGCGGACGGACCGAGTTCGAAGGTCATCCACACGTACATGGAGCAGGCGAGCACGTCGCGCGCCAACGCCGCAGACAAGGACATCCACATTGAAAGCGTGCGGGTTTTTGCCGCGGACGGCGAGCGCTTCGATTTCCAGTCCGGCGAAAAGGCCCGAGTGAAGGTCACGGTGCGGGCGACCCGCGCCGTCGCCCGCGCGTCCTGCATCCTGTACCTGCTCGACGACAACTACTACGAGATCTTCGAGGTCTCGTCCGAGCGCATGCTGGGATCGGCCCGCGACTTCCAGCCCGGCGATCGCGCGACCTACGTCTTCGATCTCGAGCTGAACGTCGGCTCGGGCAATTTCCAGCTCTGCGCCATGCTGTACCGCCACGACACCCAGACGATCTTCGACAAGATCGAGCCCGCGGCGACGCTCATGATCACGAACCCGACGCACGTGCGCGGCATCGTCGACCTGCGGCCGCGGGTCAGCGTCAGCGAGTGACGCGCGCCTGGATCGCGCCGAGCGCGCGACGGATCTCTCCGGCGACGGCGTGCCGCGTCGTGAACGCCACCACGCACCAGACGATGCCGGCGATGATTCCCACGACGACCCCGGCGGGGAACGGATGCCCGACGAGATCCAGCACGGTCGGTCGCGCCAGCGCCGCGGCGCCGATGGTGCTTGCGGCAAGCAGTGCGCTGCCCCGTGTCGCGCGCAGGAGATCGCCGAATGAATAGCCGATCAGCCGGCGCAGCTGGCGCACGTACAGGGTCAGTACGATCGCGGACTGCACGGAGAGCGCCAGCGCGACGGCCGGCAGACTGATGAAGGACGCGGCCAGGCACAGCGCGGCCCAGAGCGGCGTGGTGAGGCCCGTGATCCTCAGTCGGGCTCCCGGCTGGCCGAGGCCGCCGAGCAGTTCGCCCGCGAAGGCGTAGGCCGCCTGCACGATTGCACCGAGGCAGAGCAGCCTCAGCAGCGGCGCGGACGCGGCCCACTGGGGCCCGTACAGCACGCGGATGATCTCGGGGGCCAGCACGGCCATGAGGCCGTACATCGGCCACACCAGCGCCGTATAGAGACCGATGGTCTGCACGTACTGGCCATGCAGCTGCGATGCATCGGCGCGGGCCTGCTGGGCGAAGCTCGGCAGCAGCACGCGCGCGATACCGCGGCCGATGTTCTGGTTGAAATACACGAACAGTCCGTTGGCGCGGCTGAACAGGCCGAGCGATTCAAAGCCGAAGCGTCGGCCGATGACGAACTCGTGCAGGTTGGCGCTGCTCTGCTCCAGCAGCCCGCTCGCCGTGTACTTCGAGCAATAGCTCCAGATCGGGCCCGAACCGCGCAGGGTCGGCAGGTGACGCAGCGCGTCCCGACGCACCCAGAGCAGGAGTGCCAGCATGCACAGCGTATTCACCACGTTGCCCCAGGCGAGGGACATGTAACTGTAGCCGTGGAACGCCAGCGTGACGCTCGCGACGTGACCGACGATCACCGCGACCGTCTGGATCCACAGTACGATCGCGACACGCATCTCGCGGAACAGCAGCGCGGTGGTCGGCGTCGCGAGCGGCAGCACGACGAACGTGCTGCACATGACGGCCAGCAGCGGCTCGAGGCCGGGCTCGCCGTAGAACGCGGCGATCGGACCGCGCAGGAGCAGGATGACGAGCCCGAGCGTCCAGGCGACGGCGGTCGCCACTCCGAAGGCAGCGCGGATGCGCCCTTCGTCGAGCGACTTGTCCTGCATCAGGAACTCGGTGATGCCGAACTCCCGCACGACGCTCGCCACCGCCAGCACCGCGGCGCCGAGCGAATAGATGCCGACCTGCGCCGGCGTGAGCAGGCGCGCGATGATCATCGTGGCGACGAGGTACACGACGACGGCGAGGCCGCGCTGCAG
>JBGAHO010000017.1:0-74329 GCA_044226195.1 Steroidobacteraceae bacterium
AAGCGTTCGCAGACCCCGCCCGGACGGCCCTTTTTTGCCCCCGCGGGCCGCCGACCGGCCCCCTCCGGACCGGATCGGGACCCCGCCGGGACCCCTCTATATATAATGCCGGCCCATGGCCCCGCCGCCCCCCGCCCGACCCCGCGCCTTGACCCCCGTCGACCTCCTGATCCGGGAGTTCGACCGGGCCCTGCGCACCGTCGCCGCCGCCAATTCCTCGGCCCGCCCCTACCCGGCCGGCCAGGCCCCCGAGTCGGTCCACGAAAAGGCGGCCCAGCAGCACGTCGCGGCCCTGATGCGGGTGAACCACGCCGGGGAAATTGCAGCCCAGGCGCTCTACCACGGCCAGGCCCTCACGGCCCGCACCCCGGCGGTCCGCCAGCAGATGCTCGAAGCGGCCCGCGACGAGACGGACCACCTCGCCTGGTGCGAGGCCCGGGTGCGCGAACTGGATGATCGCACCAGCCTGCTGGCCCCGCTCTGGTACGCTGGCTCGTTCGCGATCGGCGCGATCGCCGGCCTCGCCGGGGATCGCAACAGCCTCGGCTTCGTCGCCGAGACCGAAAAGCAGGTGATCGAGCACATCGACTCGCACCTCGCGCAGCTGCCCGAGGGCGACGAGCGCACCAAGCGCATCCTCGAGCAGATGAAGGACGACGAGGCGCGGCACGGTTCCGACGCCACCAAGGCCGGCGGCTGGGAGCTGCCGAAGCCCGTGCGGGAGCTGATGCGGCGCACCGGACGATTCATGACGCGCACCGCCTACCGGATCTGATCCTTGCCCCGGGGCGGCGGTTTGCGCTAAAAGCCTCGTGGCCTTTGACATAAACCACAGGAAGGGAGCGATGGAAACCGGCCGACCTCTGAGCGACATTCCCGCGATCAACCGGTTCCTGAGCTATTGCCGGATCCGGACGGTCCCGTCCAAGACCGTGCTGATCCACGCCGGCGACGTTCCCGACGTCCTCTACTACGTGATCAAGGGCTCGGTCGAAGTGCTGATCGAGGACGAGGAAGGCAACGAGATGGTCCTCGCCTACCTCAACAAGGGTCAGTTCTTCGGCGAGATGGGTCTGTTCAACGAGCAGCCGGCGCGCAGCGCCTGGGTGCGCACGCGTTCGCAGTGCGAGCTCGCCGAGATGACCTACCCGCGCTTCCGCCAGATCGCGGCCGAGAGCCCGACGCTGCTGTTCGAGCTGGCCACGCAGCTGGCGAGCCGCCTCGATCGCACCAACAAGAAGCTCGGCGACCTCGCGTTCGTCGACGTCACGGGCCGTGTCGCGCACGCGATCATGGACCTGTGCAACGAGCCCGATGCGATGACGCATCCCGAGGGCACGCAGATCAAGGTCAGCCGGCAGGAACTGTCGCGCCTCGTCGGCTGCTCGCGCGAGATGGCCGGCCGCGTGCTGAAGGTGCTCGAGGAGCAGGGCCTGCTCACCGCGCGCGGCAAGACGATGGTCGTGTTCGGCGTGCGCCCGCGCCTCAAGGGCAAGGCCGCCGCGATGTCGATGCAGCCCGCCGGCACCTCGCCGCTCGCCATGCGCGCGTCGAAGGCCACCACGGCCGACGACGAGGATGACGACGACGAGGACGACGAGGAATAAGGGGACATTCCTCTTTTTCTCGCCCCCCTTCGACGCCGCGCCATCACTGGGACCCACCGAGCCAGCCGACCTTCCGGGTCGGTTCGCAAGGTCGTGCGCGGCATGGACGCCGCGCCCGAAGCCCCCATGGACGGGTTTACGGCGTCCTTGCGAATCGACCCGGAAGGGCGGCTAGGCCGGTGGCGCGCCGTTGTCCTGGCAAATTCTGCGCGGGCTGAAAAAAGAGGAATGTCCCCTATATCTGCGCGCGCATCGCGTCGATGGTCGCGCGATAGTCCTTGGCGTTGAAGATCGCCGAGCCGGCCACGAACGTGTCGGCGCCCGCCGCGGCGATCGCCCCGATGTTGTCCACCTTCACGCCGCCGTCGATCTCGAGGCGGATCTCGCGCCCGCTGCGATCGATCATCTGGCGCACCTGCGTCAGCTTCGGCAGCGCCGACGGGATGAAGCTCTGGCCGCCGAAGCCCGGGTTCACGCTCATCAGCAGCACCATGTCGAGCTTGTCGAGCACGTAGTCGAGGTAGGAGAGCGGCGTCGCGGGGTTGAACACCAGCCCCGGCTTGCAGCCCACTTCGCGGATGAGCCCGATCGTGCGGTCGATGTGCTCGCTCGCCTCCGGGTGGAAGGTGATGTAGGTCGCGCCGGCCTTGGCGAAGTCCGGGATGATGCGGTCGACCGGCTTCACCATCAGGTGCACGTCGATCGGCGCGGTGATGCCGTGCTTGCGCAGCGCCTCGCACACCAGCGGGCCGATGGTGAGGTTCGGCACGTAGTGGTTGTCCATCACGTCGAAGTGCACGATGTCGGCGCCCGCCGCGAGCACGTTGGTCACTTCCTCGCCGAGTCGCGCGAAATCCGCCGACAGGATGGACGGGGCGATCCAGGGGGTCTGCTTCATGGCGGCTCCTCGCGCGCGGGTTACTTCATGCCCCGCTGATTCTTCACGGTTTCGTAGGCTTCGAGAATACGTTGTGTCCGTTCGTGGGCCGCCGCCACCATGGATTCCGGCAGGCCCTGCGCCACCAGCTTGTCCGGGTGGTTCTGGCTCATCAGCCGGCGGTAGGCCATGGTGACGTCGGCATCGCTGTCCTTGGCCGAGACGCCCAGCACCTCGTAGGCATCCTCGAGCGGCGAGGTCTGCGGGCGGGCCGATCCGTTGGTGCCGTAGCTGCTGCCCGACGAGGCGCCGCCGGCCGGCCGGTAGCCGCGCATGCGCAGCATGGCCTCGAGCGAGGCGAGTTCGAGCGCCGAGACGCCGAGCACGCCACAGATGCGGTTCATCACCGTGCGCGCCGCCGGATTGAGTCCATTGCCCTGCAGCGACGCCTCGAGCTGGATCTGCACGAACATGCGGCACAGCTCGGGCTGGCCGTTCGCGAGCGCACGCAGGCGCCGCAGCGCGTTCTCGAGCGGGAAGTCGGGGCGCTTGCCGTCGGTGAAGAGGTCGATGGCGCGGCGCCGGTCGGCCTCGTTGAGCGAGAAGCGCGACATGGTGGTGCGCGCCGCGTCGATCTCCTGCTCGGTGACGCGGCCGTCCGCCTTGGCGACGTGGCCCATCACCTGGAAGGTCGCCTGGAAGAAGGTCATGCGCAGCTCGGCCGCGCGGTTGGCAGGGTTGCCGCTCAGCTTGCCGCCGCCGAGGTTGGGCTCGTTGCGCCGGTCGAACTGGTGGCCGAGCACGAGGCCGATGATCGCGCCCAGCAGGCCGCGGCCGACGATCGCCCCGAGGACCGCGCCGATGACTTTGCCGTACCAGCTCATGACTTCCTTATTGACCGCCGCCGAATGCGCCTGCAACACTTTGCCGCCCCGGGGCGCGCAAATCAGCCCGGCATTCTAGCAGCAGGCTCCCCATGTCCAGCACGACCGCCTCCCCGCCGATGCACGAATCCCACCTGCGCGGGCTCACGCGCCTGCACCAGGGCAAGGTGCGCGACATCTACGGGCTGGACGACCGGCACATGCTGATC
Source organism: Steroidobacteraceae bacterium (assembly GCA_044226195.1). GTDB lineage: Bacteria > Pseudomonadota > Gammaproteobacteria > Steroidobacterales > Steroidobacteraceae > RPQJ01. Next base: position 3,578 of record JBGAHO010000017.1, read on the forward strand.
GTCACCACCGACCGCCTGAGCGCCTTCGACGTGGTGCTGCCCGACCCGATCCCGGGCAAGGGCCGCGTGCTCACCAGCATCTCGAACTTCTGGTTCGCCCGCACGACGCACATCGTGCCGAACCACCTCGCGGGCGCGGCGTTCCCGCTCGAGCGCGCGGTGAAGGATCCGGCCGACCTGCCGTTGATCGCCGATCGCGCGATGGTGGTGAAGAAGCTGCGGGCGCTGCCGGTCGAGGCGGTGGTGCGCGGCTACCTGATCGGCTCGGGCTGGAAGGACTACCAGGCGACGGGCCAGGTGTGCGGCATCCCGCTGCCCAAGGGCCTGCGCATGGCGGACAAGCTGCCGCAGCCGATCTTCACGCCGTCGACCAAGGCGGCGAAGGGCCAGCACGACGAGAACGTCGGGTTCGACGAGATCGCCAAGGTGGTGGGCGCGGAGCTCACCGCGCAGGTGCGCGACACGGCGATCCGCCTGTACCAGTTCGCGGCGGCGCACGCGGCCTCGCGCGGCATCATCATCGCGGACACCAAGTTCGAGTTCGGCGTCGACGAGCACGGCACGCTGACGCTGATCGATGAAGCACTCACGCCGGACTCGTCGCGCTTCTGGCCGATGGACACCTACGCCCCGGGCTCGAGCCCGCCGTCGTTCGACAAGCAGTTCGTGCGCGACTACCTCGAGACGCTCGACTGGAACAAGACCGCGCCGGGCCCGAAGCTGCCGGCCGACATCCTGCGCAAGACCGCCGAGAAGTACGAAGAGGCCCTGCGCCGCCTCACCGCCTGATCGGGGACACGAAATAGGGGACATTCCTCTTTTTTCGGCGTGCGTGGCGTTCGTTCGCCGCGGCACTCTGTCGTGCGCGCAACCGGGGAGGCACGCGATAGCACGGCACCACGCCGGCCGAGCCGTCATTCCGGATCGGTTCGCCGGGACGCCGTAAATCCGTCCCTGGAGGCTCCGGGCTCGGCGTCCATGCCTCGCACGGCCCGTCGAACCGATCCGGAACGCCGACTGGCACGGCGGGTGCCTGCATGGGTGGACTCGGACCGGGCAGCGCAGAGACGGGACACAGGGTCGGCGGCGCGCATCACGCCGACGGAGAAAAATAGGAATGTCCCCTATTTTTGAAAAAGAGGAATGTCCCCAATTTAAGTCGCCTGTTTCGCCCAGGACTCGATCACGCGATGCAGTTCGCGCACGCCGTCGGTGAGCGCAGCGGGACCGGGCTGCAGGATGATCGACGACTTCACCTCGTGCAGTTGCCCGTCGCGCACCGCCGGCACGTCCTGCCAGCCCGGACGCGCAGCGACCGCACGCGGTGAAAACTTCTTCCCGCACCACGAACCGAAGATCACGTCGGGCGCGCGTCGCACGATCTCGAACGGATCCGCGATGATGCGGTCCTTGCCGAGCGCGCACTGCGCCAGCTCCGGGAACACGTCGTCGCCGCCCGCGATGCCGACCAGCTCCGACACCCAGCGGATGCACGAGATCGGCGGCTCGTCCCACTCCTCGAAATAGACCCGCGGCCGGCGATCGAAGGCCGACGCCGACACGCGGATGCGCTCCAGCCCCGCCTCCAGTTCGTCGCACAACGCCTCGCCCCGCGCCTGCGCGCCGACCATCGCCGCGAGCGTGCGGATCACGCGCAGGATCTCCGCCACGCTGCGCTGGTTGAACACGTGCACCTCGACGCCGTTCCTCACCAGCTCCGCCGCGATGTCCGCCTGCAGGTCCGAGAAGCCGAGCACGAGGTCCGGCCGCAGGGCGAGGATCTTGTCGATCTTCGCGCTGGTGAAGGCCGAGACGCGCGGCTTCTCCTTGCGTGCCCGGGGCGGCCGCACCGTGAAGCCCGAGATGCCGACGATCCGGCGGTCCTCGCCGAGCAGGTACAGCGCCTCGGTCGTCTCCTCGGTGAGGCAGACGATGCGCTCGGCGTAGCTGCCGCGACGGGAGGACGGGGACATGGGTTGCGACACCGGTCCAGGGATGGGGCGCCGATTATGGCCCAGCCCTTGCCCGCCGGTGCGCGCCGTGCAAGGCTTTGCGCGCCCATGGACGCCCCACGCACCGTTTTCCCCGCGCTGCACGTCAAGATCGAGCACCTGCTGTTCGACCTGCCGGAGACCCTCGGCAGCCGCGCGCTCGAGTGGGTGACCGCCCCGCTGCGCTACCTGTACGCGCTGCTGCGCGACTTCGCGCGCGGCGACCTCGGCCTGCGCGCCATGAGCCTCGTGTACACGACGCTCTTCGCGATCGTGCCGGTCGCGGCCGTCTCGTTCTCGGTGCTGAAGGCGTTCGGCTACCACCGCGAGCTCGAGCCGGTGCTGTACGAGTTCCTGCGCCCGCTCGGCAAGCAGGGCTTCGAGCTCACCGCCAAGATCATGCAGTTCGTCGAGAACGTGCAGGGCACGCTGCTCGGCACGATCGGCTTCGTGTTCCTGATCTACACGGCCTTCTCGCTGATCCAGAAGATCGAGGAAGCGCTCAACTTCACCTGGCACGTCGACCGGCCGCGCAGCCTCGCGCGGCGCATCAGCGAATACCTCGTGGTGATGATCGTCGGCCCGGTGATCGGCGTGTTCGCGATGGTGATGCTCGCGCAGTTCGAGACCAGCGAGGTCGTTGCGCGGCTGTCGGGCCTCGCCACCGGCCACGGCAGCTCGCGCGCGCACTTCGCGCCCTACGTGCTGATCATCGCGCTGTTCGCCTTCCTCTACTCGTACATGCCCAACACCAAGGTGCGCCCCGGGCCCGCGCTCGTGGGCGCGGTGTTCGGCGGCGTACTGTGGGCCGCGGTCGGCGCGCTGTTCACGCGCATCGTCGTGTACTCGGCCAAGACCGCGGCCATCTACGCAGGCTTCGCGGTCGTGCTGCTGTTCCTGGTGTGGGTGTACGTGAGCTGGCTGATCGTGATGCTGGGCGCGCAGCTCTCGTTCTACGTGCAGCACCCCGAGCACCTGCGCACCGGCCACGGCGACATCCCGATGACCGGCGCGCTGCGCGAGCGCATCGCCATGGCGGCGATGTTCCTGATCGGCGAGCGCTTCATGGACGGCGGCCCGCGCTGGGGCATGAGCGACCTCGCCGACCGCATGGACGTGCCCGCCACCGTGCTCGGCGAAGTGATCTCGGCGCTGGAATCGCACGGCCTCGTGCTCACGACCGAGGAAGACACGATCGCGCCGGCGCGGGACCTGCAGAACATCACGCTCGCCTCGATCCTCGATGCGATCCGGCACGAAGTGCCCGATCCCCGCCGCCCCGAACCGCGGGCGGTGCCGGCCGCGGACGCCGCCACGCAGCGCGCGGACGAGGCGCTGCGCGCCGCGACGCAGGGCGTGAGCCTGCGCGACCTGATCCGTCCGCCCGGTTGAGTCGACGCCGGCCTACTCGCCGGCGACCGTCATCTCTTCGATCAGGATCGAGCCGGTGCGGATGCCGCCGCGCAGGTCGACGTCCGAGCCGACGTCGACGATGCGCCGGTAGAGGTCCTTGAGGTTGCCGGCCACCGTCACCTCGTGCACCGGGTAGGCGAGCTGGCCGCCTTCCACCCAGAACCCCGCCGCGCCGCGCGAGTAATCGCCGGTCACGCCGTTGACGCCCTGCCCCATCAGCTCGGTCACCAGCAGGCCGCGATCGATCTGCTTCAGCATGGCGTCGAAGTCCCGGCCGCGACCGTGCACCAGCAGGTTGTAGTTGCCGCCCGCGTTGCCCGTGGTGCGCAGGCCGAGCTTGCGCGCCGAATAGGTCGACAGCACGTAGCCGAGCAGCACGCCGTCGCGCACGATCTCGCGATCCTGCGTGGCGACGCCCTCCTGGTCGAAAGGCGCGCTCGCGAGCGCACGCGGCAGGTGCGGCCGCTCGGAGAGCTGGAACCACTCGGGGAACACCTGCGAGCCGGCGGCGTCGAGCAGGAACGAGGAGCGGCGATACTGGCTGCCGCCGCGGATCGCGCCGAGGAAATGGCTGACCAGGCCGCGTGCGACGTCGGGGCTGTAGAGCACCGGCACCTTCATGGTCGCGAGCTTGCGCGCGCCGAGGCGACGCACCGCGCGCTCGCCGCTCTTGCGGCCGACGGCGACGGCGTCCTCGAGCTCGCGCCAGTCGCGCGTCGTGCTGTACCAGTAGTCGCGCTCCATCTGCTCGCCTTCCTGGCCGAGCACCGAGCAGCTGATGCTGTGCACGCTGCCGGGATAGGCCCCGAGGAAGCCGAGCGAGTTGCCGTAGGCCCGCACGCCGCGGTGCGTGCTGATGCCCGCGCCCTCGGAGTTGGTGATGCGCGGATCGACCGCCATCGCCGCAGCCTCGCAAGCGATCGCGAGTTCACAGGCGCGCTCCGGCGTCACGTCCCACGGATGGCACAGGTCGAGGTCCGGGAACGTCTTCGCGAGCGTGTCCGGGTCGGGCAGGCCCGCGCACGGATCCTCGGCCGTGAAGCGCGCGATGCTGCAGGCCTTGGCCACCGTCTCGCGCAGGCCGTCGGGACTGAGGTCGGCGGTGCTCGCCGTGCCCTTGCGCGTGCCGAAGTAGACGGTCACGCCCATGCCGCGATCGCGCTGGTATTCGACGGTCTCCACTTCGCCGAGCCGCGCCGAGACGCTGAGGCCCGTGTCCATGCTGATGGCGGCCTCGGCCTGCGAGGCCCCGAGGGTCTTCGCCTCGGCCAGTGCGAGCTCGACCAGGGCGAGCAGGTCGGCGCCGTCGGAGATGAGAGCGGGCGGATGGTCGGTCGGGGCCATGGTGCGGCGGGGTGTGGCGGAAAGCGGCGATTCTAGCAGCGCCGGCGGCCCCGGCCGTGCCCGTGCTAGCATCGAAACGGAGGAAAAAATGACGGATCCGCAGGATTTCGAGGCCGGGGACGAGGGCCCCAGCAAGAGCGAGCTGAAGCGCCAGGACCGCGAGCTGCGCGACCTCGGCGTGGCCCTGGTCGAGCTGCCCGCCAGCGAGCTCGAGGCGCTCGACCTGCCCGAGAAGCTGCGCGACGCCGTCGAGGCCTGCCGCCGCATCACCAGCCACGGCGCCCGCCTGCGGCAGGAGATGTTCATCGCCAAGGTGATGCGCAAGCTCGACGTCGAGGGCATCCGCCGCGCCGTCGCCCAGCGCAGCGAACGTGACCGCCAGCGCGTGCGCAACGAGCACGCCCTCGAACGCTGGCGCGAGCGCCTGCTGGCCGACGAGGCCGGCGCGTGGACCGAGCTCGGCACGCTCGTGCCGGCGGACGAACTGCAGCAGTTGCGCTCGCTGGCCCGGCAGGCGCGTGCCGAGCAGGCCGCATCCCGCCCCCCGGCCGCCGCCCGGCAGCTGTTCCGGCGCCTGCGGACCGCGCTGGAAACGCCAGAAAACTAAGCTTTTCGGGCCGATTGTGTACAATGCCGCGGTGAAACCGCTGGTTGGCATCATCATGGGGTCCACCTCCGACTGGGAGACCCTGAAGCCCGCCGCCGAGATGCTGCAGAGCCTCGGCGTCCCGCACGAGGTGCGCGTCGTCTCCGCGCACCGCACGCCCGACCTCCTGTTCGAATACGCCTCGACCGCCCGTGAGCGCGGCCTGCAGGTCATCATCGCGGGCGCCGGCGGCGCTGCGCACCTGCCGGGCATGACGGCCGCCAAGACCTCGCTGCCGGTGATCGGCGTGCCGGTGCAGTCGAAGGCCCTGAACGGCCTCGACTCGCTGCTCTCGATCGTGCAGATGCCGGCGGGCATCCCGGTCGCCACCGTGGCCATCGGCGTCGCGGGCGCCACCAACGCCGCCCTGCTCGCCGCCTCGATCCTGAGCAACCACGACCCGAAGCTGCGCGCCGCGCTCGACGCGTTCCGCCAGGCACAGACGGACAAGGTCCTCGCGCAGCCCGACCCGCGCACGCCCGCCCAGTCATGAAGATCGGCATCATCGGTGCCGGCCAGCTCGGACGCATGCTGGCCCTCGCGGGCTATCCGCTCGCGCAGCAGTTCCTGTTCCTCGACAGCAGCGCGGATTCGCCGGGCGGCCAGGTCGCGCCGATCCTCACCGGCGCGTTCGACGACCCCACCAGCCTGCAGCGCCTCGCGGCCGAGTCCGACCTCGTCACCTACGAGTTCGAGAACGTGCCGGTGAGCGCGCTGCACGCGGTGTCGAAGACGCGGCCGTGCCTGCCGCCGGTCGAGGCGCTGCGCGTCTCGCAGGACCGGCTGTACGAGAAGGAACTGTTCACGAAGCTCGGTATCCCGACGCCGCCCTTCCGTGCGATCGACTCGCTCGAGGGCCTGCGTGCCGCGGTCGCGGAGATCGGCCTGCCCTCGGTGCTCAAGACGCGTCGCCTCGGCTACGACGGCAAGGGCCAGGCCGTGCTGCGCAAGCCGGCGGACGTCGAGTCGGCGTGGCAGGCGATCGGCGGCGTGCCGCTGATCCTCGAAGGCTTCGTGCCGTTCGAGCGCGAGGTCTCGATCATCGGCGCGCGCAGCACGCGCGGCGAGGTGCGCTGCTACCCGGTCGTCGACAACACGCACCGCGCAGGCATCCTGCGCGTCACGCTCGCCCCGCACCGCAGCCGCGCGCTGCAGCAGGCCGCCGAGCGCCACCTGCGCAAGCTGCTGCGGCACTTCGACTACGCCGGCATCCTCACCATCGAGTTCTTCGTGCATCGCGGCCGGCTGGTCGCCAACGAGATGGCACCGCGCGTGCACAACTCGGGGCACTGGACCATCGAGGGCGCGGCCACCTCGCAGTTCGAGAACCACCTGCGCGCCATCCTCGGCCTGCCGCTCGGCGACACGCGGCCGATGGGCCACGTGGCCATGGTCAATTTCATCGGCGCGATGCCCGACCGGGCCAAGGTGCTGGCCCTGCCGGGCGTGCACTACCACGACTACGGCAAGGCCTCCCGGCCGGGCCGCAAGGTCGGGCACTGCACCATCGTCGCGGCCACGGCCGCCGAGCGGGACCGGCGCGTCCGGCAGGTCCAGCGGCTGCTGCCGAAGTAGTCGTCCGGGTTCACCGTCCGCCCCGATCCCGGGGAAACTGTGACCGACCCCTTTTACCGGGACCCGGGCCGCTCACGTATAGTTGGCGTCCGGAGCACCCATTGATGTACCTGGACCACTTCGGCCTCAAGGAACTGCCCTTCCGGCTCAGCCCGGACCCGGCCTTCCTGTACCTGAGCCAGATCCACTCCCGCGCCAAGGCGTACATGGAGTCGACCATCTGGTTCACGGACGGCTTCGTCGTGATCACCGGCGAGATCGGCTCGGGCAAGACCACCCTGATCGAGACCTTCCTCAAGGAGATCGAGCAGGACGTGGTGGTCGCGCAGATCAACCAGACGCAGGTCTCCCCCACCGAGTTCCTGCAGACCGTCCTCGCGCAGTTCGGCTTCAGCCCGTTCCGCATGCGCAAGGCCGAACTGCTCGCCACGCTCAACAACTTCCTGATCGAGCAGTACTCGAACGGCCGCAAGGTGCTGCTGATCGTCGACGAGGCGCAAAACCTCACGCCCAAGGTGCTCGAGGAAGTGCGCCTGCTGTCGGGCGTCGAGACGACCAAGGAAAAGGTCCTGCGCATCATCCTCGCGGGCCAGCCCGAACTGAACGCCAAGCTCGACGCGCCGGAGCTCGCGCAGCTGAAGCAGCGCGTGCGCCTGCGCTTCCACCTCACGCCGCTCAGCGAAGAGGACATGGCACAGTACATCCGGCACCGACTCCAGGTGGCGGGCGCGGGCGAGCGCGAGATCTTCGAGCCCGACACCTTCGCCGAGATCTTCCGCTACACCGGCGGCACGCCGCGCCTGATCAACACGCTGTGCGACACCGCGATGCTCGCGGCCTTCGCGCAGGACGGCCCGACGGTCACGCTGCACGACCTGCGCTCGGCCGTCGGCGAGCTGCAGTGGGTCGAGTTCGCGGCCCGCACGCAGACCATCACGCAGCGCACCCTCGACGACACCGCGCCGCACGCGCAGTTGCCGGTCGGCCGCCTCGTGCTGACCAGCCGCGGCGAGAAGCTCACCGAGATCCTGCTCACGCAGGGCCGCTTCTTCATCGGCCGCACCACGGACAACGACCTGCAGGTCGACAGCAAGTTCGTCAGCCGCCACCACGCGCAGGTCGTGGTCGGCATCGACGCCTGCGTGATCGAGGACCTCAACAGCACCAACGGCATGTACCTGCTCGGCAAGCGCGTGCGTCGCCACCGCCTCACGGACGGCGACGTGCTGCACCTCGGCATGCACGAGATCACCTTCAGGAAGGTCAAGGCACCGTCCTTCGAGGACGACCGCACGGTGCACACCGCGGTGCTGACGGAGGAAGACCTCGAGGAACTCGAGGCCGAAGCCGAGACCGAGGAAGAGAACGAGGAAAGCTGAGCCGCTACTCGTCGAGCGAGTGCGGGTCGTATTCCGAGTGCGTGGTGCGGTAGTCGCGCCGCTTCATCCACAGCACCAGCCCGAGCACGATGAACCCCCCGCCCACGGCAAACAGCGCGCCGTGCGGGCCCCACTCGACGCGGAACGCGACGATCACCAGCAGCGCGCCGAGCACCACGAACCCGTAGGGCATGGCTTCGTAGATCGGACGGGGGATCCAGGGCTTCGCCATCGCGGACGCCGGCCTCAGCCGGTGCCTCCGACCGTGATGCCGTCGACCCGCAGCGTGGGCTGGCCGACGCCGACCGGCACGTCCTGGCCTTCCTTGCCGCAGGTGCCGACGCCGTCGTCCAGCCGCAGGTCGTTGCCGACCATCGTGATGCGCGTCATCACGTCCGGCCCGTTGCCGATCAGCGTGGCGCCCTTCACCGGCGCGCCGAGCTTGCCGTTCTCGATCAGGTAGGCCTCGCTCGCCGAGAACACGAACTTGCCGGAGGTGATGTCCACCTGGCCGCCGCCGAAGTTGCGGCAATAGAGGCCCTTCCCGACCGAGGCGATGATCTCCTCGGGCGCGTGCTCGCCGGGCAGCATGTACGTGTTGGTCATGCGCGGCAGCGTGAGGTGCGCGAACGATTCGCGCCGCCCGTTGCCGGTGGGCGCGACGCCCATCAGCCGCGCATTGAGCTTGTCCTGCAGGTAGCCGCGCAGCACGCCGTTCTCGATGAGCGTGGTGCACTGCGTCGGGGTGCCCTCGTCGTCGACGTTGAGCGAGCCGCGACGCGAGGTGAGCGTGCCGTCGTCGACCACGGTGACGCCCGCCGACGCCACGGCCTGGCCGATGCGACCGCTGAACGCCGACGTGCCCTTGCGGTTGAAGTCGCCCTCGAGCCCGTGGCCGACGGCCTCGTGCAGCAGCACGCCGGGCCAGCCGGCGCCGAGCACGACGTTCATGGTGCCCGCCGGGGCCGGCACGGCCTCCAGATTGACCTGCGCGGTGCGCACGGCCTCGCGCACCAGCTGGCGCCAGCGGTCGGAGGCGAGAAACTCGGTGTACGCGAAGCGGCCGCCGCCACCGGCGTACCCCTGCTCGCGGCGACCGTTCTGCTCGATGATCACGCTGACGTTGAGCCGCACCAGCGGGCGCACGTCGGCGGCGAGCGTGCCGTCGCTCGCCATCACCAGCACGGTGTCGTGCGAGGCGGCGAGGCTGGCCATCACCTGGGTGATGCGCGAATCGAGGGCACGCGCCTCGCGGTCGATGGCCTCGAGCAGCCTGACCTTGGCCGGATCGTCGAGCGTCTCGACGGGATCGATCGGCAGGTAGAGCCCGCGGCCGCCCGTGGCGTGCCACGCCTGCAGGCCGCCCGCCTGGCCCGCGCGCGAGATGGCGCGCGCTGCGTGCGCAGCCTCGAGCAGCGCGGGCAGCACGATCTCGTCGGAGTACGCGAAGCCGGTCTTCTCGCCCGCCAGCGCGCGCACGCCGACGCCCTGGTCGATGCTGTGGGCGCCGTCCTTGACGATGCCGTCCTCGAGCGACCACGACTCCTCGCGCACCGCCTGGAAGTAGACGTCGGCGTAGTCGACCGCGTGGCCCATGACGTCGCCGAGCACGCTCGCCACGCGATCCTCGTCGAGACCTGCGGGCGCGAACAGCGCGGCGCGCGCGAGATCGAGCGGGTCGCCGAGGCCGGGCGGCCGCTGCAGCGCGGGCGGGGCGACCCGGGCGGGCGGGATGTCGGGCTTCATGCGCTCAATCCAGCAGTCGTCGGTGGGTGATGGCGGGGAAATTGTGCCTGACCTCCCAGCTGCGGACGAGATCGATTTCCGCCGAAATGACGCCAGTTCCGCGCGGCAGGCGCGTGAGCACCTTGCCCCAGCAGTCGGTGATCAGCGAATCGCCGTAGGTCTCGCGGCCGTTCTCGTGGAAGCCGGACTGCGCCGGCGCCACGATCGGCGCGAGGTTCTCGATGGCGCGGGCCCGCAGCAGCACTTCCCAGTGCGCGCGGCCGGTGGGCGCGGTGAACGCGGACGGCAGCACGAACCACTCGGCGCCGAGGCTCAGCAGGCGGCGGAACAGCTCGGGGAAGCGCAGGTCGTAGCAGACCGCGAGGCCGAGGCGGCCGACCGGCGTCGCGACGCACACGGGCGTGGTGCCCGGGCGCACCGAGGCGGACTCGCGATAGCGCTCGGACTTGCCCGGGATGTCGACGTCGAACAGGTGGATCTTGTCGTAGCGCGCGACGGGCTGGCCCTGGTCGTCGTAGAGCAGGCACGCGGCCGCGACGCGGTCGGCGTCGCCGTCGATGCGCATCGGGACCGTGCCGCCGACGATCCACAGTCCGTGCTGGCGCGCGGCCTTCGACAGGAAGTCCTGGATCGGTCCCTCGCCCGGCCGCTCGGCGATGGCGAGCTTGTCCGACTCCTGGTGGCCCATGAAGGCGAAGTTCTCCGGCAGCGCCGCGAGCACGGCACCCTGGGCCCGCGCGCCGCGCAGCATCTGCCCGGCCGCCTCGAGGTTGCGGTTCACGTCCGCGACGGACGTCATCTGGATGGCGGCGACCTTGCTCAAGGCGTTCCTCCTGCCGGCGGTTCCGGAGCCCCCGCGGCGTTCTCGTTCGCCGGGGCGGCGATGCGCTCCACGACCGGATTAGACCACGGCCCGGTCACGTGATAGTAGGCACGCGTCAAACCCTGCAACTGTCCCTTGAAGAGCTGCGACAGGACGAGCACGCCCGCGCCGATCACCGGCCCGGCGGCGATCGCGCCCGCGACCGTGAGCGGTCCGCTCGGGTTGCCGCTCACCACCAGCGTCTGGTCGTAGTCCTCGGTGACGAGGCCCGTGCGCCCGACGAGGCCGATGTCGACCGCCGCGCCCTTCAGGATCAGGTTCTGCGTGTACGCATTGCCCTGCTTCAGGTCGAAGTCCCCGCGCACCTTGTCGAAGGCGAGGCCCTTCTCCGTCACGTCGCGGAAGTCGAGCGACAGGCGGCGGGGCAGCTCGACCACGCTCAGCAGGCCGAGCATGCGCCCCGACGCACCCGGCTTCACGTCGATCAGCTGGCCGTCGTCGAGCGCGATGTGCAGCTTGCCGTCCATGCGCGCGAGCGCATCGCCCGAGGGACCGCCCGGCCATTCGACGCTCGCCTTGAAGCTGGCGCGCTTGGCCTCGACCGCCTCGCGATAGCCGAGCGCGACCGAGGTCGCGGCGAGGTCCGTGCTGGCCAGTTCGAGCCCGAGGCGCGTGCGCGGCGCGGAACCCTCCACGTACCAGCTGCCCTGGGCGTTCACCGTGTACGACGGCGCCTTGGATGTGAGCGTGTCGAAGCGCAGTCCCTGCGGCACCTTGGCGATCACGGCCTGCACCGCACCGAAGCGACGCGCCTGCCAGGTGAAGTCGTCGGCCCGCACGTTGAGCGCGGGCATGTTGCGCGGGTCGAGCGGCTCGCCAGCCTCGGCGCCCGGCGCGGCCGGCGGCGACTGCAGCACCAGCTTCTGCATCTGCAGTTCGATCGGCTTGCCGCCCTTCAGGTCCTCGGGAATGGTGACCTCGCCCTCGGCCATCGGCCCGCGCAGGCCCACGCGCCAGCGGCCGTCGCCGAAGCGCAGCGCGGCCTGCACGTCGCGGAACTCGAAGCCCGCCACCATCGCACGGTCGAGGTGCACGTCGACCGGACCCAGCCACTGCGACAGCGTCGGGCCGCCCTCGCCATCCGAGCCGAGCGACAGCCACTCGCCGAGGTCGAACTGCGGCCAGTCGCCCGCGACCAGCAGGCCGGGGCGCGACGGCAAGGCCGCCGCCTGGCCGTCGAAGCGCGCGAGCCCGCGCTCGAGCAGCCACTTGCCGTCCCTGCCCTCGGTGAAGCGCAGGCGCGCGCGCGCCGAGCCGGTCTCCACCGTGAGGTCGTTGATGCCGTTCGACGGCACCTCGATGCGCACGCGCGTCGCGCGAGTGTCGTCGGGTGCCTTGGCGAAGGGCTGCGGCGCGCGGATCTCGAGGCCCGCCAGCGTGCTCGCCACGTCGACGCGAACCGGCCAGTCCGCGCCCTCGCCGTGCCGCTCGACGCGGCCATTGAGCGTCCAGTCGGTGCCGCCCGCCATCTTCACGCCCGACGGCAGCCCGATGAACGCGGGCAGGGGCGCACCGGTCGCGCGACCGCGACCCTTGAAGTCGATGGCCGCGGTCACGTCACCGGCCAGCGTGCCGGGCGCGATCGCCACCTCGAACGGACCGCCGAGGATCGTGCCGCGCAGCGACGGCGCGGTCATCTCCAGGTTGTGCAGTTCGAAGCGGCCCGCGACCTTCTGCGCCGGCGCGCGCAGCGCGGGCAGCGTGACGTTGACGCCCTTGAGGTTGGCGACGACGCGGTAGTCCGCGGGCACCGGCGGGCCCTCGGGCGGCTCGTGCGGCAGGCTGAGGCCGAACACGAAGTCGGCCGGGCCGCCACCGGCGAGGCCCATCACGAAGCGGCCGAGGCGCGGGCCGAGCGGGCTGCCCTGCAGGTACTTCAGCGCCGCCCCGAGATCGCCGTTGCCCGTGGCATTGATCACCATGGTGCCGTCGCGGAAATCGGCCAGCGCGTAATCGCCGCCCGTCACCTTGAGCCCGGCCACCTGCCCGTCCTTCAGCTGCGCGCTCATGCCCGCGTTGTGGAACTCGACGCGTCCGTTCGCGTGCGTGAGCGGCGCGAAGCCTGCGAAGTAATCGAGTGTCGCGTCGCTCACGTCCGCGCTGGCGCTGAACTCACCTTCGCCGTTGCGGAAGGGGAACGACCGCACCGGGCCCTGGTAGTCGAAGCGGCCGTTGCTGACGCGCCCGGCCACGAACGCACGGTCGAGCCATGCGAGCGCGTGACCCTTCAGGCGATTGACCGGCAGGAACTGCGGCGTGATGCTCGCGTCCGAGCCGTCCACCCGCGCGTGGATGGTCAGCACCGGCGATTCCGGTTTCGGCGGCACGACGAGCTGGAACGAGCCGCTCGCCTGCGCCGTCGGCTGGCTGAGCCGGGCCGCGCGCGTGCCGAGCGTCCAGGTGTGATCGGTGCGATGCCAGTCGATGTCGGCCGTCGCCTCGCGCAGCGTGATCGGCGAGCGGAACACGCGCGGCCAGTCGAAGGCCGCGACCTGCGAGCGCAGCGCGATGCGTCCGCCCGCGTCGGTGCCGGACACGCGTGCCGTGAGACCGCTCACGCCCGGCCACGTCCCCGTGGCGCTCACCCCGAGGTTCGCGACGTCCGCGGCGACGCGGAAGTCCGGCAGGGCGCCGGCGCGCGTGCGCCCCAGTTCGAGATGCAGCGAGAGGATCTCGCCGCGCGGGTCGAGCGCGGCCCAGCGATCGAATGCCGGCGGCGCATAGGCGAGCACCAGCGGCCAGAGCTCGGCCGCGTGCACCCGCTCGGCATCGAGCGTGAGGTCGTAGGTCGTGACCGGATTGCCGCGCAGCCGCCCCGACAGCCGTGTCGACTTGCCGCTGCGGCTGGTGACCTGCCCCGTGCGCAGGTCCTCGATCCGGAATTGCCAGGCATTGCCGTCGCGACGCAGCCGGAAGTCGCCGGCGAGCCGTCCGTAACGCAGGTCGGCCGGCAACGCGCGCGCCGGGCGCTCGACCGTGTTGATGTCGACCTGCGGCAGCTTCATCGAGGTCGCGGCCGGGTCGCTGTACGGCGCGGACACCTCGATGGCCTGCACCGTCGGCAACTGGCGCGCGGGCGTCGCGAGCGCGACGTTGGCGAGTTCGAGCTGCAGGCGCGCCTGGCGCAGCTCGCCGTCGGCCACCGCCACCACGGCCGTGACCGGCCCCTCGCCGCTGCGCGCGCGGGCTGCGAACGCCGGCAGGAAGTCGTTCCAGCCGGCCAGCTTCACCCGGTCGATCCGCAGCTCGACGCGCGCGCGCAGCTGGTTGAAGTGATCGAGCGAACCGCTCAGGCGTCCGTCGAATTCGAGCTGGCCGCCGAGGCGCGCCGGCAGTTGCGCCGAACCCTCGGTGGTGACGTCGTCGCGGTCGCGCCGCAGCGTGAGGCGCAGGTGCTCGAGCGTCCACGGCCCCTTGCCCTGCATCAGGTCGCGGTAGGTGACGCGCGCGTCCTCGATCACCACGCGTCCCGCGGGCAGGCGGTCGAGGTCGAACGGCGGCTCGTCGGCCGGTCGCTCGCGTTGCCCGAGCAGGCGGATGCGGCCGTCGGGCAGGCGCACCACGGTGATGTCCGGGCCGAGGAACCACACGCGGCCTGCGACCAGCTGGCCGGTGCGGAAGAAATTCCACAGGTCGAGGCCGACCGAGCCCTCGCGCGTCTCGAACAGCGCCTGCTTGCCGTCGCGGTCGAGCACGCGCACGTTGCGCAGCACGACCTCCGGGCCGAACCAGCGCAGGCGCGCGTCGAGGCCGTGGTACTCGACGCGCAGGTGCGTCTGCTGCTCGATCCACGCCTGCACGCGATCGGCGTTGGCCGGCACCTGCGCGACCAGCACCCGCAGCGCGCCGAGCACGAGCGCGGCGAGGATGACCAGCACCGCGAGCACGCCGGCCGCGATGCGCCACCCGCGGGCGGAACGCGATCGAGCCGGCGCGTCGGTCACATGGGCACCACGTCGTACTGGTCCTGGACGTAGAGCGCCTCGGTCTGCAGCCGGATCGGCTTGCCGACCTGCACCTCGAGTTCACCGAACGCGGCCGACTCTTCGTCGAGCAGGCGCTCGATCACGTCGGAGTGCGCGAGCACGAGCAGCTGCTGGCAGTCGAACTGTCCGGCCTGGCGCAGCACCTCGCGGAAGATCTCGTAGCACACCGTTTCGGGCGTCTTGACGAAGCCGCGGCCCTCGCAGGCCGGGCAGGACGTGCAGAGCTGGTGCGCGAGGCTCTCGCGCGTGCGCTTGCGCGTCATCTCGACGAGGCCGAGCGGCGAGACCGCCGACACGTGCGTCTTGGCGTGGTCCTTCGCGAGCGCCTTCTCGAGCGCCTGCAGTACCTGCCGGCGGTGCTCCTCTTCTTCCATGTCGATGAAGTCGATGATGATGATGCCGCCGAGGTTCCTCAGGCGCAGCTGGCGCGCGATCGCGACGGCCGCCTCGAGGTTGGTGCGGTAGATCGTCTCCTCGAGATTGCGGTGGCCGACGTAGGCGCCGGTGTTCACGTCGATGGTGGTGAGCGCCTCGGTCTGGTCGATCACGAGGTAGCCGCCGGACTTGAGCGCGACCTTGCGCTCGAGCGAGCGCTGGATCTCCTCCTCGACGCCGTGCAGGTCGAAGATCGGCCGGCTGCCCTGGTAGCGTTCGACGCGCTCCCCGAGGTGCGGCATGAACGTCGCCGCGAATTCCTTCATGCGCTCGCAGGTGCGTTCGTGATCGACCAGCACGCGGTCGACGCCCTCGCCCACGAGATCGCGCATCAGGCGCAGCGGCAGCGGCAGGTCTTCGTGCACGAGCGAGCCGGGCCGCGTCTCGCGCGCCTTGGCCGACAGCACGTCCCACAGCTTGCGCAGGAACAGCCGGTCCGCCGCGAGCGCCTCGGGCTGCGCGCCCTCGGCCGCGGTGCGCACGATGTAGCCGCCCGACTCGCCCGGCGTCGCCGTCGACTGCACGGCATCGCGCAGGCGCTGGCGCTCCTCCTCGTTCTCGATGCGGGCCGAGACGCCGACGCCGTGGCCGAACGGCATGTACACGAGGTAGCGCGACGGGATGGTGATGAAGGTCGTGAGGCGCGCGCCCTTGGTGCCGAGCGGGTCCTTCAGCACCTGCACGAGGATGTCGCCGCCCTCGCCCACCAGCGAGCGGATGTTGTCGGTGCGCGGCGCGTCGCCGGAGCCCTCGGCATCGGCGGGCTGCACGATGTCGGAGACGTGCAGGAACGCGGTGCGCTCGAGACCGATGTCGATGAACGCCGCCTGCATGCCGGGCAGCACGCGCGAGACGCGGCCCTTGTAGAGGTTGCCGGTGAGGCCGAGGCGGCTCGCGCGCTCGACGAACAGCTCCTGCAGCACGCCGTTCTCGAGGAGCGCGGCGCGGGTCTCGCGGGGACTGACGTTGACGACCATCTCGGTACTCATGACGCGCTCCGCAAGGTCTGACCGAGGGCCGGGGCCAGCAGTTCCCAGGTCTCGTAGAGGGGCAGGCCCATGACGCCGGAATAGCTGCCTGCGATGTGACGGATGAAGACGGCCGCGCGCCCCTGCACCGCGTAACCCCCGGCCTTGTCGGCGGGCTCGCCGGTGTCCCAGTACCCGTCGATCTCGGCGGGCGCGAGCTCGCGGAAACTCACCTCGCTGGTGCTGACGCGCGCGTTCAACCGGCCGTCGTGCATCAGCGCCACGGCGGTGTGCACCTCGTGCGTGCGCCCGGAGAGCCGCCGGAACATGGCGTGCAGTTCCGCCCGGTCGGCCGGCTTGCCGAGGATCGCGCCCTCGATGGCGACGGTCGTGTCGGCCGCCAGCACCGGCAGGCGTTCGCCCGGCGCGAGCTGCGACCACAGGGCCTGCGCCTTCTGCTCGGCGAGACGCAGCACGTAAGCGGCAGGCGCTTCACCGTCGCGTGGCGATTCGTCGATCACGACGGGGCGCACCACGTGGGGAACCTCGATCTGCTGCAACAGCTGGCTGCGCCGCGGCGACGCCGAGGCAAGATACAGCCGCGGCGCCGTCATCCGGCGAGCACGGTGGGTTCGAGGTGACGCTCGGCCAGCAGCGAGTTGCTGATCAGGCACACCTGCTCGGCCTTCTCGAGCAGCTTCACCGCGCGCGCCTCGTCGGTGCCGGCCGGAACACGCAGCGTCGCCTTCACGTGCAGGCGCGTGAAACGCGTCTTGCCCTCGACGCGATCGAGCGTGCCTTCGACCTGGCAGTCGAGCGCGTTCCACTCGAGCTTCGAGGCGCGCGCGACGGCGCGAAAGCTCAGCAGGAAACAGTCGGCCACCGCCCCGCACAGCAGCGTCTCGGGGGACCAGCGATCGCCGGGGCCGTCGAACTCGGCCGGGGCGTTGGTCGCGAGCGTCGGCAGCCGGTCGGAATCGAGGGGGACGTCGCCGTCGGGCCGGGCGGCCGCTCGGACCTGGTAAAGGTGGGGATAGGGATGCATTGGGGGGTCCCGGTTTTCAAGGAGTTAGACGCGAATTGAATCGCGCCGCGGGGGCCCGTGTCCATCGCGCCGGGCGCACTCAGGCCCGGTGGTAGGGCAAACCCTTGATGACCGTCACGGCCCGGTACAGAGCCTCCGCCACGACCACCCGGGCGAGTCCGTGCGGCAGGGTCAGGGCGGAGAGGGACCAGCGCAGCCGGGCCCGGGCATCGACCTCCGGCGCCAGCCCGTCCGGGCCGCCGATGCAGAACACGGGGGAGTCGCCGTCCTGGGCCCGCTGCTCGAGCCAGCGCGCGAGTTGCCCGGTCGAGAGCGCCTTGCCGCCGACCTGCAGGGCGACGAGATGACCCTTCTCGCCCGCCGCCGCCAGCATGCGCTTGCCCTCGGCCTCCACCGCCCGCCGGACGTCCGGACCGGAGCGGTCCCCGAGCGGGATCTCGACCAGGTCCAGGCGGTATTCGCCGCGCAGGCGGCCGGCGTACTCCTCGACCCCGGCGTTCACCCAGGCCGGCAGGCGCGTGCCGGCGGCGATCAGGCGCAGCTGCATGGCGGGACCGGCTCAGGCGGCCGCGCCGCGCTCCCAGAGCTTTTCGAGCGCGTAGAACTCGCGCACCCGCGGCAGCATCACGTGCAGCACGACGTCGTTGAGGTCGACCAGCACCCATTCGCCGTCGCGCTCGCCTTCGACGCCGAACGGGCGGAAGCCGGCTTCCTTGCAGCGCTGCAGGACGCGGTCGGCGATCGACTTCACGTGGCGGTCCGAGGTGCCGCTCGCGACGACCATCGTGTCGGTGATGTCCGTGAGGCCGCGCACGTCGAGCGCTTTCACGTTCACCGCCTTCATGTCGTCGAGCGCATCGAGCACGACCTCGCGCAGTCCCCGGGTCGTCCTGACCTTCGCCGCCGCCGGCGCGGCAGTCTTGGCCGCGCGCTTGGCCCTGGCCGGCGCCCCGGCCTGCGCCAGTGCCTTCGCCGCCGCCTTCGCAGGCGCGGCCGCCTTGCGCTTCGCGGCGGGCTTCGGCCCGGCGGCGGCGCTCTTGCGGGTGGGAGACTTGCGGGCGGGGGTCGCGGGTCGGACGCGCTTTGCTGTCATGCTCACCTCGTGGCAGTGGAGCGGGTGTAACAACCGGTGTCGCGGAGGACCGTGCGCACGGCCTCCGGGACGAGATAACGCGGATCGTGGCCGGCCGCGAGCAGGCCGCGCAGCTCGGTCGAGGAGATCTCGAGCTGCGTGACGGCGTGCACGAGGATGCGCCCCGCGGGCGATTCGTGCAGGTCGGCCACGCGATCGGTGCGGTGCGAGGCCAGCAGGCCCCCGAGCGGCCCCTCGACGGGCACGCGCCAGCCCGGCCGGTGCGCGACCACCACGTGCGCGAGCACGAGCAGCTCACGCCACTCGTGCCACTGCGGCAGGCCGAGGAAGGCGTCCATGCCGAGCACGAGGCAGAGCGGGCGACCCGGGAACTCGGCGCGCAGCTCGCGCAGCGTCAGCACCATGTACGACGGTCCGGTGCGACGCACCTCGCGATCGTCGAGCACGAAGCCGGGCTGGTCGGCGATCGCCGCCTCGACCAGCGCGAGGCGCAGGGCCGCGTCGGCCCGCGGCGTGTCGCGATGCGGCGGCTGGCCCGCGGGCACGAAGCGCATTTCGCCGAGCCCGAGCACGCCGAGCAGCTCGAACGCGGTGCGCAGGTGGCCGAGATGAATCGGGTCGAAGGTGCCGCCGAAGATGCCGAGCGGTTTCATGCGGCGAGCGGGACTCCGGCGATGCGCGCCACCAGCCGTTCGATCTCGACCCACTCCTCGCCGCGCTCGCCGCCCTTGGCGACGCGGTCGGCGCGGGCCGCCGCGATCAGCAGCGACTCGACGCCGCGGGCGTTCATCCGGCGCACACCGTGGCCGACCGTCACCTTGCGGTTCGACCAGACCTGCGCGCTGCGGCAGGCGTCGTCGAAGGAGACGCGCTGCGCCTGCTGGTGCAGCACCTGCGAGACGCCGCGCAGGTCGTTGACGAGGCACCAGAGGATGAACGGCGGCGCGATGCCCTCGCCCTTGAGTCCGGCCAGGATGCGCAGAGCGCGCGGCGCGTTGCCCTGCATCGCCGCGGCCGAGAGTTCGAACACGTCGTAGCGCGCGTTGTCGGCCACGAGGTCCGCGACCGCGGCCGCATCGAGTTCCTCGCCCGGGCACAGCAGCACGATGCGCTCGATCTCCTGCTGCGCGGCGAGCAGGTTGCCCTCGACGCGGTCGGCCAGCAGTTCGGCCGCCTCGGCCGTGACCTGCGCGCCGCGGGCGGCGAGCCGGCGACGGATCCACTGCGGCAGTTGCGCGCGCTCGACCGGCGCACCGACCACCACGAGTCCCTTCGCCTCGAACGGCTTGGTCCACGCGGCCTGCTGCGGCTTCGGTTCCAGTTCGCCGGCCACCAGCAGCACGGTGTCGGCCGGCGGCTCGGCGGCAAGCTCGGCCAGCGCCTTGGCGGCGGCGGGATCGGGAGCGCCCTTGAGCTTGAGTTCGATGAGCCGGCGCGAGGCGAACAGCGACAGGCTCTTCGCGTCGGCGAGCAGCGCGTCCCAGTCGAAGCCCTTCTCGAGGAAGTGCACCTCGCGGTCGGCGTAGCCCTCCTCGCGCGCGCGGGCACGGATGAGGGTGCAGGCCTCGTCGATCAGCAGGGGTTCGACGCCCGTGACCAGGCACGCGCCCGGCAGGCCCTTCGCGAGCACTGCCGGCAAGCCGTCCGGCGTGGTCCTCACTTCGGGGACACGACCCCGTGCCGCGGACGGGTCAGGGACGGATGGTCGGGCATGAGCATGCTGGGCGGATTATGCCGCCGGTGCCTGCCCGGTGCCAGCGGGTAGAATCGCGCCATGAACACCTCCGCCCCCGCCGCGGCCGGTCGCCGCACGCTCTACCCGGAGATCGAGCCGTACCGCCACGGCCTGCTCAAGGTCTCCTCGCTGCATTCGATCTACTGGGAGGAAAGCGGCAACCCGCAGGGCAAGCCGGCGCTGTTCGTGCACGGCGGCCCCGGAGCCGGGGCGGACCCGCGCTCGCGCCGTTTCTTCGACCCGAAGAAGTACCGCATCGTGGTGTTCGACCAGCGCGGCTGCGGCCGCAGCCGGCCGCACGCGAGCCTCGTGGACAACACCACCTGGCACCTGGTCGCGGACATGGAGCAGCTGCGCGAGCACCTTGGCATCGAGCGCTGGCTGGTGTTCGGCGGCTCGTGGGGCTCGACGCTGAGCCTCGCCTACGCGCAGGCCCATCCCGAGCGCGTGACCGAACTCGTGCTGCGCGGGATCTTCATGCTGCGCGAGTGGGAGATCCACTGGTTCTACCAGCACGGCGCGAGCGCGCTGTTCCCGGACCACTGGGAGAACTACGTCGCCGGCATCCCGAAGCGCGAGCGGGGCGAGCTGGTCGACGCGTTCTACCGGCGCCTCACCAGCAGCAACCGCGCGACGCGCGTGAAGGCCGCCAAGGCCTGGGCGGTGTGGGAAGGCGCCACCAGCTACCTGCACGTCAACGAGGCGAACATCGCCAACTGGAACGCGGACGACTTCGCGATCGCAGTGGCGCGCATCGAGTGCCACTACTTCGTGAACAAGGGCTTCTTCCGGCGCGAGGACCAGCTGCTGCGCGACGTGAAGAAGATCCGGCACATCCCGGCGGTGATCGTCCAGGGCCGCTACGACGTGGTCTGCCCGATGCGCAGCGCGTGGGACCTGCATCGCGCATGGCCCGAGGCGGACCTGCGCGTCGTGCCGGATGCGGGCCACTCGGCGCTCGAGCCGGGCAACACGCACGAGCTGGTCTCGGCCACGGACCGCTACGCGCGCTGAGGCGCGCGCGCGTCAGAGCGATTCGAGGCGGCGCACCACCAGCGAGGCGAGGTCCTGCGCCATCGCATCGCGCAGCACGTCTTCCTCGCGGTCCTTGGCGAGGATCTGCGATTCCTCGAAGCTGAAGTTGCGGGTCAGCTCGAGCGGCTGGCTGGGCACGACTTCCTTGCCGGCACGGTCGATCGAATATTCCACCTGGTAGTACACCTCGAACTCCTGCGGCGTGTTGCGCGCGGAGACCGAGAGCACCTTGCGGCCGGTCTGATCCTTGGTGATGCGCAGCACGGCGTCGGCGGACGACGACGCAGTCGCCAGGGTGGCGCCGGAGCGCTGCAGCGTCTGCTTGAGCGAGACAACGAACGGAGTCAGCTCGTCGGAGGCCACGACGTACACGCTGTGCACGCCGTCGGGCAGCTTGACCGCGCCCTGCAGGTGGAAGCCGCAGCCGGCCAGCAGCAGCGCGAACGACAATCCCACGAACCTGCGCAGTTTCCGGAGCATCGCTACCTCACCGAGCGTCGCGGCCGATTCCGGGTGGCTCCGGAGAACACGCCGTAAACCCGTCCTTGGGGGCTCGCGCTCGCCGTCCATGGCTCGCGACGGTTCTCCGGAGCCACCCGGAACCACCCACGCCGCTCTGCGGCATCCGTTGCCCGAAGATCGCGGGCATCAGACCACCACGTTCGCGAGCTTGCCGGGCACGTACACGAACTTGCGCACCGGCTTGCCCTCCATGAACTTCTGCACGTTCGCGTCGGCCAGCGCGGCCTCGCGCACCGTCTCCGCCGACGCGTCGGCCGCGACCGTCACGCGACTGCGCAGCTTGCCGTTCACCTGCACGACGATCTCGACCTCGTTGCGCACCAGCGCCGCCGGGTCCGGCTGCGGCCAGCGCTCGTCGACGACCGGCGTGGCGTGGCCGAACTCCTGCCACAGCGCGTGGCAGGCGTGCGGCACCACCGGCGAGAGCACGAGCACGATGATCTCGAGCGCCTCCCGGACGACCGCGCGACCCGCCGGCGACTCGTCGCCGAACTTGCCGAGTGCGTTCATCAGTTCCATCACCGCGGCGATGGCCGTGTTGAAGGTGCGGCGCTTGCCGAGGTCGTTGGTCACCTTGACCAGGGTCTCGTGCACCTGCCGTCGCGTGGCCTTCTGCGGCTCGGTCAGCTCGAACTCGCCGACCGGGCCGGCGGGGCCGCCGCTCACGTGCTGGTGCACCGCCTTCCACAGGCGCTTCATGAAGCGGAACGCGCCGTCGACGCCCTCGTCCGACCACTCGAGCGTCTGCTCGGGCGGCGAGGCGAACATCATGAACAGCCGCGCGGTGTCCGCGCCGTACTCGGCGATCAGCGACTGCGGGTCGACGCCGTTGGCCTTCGACTTCGACATGGTGCCGATGCCGCCGCTCTCGACCGGCTGGCCGTCGGCGCGCAGGATCGCGCCGATGCGCGCGCCCTTGTCGTCCAGCTGCACGTCCACGTCCGCCGGGTTGAAATACTGGACGCGCCCCTCGGCGGGTTTGCGGAAGTAGATCTCGTTCAACACCATGCCCTGCGTGAGCAGGTTGGCGAACGGCTCGCGCAGGGAGGTGAGGCCGAGGTCCTTCATCACGCGCGTCCAGAAGCGCGAGTACAGCAGGTGCAGGATCGCGTGCTCGATGCCGCCGATGTACTGGTCGACCGGCATCCAGTACTGCGCGCGCTCGTCGACCATGGCCCGGTCGTTGCCGGCGCTCGCGTAGCGGAAGTAGTACCAGGACGAGTCGACGAACGTGTCCATCGTGTCCGTCTCGCGCCGCGCGGGCCGGCCGCACTTCGGGCACGAGCAGGCGAGGAACGCCTCGTTGCGGTTGAGCGGATTGCCGCTGCCGTCCGGCACGCAGTCCTCGGGCAGCACCACCGGCAACTGGTCGTCCGGCACCGGCTGCGCGCCGCAGTCCGCGCAGTGGATCAGCGGGATCGGGCAGCCCCAGTAGCGCTGGCGCGAGATGCCCCAGTCGCGCAGGCGGAAGTTGACGCGGCGCTTGCCCTTGCCCTGCGCCTCGAACAGCTTCGCGAAGGCGTCGAACGCCTCGTCGAAATCGAGCCCGTCGAACTGGCCCGAGTTGATCAGCGTGCCGTGCTCGATGTAGGCCGCCTCGTCGAGGTTTGCGAGCGAACCGTCCGCCGGCTGGATCACCTGGTGGATGCGCAGGCCGTAGCGGCGCGCGAATTCCCAGTCGCGCTGGTCGTGCGCGGGCACGGCCATCACCGCGCCGGTGCCGTACCCCATGAGCACGAAATTCGCGACCCAGATCGGCACGCGCTCGCCCGAGATCGGGTGGATGGCGTGCAGGCCCGTGGGCATGCCGCGCTTCTCCATGGTCTCGAGCGCCGCCTCGGTGACGCCGTTGCGCTGGCATTCGGCCAGGAACGCCTGCAGGTCGGGGTTGTTCGCCGCGGCCTTGAGCGCGAGCGGGTGCTCGGCTGCCACGGCCATGTACGTGACGCCACACAGCGTGTCGGGACGCGTGGTGTAGATGCCGAGCGTGCCGCCGCCCTCGACCTCGAACTCCATCTCGAGGCCCTCCGAACGACCGATCCAGTTCTCCTGCATCAGGCGCACGCGCTCGGGCCAGCCCGGCAATTCCTGCAGGGCACCGAGCAGGTCCTCGGCGTACTTCGTGATGCCGAGGTAGTACATCGGGATCTCGCGCTTCTCGACCAGCGCGCCCGTGCGCCAGCCGCGGCCGTCGATCACCTGCTCGTTGGCGAGCACGGTCTGGTCGACGGGATCCCAGTTCACGACGCCCGTGGTGCGATAGGCGATGCCCTGCTCGAGCATGCGCAGGAACAGCCACTGGTTCCACTTGTAGTAGTCGGGCCGGCAGGTGGCGACCTCGCGCGCCCAGTCGATGCCGAAGCCGAGCGACTTCAGCTGGCGCTTCATGTACTCGATGTTGTCGTAGGTCCACTTCGCGGGCGGCACGCCGTTCGCCATGGCGGCGTTCTCGGCGGGCAGGCCGAACGCGTCCCAGCCCATCGGCTGCAGCACGTTGTAGCCCTGCATGCGCATGTAGCGCGTGATCACGTCGCCGATCGTGTAGTTGCGCACGTGACCCATGTGCAGGCGACCGCTCGGGTACGGGAACATGCACAGGCAGTAGTACTTCGGCTTCGCCGGGTCCTCCGTGACCGCGAACGTGCCGTGGGTCTCCCAGTACGCCTGGGCTTGCGGCTCGACGGCCGCCGGGTCGTAACGTTCCTGCATGCTCTTGCCGAAAAAAATGACAGTCGACGGGCAGATCGCACAGGATACTTGAGCGGACGGCCCCCGACGATGCCGGAAACCGTCGGTCCGGGGCCTGCGATCATCGTGACCAGTGACAGGGAGTTTCACCATGGGAATGCTCGATGACCTGCTCGGTGCGGCACTGGGTGGCGGACCCGCGGTCGGCGCACCTTCGGCGCCTGCCGGCCTGCCCGGCGGCCTGCCGAACGGACTGCAGGGCGGCTCGCTCGCGGCGCTGCTGCCGGTGCTGATGTCGATGCTCAGCCAGGGCGGCTCGGGGGCCGGCGGCGGCCTCGGCGGCCTGCTGGGCCAGGTGCTCGGCGGGGGCGCCGGCGGGCCTCCCGGCGGCCTGGGCGGGGGCCTCGGCGGCCTGCTGCAGCAGCTCGAACGCGCGGGCTTCGGCGCCCACGCAGCGTCCTGGGTGGGCACGGGGCAGAATCAGCCGATCTCGCCCGCCGACATCGGCAAGATCTTCGGCCAGGGCGGGCTCGCCGACATCGCCCAGCGGGCCGGCCTGTCGCCGGACCAGGCGTCGGCCGGGCTCGCGCACCTTCTGCCGGCCGTGGTCGATCACCTGACGCCGCAGGGCCAGGTCCCGGGCGGCAACGACCTCGAGGCGATGCTGGGCGGACTGCTGAAGCGGCTCGGCTGACGGCGTCTCAGGCGCGCTGGAAGCGCACCACGCCCGCCTCGTCCACGGTGCGGGCGAGCTGGCCCGCGTGCCACAGGTAATGCAGGTGGGCCAGCGTCTCGCCGAGCGCGAGGAAGCGGTGGAAGCCGCGCAGGGTGCGGCCGAACATCACCGGCACGAGTTCGTATCCGGTCTTCGGCTCGGAGCAGGCCGCGCGCAGCACCTCGACCTGCTCGAGGTGGTGTTCGCGCACGTTCGCGATGCGCCGGTGCAGCCCGTAGAACGGCCGCCCGTGGGACGGCAGCACCAGCGTGCCGTCGGCGCAATGCGCCTCGAGGCGCGCGAGCGACTCGAGGAAATCGCGCAGCGGATCGCCCTCGGGCCGGTCGGTGACGACGCTCACGTTCGGTGAGATCGTCGGCAGCACCTGGTCGCCGCTGATCAGTACCTCGCCTTCCCCGTCGTAGAGGCAGAAATGCCCCCGGCAGTGCCCGTCGGTCTCGATCAGTCGCCACGAGCGGCCGCCGGCGAGCATCGTCTCGCCGTCGAGCGCCGGGTGATGCAACTGCGGCGCGGCATCGAACCAGTCCTGGCCCGCGCTCGAATGCGCCCTGGCGACCTGCGGCGTCACGGCCATGCCGTGGCTCTGCACGAAGGCGATGCCGCGGTCGATGCGCTCGTCCTTGGAGCCCGCCAGGTATTCGAGCACCCAGCGGTGGCCGAACGCCGACATCCACACCTCGGCACCGTGCCTCGCGGCCAGCCACGGCGACAGGCCGAAGTGGTCCGGGTGGTCGTGGGTCACGAAAATGCGGCCGATCGGCCGGCCGCCGAGGTGCTCCTGCTCGAGCGTGGCCCAGGCGTCGCGGCACACCTGCTCGGGCATGCCGGTGTCGACCAGCGTCCAGCGATCGCCGTCGTCGAGCAGCCAGACATTGATGTGGTTGAGCTCCATCGGCAGCGGGATGCGCGCCCAGTACAGGCGATCGCCGATGCGACGCGCGTGGCCCGGCGCGGGCGGCTCGCAGTCCAGGTACGCGACGGCACGACGTGGCGACGGGTAGCGCTCGCCCTCGTGCGTGATCGCGCCGCGATGCTCGCTCATGCACGGCTCCGGCGCGCGAACGCCGGCGGCAGCGCCAGGCCGGCGAGCAGCAGCAGCAGGATCGGCAGGTTGCCGTAGCGCAGGTAGGGCGTGAGCCCGGTGCGCGGCACGACTTCACCGGTCAGCACGCCGGGACGGAACTGGGGCAGGCTCGCGGTCACCGAGCCATCGTACGCGATCAGCGCCGTCACGCCATCGTTGGTGGCGCGCAGCATGGGCCGGCCGGTCTCGAGCGACCGCATGCGGCTGATGTCGACGTGCTGGTGGGGCGCGGTCGAGTCGCCGAACCACGCATCGTTGGTCACGTTGACGAGCAGCGTCGAAGCGCGAGCGAGACGCAGTTGCTCGGCCCCGTAGGCGTCTTCGTAGCACACGGTCGGCGCGAGCTTCTGCCCGGCGGCCTCGAGCGGTGCCTGGTCGTCGGGGCCGGCGGCGAAATCGGAATACGGCAGGTTCATCAGGCGCATCCACTCGCGCACCCGGGCCGGCACCGGGAAGAACTCGCCGAACGGCACGAGGCGGCGCTTGTAGTACCACTGCTCGGCCGGCGACCACGCCGCGATGCCGTTGTAGTAGTTGTCGCTGCCGGACTCGTGGCGCACGAGGCCCATGATGATCGACGAACCGCGGGCCGCCGCGGCCTGCTGCACGCTGCCGAGGAAATCGCGGATGCTGCTCTCGAGCGCGGGAATCGCCGATTCCGGCCACACGATGATCTGCGCACCGAGGTGCGGCGCCGTGAGATCCGCATACAGCCGCATCGTGTGCTCGAGCTGCCCCGGCTTCCACTTCATGGATTGCGGCACCGCGCCCTGCACCAGCGCCACCGTGATCGCGGGACCCGACGGCTGCGTCCACTCGACCTTAGTGCCGAACGCGCCACCCGCGGTCACGAGCACGAGCACGGCGCCCGCGAGGCCCTGCTCGCGACGCGTGCCGAGCAGGAACGCGACGCAGGCGCCGCTCAGCACCGCGACGGCGAGGCCCACGCCGTACACGCCGAGCAGCGGCGCGTAGCCGATGAGCGGGCTGTCGAACTGGCTGTAGCCGAGCGCGAGCCACGGGAACCCCGAGAGGAACCAGCCGCGGAACCACTCGACGCCGACCCACGCGGCCGGCAGGAGCACGAGCCAGCGGCCGAGGCCGCGCGACGGCGCCCAGCGCGCGACTGCCCAGCCCGCGAGCGCGGAATACGCACCCATGATCGCGGCGAGGCCGAGCATCAGGAGCAGCGCGAGCCACACCGGCGCCTGACCGATGAGGTGGATGCTGTGATAGAGCCAGTAGGTTCCGGCGGCGAAGGTGCCCGCGGTGAACAGGAATCCGCGCCACGCGGCCTCGCGCGGCTTCGCCCCCTGCCACAGCAGGAACAGGCACGCGGGCAGCACGACGGCGAGCGGCCAGAGGTGCGTCGGCGCGAAGGCGAGCGCGAGCGCAGCGCCGAGCGGCAGCGCCAGGACGCGGCCGCGGCGCGCCGCGAATTCCGCCACCGCCCGCATCGTGCTCAGCGGCCTTCCGGCGGCGGCAGGTCGAGGTCGCGCGGCGCGGTGACGCGCAGGCTCTCGATGCGGCGACGGTCGGCGCGCACCACCTTCAGCTCGAGCCCGCCGATCTCGATGGTCTCGCCCCGGCGCGGCATGCGGCCGAGCTCGTGCAGCACGAGGCCGCCGATGGTGTCGAACTCCTCGTCCGTGAAGCGCGTGCCGAACGCCGCGTTGAACTCGTCGATGCGCGTGAGCGCGGGCACGGCGAAGGTGCGCTCGGCTTCCTTGCGGATGCCCTCCACCTCGTCCACGTCGTACTCGTCGCCGATGTCGCCGACGATCTGCTCGAGCACGTCCTCGATGGTGAGCAGGCCCGAGACGCCGCCGTACTCGTCGACCACGATCGCCATGTGGTTGTGGGCGACGCGGAACTCCTTCAGCAGCACGTTGAGGCGCTTGCTCTCCGGGATGAACACCGCGGGGCGCAGGCACTCGCGGATGTCGAAGTCGCCCTCGCCGCCCTCGGCGAAGAAACGCAGCAGGTCCTTCGCGAGCAGGATGCCGGCCACCTCGTCGCGGTCCTCGCCGACGACCGGAAAGCGCGAGTGGCCGGACTCGACCACGGCCGGCAGGATCGTCTCCGGCGGGTCGTCGCGGTGCACGACCACCATCTGCGAGCGCGGCACCATCACGTCGCGCACCTGCATCTCGGAGACCTGCAGCACGCCGTCGAGCATGGCGAGCACGTCGCCGTCGATCAGCCCGCGGTCGCGCGCCTCCGCCAGCATGTCCGAGAGCTGCTCGAGGTCCTGCGGCTCGCCGGTGAACGATTCGACGATGCGTCGCAGCCACTGGCCGGTGGGACCGCTCTTGTCGGCGCTCATGCGTGCATTCCGTCCTGCGTGCGATAGGGATCCGGGTAGCCGAGGCCGGCGAGCACGCGGGCCTCGAGGCGCTCCATGGCGTGGGCCTGGCGCGCCTGCAGGTGATCGTAGCCGAGCAGGTGCAGCGTGCCGTGCACGACCATGTGCGCGAAGTGCGCCGGCACGGTCTTGCCCTGCGCCCGCGCCTCGGCCGCGACCACCGGCGCGCAGATCACGAGGTCGCCGAGCGCGCCGTCGACGGCACGCTCCTCGGGCGACGAGGGAAACGACAGCACGTTGGTCGGCTTGTCCTTGCCGCGGTAGTCGCGGTCGAGCCGGCGGCTCTCGGCGAGTCCGACGATGCGCACGCACAGGCCGGCACGCCCGTCCGGAAATGCCCGGCGCGCACGGAGCGGCAGCGTGGCGAGGCCGCCCGCGTGCGCGGCGCGCGCCCAGCGGCGGATGGCGGCGGCGCTCGGGACCCAGGGGCGACGCGCAGCCACCTGCAGGGACAGGCTCAGATTCGCCGCGGGTGCAGGGGGAGGTTTCACGACCCGGGCCCCGCCTCGCCCGCGTCGTTCGCCTCGCGCTCGTAAGCCTGCACGATGCGCTGCACGAGCGGGTGGCGGACCACGTCGTAGGCGTTGAAGAACGTGAACGCCACGCCCTGCACGCCGCGCAGCACCTCGATGGCGTGCCGCAGCCCCGAGCGCTGCTGCCGCGGCAGGTCGATCTGCGTGATGTCGCCGGTCACCACCGCGCGCGAGCCGAAGCCGAGGCGCGTGAGGAACATCTTCATCTGCTCGATGGTGGTGTTCTGCGCCTCGTCGAGGATGATGAACGAATCGTTGAGGGAGCGTCCGCGCATGAACGCGAGCGGCGCCACCTCGATCACCTGCCGCTCGACGTTGCGCGCCACGCGGTCGAATCCCATCATCTCGTAGAGCGCGTCGTACATCGGGCGCAGGTAGGGGTCGACCTTCTGCGCGAGGTCGCCCGGCAGGAAGCCGAGCCGCTCGCCCGCCTCCACCGCCGGACGCACCAGCACGATGCGGCGCACGCTGCCGGAGTGCAGCGCCTCGACGGCGCTCGCCACCGCGAGATACGTCTTGCCGGTGCCGGCGGGGCCGATGCCGAACGTGAGGTCGTGCGCGCGGACCTGGTCGAGGTACTGCTTCTGGTTGGCGCCGCGCCCGCGGATGCCGCCGCGCTGCGTGTGCACCACCACTTCGGACGGCGTGCCCGGCTCGCCCGCTGCCTCGGCGCGTGGGAAGCCGTATTCCTGCACGCACAGGTGCACGCGCTCCGGCGACATCGCCTCGCTGGCCGAGAGGTCGAACATGCGCCGCAGCACCGCCTCGGCGTTGGCCGCCGGCCCGGGCGGTCCGAACACCTGCAGGTCGTGGCCGCGCCGGCGCACCTCGACACCGAGGCGCTCCTCGACGTGGCGCAGGTTCTGCTCCATCGGGCCTGCGAAGTTGGCGAGGCGCTCGTTGCCGGCCTCGGCGAGGGAGATCTCGCGCACCGCGACGGGGTCGTTCAAGCGATGCTCCGCTCGCGCTCGATCCAGCGGCCGCGCAGCGAGTTGGGCAGCGCTTCGGTCACCTGCACGTCGACGAAGCGGTTGATGAGCGAAGACGGGCCGTCGAAGTTGACCCAGCGGTTGTTCTCGGTGCGGCCCGCGAGCTGGCGCGCGTCGCGCCGGGCCGGCCGCTCGACCAGCACGCGCTGCACCGAACCGACCATGCCGCGGCTGATCGCGAGCGCCTGCGCGTCGAGCCGGGCCTGCAGCCGCGCGAGCCGCTGCTGCTTCTCCTCGCGCGCGACATCGTCGGGCAGCGAGGCCGCCGGCGTGCCGGGCCGACGGCTGTAGATGAAGCTGAAGCTCTGGTCGAAACCGACGTCCGCCACGAGGTCCATCGTGGCCTCGAAGTCGCGCTCGGTCTCGCCGGGGAAGCCGACGATCAGGTCGGTCGAGATGCTGATGTCGGGTCGCACCTCGCGCAGCCGGCGCAGCTTCTGCTTGTACTCGAGCGCCGTGTGGCCGCGCTTCATCAGCGCCAGCACGCGGTCCGAGCCGCTCTGCACCGGCAGGTGCAGGAAATTGGCGAGCTTCGGCACGTCGCGATAGGCCTCGATCAGGCTGTCGCGGAACTCGACGGGGTGCGAGGTGGTGAAGCGGATGCGCTCGATGCCCGGCACTTCGGCGACGAAATAGATGAGCGCGGCGAGGTCGGCATGGCCGGCGCCCGGCATCTCACCGCGATACGCGTTGACGTTCTGGCCGAGCAGCGTCACCTCGCTGACGCCCTGCGCCGCGAGCCCGCGGACTTCGGCCATCACCTGCGCGAGCGGCCGGCTCACTTCCGCACCGCGCGTGTAGGGCACGACGCAGAAGGTGCAGTACTTGCTGCAGCCTTCCATGATCGAGACGAACGCCGACGCGCCGCGCACCGACGGTGCCGGCAGGTGGTCGAACTTCTCGATCTCCGGGAAGCTGACGTCCACCACCGCGCGGCCGTGCGCCTTCAGGTCGGCGATCATCTCGGGCAGGCGGTGGATGGTCTGCGGTCCGAACACGAGGTCGACGAAGGGCGCGCGCTCGGCGATGCCCTCGCCTTCCTGGCTCGCGACGCAGCCGCCCACGCCGATGATCACGTGCGGGCGGCGCTGCTTGAATTCGCGCCAGGTGCCGAGGTACGAGAACACCTTCTCCTGCGCCTTGTCGCGCACCGAGCAGGTGTTGAGCAGCAGCAGGTCGGCCTCGGCCGGGTCGTCCGTCGGCTCGTAGCCGCCCGCCTCACGCAGCACGTCCGCCATGCGGGCGGAGTCGTACTCGTTCATCTGGCAGCCGAAGGTGCGGAGATGGACGCGCGGCACGGCTCGTCCGCTCAGAACGGGATGTCGTCGTCGAAGTTGTCGGGCTCGGGACCGCGCGGGGCCGCGCCACGATCACCGCCGCCACCGCCGCCCGACGGGGCCATGCGCGGCTCGCTGCGCGACTCGGTGCCGCCGCCGCCACCGCCGCGGCCGC
Source organism: Steroidobacteraceae bacterium (assembly GCA_044226195.1). Taxonomy (GTDB): domain Bacteria; phylum Pseudomonadota; class Gammaproteobacteria; order Steroidobacterales; family Steroidobacteraceae; genus RPQJ01. The sequence goes on from JBGAHO010000017.1 coordinate 35,221, forward strand.
CGAGCATCTGCATCTCGTTGGCGTTGATCTCGGTGGTGTAGCGGTCGCGGCCTTCCTTGTCCTGCCACTTGCGGGTGCGCAGCTTGCCCTCGATGTAGACCTGCGAGCCCTTCTTCAGGTACTCGGCCGCGATCTCCGCGAGCCGGTCGTACATGACGATGTTGTGCCACTCGGTCTGTTCGCGCTGCTCGCCGGTCTGCTTGTCCTTCCAGGACTCGGACGTGGCGATGCTGAAATTGGTGACCGCCTTGCCGTTCGGCATGTAGCGGGTCTCGGGATCCTTGCCGAGGTTGCCGACGAGGATGACTTTGTTGATGCCGCGTGCCATGGGGTCACATCCGTTGGGAAAGGCCGGGAATTTTACGGCACCGGGGGCCCGGGCGTTAACGTGAAACGGGCCCGAGCGGGTTATTTCGCCGGGCGGCCGAGCGTCCGGCCGGCCAGGGCGGCCCAGAACACGGCCATGACGGCACTGCCCCAGAACACGCCTGGGTTGCCGAAGACTGCCAGCAGCCGGCCGCCGACGAAGCCGCCGGCGGCGATGCCGAGCGTCTGGGCGACCGAGAAGACCCCCAGGGCGGCGCCGCGCTCGGCCTGCCCCGCGGCCAGCGTGAGCAGGGCCGGCAGCCGGGCCTCGAGGTAGTTGAACACGGCGAAGAACAGGGTCAGGGCCGTGAGCACCGCCCACAGGTGCAGGTGATCGGCGCCGAGCAGGGCCTCGGACAGGCCGAGCAGCAGGATCGCCCACAGGAACAGGGCGCCCGCCCCGGCCGAGCGGTCGGTGCGCATCACCAGCGGGACCGTGCCGACGATCGAGGCGAGGAACACGCCGAGGTAGACCTTCGAGTGCTCCGCGCTCGGGATGGCCAGTTCGTCGCGCATCACCATCGGCACCGACATGAAGGTCGAGGTCATGATGAAGTGCAGCGCGAAGATGCCGAAATAGAGCCAGGCGAGGTCGCCACGGACGGCGATCTGCAGCAGCTCGCGCAGGGTGCGGCCGTCCGTGCCGCCGTGGCGCTCGGGTTCGGCCGGCACGGCGAGGTGCAGCACCGCGATGCCGGCCAGGGCCAGACCCAGCATGACGACGAAGATGCCCGGCACGCCGATGCGGGCGTCGAGGACGGGCGCCAGCACCAGCGCGGCGACGAACGACAGCCCGATGCTGATCCCGACGATCGCCATGGCTCGGGTGCGCACCTCGGAGCGGGTCAGGTCGGCCAGCAGTGCCGTGACGGCCGCCGAGACCGCGCCGACGCCCTGGACGGCCCGCGCGATCGCCACCCAGACCAGGCTGTGCGCCAGCGCGCCGATCAGCGACCCGATCGCGAACAGTGCGAGGCCCGCCGTGATCAAGGGCTTGCGCCCGATGCGGTCCGACCAGGCGCCGAACGGCAGCTGGAATATGGCCTGCGTCAGGCCGTAGGCGCCCATCGCCACGCCGAACATCTGCGGGGAGTAGTCGGGCAGGCTGCGGGCGTACAGCGCCAGCACCGGCAGGGGCAGGAACAGCCCGAGCATGCGGGAGGCGTAGATGCCCGCCAGGGCGGCAACGGAGCGGCGCTCCGGGCCCGTCATGCCCGGCTTGGGGGTGGAGTCTCGCGAGCGGATAGGTTTTGCCTCGGTCGGTCGGCGCTGCCTATATTAGCAGGCTGCCCACCCGGCACTCTTCGTCCGACGGAACAGATGGATTTCATACGCATCCGCGGCGCGCGCACCCACAACCTCCAGGGCATCGACCTGGACCTGCCGCGCGACCGGCTGATCGTGATCACCGGACTGTCCGGCTCGGGCAAGTCCTCGCTGGCCTTCGACACCATCTACGCCGAGGGCCAGCGGCGCTACGTCGAATCGCTGTCGGCCTACGCGCGGCAGTTCCTGTCGGTCATGGAGAAGCCGGACGTCGACCACATCGAGGGCCTCTCCCCCGCCATCTCGATCGAGCAGAAGGCGACGTCGCACAACCCGCGCTCGACGGTCGGCACGGTCACCGAGATCTACGACTACCTGCGCGTGCTGTACGCGCGCGCCGGCGTGCCGCGCTGCCCGGACCACGGGCAGGAACTCGCCGCGCAGTCGGTGAGCCAGATGGTGGACCAGGTGCTTGCGCTGCCCGAGGGCACGGGCGTGCTGCTGCTCGCACCCGTGGTGCAGGACCGCAAGGGCGAGCACGTCGAGGTGTTCGAGCAGCTGCGCGGCCAGGGGTTCGTGCGCGCGCTCATCGACGGCAAGCTGGTCGAGCTCGATGACCGGCCGAAACTCGACGCGCGCCGCCGGCACTCGATCGACGCCGTGGTCGATCGCCTCAAGGTACGGCCGGATGCCGCGCAGCGCCTCGCCGAATCGTTCGAGACGGCGCTCGCGCTGGCGCAGGGCGTCGCGCGCGTCGGCTTCCACGACGAGCCCGGCCGCGAGCCGCTGCTGTACTCGAACCGCTACGCGTGCACCGTGTGCGGCTACAGCCTCGCCGAGCTCGAGCCGCGGCTGTTCTCGTTCAACAACCCGAGCGGCGCCTGCGGCACCTGCGGCGGCCTCGGCGTGCAGGAATTCTTCGACCCGGCCCGCGTGGTGGTCAACCCGGGCCTGTCGCTGGCCGGCGGCGCGATCCGCGGCTGGGACCGGCGCAACGCCTATTACTTCCAGCTCATCCAGTCGCTCGCGCGCCACCTGCGCTTCGACATCGAGACGCCGTGGCACGACCTGCCCGAGGCCGTGCGGCACGTGCTGCTGTGGGGCAGCGGCGAGGAGCGGATCGACTTCCGGTACTTCGACGCGCGCGGCGTCAGCACCAAGCGCTCGCATCCCTGGGAAGGCATCCTGCCGAACCTCGAGCGCCGGTATCGCGAGACCGAATCGGCCACGGTGCGCGAGGAACTCGCCAAGTACCGCGGCACGCGCGCCTGCGCCGATTGTGGCGGCAGCCGGCTCAACCGCGCCGCGCGCAACGTGTTCGTCGCGGGCCGCGCGCTGCCCGAGCTGGCCGCGCTGTCGATCGCGGACGCGCGACGCTTCTTCGCCGGGCTGACGCTCGAAGGCTGGCGCGGCGAGATCGCGGCGCGCCTGGTGCGCGAGGTCGCCGATCGGCTCACCTTCCTCTCGGACGTCGGCCTCGATTACCTCTCGCTGGCGCGCAGCGCCGAGACGCTCTCGGGCGGCGAGGCGCAGCGCATCCGGCTCGCGAGCCAGATCGGCTCGGGCCTCGTCGGCGTGATGTACATCCTCGACGAGCCGTCGATCGGCCTGCACCAGCGCGACAACCAGCGCCTGCTCGACACGCTGGTGCGGCTGCGCAATCTCGGCAACACGGTGATCGTGGTCGAGCACGACGAGGACGCGATCCGCCAGGCGGACCACGTGGTCGATCTCGGCCCCGGGGCCGGCATCCACGGCGGCCGCGTCGTGGCCGAAGGGACGCCGGCCGACGTCTGCGCGAGCGCGGAGTCGCTCACCGGGCAATTCCTGAGCGGCCGGCGCCAGATCCGGGTGCCCGTGCAGCGCACGCCCGCGCAGCCGGGCCGCCACCTGCGCGTGGTCGGCGCCACCGGCAACAACCTCCAGGACATCACCGTCGAGCTGCCGCTCGGCCTGATGACCTGCGTGACCGGCGTGTCGGGCTCGGGCAAGTCGACGCTGGTGGTGGACACGCTGTATCGCCACGCCGCGGCGGCGGTGCAGGAATCGGACGGCGAGGCCGCGCCCTGTCGCGCGGTCGAGGGCCTCGAGCACATCGATCGCGTCATCGACATCGACCAGAGCCCGATCGGGCGCACGCCGCGCTCGAACCCGGCCACCTACACGGGCCTGTTCGGGCCGATCCGCGAGCTGTTCGCCGAGGTGCCCGAGTCGCGGGCGCGCGGCTACGACCCGGGCCGCTTCAGCTTCAACGTGCGCGGCGGGCGCTGCGAGGCCTGCGAGGGCGACGGCGTGATCCGCGTCGAGATGCACTTCCTGCCCGACGCGTACGTGACCTGCGACGCCTGCCGCGGCATGCGCTACAACCGCGAGACGCTCGAGATCCGCTACAAGGGGCGCAACATCCACGAGGTCCTCGAGATGACCATCGAGGACGCCGCGGTGTTCTTCCGCAGCGTGCCGGCGCTGCAGTCGCGGTTGCAGACGCTGCTCGACGTGGGCCTGTCCTACGTGCGGCTCGGGCAGAACGCCACGACGCTCTCGGGCGGCGAGGCGCAGCGCGTCAAGCTCGCGCGCGAGCTCGCCAAACGCTCGACCGGCCGCACGCTCTACATCCTCGATGAGCCGACCACCGGCCTGCACTTCCACGACATCGAGCAACTGCTCGGCGTGCTGCACCGCCTGCGCGACGAGGGCAACACCATCGTCGTGATCGAGCACAACCTCGACGTGATCAAGACGGCGGACTGGATCGTCGACCTCGGGCCGGAGGGCGGCGCCGGCGGCGGGCAACTGGTGGCGACCGGGACGCCCGAGACCGTGGCCGCGGTCCCCGGCTCGTACACGGGCCGGTACCTCGCCCGCACCCTCGCTGGAAAATAGGGGACATTCCTCTTTTTCGAAATTGGGGACATTCCTCCTATTCCGCGCGGCGACGGAAAAGAGGAATGTCCCCATTTATTCGGAGCGTCGCCATCGATGCAAAGAATAGTCAGTGTCCCCAAATGAAAAGGGCGGGGCCTCGCGGCACCCGCCCTCGTGCGCGTCTCGCGCGCCGGCGCGATCAGTGCTTGGCGGCGTCCTGGATCTTCTCGCCCGCCTTCTCGACGGCCGCACCCGTCGCCGCCGCGGCATCCTTCGCCGCATCCCCGGCCTTGGCGGCCGCGTCCTTCGCGGCATCGCCCGCCGCAGCCGCGGCATCCTTCGCCGCGTCACCGGCCGTCTGCGCGGCATCGGTCGCCGCCGCCGCCGCCGCGTCCCCAGCCGCTGCCGCCGCATCGCCGGCCGCATCGACAGCCTGGCCCGCCGCGTCGGTGGCCTTGTCCGCAGCCGCCGCCGCCTGCGCGGCCGCATCGGCCGCCGCCGAGGTGTCTTCCTTCTTGGCGCAACCGGCCAGGGCCAGCGTGGCGAGGGCGGCAGCAAGCACGAGCTTCGAATCCATGAGCGTTCTCCTGAACTGCGTGATCGATCCCGGGTTCCCGGGGGATGGGCGGTCGCGCCGGTCGGTCGGCCACCGGAAGCGCCGTTGACCCCAGTCTCGCCAACGCGGCGGTCGCTGGGAACGGCCGCAAGCGTCGGCGTTCGGCGACAAACCGGTCAGCCGGGTCGCGGGGCGGTCCGGGCGTCGATGCGGAAGCGATGGCGCACTTCGCCGCCGAGGCGCGTCTCGACGTACCGGCCGCCGGTCAGGCGCCCGATCACGCGGCGCCAGAACAGCAGCGCGGGCGGATTGCGCTCGTCCTCCACCACCTCCCATTCGCCGGCGAACCGGTTGAACAGCAGGTAAGCGGCACTCGCGCCCACCCCGCGGCGGCGGGCGGATGGGGCGACGAAGAATTCGGCCATGCGGAAGTCGGCGCGCGGGCGGCCGGCAAGTGGAGGACGCGTCACCAGGGCGAAGCCGGTGCGCTCCCCGCCCTGCAGGATGACGAACGGATGGGAGGCGGGATCGGTGAACCAGCCGGCGAGAAACTCGTGCTCGCGGGCCTGCCACTCGCCGAGGGCCGGGAACAGGCCGCTGCGCGATGTGGACAGTTCGGACAGGTAGTCGCGGTAGAGCGCCCGCACCCACTCGCGGTCGTCCTTCGAGGATCGGGCGTCGCGGATCGTGACTGCCACGGTCGTCGACCAGCCTCCTGCTGGCGTCGGGCGCGTCGCGCCCGGGGATCGGGGCCTCAGGAAAGGAAAGGGCGGGCCCTTGCGGGACCCGCCCTGTCCGTTTCAGCTTGCGCTGAGAAGCAGATTACTGCTTCGGCGCCTCAGCCGGGGCGGCCGGGGCGGCAGCGGCAGCGGCGTCCGTGGCGGCCTGGCCAGCGGCAGCAGCGGCGTCGCCGGCAGCAGCGGCGGCGTCCGTCGCGGCGCCCGCAGCGGCATCACCGGCGGCGGCAGCGGCGTCCGTGGCAGCCGTGGCGGCCTGGTCGGCAGCCTGGGCAGCGGCGTCGGTCGCCTGGCTGGCAGCAGCGGCGGCGTCCGTCGCGGCGGCTTCCGGAGCGGCAGCCTCTTCCTTCTTGGCGCAGCCGGCCAGGGCCAGGGCGGCGAGGGCAGCGGCGAGTGCGAGCTTCGAGTTCATGTGTATACCCCAGAGTCTGAAAAAAGGACGATTAGGAACATCGGCTACCGATGCAACCGGAGGGCGGACCCTCGATCGACCGGCTTGCGGGAATGCATTCTAGGACCGGGGTCGAGGCAGGGAACCGGGCAAACTGTCTGTGTTTAGCGACAAAGCCGGCGGGGCGCGCCGCGCGGGGGTGAATCGGGCGGCCGGCTTGGGCAAGATTGCGCCTCCTCCTCCATCGCCGGGGCCCACGCGCATGGCTGCCACGCTCGACTCCACGTTCGCCGACCACCTCGCGACGGTGCAGGCCCGCACCACCGCCGCGCTCGCGGCGCACCGCTACGACGGCCTCGTGATCCACTCGGGCCGGCCGCGCGATCACTTCCTCGACGACCACGCGCCGCCCTTCAAGCCGAACCCGCACTTCCTGTGGTGGGCGCCGCTGCTCGATGCGCCCGACAGCTTCGTGCGCTACGTGCCGGGGGAGCGGCCGCGGCTCGTGTTCCACCAGCCGGCCGATTACTGGCACAAGCCGCCGACGGTGCCCGACGCGGCGTGGCTGCAGTGCTTCGACCTGCACGTCGTGCGCACGCCGGGCGAGGCGCGTGCCCTGCTCGGCACGGCCGGTCGGCGCATCGCGTACGTCGGCGAGTGGCAGGACGAGTTCGGCGACTGGGGTTTCGCGGGCGCGAACGCGCAGCCGCTGCTCGACCATCTGCATTTCGGCCGCGCGGTGAAGACGCCCTACGAACTCGAGTGCATGCGCCACGCCTCCGTGCTCGGCGCGCGCGGACACGTGGCCGCAGAAGAGGCCTGGCGTGCGGGCGCGTCGGAGTTCGAGACGCACCAGGCCTACTGCTCCGCCGCTGGCCTGCGCGAGCAGGAACTGCCGTACGGCAACATCATCGCGTTCGGGCCGGGCGCGGCGGTGCTGCACTACCAGCAGTTGCAGCGCGAGCGCGACGTGCCGCGACGCAGTTTCCTGATCGACGCGGGCGCGCAGGTGCGCGGCTACGCCAGCGACATCACGCGCACCTACGGCGACGGCGACGCGGAGTTCGGCGCGCTCGTCGCGGCGATGGAAGATGCGCAGCAGGCACTGTGCGCGGCCATTCGCGCCGGTACCGATTACCGCGAGGTGCACCTGCAGGCGCACTGGCTGATCGCGGGCGTGTTGCAGCGCGCGGGCCTCGTGACGTGCAGCCAGGAGACGGCCGTGGCGGAGCACGTGTCGAGCGTGTTCTTCCCGCACGGCATCGGCCACCTGCTCGGACTGCAGGTGCACGACGTGGCGGGATTCGCGCGCGACGTGACGGGCGCGACGATCCCGAAGCCCGACGGCCACCCCTACCTGCGGCTCACGCGCACGCTCGAGCCGGGGTTCGTGGTCACCGTCGAACCGGGGCTCTACTTCATCGACCTGCTGCTCGAGCAGGCGCGCGCGGACGGCCGCGGCCGCCACATCCGCTGGGACGCGGTGGAGCGACTGAAGCCGTTCGGCGGCATCCGCATCGAGGACGACGTCGTGTGCACGACCGGCGCGCCGGAGAACCTCACGCGCGACGCGTTCGCCTCGCTCTGAGGACGGGGGCGCGGCGCGTCCCCGGTCCTTGAAAAAGAGGAATGTCCCCTATTTCTTCAGCAGGTCGCGGATCTCGGTCAGCAGCTTGATGTCCGCGGGCGTCTCGGGCGCAGCGGCGGGCGGCGGCGGGGTCTTGAGTTTGTTGATGGCGCGGATCGCCATGAAGATCGCCGCGGCGATGATCACGAAGTCGAAGATCGACTGCAGGAACACGCCGTACTTGATCACCACCGGCGCGCCCTTGGGGTCGGTGCCGAGCGTGGCCACCAGGTCGGTGAAATTCACCCCGCCGACGAGCATGCCGAGCGCGGGCGTGATCACGTCGCCCACGAACGACGAGACGATCTTGCCGAAGGCCCCGCCGATCACGACACCGACTGCCATGTCGATGACGTTGCCCTTCATCGCGAATTCCTTGAATTCCGTCAGCATGCCCATTGTCGTCACTCCCGTTGACTCGTTGCAGAGGTCGTCACCACCCCCGATCCGACCTTAGGCCACCCCTCGCCAAAAGAAAAGCCGGGCAACGGCCCGGCTTTTCGTGTCAAGCGAAGCTGACGTCCGCGCTCAGGCGGCTGCCTTCTTCTTGCGCGGCGCGCGCGCCTTCTTCTCGGCGGCGGGCGCGGCGGCTTCCGCTTCCGGCGCCGCCTTCTTCTTGCGGGCCTTCGGCTTCTTCTCGCCTTCGTCGGCCTTCGGCGCCTCGGCGGCCGGAGCCGCGCGATCGACCAGCGCCATCAGCGCCATGTCGGCGTTGTCGCCGGCGCGGGTCGCCATGTGCAGGATGCGCGTGTAGCCGCCCGGACGCGCCTTGAAGCGCGGGCCGAGGTCCTCGAACAGCTTGGTGACGACTTCGGCGTCACGCAGCTTCGAGAACGCGCGGCGGCGGTTGGCCGGGCTGTCCGCCTTGCCGAGCGTGATCAGCGGCTCGACGTAGCGGCGCAGTTCCTTGGCCTTCGGCACCGTCGTCCTGATGGTCTCGTGGCGCAGCAGCGAGGCCGCCATGTTGCGCAGCATCGCCCAGCGGTGCGGGGTGTTGCGGCTCAGCTGCCGCCCGGAAAGTCCGTGTCTCATGATTCTCTACTCAGACGATGTCGCGGTCTTCGTCGCGCTTGAGGCCCACCGGCGGCCAGTTCTCGAGGCGCATGCCGAGCGTGAGGCCGTGGCTCTCGAGCACTTCCTTGATCTCGGTGAGCGACTTCTTGCCGAGGTTCGGCGTGCGCAGCAGCTCGACTTCGGTCTTCTGCACGAGGTCGCCGATGTAGTGGATGTTCTCGGCCTTGAGGCAGTTCGCGCTGCGGACCGTGAGCTCGAGCTCGTCGACCGGGCGCAGCAGCAGCGGGTCGAAGTGGTGGTCGGCGGGACGCGCCTTCTCCTCGTCCTGGCCCTGCAGGTCGACGAACACCGACAGCTGGTCCTTCAGGATCGAGCCGGCGCGGCGGATCGCCTCTTCCGGGTCGATCGTGCCGTTGGTCTCGATGTCGATGATCAGCTTGTCGAGGTCGGTGCGCTGCTCGACGCGCGCGGCTTCGACGTTGTAGGTGACCTTGCGGATCGGGCTGAACGACGCGTCGAGCAGCAGGCGGCCGATCGGGCGGCTCGCCTCCTCGAACGCGAGGCGCTGGCCGGCCGGGCGGTAGCCACGGCCCTTCTCGACCTTGAGCGTCATGTTGAGCTCGCCGGCCTTGGTCAGGTTGGCGATGATGAGCTCGGGGTTCAGGATCTCGACGTCGTGGTCGCCCTGGATGTCGCCGGCGCGCACCGGGCCCGGGCCCTTCTTCGAGAGGCGCAGCTCGGACTCGTCGCGCGCGTTGAGGCGGATCGCGACCTGCTTGAGGTTCAGCAGGATCTCGACCACGTCCTCCTGGACGCCTTCGATGCTGGTGTACTCGTGGAGCACGCCGTCGATCTCGGCCTCGCTGATGGCGCTGCCGGGCATCGAGGAGAGCAGCACGCGCCGCAGCGCGTTGCCGAGCGTGTGGCCGAAGCCGCGCTCGAACGGTTCGATGACGACGCGGGCGTGGCGCGGCGACGTCGGCGTCACCTTCACCACGCGCGGACGGAGGAATTCCGCGACGGCTGACTGCATGGAAGTCACCTTGCCCAGTGGGCGGAGGGCCCGGTTGCCCGGGCCGGGTTGCTTACTTGGAATACAACTCGACGACGAGGCTCTCGTTGATGTCCGGCAGGATGTCGCCGCGCTCAGGCAGCGACTTCAGGACACCCGAGAACTTCTTCTCGTCGACTTCGACCCAGTCGGGGAAGCCGACCTGGCCGCGGATCTGCAGCGACTGCGCGACGCGCGCCTGCTTCTGCGCCTTCTCGCTGAGCGCAATGACGTCGCCCGCCTTGCACTCGTACGAGGGGATGTTCACGCGCGCGCCGTTGACCGTGACCGCACCGTGGCTCACCAGCTGGCGCGCCTCGTTGCGCGTCACCGCGAAGCCCATGCGGTACACGACGTTGTCGAGCCGGGCCTCGAGCAGGCGCAGCAGCGTCTCGCCCGTGGCGCCCGGACGGCCGGCCGCCTTCTGGTAGTAGCTGCGGAACTGCCGCTCGAGCACGCCGTACATGCGGCGCAGCTTCTGCTTCTCGCGCAGCTGCAGGCCGTAGCCCGACACGCGCGCGCGGCGCTCGCCCTTGATGCCGCCCGGCGGCACTTCGAGCTTGCACTTCGACTCGAGCGACTTGACGCCGCTCTTCAGGAACAGGTCGGTGCCCTCGCGACGCGAGAGCTTGCACTTGGGACCGAGATACCGTGCCATTGCTTGCTTCCTTCCGGGCGCGGCTTAGACGCGGCGCTTCTTGGGCGGACGGCAGCCGTTGTGCGGAATCGGCGTGACGTCCTCGATGCTGGTGACCTTCAGGCCGGCGGCGTTCAGCGCGCGCACGGCCGACTCGCGACCCGGGCCGGGGCCGCGGACCTTCACCTCGACGGTGCGCAGGCCGTACTCCTGCGCCGCCACGCCCGCCTTCTCGGCCGCGACCTGCGCGGCGAACGGCGTGCTCTTGCGCGAGCCGCGGAAGCCGCAGCCGCCCGAGGTCGCCCACGAGAGCGTGTTGCCCTGGCGGTCGGTGATGGTCACGATCGTGTTGTTGAACGACGCGTGGATGTGGGCCACGCCGTCCGACACCGAACGCTTCACCTTCTTGCGGGTCTTGGCGGCGCCGGAGGCGCTCGCGCCGGACTGCTTCTTGTCGTCAGCCATGCGGTTTCAACCTGTCTAGTTCAGTGCGGGAGGCTTACGCCTTGCCCGGAGGTGCATTCAACTTGACCGCCGCCTTGCGCGGGCCCTTGCGGGTGCGCGCGTTGGTGCGGGTGCGCTGGCCGCGCATCGGCAGGCCCTTGCGATGGCGCAGCCCGCGGTACGAGCCGAGGTCCATCAGGCGCTTGATGTTCATGGACACTTCGCGGCGCAGGTCGCCCTCGACCGGGAGCTTGGCGATCTGCGAACGCAGCGCCGCGATCTCGGCCTCGGTGAGGTCCTTCACCTTGGTGTCGGGCTTCACGCCGGCCGCCTCGCAGGCGACCTTCGCCTGGGTGCGGCCCACGCCGAAGATGGCCGTGAGGCCGATCACGACGTGCTTGTTCATCGGAATGTTGATGCCGGCAATACGGGCCATTTTTGGCTCACTCCGAGGCGCGAAAAGCGCCGAATAATATCAGAAAAACCGGTGTTGCTCAACGCAGAAACGGGGGGTCAGCCCTGCCGCTGCTTGTGGCGCTTGTCGCTGCAGATGATGTAGACGACGCCGCGGCGCCGCACCACCTTGCAGTTCTTGCAGATCTTCTTGACCGAGGGACGAACTTTCATGGGTCTCTCTCCGTAACGACCAGGCGCTCAGCGCACCTGGCCCGGCCGGCCGTAGCCGCGCAGGTTGGCCTTCTTCATCAGCCCCTCGTACTGGTGCGACATCAGGTGCGCCTGCAGCTGGGCGATGAAATCCATGATCACCACCACGATGATCATCAGCGAGGTGCCGCCGAAGTAGAACGGCACGTGGAATTTCGCGATCAGGAGTTCGGGGATCAGGCAGACCAGGGTCACGTAGGCCGCGCCCCACACCGTCAGGCGCGTGAGCACCTTGTCGATGTAGTCGGCCGTGTGCTGGCCCGGCCGGATGCCCGGGATGAACGCGCCGGACTTCTTCAGGTTCTCCGCCGTCTCGCGCGAGTTGAACACCAGCGCGGTGTAGAAGAAGCAGAAGAACACGATCAGCGCCGAGTACAGGACCATGTGCACGGGCTGGCCGACGCCGAGGCTCGCGGCCACGTTCTGCAGCCAGCCGAAGTGCTCGCTGGTGCCGAACCAGCTGGCGATCGTGGCCGGGAACAGCAGCAGGCTCGAGGCGAAGATCGGCGGGATCACGCCCGACATGTTGAGCTTGAACGGCAGGTGCGTGGAGGTGCCGGCGAACACGCGGCGGCCCTGCTGGCGCTTGGCGTAGTTGACCGGGATGCGGCGCTGCGCGCGCTCGATGAACACCACGCAGCCGGTGACCACGCCGACCATCAGGACCAGGATCAGCGCCAGCGCCGGGTTGATCTCGCCGTTGCGCACCAGCTCGAGGGTGCCGCCGATCGCCGCCGGCAGGCCCGCGACGATGCCCGAGAGGATGATCATCGAGATGCCGTTGCCGAGGCCGCGCTCGGTGATCTGCTCGCCGAGCCACATCAGGAACATGGTGCCGGCGATCATGGTCACGGTCGCGACGAACACGAACTGCGGGCCCGGGTTCAGCACGATGCCCTGGTTCTGGAACGCGATGGCCGCGCTCGCGCCCTGGAAGGCCGCGAGGCCCACCGTGCCCCAGCGCGTGTACTGCGTGAGCTTGCGGCGGCCCGCCTCGCCTTCCTTGCGCAGGGCCTGCAGGCTCGGCACCACCACGCCCATCATCTGCACGATGATCGACGCGGAGATGTACGGCATCACGCCCATCGCGAAGATGGACAGGCGCTTCAGCGCGCCACCCGAGAACATGTTGAACATGCTCAGGATGGTGCCCTGCTGGTCCTGGAAGAACCGGTCGAGCGCCACGGGGTCGATGCCGGGCACCGGGATGAACGTGCCGATGCGGTAGACGATCAGCGCGCCGATGAGGAACAGGAACCTGCTCCTCAGCTCGGTGAGCCGGCCGGCCTCCGCGAATGCGGCGAGCGAACCCGGTGACTGCGTGTTGGCCACTGCTGCTGCTTCCTGGGGGGTTGCTTCAGGCCGCCTCGACCTTGCCGCCCGCCGCCTCGATGGCTTCGCGGGCACCCTTGGTCACGCCGACGCCCTTGACCGTCACGGCGGCCTGGATCGAGCCCGAGAGCACGATCTTGGCGCGCAGCGCGTCGGCCGGGACGAGATTCGCCTTCTTGAGCGCCGCGAGGTCGATGGCGCCGCCCTCGACCTTGCCGAGCTCGCTCACGCGCACTTCGGCCACGCGCCGCGCGATCGCGGAACGGAAGCCGATCTTCGGCAGGCGACGCTGCAGCGGCATCTGGCCGCCTTCGAAGCCGACCTTGTGGTAGCCGCCCTTGCGGGCGCGCTGGCCCTTGACGCCGCGGCCGCAGGTCTTGCCCTGGCCGGCGGACGCGCCGCGGCCGACGCGGGTGCGCGGCTTCTTGCTGCCCGGGGCCGGGCCGATGCTGTTCAGCTTCATGTGATCCTCACGCTTCCTCGACGCGCAGGAGGTGCCGCGAGGCATTGATCATGCCGCGGATCTCCTTCGTGTCGGCGACGGTGACCGTCTGGTGCATCCGGCGCAGGCCGAGGCCGCGCACGGTGGCACGATGACGGTGCAGTTCCCCGAAGGGGCTCTTCACCAGCGTCACCTTGACGCTCTTGGCAGGGGTGCTCTTGCTCATGTCCGTCAACCCGTGATCTCGGCGACCGACTTGCCGCGCTTGGCCGCGATGCGGTCCGGCGAGGGCATGTGGGTCAGCGCGTTCATGGTGGCACGCACGACGTTGATCGGGTTGCGCGAGCCGTAGCTCTTGGCGAGCACGTTGCGCACGCCCGCGCACTCGAACACCGCGCGCATGCTGCTGCCGGCGATGACGCCGGTACCGTCCGCGGCCGGCTGCATGTACACCTTGGAGGTGCCGTGCTTGCCGGTGACCGCGAAGTGCAGCGTCGCATTGCGCAGGCTGACGTTCACCAGGTTCTTGCGGGCCTGCTGCATGGCCTTCTGGATCGCGACCGGCACTTCACGCGCCTTGCCGTACCCGAAGCCCACCCGGCCGTTGCCGTCGCCCACCACGGTGAGCGCGGTGAAGCCGAACTGCTTGCCGCCCTTGACGACCTTCGCCACGCGATTGACGGCCACCAGCTTTTCGATGAACTCGTCCGCCGCAGCGACTTTCTCGATTCTCGCCATTGCTGCTCCTGCCCGGCTCAGAACTCGAGGCCCGCTTCACGCGCGGCCTCGGCCAGGGCCTTGATGCGCCCGTGATACTTGAAACCCGAACGGTCGAAGGCGACCTTGGTGATGCCCTTGGCCTTCGCGCGCTCGGCGATCGCCTTGCCCACGGCCTTGGCCGCATCGACGTTGCCGGTGCCCTTGAGCCCGGCGGCCACGTCCTTCTGCACCGTCGAGGCGACGGCGATGACGCGCGACTGCGGGTCGAAGACCTGTGCGTAGATGTGCTGCGCGGTGCGGTGCACCGACAGGCGCACGGCCTTCAGCTCCTGGATCTTGGCGCGGCCCCGGCGGGCACGGCGCAGACGACTGACTTTCTTTTCCATGTGCGCCACCCTTACTTCTTCTTCGTTTCCTTGAGCTCGATGTGCTCACCGGAATAACGAACGCCCTTGCCCTTGTAGGGCTCCGGGGACCGATACGCGCGGATCTCGGCGGCCACCTGGCCGACCTGCTGCTTGTCCGCCCCCTTCACGAGGATCTCCGTCTGCGACGGGGTCTCGATCGTGATGCCTTCCGGCACGTCGTACTCGACCGGGTGCGAGAAGCCGAGCGTGAGGTTCAGCTTCTTGCCGGCCGCGGCGGCGCGGTAGCCGACGCCGACGAGCTCGAGCTTCTTCTCGTAGCCCTTCGACACGCCGGTGACGAAATTGGCGAGGTGGGAGCGCAGCGAACCCGCGTGCATCAGGTTCTCCTTGCTGCGCTCGGCCACTTCGACGCGCACGCTCTGGCCTTCCTGCACCAGGGAGAGGCCCTTGCGCAGCGGCAGCTTGAGCGCGCCCTTGGCGCCCTTCACGGTGACGGTGCTGCCGTCGACCGTGGCGGTCACACCCTGCGGCAGGGCGACCGGATTTCTTGCGACTCGCGACATGTTCTGCTCCTGACTGCCGCGGCTTACGACACGATGCAGAGGACTTCGCCGCCGTGGCCGGCAGCGCGCGCCTCGCGATCGGTCATCAGCCCGCGGGAGGTCGAGATGATGGCGACGCCCATGCCGCCGAGGACCTTGGGCAGGTCGTCCTTGGCCTTGTAGACGCGCAGGCCGGGGCGGCTCACGCGCTCCAGGCGCTCGATGACCGGGCGGCCCTGGTAGTACTTCAGGCGCACGGTGACCGTGGGCTTCGCGCCTTCACGCGCCACCACGAAGTCCTCGATGTAGCCCTCGTCCTTCAGCACCTTCGCCAGCGCCAGCTTCAGGCGCGACGCCGGGATGGCGACCTCGGCCTTGCCGGCGCGCTGGCCGTTGCGGATGCGGGTCAGGAAGTCCGCGATGGGATCCGTCATGCTCATGCTGTTGCTCCAGTGCCCGGCTTACCAGCTGGCCTTGCCGAGGCCGGGGATGTCGCCGCGCATCGTCGCCTCGCGCAGCTTCTGGCGACCGAGTCCGAACTTGCGGTACGTGCCACGCGAACGGCCGGTGATGGCGCAGCGGTTGCGCTTGCGCGAGGCCGAGGAATCCCGCGGCAGGGAAGCCAGCTTGCGCTGCGCCTCCTCGCGCTCCGCGTCCGTCGACTTCGGGCTGCGGATGGTTTCCTTGAGCTTGGCGCGCTTGGCCGCGTGCTTCGCCGAGAGCTTGGCGCGGCGCTTCTCGCGCTCGATCATGCTGGTCTTCGCCATTTGCCGGTCCTTACTTGCGGAACGGGAAGTTGAAGGATTCGAGCAGCGCCCGGCCTTCCCGGTCGTCGCGTGCCGTGGTGGTGATCGTGATGTCCATGCCCCGGATCGCGTCGATCTGGTCGTAGGCGATCTCGGGGAAGATGATCTGTTCCTTGACGCCGAGCGTGTAGTTGCCGCGGCCGTCGAACGCCCGCGAGGACACGCCGCGGAAGTCGCGGATGCGCGGCATCGCCACGTTGATCAGGCGGTCGAGGAACTCGTACATGCGGGCACCGCGCAGCGTGACGCGCGCGCCGACCGGCACGCCCGCGCGCAGCTTGAACGCCGCGATCGCCTTGCGCGCCTTGGTCACGACCGGCTTCTGGCCGGTGAGCGCGGTGAGGTCGTTCACGGCGCCCTCCATGGCCTTCTTGTCGGCCACGGCTTCGCCCACGCCCATGTTCACCGTGATCTTGGTGATGCGCGGCACCTGCATGGGATTGGCGGCGCCGAGCGTCTTCATCAGCTCGGGCACGACCTTGTCCCGGTAATACGTCTGCAGTCTGGCCATCTCAGGCGACCTCTATCAGGCGTCCACGACTTCGTCGTTGGACTTGAAGTAGCGCACGCGCCGGCCGTCGGCCAGGGTGCGGATCCCCACGCGGTCGCCCTTCTTCGCGACCGGGTTCCACAGCAGCACGTTCGAGAGGTGCAGGGGCGCCTCCTTCTCGACGATGCCGCCCTGGGTGCCCTTCTGCGGGTTGGGGCGCGTGTGGCGCTTGACCATGTTCACGTTCTCGACCAGCACCTTTTCACCCACGACGCGGATGACGGTGCCGCGCCGGCCCTTGTCGCGGCCGGTGATGACGACGACTTCGTCGCCCTTGCGGATCTTGTTCATGCCCTGTTCCTCGATCTTTCGCGCTGCGCTCAGAGCACTTCCGGCGCGAGCGAGATGATCTTCATGAACTGCGTCGTGCGCAGCTCGCGAGTGACCGGTCCGAAGATGCGGGTGCCGATCGGCTCGAGCTTGTTGGTGAGCAGCACCGCGGCATTGCCGTCGAAGCGGATCAGCGAGCCGTCCGGGCGGCGCACGCCGAACGCGGTGCGCACGACCACGGCGTCGTAGACCTCGCCCTTCTTGACCTTGCCACGCGGGATCGCGTCCTTGACGCTCACCTTGATGACGTCGCCGACGGTGGCGTAGCGGCGCTTCGAGCCGCCGAGCACCTTGATGCACATGAGGCTGCGCGCGCCGCTGTTGTCGGCGGCCTGCAGCATGGTTCGCATCTGGATCATGTTGCTTCTCCTGGTGCCGGCGTCAGACCGCGGCCGCGCGCTTCACGACGCGCACCAGCTTCCACGCCTTGCGCGCCGACAGGCGGCGGCACTGCGCGATGTCCACGAGGTCGCCTTCCTTGCACTCGCCCTGCTCGTCGTGAGCCATGAGCTTGGTGGTGCGGCGCACGTACTTGCCGTAGCGACCGTGCTTCACCAGGCGCTCGACGGCGACCGTGATGGTCTTGGTCATCTTGTTGCTGACGACGGTGCCGGTCACGGTGCGCTCGGCACCTTCGGCGGCCTTGGCCTGCTCGCTCATTTCTTGGCTCCCGTAGTGGCCCGCGCCTGCTCGCCGAGCACGGTCTTGATGCGCGCGATGTTCTGGCGCACCTTGCCGAACTGGTCGGCCTTGGCGACCTGACCGGACGCCTGCGCCATGCGCAGGTTGAACTGCTCGCGGCGCAGCTTGAGGAGCTCCTCGCGCAGCTCCGCCGAAGTCTTCGCCCTGATTTCCTTCGCTTTCATCAGCGCACCTGCCGCTTGACGAACATGGTCTCGACCGAGAGCTTGCTCGCGGCCAGGCGGAACGCCTCGCGCGCGATGTCCTCGGTCACGCCTTCCATCTCGAAGAGCACCTTGCCGGGCTTGATGCGCGCGACGTAGTACTCGACGTTGCCCTTGCCGGAGCCCATGCGGACTTCGAGGGGCTTCTTGCTGATCGGCACGTCCGGGAACACCCGGATCCACACCTGGCCGCCGCGCTTCACGTAGCGCGTCATGGCGCGGCGCGCCGCCTCGATCTCGCGGGCGGTCATGCGGGCGCGGCTCGTGGCCTTCAGGCCGAAGTCGCCGAACGCGACGCTGCTGCCGCGCTGCGCGAGGCCCGAGTTGCGGCCCTTGAACTGCTTGCGATACTTGGTTCGCTTCGGTTGCATCATGGCGATGTTTCTCCTGCTCGCGGGCGGCGCTTACGCCGTCTGCTCCGCGGCCGGGGCAGCCTCGGCCTCGGCCGGGGCGCTCTCGTTGCGGTCGAACACTTCGCCCTTGAAGATCCAGACCTTCACGCCGATCACGCCGTAGGTGGTGCGCGCCTCGGCGGTGCCGTAGTCGATGTCGGCGCGGAACGTGTGCAGCGGGATGCGGCCCTCGCGGGTCCACTCCGTGCGGGCGATCTCCGAGCCGTTCAGGCGGCCCGAGAGGCGCACCTTCACGCCCAGCGCGCCGCTGCGCATGGTGTTCATCACCGCGCGCTTCATGGCGCGGCGGAACATGACGCGGCGCTCGACCTGCTGCGCGATGCCCTCGGCGACCAGCGTCGCGTCGAGCTCGGGCTTGCGGATCTCGGCGATGTTCAGGCGCACGTCGTTGACGCCCATGCCCATCAGCTTGGCCACCTCGCCGCGCAGGCGCTCGATGTCCTCGCCCTTCTTGCCGATCACCACGCCCGGGCGGGCCGTGTGGATCGTGATGTTGGCCTTGCGGGCCGCGCGCTCGATGTTGATGCGGCTGACCGACGCCTCGGCGAGCTTCTTCTTCAGGAACTCACGCACCTGCCAGTCCTGGAAGACGTAGGCGGGGAAGTTGCGCTTGTTCGCGTACCACGTCGACGTCCAGTCACGGGTGATGCCGAGACGAATGCCGACCGGATTGACCTTCTGACCCATGAGACGCTGCTCCCTCAGTCCTGGCGGCCGTCGCCGACGAGGATCGTGATGTGGCTGTTGCGCTTGACGATGCGGTTGCCGCGGCCCTTGGCACGGGCGTGGAACCGCTTGAACCGCGGCGCCTCGTTGATCTCGATGCGATCGACCTTGAGCGTGTCGATGTCCGCGTTGTGGTTGTTCTCGGCGTTGGCAATGGCCGACTCGAGCACCTTGCAGACGATCTCGGCGCCCTTCTTCGGGGTGAAGCGCAGGGTGGCCAGCGCCTGGCCGACCGGCTTGCCGCGGACCATGTCCGCGACGAGGCGGCACTTCTGCGGGGAGATGCGCGCGTGTTTGAGCTTGGCTGCGACCTGCATGGCTTACTCCGCGGAGGCCTTCTTGTCGCCCGAGTGGCCGCGGAAGGTACGGGTGGGCGCGAACTCGCCCAGCTTGTGGCCGACCATGTTTTCCGAGACCAGCACGGGGACGTGCTGCTTGCCGTTGTGGACCGCGATGGTGAGGCCGACCATGTCCGGGAGGATCATGGAGCGGCGCGACCACGTCTTGATCGGACGGCGGTCGTTCTTCTCCGCGGCGACCGTCACCTTCTTCGCGAGGTGCAGGTCGACGAACGGGCCTTTCTTGACTGAACGGGGCACTGCTCGCTCCTCTCAGGCTCAGTTGCGGCGGCGGATGATGAGTCCGGCCGTGCGCTTGTTGGTGCGGGTCTTCTTGCCCTTGGTCTTCCAACCCCAGGGCGAGACGGGATGCGGGTTGCCCTGGCCGGACTTGCCCTCACCACCGCCGTGCGGGTGATCGACCGGGTTCATCACCACGCCGCGCACCGTCGGGCGGATGCCGCGGTGACGGATGGCGCCGGCCTTGCCGTACACGATCAGGTTGTGCTCGTCGTTGCCGACCTCGCCGATGGTGGCGCGGCAGTCGACGTGCACCTTGCGCATCTCGGTGGAGCGCAGGCGGATCGTGGCGTACAGGCCTTCGCGCGCGACCAGCTGCACCGAGCTGCCGGCGCTGCGCGCGAGCTGCCCGCCGCGGCCCGGCTTCATCTCGACGTTGTGCACGAGCGAACCGATCGGGATGCTGCGCAGCGGCAGCGAGTTGCCCGGCTTGATCGGGGCCTCGGTGCCGGACTGCACGACGTCTCCGGCCACCACGCCCTTCGGGGCGAGGATGTAGCGGCGCTCGCCGTCGGCGTACAGCACCAGCGCGAGGTGCGCGGTGCGGTTCGGGTCGTACTCGAGTCGCTCGACCTTGCCCGGCACGCCGTCCTTGTCGCGCAGGAAATCGACCATGCGATAGCGCTGCCGGTGGCCGCCGCCCTTGTGACGGGTGGTGATGCGGCCCATGTTGTTGCGCGCACCGGTGCGCTTCTGGCTCGACGTGAGCGCATGCACCGGCTCGCCCTTGTGCAGGTGCGAGCGGTCCGGCTTCACGACGAAGCGCCGGCCCGGCGACGTCGGTTTGGTCTTGATGAGAGCCATGGTTACGCCTTTCGTCCGTTGTCCGCCGTCGTCACTTCTCGACGCCGGCGAAGTCGATCGTCTGGCCTGCCGCGAGCTGCACGTAGGCCTTCTTGGTGTCCGAGCGCTTGCCGATGCGGCCGCCGAAACGCTTCACCTTGCCGGCGGCGTTCACGGTCTGCACCGAGTCGACCTTGACCTCGAACATGAGCTCGACCGCCGCCTTGATCTCGGGCTTGGTCGCATCGCGCAGCACGCGGAACACGACCTGGTTGCCCTGCTCGGCCACGCGCGCGGCCTTCTCCGAGACGTGCGGCGCGACCAGCACCTGCATCAGTCGTTCCTTGCTGCTCATGCCAGCTTCTCCTCGAGCATGCGGATGGCGCCCACGGTGGCGAGCACGTGCTCGTGGCGCAGCAGGCTCACCGGGTCGACGGCCGAGACCGGCACCACGTCGACGCCGTGGAGGTTGCGCGCGGCGAGGTGCAGCTTCTCGTCGTAGGCCTCGACCAGGATCAGCGCGTTGGCGAGGCCCAGCTCCTTGAGCTTGCCGGCCAGCAGGCGGGTCTTCGGGGCCTCGAGGGCCAGCGACTCGACGACCGTGAGGCGCTCGAGGCGGGCCAGCTCGGACAGCAGCGCGGACAGCGCGCCGCGGTACATCTTGCGGTTGACCTTCTGCTCGAAGCTGCGCGGGCGCGCGGCGAACGCGCGGCCGCCGCCGACCCACAGCGGGCTGCGGATCGAACCGGCACGGGCCCGGCCGCCGCCCTTCTGCTTCCACGGCTTGATGCCGCCGCCGCGGACTTCGGCCTTGCTCAGCTGGCGCTTGGTGCCCGCGCGGCCGGCCGCCATGTAGGCGGTGACCACCTGGTGGACCAGCGACTCGTTGTACTCGCGGCCGAAGGTCTTCTCGGAGACTTCGATGCTGCCGGCGGCACTGCCGCCCGTATGGAGCTTTATGTGCGTTGCCATGGTGGGTTACTTCTTGCCCTGCTTGGCGGGAGTGACGGCCTTCGGCGCCAGCACCTTGCGCCTGGCGAGCCGCGCGGCCTTCACCGACGGACGCACGATGACCTCGCTGCCGGTCGCGCCCGGCACCGCGCCGTGGATCAGCAGCAGGTTGCGCGCGGCGTCGATCTCGACGACCTTGAGGTTCTCGGTGGTGACGCGGTCGGTGCCGAGGTGGCCCGACATGCGCTTGCCCGGGAACACGCGGCCCGGCGTCTGGCGCTGGCCGATCGAGCCCGGGGCGCGGTGGAACACCGAGGCGCCGTGCGAGGCGGGGCCGCCGCCGAAGTGATGGCGCTTGATGGTGCCGGCGAAGCCCTTGCCGATGCTGGTGCCCGTCACGTCGACGACCTGGCCGGGCTTGAACAGGTCGACCTTCAGCTCGGCACCCGCGGCGAGGTCCGCGCCTTCGCCGTCGGCGAGGCGGAACTCCACGAGCGACTTGCCCGGGGCGACCTTGGCCTTGCCGTAATGGCCGGCGAGGGCACGGGAGAGGCTGGAGGGCTTGCGGGCCCCGTAGGTGACCTGCACGGCGCGGTAACCCTCGCCGTCGGCGGTCTTCACCTGGGTGACGCGGTTCGGCAGGGCCTCGATCACCGTCACCGGGATCGATTCGCCCGCGTCCGTGAAGACGCGCGTCATGCCGGCCTTGCGGCCAATCAGACCGATCGTCATCTGTTTGTCCTCATGCACCGCCGTGGCTGCGATTGGCCACGGCTGAAAAAGCCACCATCCCGGCCGCCGGGACCCCCGGGGCAGGAACTCGTCAAGGAAGGCTGAGTGGTGCAGCGACCGTCAGGGGCTGCGCCGCTCGAGCGGTACCGGCAAAGCCGGCCAGGCCTCGGCGAGAAAGAGCCGCCAATTATAGCGGCTCGTTTGAACCTTGCAAGCTCCGGATCAGTTGAGCTTGATCTGGACGTCCACGCCGGCCGGCAGCTCGAGCTTCATCAGCGCGTCCACCGTCTTGTCGGTCGGGTTCAGGATGTCCATCAGGCGCTTGTGGGTGCGCATCTCGTACTGGTCGCGCGCGTCCTTGTCGGCGTGCGGGGCGATCAGCAGCGTGAAGCGCTCCATCTTGACCGGCAGCGGGACCGGGCCACGGACCGTGGCGCCGGTGCGCTTGGCCGTCTCGACGATCTCGCGGGCCGAGTTGTCGATCAGGCGGTGGTCGAAGGCCTTGAGGCGGATGCGGATGTTCTGGCGTGCCATGGTCGTACCGCCTTATTTGAGGATCTTGGAGACGACGCCGGCGCCGACCGTGCGGCCGCCCTCGCGGATGGCGAAGCGCAGGCCTTCCTCCATCGCGATCGGGCTGATCAGCTCGATCGTCATCTTGATGTTGTCGCCGGGCATCACCATCTCGACGCCCTCCGGCAACTCCACCGCACCGGTCACGTCCGTCGTGCGGAAGTAGAACTGCGGACGATAGCCCTTGAAGAACGGCGTGTGACGGCCGCCCTCTTCCTTCGTCAGCACGTACACCTCGCCCTCGAACTTCGTGTGCGGGGTGATGCTGCCCGGCTTCGCCAGCACCTGGCCGCGCTCGACTTCCTCGCGCTTCGTGCCGCGCAGCAGCACGCCCACGTTGTCGCCCGCCTGACCCTGGTCCAGCAGCTTGCGGAACATCTCGACGCCCGTGCAGGTCGTCTTGACCGTCGGGCGCAGCCCCACGATCTCGACTTCGTCGTTCACCTTCACGATGCCGCGCTCGATGCGACCGGTCACCACCGTGCCGCGACCCGAGATCGAGAACACGTCCTCCACAGGCATCAGGAACGCGCCGTCCACCGCGCGCTCCGGCACCGGGATGTACGCGTCCATCTCCTCGACCAGCTTCACCACCGAGGGCACGCCGATCGGGCTCGTGTCGCCCTCGAGCGCCTTCAGGGCCGAGCCCTTCACGATCGGGGTCTTGTCGCCCGGGAAGTCGTACTTCGAGAGCAGCTCGCGAACCTCCATCTCCACGAGCTCGAGCAGCTCCGCGTCATCCACCATGTCGGCCTTGTTCAGGTACACGACGATGTAGGGCACGCCCACCTGGCGCGCCAGCAGGATGTGCTCGCGCGTCTGCGGCATCGGGCCGTCCGCCGCGCTGCACACCAGGATCGCGCCGTCCATCTGCGCCGCGCCCGTGATCATGTTCTTCACGTAGTCCGCGTGCCCCGGGCAGTCCACGTGCGCGTAGTGCCGGTTCGGCGACTGGTACTCGACGTGCGCCGTCGAGATCGTGATGCCGCGCGCCTTCTCTTCCGGCGCCTTGTCGATCTGGTCGTAGGCCATGAAGGTGCCGCCGTGCGTCTCCGCCATCACCTTCGTCAACGCCGCCGTCAGCGTCGTCTTGCCATGATCCACGTGTCCAATCGTGCCCACGTTCACGTGCGGCTTCGTACGCGCAAATTTTTCCTTAGCCACGACCGTTACCCTCTAACTAATGCCTGAATTCTGTTCGTAGAAAAATCGTGTGGCGGCGCCCGCGGGCGCCGCCCTGGATCAGCTGGCCTTCTTCAGCACCGCCTCGGCGACGTTGTTCGGCACTTCCATGTACTTGGCGAATTCCATGGTGAACGTCGCGCGGCCCTGGCTCATCGAGCGGACCGACGTGGCGTACCCGAACATCTCCGCGAGCGGCACCTCGGCCGTGACGACCTTGCCCGACACGGAATCTTCCATGCCCTGGATCTGGCCGCGCCGGCGGTTCAAGTCGCCGATCACGTCGCCCGAGTAGTCCTCCGGCGTCACGACCTCGACCTTCATGATCGGCTCGAGCAGCACGGGCTTCGCGCGGCGCACGCCTTCCTTGAGCGCCATCGAACCGGCGATCTTGAACGCCATTTCGTTCGAGTCGACGTCGTGGTACGAGCCGTCGAAGATCGTGACCTTGACGTCCACGACCGGGAAGCCGGCGATCACGCCGCCCTCGAGCGCTTCCTTGACACCCTTGTCGACGGCCGGGATGTACTCGCGCGGCACGGTGCCGCCGACGATGCCGTTGACGAACTCGTAGCCCTTGCCCTCTTCCTGCGGCTCGATCTTGAGCCACACGTGGCCGTACTGGCCGCGGCCGCCGGACTGGCGGACGAACTTGCCTTCCTGCTCGACCTTGCCGCGGATCGTCTCGCGGTAGGCGACCTGCGGCTTGCCGACGTTCGCCTCGACCTTGAACTCGCGCTTCATGCGGTCGACGATGATGTCGAGGTGCAGTTCACCCATGCCCGAGATGATCGTCTGGCCCGACTCCTGGTCGGTGCTGACGCGGAACGACGGGTCTTCCTTGGCGAGGCGCTGCAGCGCGAGGCCCATCTTTTCCTGGTCGGACTTGGTCTTCGGCTCGACGGCGACCGAGATCACCGGCTCCGGGAACTCCATCTTCTCGAGCGTGATGACGCTCTCCGGGTCGCACAGCGTGTCGCCCGTCGTCACGTCCTTGAGGCCCACGGCCGCGGCGATGTCGCCGGCGCGGACTTCCTTGATCTCCTCGCGCTCGTTGGCGTGCATCTGCA
This sequence comes from Steroidobacteraceae bacterium, assembly GCA_044226195.1. Taxonomy (GTDB): domain Bacteria; phylum Pseudomonadota; class Gammaproteobacteria; order Steroidobacterales; family Steroidobacteraceae; genus RPQJ01. Next base: position 59,904 of record JBGAHO010000017.1, read on the forward strand.
GCAGGCGGCCGATGCGCTCCTTCTTGCTCTTGGCCGGCACGTACACCTGGTCGCCCGAGTTGAGGACGCCCGAGTACACGCGGAAGAACGTCAGGTTGCCGACGAACGGGTCGTTGAGGATCTTGAACGCCAGCGCCGCGAACTTCGCGTCGTCCGACGCCGCGCGGGTGTCCTCGCCGCCGCGCTCGTCGATGCCCTTGACCGCGGGCACCTCGTTCGGCGACGGCATGTACTCGATGACCGCATCGAGCATCGCCTGCACGCCCTTGTTCTTGAACGCGGAGCCGCACAGCATGATGCAGATCTCGACGCGGATCGAACGCTCGCGCAGGCCGGCCTTGATCTCCTCGATCGAGAGCTCGCCCGTCTCGAGGTACTTGTGCATCAGGTCGTCGTTGGCCTCGGCCGCGGCCTCGACCATCTTCTCGCGCCATTCCTTGCACAGCTCGAGCATGTTCGCGGGGATGTCGCGGTACTCGAACTTCATGCCCTCGGTGCTGTCGTCCCAGTAGATCGACTTCATCTGGATGAGGTCGACGACGCCCTCGAAGTTGTCCTCGGCGCCGATCGGCAGCTGGATCGGCACCGGGCTGCCGCGCAGGCGGGTCTTGATCTGCTCGACGCAGCGCAGGAAGTTGGCGCCGGCGCGGTCCATCTTGTTGACGAACGCCAGGCGCGGCACGTGGTACTTGTTCATCTGCCGCCACACCGTCTCGGACTGCGGCTGCACGCCGGAGACCGCGCAGAACACGGCGCAGGCGCTGTCGAGCACCTTCAGGCTGCGCTCGACTTCGATGGTGAAGTCGACGTGTCCCGGGGTGTCGATGATGTTGAAGCGGTGCTCGGGGAACTGGTTCTCCATCCCCTTCCAGAAGGCCGTGGTCGCCGCCGCGGTGATCGTGATGCCGCGCTCCTGCTCCTGCTCCATGTAGTCCATGACGGCGGCGCCGTCGTGCACTTCGCCGATCTTGTGCGAGACGCCGGTGTAGAACAGGATGCGCTCAGTCGTCGTCGTCTTGCCGGCGTCGATGTGAGCCGAGATGCCGATGTTGCGATAGCGCTCGAGCGGAGTAGTGCGTGGCACGGTGTGGTTCCTCGGACGGTCGTCGGTCAGGCGTTACCAGCGGTAATGCGCGAACGCCTTGTTGGCATCGGCCATGCGATGCGTGTCTTCGCGCTTGCGCACGGCGGCACCGCGGTTCTCGCTCGCCTCGAGCAGCTCGGAGGCGAGGCGCTGCGACATGGACTTCTCGCTGCGCGCGGCGGCGGCGTCGATGACCCAGCGCATGGCCAGGGTCTGGCGGCGCGAGGCGCGCACTTCGACCGGCACCTGGTAGGTGGCGCCGCCGACGCGGCGGGACTTCACCTCGACCATCGGCTTGACGTTGTCGAGCGCCTGCGTGAGCAGGTCGATGGCCTGGTCGGCCGGGCGGCCGGTCTTCTCGGCCATGCGGTCGATCGCACCGTAGACGATGCGCTCGGCGACGGATTTCTTGCCGCGCTCCATGACCATGTTCATGAACTTCGCCAGCAGGATGCTGTTGAACTTCGGGTCCGGGAGGATCGTGCGGGTGGGTGCTTGGGAACGACGCGACATGTTGGTTTCCGCTGTTTCGGGTGGCTAGCGACGGGTCCGCTGGCGAATGGTGTGGATCAGCCCTTCGGGCGCTTGGCGCCGTACTTCGAGCGGCTCTGGCGGCGCTCGGTCACGCCGGCGCAGTCGAGCGTGCCGCGCACCGTGTGGTAGCGCACGCCCGGCAGGTCCTTCACGCGGCCGCCGCGGATGAGCACCACCGAGTGCTCCTGCAGGTTGTGGCCTTCGCCGCCGATGTAGCTGATCACTTCGTAGCCGTTGGTGAGGCGCACCTTGGCCACCTTGCGCAGGGCCGAGTTCGGCTTCTTCGGCGTGGTGGTGTAGACGCGCGTGCACACGCCGCGCTTCTGCGGCGAATTGCCCAGCGCGGGCACCTTGCTCTTGGCAGCGGCCTCGCGACGCGGGCCACGGATCAGCTGATTGACGGTAGACATTGTTCGGATCCGACTCCAGAGACGTACCGGCGGGCGCCATTCCGCGCATCGCCAAAGAAGCACCGGGCCGCCTTGGCGGCGGCCCGATGTGGTTCTAAACGGAGCCCGCGCGGGGTGATCGCCGGCGGGTTCCCGATGAAAGGGCCGAAATTTTAGGGAGGGGGGCTGGCCCTGTCAACTTACTGCACTGCAGCAGCCCCCTCCCCGGCCGGTCAGCCGGCCGGTGCCTCCGCCTCGTCCGGGCGCTCGGAATCGAAATCCGCCCCCCCGGCGGTCCCGACCACGACGTCCCCGAACCCGCCGCCGAGCGACGGTTCGGCCGCCTTGCGGCGGTTGAGGTGGTAGAAGGAGCCCGTGCCCGCCGGGATCAGCCGGCCGACGATCACGTTCTCCTTCAGGCCGCGCAGGTCGTCCTTCATGCCGCGCACCGAGGCCTCGGTGAGCACGCGGGTGGTCTCCTGGAAGGAGGCCGCCGAGATGAAGGACTCGGTCGCGAGCGACGCCTTGGTGATGCCGAGCAGGAGCGGGTCGGCGATCGCCGGCAGCTTGCCCTCCTTGGTCACCTTGTCGTTCAGGTCGAGCACCCGGGCGCGGTCCATCTGTTCGCCGCGCAGCAGGCCCGTGTCACCGGTCTCGACGATTTCGATCTTGCGCAGCATCTGGCGGATGATCACCTCGATGTGCTTGTCGTTGATCTTCACGCCCTGCAGGCGGTAGACGTCCTGGATCTCGCGCACCAGGTAGTTGGCGAGCGGCTCGACGCCCTGCAGGCGCAGGATGTCGTGCGGGTTCGGCTCGCCGTCCGCGATGGTCTCGCCGCGCTCCACGTGCTCGCCCTCGAACACGGTGAGGTGGCGCCACTTCGGGATCAGTTCCTCGTGCTTCTCGCCCTGCTCGTCGGTGATGATCAGGCGGCGCTTGCCCTTGGTCTCCTTGCCGAAGCTGACCGTGCCCGAGTACTCCGCGAGGATCGCCGAGTCCTTCGGCTTGCGGGCCTCGAACAGGTCGGCCACGCGCGGCAGACCGCCGGTGATGTCGCGGGTCTTCGACGACTCCTGCGGGATGCGCGCGATGACGTCGCCGACCGACACCGGGGCGCCGTCGGTCATGCTCACCAGCGCGCCCGGGGGCAGCGCGTACACGGCCGGGATGTCCGTGTTGGCGAAGCAGACTTCCTTGCCCTTGGAGTTCAGCAGCTTGATCACCGGGCGCAGGTCCTTGCCGCCGGCGCCGCGCTGCTTCGGGTCCATGACCACGGTGCTCGAGAGGCCGGTGACCTCGTCGACCTGCGACTGCACGGTGATGCCGTCGATGAAGTCCTGGAACTTGATGAAGCCGCCCACTTCCGTGACCACCGGGTGGGTGTGCGGGTCCCAGGTCGCGATGACCTGCCCCGGCACCACCTGGTCGCCCTCGTTCGCCGTGATCACGGCGCCGTACGGGATGCGGTAGCGCTCGCGCTCGCGGCCGTACTCGTCGATCACGCCGACCTCGCCGGAGCGCGACACCGCGACCCAGTGGCCCTTCTCGTGATGGACCGACTTGAGGTTGTGCAGGCGCACCGTGCCCCGGGTCTTGATCTCGACCGAGTTCACGGCCGCGGCACGCGATGCGGCGCCGCCGATGTGGAACGTACGCATGGTCAGCTGCGTGCCCGGCTCGCCGATCGACTGCGCGGCGATCACGCCGACCGCCTCGCCGATGTTGATGCGGTGGCCGCGGGCGAGGTCGCGCCCGTAGCACATCGAGCAGACGCCGTAGCGGGTCGCGCAGGTGATCGGCGAGCGGACCATGATCTGGTCCACGCCGGCCTGCTCGAGCTTGCGCACGAGCTTCTCGTCGAGCAGCGTGCCCGACTCGACCAGCACCTCGTCCGAACCCGGCCTGTAGACCGCGCTCGCGGTGACGCGACCCAGCACGCGCTCGCCGAGGCCTTCGACGACGTCGCCGCCCTCGACGATCGGCATCATGCTGAGGCCGTTCTCGGTGCCGCAGTCGATCTCGGTGACCACCAGGTCCTGCGCCACGTCGACCAGGCGGCGGGTCAGGTAGCCCGAGTTCGCGGTCTTGAGCGCGGTGTCGGCGAGGCCCTTGCGCGCGCCGTGCGTCGAGATGAAGTACTGCAGCACGTTGAGGCCTTCACGGAAGTTCGCCGTGATGGGCGTCTCGATGATCGAGCCGTCCGGCTTGGCCATCAGGCCGCGCATGCCGGCCAGCTGGCGGATCTGCGCGGGCGAGCCGCGCGCGCCGGAGTCCGACATCATGTAGATCGAGTTGAACGACTTCTGGCGCACCTTCTCGCCGCGCGAGTTCTGCACGTCCTCGCCGCCGAGCTTCTCCATCATCGCCTTGGCGACCTGGTCGTTGGTGCGTGACCAGATGTCGACGACCTTGTTGTAGCGCTCGCCGTTGGTGACGAGACCGGAGGCGTACTGCTCCTGGATCTCCTTCACCTCGCGCTCCGCGGCGGCGAGGATGCGCTCCTTCTGCTCCGGGACCACCATGTCGTCGACGCCGATCGACACGCCGGCGCGCGTCGCGTACGCGAAGCCGGTGTACATCAGCTGGTCGGCGAAGATCACCGTCTCCTTGAGGCCGAGCGTGCGGTAGCAGGCGTTGATGACGCCCGAGATCGCCTTCTTGGTCATGTCGACGTTGATCAGGTCGAAGGACAGGCCCTTCGGCAGGATCTCGCCGAGCAGCGCGCGGCCGACGGTGGTGTCGGCCAGGCGGCGCTTCTCGATGAAGCCGTCGCCGTCCTTCGCGTACTCGACCAGGCGCACCTTGACGCGTGCCTGCAGGTCGGCGAGGCGATTCTCGTAGGCGCGGTGGACCTCGGCGAGGTCCGTGAAGTACATGCCCTCGCCCTTCGCGTTCACGCGCTCGCGCGTCATGAAGTACAGGCCGAGCACGACGTCCTGCGACGGCACGATGATCGGGTCGCCGTTGGCGGGCGAGAGGATGTTGTTCGAGGACAGCATCAGCGCGCGCGCCTCGAGCTGGGCCTCGAGCGACAGCGGCACGTGCACGGCCATCTGGTCGCCGTCGAAGTCGGCGTTGAACGCGGTGCACACCAGCGGGTGCAGCTGGATGGCCTTGCCCTCGATCAGCACCGGCTCGAACGCCTGGATGCCGAGGCGGTGCAGGGTCGGGGCGCGGTTCAGCAGCACCGGGTGCTCGCGGATCACCTCTTCGAGGATGTCCCACACCTCGGGGCCTTCGCGCTCCACCATGCGCTTGGCGGCCTTGATGGTCGAGGCCTCGCCGCGCAGCTGCAGCTTCTGGAAGATGAACGGCTTGAACAGCTCGAGCGCCATCTTCTTCGGCAGGCCGCACTGGTGCAGGCGCAGGCGCGGGCCGACCACGATGACCGAGCGGCCCGAGTAGTCGACGCGCTTGCCGAGCAGGTTCTGGCGGAAGCGGCCCTGCTTGCCCTTGATCATGTCGGCGAGCGACTTGAGCGGGCGCTTGTTGGTGCCGGTGATGGCGCGGCCGCGGCGGCCGTTGTCGAGCAGCGCGTCGACCGACTCCTGCAGCATGCGCTTCTCGTTGCGCACGATGATGTCGGGCGCGTTGAGCTCGAGCAGGCGGCGCAGGCGGTTGTTGCGGTTGATGACGCGGCGGTAGAGGTCGTTCAGGTCGGAGGTCGCGAAGCGGCCGCCGTCGAGCGGCACGAGCGGACGCAGGTCGGGCGGCAGCACCGGCAGGACGGTCAGCACCATCCACTCCGGCTTGTTGCCCGACTCGAGGAACGACTCGATCAGCTTCAGGCGCTTGGTGAGGCGCTTGATCTTGGTCTCGCTGCTGGTGCCGGCGATGTCCTCGCGCACCTTGATCACCTCGGCCTGCAGGTCGAGGCTCTTCAGCAGCTCGTGCACCGCCTCGGCGCCCATGCGGGCGTCGAACTCGTCGCCGTGCTTCTCGATCGCGTCGAGGTACATCTCGTCGGAGAGCAGCTGGCCGCGCTGCATCTGCGTCATGCCCGGGTCGATGACCACGAAGGCCTCGAAGTAGAGCACGCGCTCGATCTCGCGCAGCGTCATGTCGAGCATCAGGCCGATGCGCGACGGCAGCGACTTGAGGAACCAGATGTGCGCGGTCGGGCTCGCGAGCTCGATGTGGCCCATGCGCTCGCGGCGCACCTTGGCCTGCGTCACCTCGACGCCGCACTTCTCGCAGACCACGCCGCGGTGCTTGAGGCGCTTGTACTTGCCGCAGAGGCACTCGTAGTCCTTCACGGGCCCGAAGATCTTGGCGCAGAACAGGCCGTCGCGCTCGGGCTTGAAGGTGCGGTAGTTGATCGTCTCGGGCTTCTTCACCTCGCCGAACGACCACGAGCGGATCATGTCCGGGGAGGCGAGCGCGATGCGGATCGAGTCGAAGTCCTCGACCGTCGGCTGCTGCTTGAACAACTTCAGGAGATCTTTCATTGGTTCACCCGTTCAGTGACGGCCGGGGGCCGGTCACCGCTTTTCCTGATGGAGCTCGATGTTGATGGCGAGCGAGCGGATTTCCTTGACCAGCACGTTGAAGGATTCCGGCATGCCGGCGTCCATCATGTGGTTGCCGTCCACGATGTTCTTGTACATCTTGGTGCGGCCCGTCACGTCGTCCGACTTCACCGTCAGCATCTCCTGCAGCGTGTAGGACGCGCCGTAGGCCTCGAGCGCCCAGACTTCCATCTCGCCGAAACGCTGGCCGCCGAACTGCGCCTTGCCGCCGAGCGGCTGCTGCGTGACCAGGCTGTAGGGGCCGGTCGAGCGCGCGTGCATCTTGTCGTCCACGAGGTGGTTCAGCTTCAGCATGTACATGTAGCCGACGGTCACCTGCCGCTCGAACTTCTCGCCGGTGCGGCCGTCGTACAGCGTGGTCTGGCCGCTCTCGGGGAGGTCCGCCAGCTTCAGCATGTACTTGATCTCGGCCTCGGTGGCGCCGTCGAACACCGGCGTCGCCATCGGCACGCCCGCGCGCAGGTTGCGCGAGAGCGCGACCACGTCGTCGTCCGACAGGGTCTCGAGCGCCTCGGAGCGGCCGCCGCTGCGGTTGTAGATCTGCTCGAGGAAGCCGCGCAGCTCGCCCGCGTGGGCCTGCGCCTCGAGCATCTTGCCGATCTTGATGCCGAGGCCCTTCGCGGCCCACCCGAGGTGGGTCTCGAGGATCTGGCCGATGTTCATGCGGCTCGGCACGCCGAGCGGGTTCAGCACGATGTCGACCGGCGTGCCGTCGGCGGCGAAGGGCATGTCCTCGACCGGGACGATGGTCGAGATCACGCCCTTGTTGCCGTGGCGGCCGGCCATCTTGTCGCCCGGCTGCACGCGGCGCTTCACCGCGAGGTAGACCTTGACCATCTTGAGCACGCCCGGGGCGAGGTCGTCGCCCTGCGTGATCTTCTGGCGCTTCTCCTCGAGGCGGCGCTCGAACTCCTTGCGCTGGGCGCGCATGCGCTCGGCGGCCACTTCGAGCGCGCTGTTGGCGTCCTCGTCCTCGAGGCGCACCTCGAGCCAGTGCTCGCGCGGCAGCTCGGCGAGGTAGTCGGCCGTGACGCGGCTGCCCGGCTTGAGCTTGCGCGGGCCGGCCGTGGCGACCTTGCCCACCAGCTGCGAGTGCACGCGCGAGAAGAGGTCCTCCTCGAGGATGCGCTGCTGGTCGGCGAGGTCCTTCCTGACCTTCTCGATCTCGGACTTCTCGATCGACAGCGCGCGGCTGTCCTTCTCGACGCCGTCGCGCGTGAACACGCGCACGTCGATCACCGTGCCGTCCATGCCCGGGGGCACGCGCAGCGAGGTGTCCTTCACGTCCGAGGCCTTCTCGCCGAAGATCGCGCGCAGCAGCTTCTCTTCCGGCGTGAGCTGCGTCTCGCCCTTCGGCGTGACCTTGCCCACCAGGATGTCGCCGGCCTTGACCTCGGCGCCGATGAAGGCGATGCCCGCCTCGTCGAGCTTGGCGAGGGCCGCTTCACCCACGTTCGGAATGTCGGCGGTGATTTCCTCGGGTCCGAGCTTGGTGTCGCGGGCGACGCAGGTCAGTTCCTCGATGTGGATCGTCGTGAAGCGGTCCTCCTGGACCACCCGCTCCGAGATCAGGATCGAGTCCTCGAAGTTGTAGCCGTTCCACGGCATGAACGCGACCAGCAGGTTCTGGCCGAGCGCGAGGTCGCCGAGGTCGGTCGACGGGCCGTCGGCCAGCACGTCGCCGCGCGCGATCACGTCACCGGCGTGCACCAGCGGGCGCTGGTTGATGCAGGTGTTCTGGTTCGAGCGCGTGTACTTCGTCAGGTTGTAGATGTCGACGCCCGGCTCGCCGGCCGTCGTCTCGGCGTCGTTGACGCGCACCACGATGCGCGACGCGTCGACCGAGTCGACCATGCCGCCGCGGCGCGCGACCACCGTCACGCCCGAGTCGATCGCGACCGGGCGCTCCATGCCGGTGCCCACCAGCGGGGTTTCCGAGCGCAGGGTCGGCACGGCCTGGCGCTGCATGTTCGAGCCCATCAGCGCGCGGTTCGCGTCGTCGTGCTCGAGGAACGGGATCAGCGAGGCCGCCACCGAGACGATCTGCTTCGGCGACACGTCCATGTACTGGATCTTGTCCGGCGTCGAGAGCATGAACTCGTTCTGGAAGCGCGACGAGACCAGCTCGTCGGTGAACTCGCCCTTCGGGCCGAGCGACGCGTTCGCCTGCGCGATCACGTACTGGGCCTCGTCGATCGCCGACAGGTAGACGATCTCGTCCACCACGCGGCCGTTCGCGACCTTGCGGTACGGCGTCTCGAGGAAGCCGTAGTCGTTGGTGCGGGCGTAGACCGACAGCGAGTTGATGAGGCCGATGTTCGGGCCTTCCGGCGTCTCGATCGGGCACACGCGGCCGTAGTGGGTCGGGTGCACGTCGCGGACCTCGAAGCCGGCGCGCTCGCGCGTCAGGCCGCCCGGGCCGAGCGCCGAGACGCGGCGCTTGTGGGTGACCTCGGACAGCGGGTTGTTCTGGTCCATGAACTGCGAGAGCTGCGAGGAGCCGAAGAACTCCTTCACCGCGGCCGCCACCGGCTTCGCGTTGATCATGTCCTGCGGCATCAGGCCTTCGCTCTCGGCGATGGTCAGGCGCTCCTTCACGGCGCGCTCGACGCGCACCAGGCCGACGCGGAAGGCGTTCTCCGCCATCTCGCCGACCGAGCGCACGCGGCGGTTGCCGAGGTGGTCGATGTCGTCGACCGTGCCGTTGCCGTTGCGGATGTCGATCAGCGTGCGCAGCACGTCGATCACGTCCGAGGTGGCGCCGTAGTGCTCGATCAGCCCCTTGGCGAACTCGTCGTTGCGACGCGCGAAGTGCAGCTGGTCGTACAGGATGCCGGTGCCCTTGGTCTCCTGGCGCCCGACGCGGCGGTTGAACTTCATGCGGCCGACGGCCGACAGGTCGTAGCGCTCGGGGTTGAAGAACAGGTTCTGGAACAGGTTCTCTGCCGCGTCGCGCGTGGGCGGCTCGCCCGGGCGCATCATGCGGTAGATCTCGACCAGCGCCTCCATGCGGTTCTTGGTCGGGTCGATGCGCAGCGTGTCGGAGATGAACGGACCGCGGTCGAGGTCGTTCACGTAGAGCACGCGGATCTCGGCGATGCCGGCCTGCACCAGCTTGGCGGTGGTGGCCGCCGAGAGCACTTCGTTGGCCTTGGCGAGGATCTCGCCGGTCTCGGTGTTGACGACGTCGTGCGCCAGCACCTTGCCGATCAGGTAGTCCGACGGCACGGGCAGGCGGTCGACGCCGGCTTCCTCGAGCTGGCGGACGTGGCGCGCCGTGATGCGGCGGCCTTCCTCGACCACGACCTTGCCGTTGACCTTGATCTCGAAGCTGGCGGTCTCGCCGCGCAGGCGCGCCGGCACGAGCGCGAGCTCGATGCCCTCGTTCGAGAGGTAGAAGGTGTTCTTGTCGAAGAAGATGTCGAGCATCTGCTCGTCGCTGTAGCCGAGCGCGCGCAGCAGGATGGTGACCGGCAGCTTGCGGCGGCGGTCGATGCGCGCGAACACGCAGTCCTTGGCGTCGAACTCGAAGTCGAGCCAGGAACCGCGGTAGGGGATCACGCGCGCGGAGAAGAGCAGCTTGCCCGAGCTGTGGGTCTTGCCGCGGTCGTGGTCGAAGAACACGCCGGGGCTGCGGTGCAGCTGGGAGACGATGACGCGCTCGGTGCCGTTCACCACGAACGTGCCGTTGTCGGTCATCAGCGGCAGCTCGCCGAGGTAGACCTCCTGCTCGCGGATGTCCTTGACCGGCTTCTTGGCGCCCGGCGCCTCCTTGTCGAGGACGATCAGGCGCACCTTGACGCGCAGCGGGGCCGCGTAGGTGAGGCCGCGGAGCTGGCACTCCTTGACGTCGAAGACCGGCTCGCCGAGCCGGTAGCTCACGTATTCGAGCTGGGCGTTGCCCGAGTAGCTGACGATCGGGAACACGCTCTTGAACGCGGCGTGCAGGCCGATGTCGCCGCGCCGTTCCTCGGCCGTGTCGGCCTGCAGGAACTTGCGGTACGAGTCGAGCTGGATCGCGAGCAGGTAAGGCACCTCGAGGATGCTCGACCGCTTGCCGAAATCCTTGCGGATGCGCTTCTTGTCGGTGAAGGAATATGCCATGCGATCACCCTCTGCCCAGGTCGCCGCAATACCGCGACTGACTGCGGCTCACGACTGAAATTTCAGCAAATAGCGAGGGCCGGCCGGCGGTGCTGACCGCCGACCGGCTCCCCGAGGCCACGGGCCGCGAGCGCCCGCGCATCGCGGTTACTTGATCTCCGCGGCAGCGCCGGCCTCTTCGAGCTTCTTCTTGATGGACTCCGCGTCGGCCTTCGGCACGCCGTCCTTGACCAGCGAGGGCACGCCCTCGACGAGGTCCTTGGCTTCCTTGAGGCCGAGGCCGGTGATCTCGCGGATGACCTTGATCACGCCGACCTTGTTCGCGCCGAAGCTCGTCATGGTCACGTTGAACTCGGTCTGCTCCTCGGCAGCCGGCGCGGCAGCGGCGGCAGCGCCGCCGCCGGCGGCGACCATCGCCACGGGGGCGGCGGCCGTCACGCCGAACTTGTCTTCCATCATCTTCACGAGATCGACGATCTCCATCACCGTCATGTTGGCGATCGCGTTGAGGATCTCTTCCTTATTCGCAGCCATTGTCATAGCTCCTGAAAAATGTGTTGCAGTAATACCGTCGAATCGAGCGATGCCGCGTCAGGCGGCGGCGCTCTTCTGGTCCTTGACCGCGGCGATCGTGCGCACGAGCTTCGCGTGGGGCTCGGCGAGCGTCCGCACGAACTTGCCGATCGGGGCCTTGAGAACGCCGAGCAGCTGGGCGAGTGCCTGTTCCTTGGTGGGCAGGCTCGCCACGCGCTCGAGGTCCTTGGCCGGCAGCACGACGCCGCCGATCGACACCAGCGTCGGAACGAGCTTGTCGTTGTCCTTCGCAAATGCCTTGATCAGCCGCGCCGCCGCGCCCGGGTCCTCCTGCGAGAAGGCGAGGATCAGCGGGCCCTTGAGCTTCTCGCCGACGCACTCGAACTGAGTGCCGGCGACCGCCCGACGGGCCAGCGTGTTCTTCACCACGCGCATGTAGACTCCGGAAGCGCGTGCCTTGGCTCGCAACTCGGTGAGTTTCGAGACCGGCAGCCCGCGATACTCCGCGGCAACCACGGACAGCGCCTTCTGCGCGACCGCGGCCACCTCGGTGACCAGCGCCTTCTTGTCGTCCAATCGAAGCGCCATGTCTTCCTCCTGGCCTGAAGATCAAACAAACGAGCGCCCGTCCCTGAACGCTCACCCTTCGTTAGAAGGCGGACCTTCGGCAGCTGGACACTGACTCGGGTACCACCATCTGCGCAGGCCGTCGCGATTAAGGGGAGCCTTCGCCTCCCCGCCTGCGGTCTTCGATGATGACCGGCGCCTGCTCGGCTCCCGTCCCGGGGGACGGGGGCTCGGCCGGTGCCGGCCCTGCATCAAATCGTTATGTCAAAAAACTGGCTCAATGCGCCGCGGTGACCAGGCTCGACTGGTCCACCGGCACGCCGGGGCCCATCGTCGAGGACACGGACACGCGCTTGAGGTACACGCCCTTCGACGCCGCCGGCTTCGACTTCTGCAGGTCGGCGAGCAGCGCGTGCAGGTTCTCGTTGAGCTTCTGCACGTCGAAGCTGGCCTTGCCGATCGTGCAGTGCACGACGCCCGCCTTGTCGGCCCGGAAGCGCACCTGGCCGGCCTTCGCGTTGCGCACGGCGCCCGCGACGTCCGGGGTCACGGTGCCGACCTTCGGGTTCGGCATCAGGCCGCGGGGGCCGAGGATCTGGCCGAGCTGGCCGACGACGCGCATCGCGTCCGGGCTCGCCACGACCACGTCGAAATTCATCTCGCCGGCCTTCACCTTCTCGGCGAGGTCCTCGAGGCCGACGATGTCGGCGCCCGCTTCACGCGCGGCGTCGGCATTCTTGCCCGAGGTGAACACGGCGACGCGCACCACCTTGCCGGTGCCGTTCGGCAGCACGCTCGAGCCGCGGACCTGCTGGTCGGACTTCGAGGCATCGATGCCGAGGTTCACGGCCACGTCGACGGCTTCGTCGAACTTGGCGTTGGCGAACTGCTTGACGAGGCCCAGGGCCTCCTCGATCGGATACTGCTTGCCCGGAACGATCTTCTCGGCCCAGGGCTTCTGACGCTTCACGACGGCAACCATGTCACACCCCCTCCACGTCGACGCCCATGCTGCGGGCGCTGCCCGCAATCGTGCGCACGGCCGCATCGAGGTCGGCGGCGGTCAGATCCGGGGTCTTGGTCTTCGCGATGTCCTCGAGCTGCTTGCGGCTGATCTTGCCCACCTTGGCGGTGTTCGGCGTGCCGCTGCCCTTCTCGATGCCGATCGCCTTGCGGATCAGCACGGACGCCGGGGGCGTCTTCATGATGAAGGTGAAGCTGCGATCGCTGTACACGGTGATCACCACCGGGATCGGCAGCCCCTTCTCGAGGCTCTGGGTCTGCGCATTGAACTGCTTGCAGAACTCCATGATGTTGACGCCCTGCTGGCCGAGCGCCGGACCGATCGGCGGGCTCGGGTTCGCCTGGCCTGCAGGCACCTGCAGCTTGACGTAGCCCTGTACTTTCTTTGCCATCTCTCTCTACCTCTGGTGGGTCCGAACGCCCTCGCGGGCTCCCCGTGTCAGGCCTTTTCGACCTGGCTGAAATCGAGTTCCACGGGCGTCGAGCGCCCGAGGATCTGCACCGCCACCTGCAGGCGGTTCTTTTCGTAGTTGACCGACTCGACGACCCCGTTGAAGTCGTTGAACGGCCCGTTGGTGACGCGCACCACCTCGCCCGGCTCGAACAGCACCTTCGGCCGCGGCTTCTCGGCGCCTTCCTCGACGCGACGCAGGATCGCGTTGGCTTCCTTGTCGGTGATCGGCGCGGGCTTCTCCGGCGTGCCGCCGATGAAGCCGAGCACCTTGGGCGTCTCGCGCACCAGGTGCCAGGTGTCCTCGTTCATCTCCATCTGCACGAGCACGTAGCCCGGAAAGAACTTGCGCTCGCTCTTGCGGCGCTGCCCGTCGCGCATCTCGACCACTTCCTCGGTCGGCACCAGGATCTCGCCGAACTTGTCGTCGAGGCTGTGCAGCTTGATGCGGTCCCTCAGGGACTCCGAGACCTTGTGCTCGAAATTCGAATACGCATGAACCACGTACCAGCGCAGCGCCACGTCAGTCTCCCTTGGCGGTCACGGCATGCATCAGCGCGCCGAGCCCGAGGTCGAGGGCCCAGAAGAAGATGCCCATCACCACGATCACCACGACAACCACCAGCGTGGTCTGCATCGTCTCCTGGCGCGTCGGCCAGACGACCTTGCGCAGTTCGACGCGGGAGCCCTGCACGAAGGCCCACAGCGTCTTGCCCTGCGCCGACTGCAGCGCGACGGCCACGCCGGCGCCGAGCGTCGCGAGCACGATCAGCCAGCGCACGACCAGCGGGTACGCATCGAGCAGGTAGAAGGCGGCGATGCCTCCCACCAGGATCGCCACGGCTGCGACCAGCTTGGCGGTGTCCAGCGCGCTGGCGCCGGTTTGAACCTGTTCGGTCATGTGCTGTTCGGGCCCTGCCAGCCGTCCGAACGTTCCTTCAAGCGTCTCGACTGGCAGGCCAGGAGGGAATCGAACCCCCAACCTGCGGTTTTGGAGACCGCCGCTCTGCCAATTGAGCTACTGGCCTGCGCTTGATCGGAACGTCAGACGACCGGACGTGTTACTTCAGGATCTTGGAGACGACGCCGGCGCCGACCGTGCGGCCGCCCTCGCGGATGGCGAAGCGCAGGCCTTCCTCCATCGCGATCGGGCTGATCAGCTCGATCGTCATCTTGATGTTGTCGCCGGGCATCACCATCTCGACGCC
>JBGAHO010000093.1:0-7918 GCA_044226195.1 Steroidobacteraceae bacterium
CACGTGGCCGCTCTTCGCCGTGCCGGCGCAGTGGCCCCACTCGAGCTGGGCCGTCGCCGGGCTGCCGCCCGCGGGCTGGGTGGCGATGCTGGTGGGCGTGCTGGCAGCGCTCGTGCCCCTGCCGCTGCGAGGTCGCCTGGCCGGGGCGGTGATCGTCGTCGCCCTGTGCAGCTGGCGCCCCGAGCGACTGCCGCCGTCGACCGCGCGCATCGAGGTACTGGACGTGGGGCAGGGGTTGTCGGTGTTCGTGCAGACGCGCCATCACGCGCTGCTGTTCGACGCCGGTCCGTCGTTTCGCAGCGGCACCGACGCCGGACAGCTCGTCCTGTTGCCCTACCTGCGCTACCGCGGCGTCGATCGCCTCGATGTGCTCGTCGCCAGCCACGACGATGACGATCACAAGGGCGGGGTCGGCAGCGTGCTCGGTGGACTGCCGGTGCAGGCGGTCGTGGCGGGGCCGTCGATCGCTGAGCTGCGCGACGATTCCGGGCGGCGGGTCCCGCTCGAGCGGTGCCGGCGCGGCGACCGCTGGACCTGGGACGGCGTCCGCTTCGCCTGGGTGCATCCGGGGGCGGCGCACTACGAGCGCGACAACGACAGCTCGTGTGTGCTGCTGATCGAGGCGGGCGAGCACCGCACGCTGCTCACCGGGGACGTCGAAGGCGTCGCCGAAGGGGAGATCGTCGCGCACGGCCTGTCGGGGCCACTCGATCTCGTGGTCGCGCCGCACCATGGCAGTCGCACGTCGTCGACGCCGGCGTTCGTCGCGGCGGCCCGGCCGAACTGTGTCGTGTTCACGGTCGGCTACCGCAATCGCTGGGGATTTCCGGCCCGGCCGGTCGTGGAACGCTGGCGTGCCGCGGGCGCCCGGACGATCGAGACGAGCGCAAGCGGTGCCGTCGAATTCGTGACGCAGGCCGGCCGGCCGCTGGCCGCGCCGCGCGCCTGGCGGAGCGCGCACCGCCGCTTCTGGCAGGACCCCTAGACGCCCGTCGCGGCGGTCCGGCGCATGAAGTATCATCCGGCGCGGTACTTCGGCAGGGGTTCGAGCGCGGGAAATGTTCGAAATCATCAAGTCGGGCGGCATCGTCATGGTGCCGCTGATCCTGTGCTCGATCGTCGCCAGTGCCATCACGCTCGAACGGCTGTGGACCCTGCGCGGCCAGCGCGTGGTCCCGGGCGAGCTGACCGACAAGATCTGGCAATGGGTCGAGAACCGTTCCCTGTCGGACAAGCAGATCCTGGCGTTGCAGGCCCACTCGCCGCTCGGCCGGGTCCTGGCCGCCGGACTCGCCAATCGCCACCGGGACCGGCTGGTGATGATCGAGGCGATCGAGGACGCCGGCCGCCACGTCATGCACGATCTCGAGCGCTACCTGAACCCGCTCGCCACCATCGCCTCCATCTCCCCGCTGCTCGGCCTGCTCGGGACGGTGATGGGCATGATCCGCACTTTCCGCGCGGTCACGATCTCGGGTATCGGTGACCCGTCGGCGCTGGCCGGCGGCATCGCCGAGGCGCTGGTGACGACGGCCGCGGGCCTGATCGTCGCGATCCCGTCGCTGGTGGCCTATCGCTACTTCCGCGGCAAGGTCGACGGCCTGATCGTCGACATGGAAAAGCAGTCGCTGCGGCTGGTGCAGGCCATCGACCGCACGGCGGGCACGCGTCCGCAGGCGGCGGTCGAGATCGCGGAGCAGGCGAGCCAGGAAGCGGCCGCGTGAGATTCCAGGTCCGCAAGCGCGAGGATCCGGACATCAACATGACGTCGCTGATCGACGTCGTGCTGCTGCTGCTGATCTTCTTCATGATGTCGACCAAGTTCGTCGACGAGGGCCGCCTCAAGGTCCGCCTGCCCGAGGCGGGCGTGCAGCCGGAGGAGGCCAAGTCCAACGAGGCGGTCGAGATCGAGGTGACCGCCGAGGGCGGCTATCGCGTCGGCGGCAAACCGCTGGTGAACAACAGCCCCGACACCCTCGCCACCGCGCTCGGCCGCGCTTCCGGTGGCGATCGCAGCATGCCCATCACCATCCGGGCGGACGCGCGCACCACGCACCAGTCGGTGGTCACGGCGATGGACGTCGCGGGCCGGCTCGGGTACCGCCAGATCAACATCGCGACGATACACGATGGGTCGCAAGGCGGATAAGCGCGCCGAGTTGAAGATGCCCGAGGGCGCGCTGGAGACCTACAAGCGCCTCCTCACCTACCTTCGGCCGCACAAGACCGCCTTCGGCATCGGCGTGATCGGCATGGCCGCGTTCGCGGCCACGGACGCGGCCTGGGCGGCTTTCGTGCGCTTCTTCCTCGACGGCACCTTCGTCGACAAGGACCCGCGCCTCGTCTGGCTCGTGCCCGTGACGCTGGTCGGCCTGTTCGTGGTGCGCGGCGTCAGCGACTTCGTGCAGACCTATTACCCGGGATACGTCGGCCGGCAGATCGTCAAGACGCTGCGCGCGCAGCTGTTCGACCGCTACGTCAACCTGCCGCTCGCCTATTTCGACCGCAACACCTCCGGCACGATGCTGTCGCGGCTCACCTTCAACACCGAACAGGTGGCGACGGCGGCGACCGACTCGCTGACCGTCTTCATCCGCGACTCGCTCACCATCGTCGGCCTGGTCGCCTACCTGCTCTACACCAACTGGAAGCTGACGCTGTTCATCGTGGTCGTGGGCCCGCTGGTCGCCGTGCTGATCCGGCGCATCAACCTGCTGTTCCGCCGCTACAGCAAGCGCATCCAGAACTCGATGGGCGACGTGACGCGGGTGGCCAAGGAGGCCATCGAGGCGCCGCGCGTCATCCGCGTCTTCAACGCCCAGGCGTACGAGCAAGGGATGTTCGATGCGGTGATCGAGCACAACCGTCGCTCGTACATGAAGCTCATGATGACCAAGGGCATGAGCAACCCGATCGTGCAGCTCATCGCCTCGATGGCCCTGGCCTGCGTGCTCTTCCTCGCGACCAAGGACGCGCTGCAGGGCCACATGTCGCTGGGCGCGTTCACGTCGTTCATCGCCGCGCTGCTGCTGCTCACGGCGCCGCTGCGCCGGCTCGTAAACGTCGCCGGACCGCTGCAGCAGGGCATCGCCGCGGCACAGAGCATCTTCGACGTCCTCGACACGCCCGCCGAGCCGGCCGGCGGCACGCGTCCGATCGAGCGTGCCCGGGGCGAGGTGGAATACCGCGATGCCCGCTTCCGTTATCCCTCCGGCGCGGAAGATGTCCTGCAGGGAGTCAGTGTCCGGATCCCGGCGGGGCAGACCTTCGCGATCGTCGGCCGGACGGGCAGCGGCAAGTCCACCATCGTGGGGCTGCTGCCGCGCTTCTACGACGTGACGGGGGGCGCCGTGCTGCTCGATGGTCACGACATCCGCGAATACCCGCTCGAGCGTCTGCGCGCGCAGATGAGCCTCGTCAGCCAGGACGTCGTGCTCTTCAACGGCACCATCCGCAGCAACATCGCGTTCGGCTTCCCGGCCACCGATGCGCAGATCGAGGCCGCCGCTCGGGCGGCGCGGGTCAATGAGTTCTCCGACCAGTTGCCGAACGGGCTCGAAACCGAAGTCGGCGATCGCGGCACGCTGCTCTCGGGCGGCCAGCGCCAGCGCATCGCCATCGCGCGCGCGCTGCTGCGCAACACGCCGATCCTGATCCTCGACGAGGCCACCTCGGCGCTCGACACCGAGACCGAGCGCCAGGTGCAGGAGCAGCTCGAAGCGCTGATGAAAGACCGCACCACGCTCGTCATCGCGCACCGCCTGTCGACCGTGGAGAAGGCGGACTGCATCCTCGTCATGGACGGCGGCCGGTTGATCGAAATGGGCACGCACCATGAATTGCTGGCCCGCAACGGGCAGTACGCGGTCCTGTACCGGATGCAGTTCAACGAATGAGCCTCGACGCGCGCCTGCAGCGCCTGTGGTACGGCCCTGCGTGGCGCAGCCTGCCGTGGTGGCCGCTGGAATGGCTGTTCCGCGCGGTCGTGGCCGTGAGGGGTTGGCTCTATCGCAGCGGCCTGCGCGCGACGCAGGCGGCGCCGGTCCCGGTGATCGTCGTCGGCAACCTCACGGTCGGCGGCACGGGCAAGACGCCGGTCGCGGCCTGGCTGGCCCAGCAACTCGCCCTGCGGGGTCGGCGAGTCGGGGTGGTGCTGCGTGGCTACGGTGGCTCGCACCGCGGCGCGCCGCGCGTCGTCGGCATGGACGACGACCCGGAGATGGTGGGCGATGAGGCGCTGCTGCATGCCCATCGCCGTCCGCACGTGGTGGTCATCGGCGCCGATCGCGTCGCCGCTGCGGCCCTGGCGGCGCGGCGGGGAGCCGAAGTGGTCGTCTGTGACGACGGGCTCCAGCACCACCGCCTCGGCCGCGACGTCGAGATCGCCGTGGTCGACGCTGCGCGCGGCCTCGGCAACGGCCACCTGCTGCCGGCCGGGCCCTTGCGCGAGCCGCCCGGTCGCATCGAGACGGTGGACGCCGTCGTCCTGACCGAGCGTACTCCGGGCGAGGCTCGCCGATGCCCGGTGCGACCGCGGCAGCCGCTGGTCGCCGTGGCGCGCCTGCGCCTCGGCGACGCCGTGAACCTCGTGACGGCGGAGCGGCGCGCGCTCGCGTCGTTCGCCGGGCAACGGGCGTTCGCGGTGGCGGCCATCGGGCATCCCGACGCATTCTTCGCGGCCCTGCGCGAGGCTGGAATCGATCTCACCGAGCATCCCTTGCCCGACCACGCGGCGATCGACGCCACCACGTTGCCGGTCGGTGCCGGTGCAACGGTCCTGATGACCGAGAAAGATGCCGTAAAATGCCGGGCACACGCCCAGGCCGGCTGGTGGTGGATCGAACTCGCGGTCGACGTCGAGCGCGAGACGGCCGGGCAGTGGCTGACCGTGATCCTCGAACGCATCGGCCAGACCGGCGCGGGAGTACGACTTGGATAAGAAGCTGCTCGACATCCTCGCCTGCCCGTTGTGCAAAGGGCCGGTGCACTGGCGCCGCGAGGCCGACGTCATCGTCTGCCGGGCCGACCGCCTGGCCTATCCGGTGCGCGACGGCATTCCCCTCATGCTGGAGGAGGAAGCGCGGTCGCTGGAATCGGACGATCCGTTGCTGAAGGACTGAAGCCGGCATGGCGTTCCACGTCGTCATCCCGGCGCGGTACGCGTCGACCCGCCTGCCCGGCAAGCCGCTGCTCGACATCGGTGGGCTGCCGATGATCCAGCGCGTCGTGTCACGTGCCTGCGCGAGTTCGGCGACGGAAGTGCTGGTGGCAACGGACGATGGACGGATCGCGGCCGTCGTCACGGACACGCGTCATCCGGACCGATCGATCGCCGTCATGACGGACCCGGCCCTGCCGTCCGGCACCGATCGCGTCGCGGCCGTTGCCGCGGCGCGCGGCTGGAGCGACGACACGGTCGTGGTGAACGTGCAGGGCGACGAGCCGTTCCTGCCGCCGGGGCTGATCGACCAGGTGGCGGGCCTGCTCGAGCGCGACGCCACGGCGGCCGTGGCAACGCTGGCAAGCCCCATCGAGTCCCTCGCGGAATTTCTCGACCCGAACGTGGTCAAGGTGGTGAAGGCCCACGACGGCACCGCGCTTTACTTCAGCCGCGCGCCGATCCCGTGGACCCGCGAGGGCACGAGCGGCGGCCTGGCCGGACAGCGCGAGTTCGGCGACGCCATGCGGCACGTCGGACTCTACGCGTACCGCGTCGGCGCGTTGCGACGCCTCACGGCGCTGCCGCCGTCGGCGTACGAGCAGCGCGAGAAGCTCGAGCAGTTGCGCGCGCTCGAGGCCGGGCTGCGGATCGTCGTGGCCCCGTGTCGTGAACCCCCTGCGCCCGGGGTCGACACCGATGCAGATCTGCTGCGTGCGCGTCAGCGGGCGGCGGGCTGAAGGAGACGGACGATGAACCAGTTGCTCTTCAATGCATTCGGCCTGCACATCACGGGCTGGAAGCTGGTCGGCTACGTCGGGGTGGCGCTGTTCGCCGGGCGGTGGTTCGTGCAGATGTTCTACTCGCGCCGCCACGGCCGGCCGGTCGTGCCGACCGTGTTCTGGCTGATGAGCATCTCGGGCAGCCTGCTCCTGCTGTCGTATTTCATCTTCGGCAAGAACGACTCGGTCGGCATCCTGTCGAACCTGTTCCCGGCCGGCGTCGCCGGCTACAACCTCGTGCTCGACCTGCGCCACAAGCGCTCGAGGCAGGCGCTCGAGGCTAACTCGTCTTCCTGAGGCCGAGCGTCGGTTTCTTCTTCGCGGGCAGCAGTTCCGCGATCTCCCCCGGCGTCAGCGGACGCCAGCGACCCACGGGCAGGTCGCCGAGTTCGATGTGCATGATGCGCACGCGCTGCAGGCGTCGCACGGTGTAGTCGAAGTACTCGCACATCCGGCGGATCTGGCGATTGAGGCCCTGCGTCAGCACGATGCGGAACGTGTTGCGACCGACCTGCGTCACGCGGCAGGGATTCGTCACCGTATCGAGGATCGGGACGCCACTCGCCATGCCGTGCAGGAATTCCGGGGTCAGCGGGCGGTCCACGGCCACGACGTATTCCTTCTCGTGGGCGTTCTCCGCACGCAGCACGGTGTTGACGATGTCGCCGTCGTTCGTCAGCAGGATCAGGCCCTCGGAGTCCTTGTCTAGGCGTCCGATCGGATAGATGCGCTCCGGATGGCCGACGAATTCGACGATGTTGCCGGGCACGCGCGGGTCCGTCGTGCATTCGACGCCGACCGGCTTGTGGAGGGCGAGGTAGATGCGCTGCGGCCGCGCACGCAGCGGCTGGCCGTCGACCTGCACGGTCTGTCCCGTTTCGACCTGCGTCCCGAGGACGGCGACGACCCCGTCGACGGTCACGCGACCGGCCGCGATCCAGGCATCGGCCTCGCGGCGCGAACAGGCGCCGGTCTCGCTGAGGTACTTGTTGATGCGCACGTGGCCTAGCCGCCCGACTTGCGGACCGTGTAACCCAGCTTACCGAGTTCCGCGACCAGCAGGTCGCGATGGTCACCCTGGATCTCGATGCGCGCGCCATCGACCGTGCCGCCCGACCCGCAGCGTTTCTTCAGGCGCGTCGCGAGGTCCTCGAGCGCGTCGCCGGCCAGCGGCACGCCGGTGATCACCGTGACGCCCTTGCCCTTGCGGCCCGCCGTCTCGCGACCGACGCGCACGATCCCATCGCCCTTCGGCACGACTGCGATGGGCTGCGCCGCCTTGCTGCGACGACAGCGGCAGGCATCGATCGGGCGTGCGCACTCGGGGCACAGCCGGCCCTGGCCGGTGGAATAGACGAGTCGCGGATTCGACATGCCGGACGCCGGAGGGAGCGGGGCGCGTAGTGTCGCATCGGACCCGTGGTCGGTCCAACGCCCGGCAAATTGACGCCTCGACGGTCGCGTGGTCTAGTGCCGCCCGCCATGAGCAACTTCGAGGTGCATTGGGGGCGGGTGCAAGGCGACGTGCTGGAGCGCGCCGGCGCCGGGGACCGCGCGCTGTTTGCGATCTGGCCCTCGCCCGTGAATCTCGATGCCTGCTTCGAGGCGGCCGGCTGGCGCCAGTTCGACGACGCCGACGCGACCTGGGACGAGCGAGCCGACGCACTGCGCGAGCGCCTGCTGACGGAACTCCAGGCGATCGGAGCGCCGCGCCTGCAGAGCGAGCCGCTACGCACCCACGTCCCCTGGTTCGCGCGATTCTTCCGTCGCGCCGAACCACTGCCGCTCCGCGAACAGATCGATCTGCCCACCCACTGGGACTCCTTGCCGCGCTGTCGCGTGGCCTTCGGCGACCGGGGGCACGGCCTGGTCGTCGGCGACGGACACCATCTCTACTGGCTGTTCACGCCTGCCGCCGAAGCCCCGCACTGGGCCGCACGCATCGCAGCGCTCGCGGCGCCGTGGCCGGCCATCGAAT
>JBGAHO010000018.1:0-71282 GCA_044226195.1 Steroidobacteraceae bacterium
GTTCCCGACCACGGGCCTCGCGTCGGGGTCGCTGCGCGACAGCCTGGTCGCGTTCAACCCGATCGTGAACGGCAAGATCGGCTAGCATGGCCGGGCTTGGAACAACCGCGCACCGCCACGCCCGCTGACGTCCTCGCCTGTCCACGCTGCGCGGGGACGCTGCTCGCCGCGCCCGCGTGGCGCTGCTCCGCCTGCGGCGCGGACCATCCCGTCCTCGACGGCATCCCCTGGCTGGTGGCCGACCCCGGCACCCTGCAGGCCGAATGGCGTGGCCGCCTGCGCGCGCTCACCGCCGAACTCGACGCGCAGGCCGGCGCCTATCGCGCCGCACTCACCGACGCGGTGACGCGCTCCGCGACGCGCAATCGCCTCAAGCTGCTGGCCGGTGCCTGCCAGGATCACGCGCGGCGCCTGCGGGCCCTGCTTGCGCCGCTCGGACTGCCGGACGCGGCGGCCGCACCGGAGACCTATCGCACGCTGCTCGGCGGCCTGCCGATCGGGCAGGGGCTCACCTCTTACTACGCGAACCTGCATCGCGACTGGGCGTGGGGCGAGCGCGAGAACGAGGCAGCGTGGCAGGTGCTCGACGCGGCGCTCGGCCCGGCCCCGCCCGGACGCGTGCTGGTGCTCGGTGCGGGCGCGGGCCGTCTCGCCTACGACCTGCATCGGCGGCGACGGCCGACCCTCACGCTGGCCGCCGACCTCAATCCGCTGATGCTGGCCGTCGCGCGCCGCATGTACGCGGGCGAGACCGTCGAGCTGTACGAGTTTCCGCCCGCACCGCGCGACCTCGCGAGCCACGCCCTGCTGCGCGAGTTGCACGCGCCCGAACCTGCGCCCGAGGGGCTGCACGTCGTGCTCGCCGACGCGGGCCATGCACCGTTCGGGTGCGGTGCCTTCGACACGGTGGTCACGCCCTGGCTGATCGACATCCTCGACGAAGACCTCGGCAGCTTCGTGCGACGCCTGCGCCACTGGCTGCGTCCGGGCGGCCGCTGGATCCACACCGGGTCGCTGTGCTTCCAGCCCGCGGACGCCGCGCGTGCCCATGCGACCGAGGAAGTGGAGGGCATCGTGCGCGACGCCGGTTTCGACGTCGCGAGCTGGCAGGAGACCGGGGTGCCTTATCTCGCGTCTCCGGCGAGCCGCCATGCGCGCCACGAGCAACTCGTGACCTTCGTCGCCGTGCGCGACTCGGGCGAGAGCACGCTGCCGCCGCCGCACCGCCCGACCGCCGACTGGCTGCTCGATGCGAGCCGCCCGGTGCCGCTGCTGCCCGCCGTCGCGAGCCAGGTCCTCGCCATGCGCGTGTACGCGTTCGTCGCCTCGCTGGTCGACGGGCGCCGCTCGCTGCGCGACATCGCCGGCGTGCTGGTGCAGGAGCGGCTGATGGCCGCCGACGAGGCCGAGCCGGCCGTGCGCGGCTTCCTCGAGCGCCTGCACGCCGAGTCGCTGCAGTCCCGCCGCCCGTAAGCCCGCGTTGAGTTGCGGCGCGCGCGCGGCTAGTCTGCGCGTGTCGTCCCTGTCCGCGAACCATCGATGCGCCATCCTGCCTGCCTGTTGCTGGCCGTCCTCCTGTTTTCGTCGTCCGCACGCGCCGAGTGGTACGAGCGTGAAGAGGCGATCATGGGCACGCGGGTCGCCGTGCAGCTGTGGTGCGACGACGCGGAGAAGGCCGTGCAGGCCATCGATGCGGTCATGGCGGACATGCGCCACACCGACGAGCTGATGAGCACCTACAAGCCCGAGAGCCAGCTCTCGCAGGTGAACGACCACGCATACGAGCGGCCGGTGCCGGTCGATCCCGAGATCATCGACGTGGTGCAGAAGGCGATCGAGTACTCGAAGCTCAGCGACGGGGCGTTCGACATCACCTACGCGAGCGTCGGCTATCTCTACGATTACCGTCAGCACATCCATCCGACGCAGGCGCAGATCGACGCGGCGCTGCCGGCGATCGACTACCGCCAGCTGAAGGTCGATCCAAAGGCGAACACGATTCGTTTCCTGAAGCCCGGCATGCGCATCGACCTCGGCGGCATCGCCAAGGGCTGGGCCGTCGATCGCGGGGCCGACATCCTGCGGCGCATGGGCATCGAGCACGCCATGGTCAATGCAGGCGGCGACACGTACCTGCTCGGCGACCGCCTGGGCAAGCCCTGGATCGTCGGCATCCGCGACCCGCGCCGGGACAACGCGGTCGTGGCGCGCATCCCGCTCCAGGACCAGGCCATCTCGACGTCGGGCGACTACGAGCGCTACTTCGAGGAGAACGGCGTCCGCTACCACCACATCCTGTCGCCCGGGACCGGCAAGTCGCCGGGTCTCGTGCGCAGCGTCACGGTGATCGGCCCGTCGGCCACCCACACCGACGGCCTGACCAAGCCGATCTTCATCTGGGGCGTGGAAAAAGGCATGGAGTTCGTGCGGCGCGTCAAGGACGTCGAGGCCGTGATCGTGGATAACACCGGACAGGTCTACTATTCCGCGGGTCTGGCGCCCGCGACGGATGGCGGGACCCGGTGAAGGCGTTTTGTGACGCACTGCCGGCCGGAAGGGCCGGAAAGCGTCGTTCGTTGACAGGGCGAGGTCGTAAAGACAAGGATGCCGGTTGAGGTAAAGGGCAAACCCGCCGAAAGGCGGGGACGCAAAGCCACCGGTCTTCGGGTGTTTCCCATGACAGCGGGGTTGCCGACGTGCAACGCAAGGATCGATTCGAGCAGGCCCGACGAAGGGCAAAACTGGAAACCCTGGCCATGCTGGCCGCCGCGATCGCGGGAGCGCTCGCGTATCCGCTGCTGGCCCGCGCCGATGCGCCGGCCCGCGGCGACGCCGCTCCCGACTTCGTGCTGAAGGGCATCGACGGCAAGAATCTCCGCCTGTCGGAGTACCTCGGCGAGCCGGTCGTCATCACGTTCTGGTCCAGCTGGTGCGGACCGTGCCGCGAGACGCTCGTGCACCTGAACACGCTGCCCGTCGACCCGGCCGCCGGCGCACCCGTCGTGCTGACCGTCAACCTCGGCGACGATCCCGAGCGCACCGCGGCGGTCGCGCACTCGCTGAACCTTCGCTATCCGGCCCTCATCGATCCGAAGGAGACGGTGGGGCGCCTGTATGATGTCGACAAGCTGCCGCTCACGCTGCTCGTCGATCCTGACGGACACGTCCGTGGCACCTGGACCGGGAACACCAATCCAGTGCCCGAGTTGACGCAGCAGATCAAGGAGCTGCAACGCCGATGACTTCGCACACCTTCATGCACCGCCTCGTCCTTCGCGCCGCGTCCGTGGCGTGCCTCGGTCTGCTGACCGTCGCCGCGTCGCCGACCACGCAGGCCCAGACCGCGCCCGCCGCCGATCCGGCCGTGGCCACCGCCGCGCCCTCGGCGGCGCCGGCACCCGCGCCGACCGAGGCCGCGCGCAGCGTCGACCAGGACGTTCAGACCCTCAAGAAGCAGCTCGTGGACCTCAATCGCGACTTGTTCAAGCTCGAGGAAGAGCTGCTCTACCCGGCGAGCACCCAGGTCGCGGTGTTCGTCTCGGTCGACGTGGGCACGTTCTTCGCCCTCGACTCGATCACGCTCAAGGTGGACGACAAGGAGGTCGCGCATTACCTGTACACCGACCGCGAGGTCGAGGCCCTGCACCGTGGCGGCGTGCAGAAGCTGTACGTGGGCAACCTGAAGGCCGGTCCGCACGAGATCGTCGCGTTCTTCACGGGCAAGGGCCCGCACGAGCGCGACTACCGCCGCGGCGCCACCCTGCAGCTGGACAAGGAGGTCGGTGCGAAGTACGTCGAGTTGCGCATCAGCGACCGCGTGTCCTCGCTCGAACCCGAGTTCGTCGTCCGGCAGTGGGAGTGAGGCGGCTCGCCCCGCCCGAACCACGCGCCGAAGCCGGTTTGCCGATGACCAAGACCCGATTCCCAGGCTGCCTCGCGCTGCTCGCCGCGGCGTCGCTCGCCTGCGCCACCGCCATGGCGCAGGACGCGCAGCCCTCCCGTGACCTGCCGCCGCCGACCCAGTTGAAGGATCTCGACTACGGCGACGTGCTGTTCTACTTCTTCCAGGACGACTACTTCGATTCGCTGGTGCGCCTCGAGGTCGACCGCGACTTCCAGCGCATCCCGCACCACGAGGCGGAGGCGGAGCTGCTCTCGGGCGGCCTCTATCTCTCGCTCGGCCTGTACGCCGAAGCCGAACGCATCTTCACCAAGCTGCTGGCGGGGCCGGTGCCGCAGGGTGTCGCCGACCGCGCCTACTTCTACCTCGCGCGCATCGGCTACCAGCGTGGCTACTACGGCAACGCGTGGGGCTGGCTGCAGCGCATCCGCGGCCCGCTGCCCGGCAAGCTCGAACCCGAGAAGCGCCTGCTCGCCTCGAACGTGCTGATGGCGCAGGGGCGCTACGGCGAGGCCATCGAGCAGCTGAACACCTGGACCGAGAACACCACCTGGGCCAACTACGCGCGGTACAACCTCGGCGTCGCGCTGCTGCGCACGAACGCGTCGGCGCAGGGACGGGAGTTCCTCGGCCGCGTCGGCACCATCGAGGCCAGCAGCGAGGAGCAGATGTCGCTGCGCGACCGCGCCAACCTCGCGCTCGGCTTCGCGTCGATCCAGGCCAAGGACGCCGACGGCGCCGTGGCGGCGCTGACGCGCGTGCGGCTCGACGGCCCGTTCACCAACAAGGCGCTGCTCGGCCTCGGCTGGGCGCAGACCGACGCCAAGCGCTACGAGCTGGCGCTGGCGCCGTGGCTCGAACTGCGCAAGCGCAAGGTGCCGGACGCCGCCGTGCAGGAGTCCTACCTCGGCGTGCCCTACGCGTACGCGCAGCTCGGGGCGAAGGGCCAGGCCGCCGACGAATACCGCAAGGCCGTGCAGGCCTACACCGACGAGAGCGTGCGCATCGACGAGTCGATCGCGGCGATCCGCGCCGGCGGCTTCCTCGACGCGATCCTCGAGGCGGTGCCGCGCACCAACGACCTCGGGTGGTTCTGGCAGCTGCAGAAGGTGCCGGATGCCCCGCACACGCGCTACCTGTACCAGCTGATGGCGTCGCACACCTTCCAGGAAGGCCTGAAGAACTACCGCGACCTGCACATCATGCAGCAGAACCTCGAGGGCTGGCGCACCTCCCTCGATGCCTTCGACGCGATGATCGCGGCGCGCGAGCAGGCGGCGATCGAGCGTGAGCCGCGCCTGCAGGCGGTGCTCGCGAGCACCGACCTCGACGCGCTCGAAGCGCGGCAGACCGAGATCGCGGCCCGCACGCAGGTCATCAAGGCGGACCACGACGTGGGCGCGCTCGCCACCGGCGAGGAAGCGCGCCAGTGGCAGGAACTGCAACTGGTCGAGGCGACGATCCGCGCCTTGCCCGAGGGCCCGCAGCGCGACAGCCTCGCCGAGCGGGCACGCATCCTGCGCGGCACGCTGCAGTGGCGCTTCGACAGCCAGTACAAGCCGCGCCTGCATGCCGTGGAGAAAGGCGTCGAGGACACCGCGGACGAGCTCGCGGAGGCGCGGCTGCGCCTCGGCCTCGTCAAGGAGGCGGCCGAGACGGCGCCGCGCAACACGGCGGCGTTCGCGCAGCGCGTGAAGGACCTCACCGCGCGCATCGACGAGATCACGCCGAAGGTCGCCGCCACCGCGGCCGCCCAGGAACGCGTGCTGGCCGACCTCGCCGTGGGTGAACTCGAGGCGCAGAAGCAGCGCCTCGCGAGCTACGCCACGCAGGCCCGGTTCGCGCTCGCGTCGCTGTACGACGAGGCAGCGGCAGGGGGCACGCAGTGAGGATCCGCCTGGCCGCCGCCGTCATCGCGGCGCTCGGACTGGCTGCCCTGCCTGCCGAAGCCCGCAAGCCCGCCGCGCCGCCGACCCTGGGCGATCTCGCCAAGGTGCCTGTGACGGTCGACCGTGCCGCGCCGGTGCAGGCCGATCCGGCGCAGGCGGCGCAGAGCTACGAGGACTTCCTCAAGATCCAGGACACGGACCCGGCGCTGCGCGCTCAGGCGTTGCGCCGGCTCGGCGACCTCAAGCTCGCCTCGGCCGAAGCACTGCGGGGCGAGGAGGGCAACGCGAGCGAAGCCGCGGCCGCCTCCGCGCGCGAATCGATCACCGCGTACCAGCGCCTGATGCAGGATTACCCGCAGTACCCGGGCACGGACTCGGTGCTGTACCAGCTGGCGCGGGCCTACGAGATGGCCGGCGAGCCGGCCAAGGCCTCGGCGACCCTCGACGACCTCGTGACGCGCTTTCCCGGCCAGTCGCACTACGACGAGGCGCAGTTCCGCCGCGGCGAGACGTTCTTCAGCGCCAAGCAGTACGCCGAGGCCGAGCGGGCCTACGCGGCGGTGCTGGCCGTCGGCCCGCAGTCCGAATTCAACGAGCAGGCGCTCTACAAGCGCGGCTGGTCGCTCTTCAAGCTGTCGCGCAACGAGGAGTCGAGCGAGTCGTTCCTCAAGCTGCTCGACCGCCTGCTGATCGCGGACGGCAGGCTGCGCCCGGCCGCGGAACTCACGCGTCCGCAGCACGAACTCGCCGACGACGCGATGCGCGCGCTGAGCCTGATGTTCTCGGGCTCGGAAGGCCCGAAGTCGCTGGTCGCGGCGCTCGAGGCGCACGGCGCGAAGTCGCCGTACGAGGCGCAGCTCTACTCCGCGCTCGGCGATCTCTACATCGAGAAGGAGCGCTACCAGGACGCGGCCGAGGCGTACCGCGCGTTCTCGCGCCGCCAGCCGATGAGCACCGATGCGCCGCTGCTGCTCAACAAGGCCGCGGATGCCTACGGCAAGGGCGGGTTCACCTCGCTCGTGCTCGAGTCCAAGGCCGAGATGGTCGAGCAGTACGGCCCGAAGAGCGCCTTCTGGGCCGCGCACCCGACCGACCTCGACCCGCAGGTGAACGCGACCGTCCAGCAGAACCTGCTCGACCTCGCGAAGTACCATCACTCGCTGGTGCAGAAGGGCGGCACGACCGCCGACCGCGACGCCGCGGTGCGCTGGTATCGCGAATACCTCGAGGCCTTCGACTCCGCGCCGCAGGCCGCCGCCACGCGCCTGCTGCTGGCCGACCTGCTGTTCGACGGCAAGCGCTACGTCGAGGCCGCCACCGAGTACGAGGCCGCCGCCTATTCCTACGCGAATGCGACGGACGCGGGCCGGGCGGGTTACGCCGCGCTGGTGTCCTACGACAAGGCCGAGGCGCAGGTCCCGGAAGCGGAGCGCCCGGCGCTGCGCCTGAAGGCGATCGATTCCTCGCTGCGCTTCGCGAGCACATTCCCGAATCATCCCGAGACGCCGGGGGTGCTGACCCGCACCACCAAGGCGCTGTTCGATGCCGGCGACCGCCAGCGCGCGGAGGCGGTGGCCCAGCAGGTACTGGCGCTCGGGCCGCGTGCCGATGCCGGCCAGCAGCTGGTCGCGTGGACGGTGCTCGCGCACACGTACTTCGACTCGGGCCGTTTCGCCGACGCCGAGAAGGCCTATGGCGAAGTCGCCAAGCGCCTGCCTCCGAACGACCCGCTGATGGCCGAGATCACCGAACGCCGGGCGGCCTCCGTCTACCGGCAGGCCGAGGCGAAGCAGGCCGCGGGTGACACCGCCGGCGCCGTCGGCGAATTCCTGCGCGTCGCCGCGGTGGCGCCGAATTCGCCGGCCGCGATCAAGGCGCAGTACGACGCCGCGACGCTGCTGCTGAACGCCAAGAACTGGCCGCAGGCGGCCACGGTGCTCGAGAACTTCCGGCGTGCCTATCCGGACAACGAACTGCAGCCGGATGTGACGAAGAAGCTCGCGGTCGCGTACCTCGAGAGCGGTCGCAAGCGCGAGGCGGCCGCGGAGTTCGAGCGGGTCGCCGCGCGGGACGCCGAGTTGCCCGACGTGCGGCGGGCCGCGCAGTGGCAGGCCGCCGAACTGTATCGCGCGAGCGGCGACGCCGCGGGCGCGACGCGCGCCTACACCGACTACGTCAAGCGCTTCCCGACGCCGTTCGACGTCGCGCTCGAGGCACGCCACGAACTCGCCGACCTCGCCCTGCGCGGCAGCGACACCGTGGCCCGCAAGCGCTGGCTGGGCGAAATCATCGCGGCCGACGCGACGGCCGGCGCGGGACGCACCGATCGCAGCCGCTTCCTCGCGGCCAACGCGTCGCTCGAACTGGCGGCGCCGCTCGATGCGTCGGCGCGGGCCATCCGCCTCGCCATTCCGCTCGACAAGTCGCTGAAGGCCAAGCGCAAGGCGATGGAAGCCGCGCTCGAGGCGTATGCGAAGGTCGAGGAATACGGCGTCGCGGCCGTTTCCACGCAGGCCACGTACGCGATGGCCGACCTGTATCGCCATCTCGGCAAGTCGCTGCTCGAGTCGGACCGCCCGCGCGGCCTCAAGGGCGACGAGCTCGAGCAATACAACGTGCTGCTCGAGGAGCAGGCCTTCCCCTTCGAGGAGAAGGCCATCGGCATCCACGAGAAGAACGTCAAGCGCGCGGGGCAGGGCACGTGGGACGCGTGGGTCGAGAAGAGCTACGCCGACCTCGCCGCGATGAAGCCCGGCCGCTACGCGCGCCGCGAAATCGTCGAAGGCCCGGATGCGCCGCCCGCCGCGGGTGCCGCCGCCTCGGCGCAGTTCTCCGCCGCGCGCGTGTCGCTCGATGCCGGTCGTTTCGAGGAAGCCCGCCAGATGTTCCAGGCCGGGCTGTCGTCGTTCCCGGGCAATGCATCGGCCCTGAACCGGCTCGGCTACGCGAATCGCCGGCTCGGCCGCTTCGCGGATGCGCGCGGCGCCTACGAGAGCGCCATCGCGGCCGACCCGAACTTCGCGGATGCCGAGCGCAATCTCGCCATCCTGCTCGACCTCTACCTCGCCGATCCGGCTGCTGCGTTGCCGCATTACGAGCGCTACCAGGTGCTGACCAGCAACGCGGACACGGAGGTCGCGGGATGGATCAAGGAACTCAAAGCCCGGCTCGGCCAGTCCGAGCGTAAAGTGGAGGCCAAGCCATGAAGCGCATCCTCGCCCTGGCGCTGCTTGCCGGCCTGCTGGTTCAGGGCCCCGCCCGGGCCGCGGATCCGGCCCCGGCGGAGGCAGCCCCGAAGCCGGCGGCCGAATCCCCGGCGCCCGCGCAGACGAAAGCTCCGGCAGCTTCCCGGCGCACCGTCGATCGCCTGCAGCTCGAGCAGACGACCATCACGGGCAACCGGGAACTGCCGAAGGTCATGAACATCGTCCCATGGAAGGCGGCGGAACCTCCGACGGGCCCCGACCGCCCCCTCAACAGTCTCGTCGAGGAAGTGCTTTCGCCGCTGGATCGTGACGAATTTCGGCGCGAAATCACGTATTACCGCGATCTGACGGGGCAAAGTACGCCCGTCGTTGCCCCTGGAGCCACCCAACCATGAGTTCACTCGATCTGGTCGTCAATTTCTTCAAGCAGGGCGGGGTCTTCCTGTACCCCATCGCTGCGGTGTTCGCGATCGGCCTGGCGATTGCGGCCGAACGCTTCATCTACCTGACGCGCGTCGCCGCCGGGAACCGCCGCCTGTGGGCGGAGCTCGCGCCGCTGCTGCAGTCCGGCAGCATCAACAAGGCCATGCAGGTCGCCGAGAGCACCGATTCCGCGCTCTCGACCATCATGCGCTACGGCCTGTCGCGCATCGCGACCGCCCGTCGCCGCGACGACATCGAGAAGGCGATGGAAGAGAGCCTGATCGAGGTCATCCCGCGGCTCGAGAAGCGCACGCACTACCTCGCGACGCTCGCGAACATCGGCATGCTGATGGGCCTGCTCGGCACCGTCATCGGCCTGATCCGCGCGTTCGCGGCGGTGGCCAGCGTGAATCCGGCGGAGAAGGCCAGCATGCTCTCGGCGAGCATCTCGGTCGCCATGAACAACACGGCGCTCGGCCTCGGGCTGGCGATCACGCTGCTGCTGTGCCACATGTACCTCGAGACCAAGACCACCGAGCTGGTCGACAGCCTCGAAGTCGCGACGGTCAAGTTCCTGAACACGGTCGACGAGGGCCGCACGGCCACGGAGACCGGCACGTACAAGGCGCCTGACGCCGTCCGGGGAGCTGCGCGCGCATGAAACGGGGCTCCAGGCTTGCCCGCCGCCAGACGCGCCACCACGCGCGTTATCGCGGCCGCAACGACCTGAACATCGTGCCGATGCTGGACGTGATGGTGATCCTCACGTTCTTCCTGATCTTCACGGCCGTGTTCTCCAAGACCAGCGTGGTCGAGGTGAACCTGCCCGGTCCGGGTGTGCAGGCTCCGCCGCCCGTGCCGACGCTGGAGCTGGAGATCAACCTCCGGCGCAACGGCCTGGAGGTCGCCGACCGCAACGTCGGCGTGCTGCAGACGATTCCGCTGACCGCGACGGGATTCCAGGACATCCCGCAGCTGTCGAAGTACCTGCAGGGCGTCAAGGCGCGTTTCCCCGACAAGCTGGACGCGACGCTGCTGGTGGCCGATGACGTCGACTACGACACGATCGTGCAGGTCATGGACGCGATCCGCTCGCGCCAGGACGTCGAGGGCACCAAGGTGACGACCACGCAGCTGTTCCCGCGCATCTCGCTCGGCGACGTGCCGGTGCCGGAGGAGGCCAAGCCATGATCCGCACCGGCTTGAGCCGCAAGTCGCGGCACGGCGGTCACGGCGGCGGTCACGGGCCGCTCGCGCTGATCCCGATGATCGACATGATGACCATCCTCGTCGTGTACCTGCTGGTGCACACCGCGGACATGGAAATCCTGCCGAACTCGAAGAACATCCAGATCCCGCAGTCGACGTCCGAGCAGAAGCCCCGCGAGACCACCGTCGTGATGGTCACCAAGGACATGCTGTTCGTGAACAACCAGCCGGTGCTGTCGATCGCCGACCTCGGCGCGGCACCGGACCCGGTCGTCGAGCCGCTGCGCGTCGCGCTGGACCAGGAGGCCAAGGGCGTGTTGCCCGGCTCCGAGGCCAAGCGCGAAGTGACCGTGATGGCCGAGAAGAGCCTGCCGTACTCGATCCTGCGCAAGATCGTGGCGACGAGTTCCGCGGCCGAGTACACCAAGGTGTCGCTGGCGGTGGTCGAGCGCGAGCTCAGCTACAACGGCCCGGCGACCGGAGGCTGAAGGACGGGACGATGAGCAGCCTCGCGCGCAGTTACCGCAGTTTCATCCTTCCGTGGACGCCGTCCGAGGAAGAGGAGCGGCTGTTCCGTCGCATCACCGCGGCGGTCATCGGGCTCTTCATCGCGTTCGGCATCATCATCCCGCTGCTGCCGAGCCCGCCGAAGCCGGTGGTCGAGCAGCCGGTGCCCGAGCGCATCGTCGAGTTCATCCTCGAACAGAAGAAGCCGCCGCCCCCGCCCCCGGTCGAGAAGCCGATCGAGGTGCCGAAGCCGCAGGCGACGGTCGAGCCGTCGCCCGCCAAGGTCGTGCCGAAGCCGGACCCGCGCAAGAAGGCGCAGCAGAGCGGCCTGCTGGCCCTGCAGCAGGAACTCGCCGACCTGCGCGACATGCCGGTCGACCGCGACGTGGACGACACGCCGCTCAACCAGGGCGTCGGCGAGAAGGCGAGCGTCGATCGCAGCATCCTCACGGCGACGGTGGGCAACAACGCCGGTCCGTCGCTCAGGACGGGCAAGGTCTCGAGCGGCTTCGGCGGCGGGTCGACCGCGCTGAAGGGCAACTCGACCTCGCGCGTCAATTCGCCGATGCCGTCCCGTCCCGTGGCGGAGGCGACGCGCACCGGCAGCGGCAAGCAGGCGTCGCGGTCGCGTGAAGAGGTCGAACTGGTCTTCGACAAGAACAAGGCGGCGATCTACGCCCTCTACAGCCGGGCGCTGCGCGACAACCCCGCCCTGCAGGGCAAGGTGGTCCTCGAGGTCACGATCTCGCCGAACGGCGACGTCACGGCCTGCCGGGTGGTCTCGAGCGAGCTGAACGACCCCGAGCTGGAGCGCAAGCTGGTCGCCCGGGTGAAGATGTTCAAGTTCGAGGCCAAGGACGTGGCCACCATGACCACGGTCAAGCCGATCGAGTTCTTCCCGGCCTGATTATGAGGGGATAACCACCCGGCCTTTCCGCCGGAGGGTCCCGGTTCCCTAGCATGACCCCCGCGCCTGATGTCAGGAGCGGGGGTTTTTCATGAGTGCGACGCCGATTTCAGCCCTGCCGCTGGGTCCCCTGGACCCGGAGCGGTCCGAGCTGCTCTCCCGCCTGGTGGACGGCCTCGAGCCCGCGCACCTGCAGTGGCTCTCCGGTTTCGCCGCGGGCGTGGCCCACGAGCGCGGCCACGGTGCGCGCAATCTCTCCGTGCCGGCCGTGGCGCCTGCGCCGGCCCCGCGTCCCGAGGCGTCGGCCCGCCTCGCCATCGTCTACGGCTCGCAGACGGGCAACGGCAAGCGCATCGCCGAACGCCTGGGCCGGGCCGCGGAAGCGGCCGGTCTCGCGGTGCGGGTGTCGGCCGCGGGAGTCTACCCGCTCAGGGATCTCGCGAAGGAACGCCTGCTGGTCGTCGTCATGAGCACGCACGGGGACGGCGATCCGCCGGACGACGCGCGCAGCTTCATCGACTTCCTGGCGTCCAAGCGCGCCCCGAAGCTCGACCAGCTGTCCTACTCGGTGCTCGCGCTCGGCGACTCGAGCTACCCGAAGTTCTGCGAGACCGGGCGCGTGGTGGACGAGAAGCTCGCCGCGCTCGGCGCGCGCCGCCTCGTCGATCGCGCCGACGCCGACGTGGACTTCGACCGCATCGCGAACCCGTGGCTCGAGCAGGTCGTGGCGGGCGCGCGCGAGTCGCTCGGCTCGACGCAGGTCGCCACCGTGACGCGGCTGCGCTCGGTGCCGGCGACGCCCCAGTTCACGCGCGAAGCGCCGTTCACCGCCGAGATCCTCGACAACCAGCGCCTCACCGGACGCGACGCCAGCAAGGACGTGCGCCACATCGAGCTGTCGCTGGCCGGTTCCGGCCTCGCGTACCAGCCGGGCGATGCGCTCGGCGTCTGGCACGAGAATCCCCGGGCGATCGTCGACGGCGTCCTGGCTGCCGTGCGTGCGACCGGTGACGAGAAGGTCGAGGCCGACGGCGAGTCGCGCTCGCTGCGCGAATGGCTCACGTCCGCGCGCGAGGTCACCCGACTCACCCGGCCGTTCCTCGCGCAGCACGCCGAACTGGCGAAGGACGCCGCGCTCGCCGCGGTGCTGGAACCGGGCCGGCAGGAGCCCCTGCGCCGCACGCTCAAGGACCTCCAGCTCGTGGATGTGCTGCAGCGCCATCCCGCGGCCTGGGAACCGGCGAAGCTGGTGGCCGCGCTGCGCCCCCTCGCGCCGCGCCTGTACTCGATTGCCTCGAGCCAGGACGCCGTGGGCGAGGAGGCACACCTGACGGTGGCGGTGGTCGACTACGAGCTCGACCGCCAGCGCCGGCTGGGCGCGGCTTCCGCATTCCTCGCGGGCCTCGCGGGTCCTGAGGCGCGCGCCCGCGTGTTCATCGAGCAGAACGAGCGCTTCCGCCTGCCGGCGGACGCGTCGCGCGACGTCATCATGATCGGCCCGGGCACCGGCGTCGCGCCGTTCCGCGGCTTCCTGCAGCACCGCGAGGCGCAGGGCGCCACGGGCCGCCACTGGCTGTTCTTCGGCGCGCGGCACTTCCAGAGCGAGTTCCTCTACCAGCTCGAGTGGCAGGACGCCGTGAAGAAGGGCGTGCTCGGCCGGTTCGACCTGGCGTTCTCGCGCGACCGCAGCATCGCCCGCGAGTACGTGCAGGACCGCATCCGCCGCCAGGGCAAGGACCTCTACGCGTGGCTCGAGGGCGGCGCGTACGTGTACGTCTGCGGCGACGCCGAGAAGATGGCGCCGGACGTGAACGCGGCCCTCGTCGACGTGGTCGCGCAGCACGGCGGCATCGACCGCGAGAGCGCGGAAGCCTACGTGCGTCGCCTGGCCGACGAGCGGCGCTACCTGCGGGACGTGTACTGAATCATGGCCGAGCCCTCTGCCGTCGAAAAGATCAAGGCCGCGAGCCGTCTCCTGCGCGGCACGCTGGCCGAGAGTCTCGCGGACGCCCACACGGGCGCGATCCGCGAGGACGACCTCGCGCTCATCAAGTTCCACGGCAGCTACCAGCAGGACGACCGCGACATCCGCGAGGAGCGCCGCAAGCAGAAGCTCGAGCCGGCGTGGAGCTTCATGATCCGCACGCGGCTCCCGGGCGGCGTCTGCACGCCGAAGCAGTGGCTGGCGCTCGACGAGATCGCGCGTCGCTACGGCAACCAGACGCTGCGGCTCACCACGCGCCAGGCGTTCCAGTTCCACGGCGTCATCAAGACCGAGCTCAAGGGCACGCTGCAGGC
The DNA here is from genome assembly GCA_044226195.1 of Steroidobacteraceae bacterium. Lineage (GTDB taxonomy): Bacteria > Pseudomonadota > Gammaproteobacteria > Steroidobacterales > Steroidobacteraceae > RPQJ01. The sequence continues at coordinate 14,341 of JBGAHO010000018.1, forward strand.
GATCAACGCCGCGCTGATCGACACCATCGCCGCCTGCGGCGACGTCAACCGCAACGTGCTCGCGAGCGCCAACCCGGTCGATTCGCGGGCGCACGCTGAAGCCTACGATTGGGCGAAGAAGCTCTCCGAGCACTTCCTGCCGCAGACCCGTGCCTACCACGAGATCTGGCTGGACGGCGAGAAGGTCGAGAGTTCGCAGGAGTCCGAGCCGATCTACGGGGCGACGTACCTGCCGCGCAAGTTCAAGACCGCGTTCGCGGTCCCGCCGATCAACGACGTCGACATCTTCTCGAACGACCTCGGCTTCATCGCGATCCTCGAGAACGGCGAGCTGCAGGGCTTCAACCTGACGGTGGGGGGCGGGCTCGGCACCACGCACGGCGATGCCACGACCTACCCGCGCATCGCGGACGTGGTCGGCTTCCTGAAGCCGGACCAGCTGCTCAAGGTGGCCGAGGCGGTACTCGGCACGCAGCGGGACTTCGGCGACCGCAGCAACCGCAAGCACGCTCGCCTCAAGTACACGATCGACGACCGCGGCCTCGACTGGTTCAAGGCAGAGATCACGAAGCGCCAGGGCTTTGCCCTCGAGGCGGCGCGCCCGTTCGAATTCACGTCGCTCGGCGACCGCTTCGGCTGGGTCGAAGGGCATGACGGCCGCTGGCACCTCACGCTGCGCATCGAGGCGGGACGCATCGCCGACGGCGCGAAGGGCCCGCACCTCACCGGCCTGCGCGAGATCGCCAAGGTGCACCGCGGGGATTTCCGGCTGACGCCGAACCAGAACCTCGTCATCGCCAACGTCGAGCCGTCGGCCAAGGTTTTCATCGACGCGCTGGTCGTGCGTTACGGCCTCGACCGGCACGTGCGCGCCTCGCCGGTGGCCCGCGATGCGCTGGCCTGCGTCGCGCTGCCGACCTGCGCGCTCGCGATGGCGGAGGCCGAGCGTTACCTGCCGCGCCTCACGCAGCTGGTGGACGAGCGCCTCGCCGCGAACGGTCTCGCGGGTGAGCCGGTCGTCGTGCGCATCACCGGCTGCCCGAACGGCTGCGCGCGGCCGTACCTCGCGGAGATCGCACTGATCGGCAAGGCCCCGGGCCGCTACAACCTGTACTACGGCGGGGATGCGCGCGGGCAACGCCTCAATGCCCTGCGGCTCGAGAACGTCGACGAGGCCGCGATCGTGGCCGAGCTCGATGGCGCGTTCGCCCGGTTCGCCCGCGAGCGGCAGCCCGGCGAGCGATTCGGCGACTTCGCCTGGCGCGCCGCGCTCGTATCCGCGCCGAAGGCCGTGGTGGGAGGTGCCGCCGCATGAGAGCGCTGGCGTGGAATCCGCAGCAGGCGCTGCACGAACCCGCGGTCCTCGACGAGGTGAACGCGTCGCTCGAGCGCATGAGCGCCGAGGAGCGCGTGGGCTGGGCGATCGAGCACCTGCCCGGTCCGCACGCGCTGTCCTCGAGCTTCGGCGCGCAGGCGGCCGTGTCGCTGCACCTCGTCAACTCGCAGCTGCCCTCGATTCCCGTCATCCTGGTCGACACCGGCTACCTGTTCCCGGAGACCTACCGCTTCATCGACGACCTCGTGCTGAAGCTCGGCCTGAACCTCAGGGTCTACCAGTCGTCGGTCTCGCCCGCGTGGCTCGAGGCCCGGCACGGCCGGTTGTGGGAGCAGGGTGTCGACGGCATCCAGCGCTACAACGAGCTGCGCAAGACGGAGCCGATGCAGCGCGCGCTCACCGAGCTCGGCGTGCAGGCCTGGTTCGCGGGCCTGCGTCGCGACCAGTCCGCGAGCCGCCGGCGCATCCCGCCGCTCGAGTGGCGGGACGGCCGCTGGAAGATGCATCCCATCTTCGACTGGACCGACCGCAAGGTCTTCGACTACCTGCGGCGGCACGCCCTCCCGTACCACCCGTTGTGGCACGAAGGTTACGTCTCCATCGGCGACTGGCACACGACGCGCACGCTCGCCGAAGCCGGCGATGCCGAGGCGACGCGTTTCTTCGGCCTCAAGCGCGAGTGCGGCATCCACGGCCTGGAGGGCTGAGTCCATGCGCTACTTCCCGTTGTTCGCCGACCTGCAGGGCCGGCGTGTCCTGGTCATCGGCGGCGGCGAAGTGGCCGAGCGCAAGGTGCGGTTGCTGCTCGAGGCGGGGGCGGCCGTCACCATCGTGGCGCCCGAACTGAACGAAACGCTGGACGCGCTCGTGCGGGACGGCCGGGTGTCGCTCCTCGCCACGCGCTTCGAGCCGGCGCAGCTCGGCGGGGTGCTGCTCGCCGTCGCGGCGACGGATGACCGCGCGGTCAATGCCGCGGTGGCCGCCGCGGGCCGCGAGCGCAACGTGCTGGTCAACGTGGTCGACGACGCGGAGCTCTCGAGCTACATCGTGCCGGCCATCGTCGATCGCTCGCCGCTGGTGATCGCGGTGTCGACCGGCGGTGCGGCCCCAGTGCTGGCGCGCCTGGTGCGCGCGAAGCTGGAGGTCGCCATCGACGAGTCCTTCGGCGTGCTGGCCGCATTGCTCGAGCGCTGGCGCACGCGCCTGAAGACGGCCTTCCCGGACGTCCAGCGCCGTCGGCGCGTGTACGAGCAGGCGGTGCAGGGACCGGTGGCCGACCGCGTGCGGTCACGGCAGGTCGAAGCCGCCGAACAGGAGATGGCGGCTCTGCTCGCGGCAGCGTCGACCGCCGGGACGACCGGCCGGGTGACGCTGGTCGGGGCCGGCCCGGGTGACGCCGGACTGCTGACCCTGAACGCCCTGCGTGCCCTGCAGGAGGCCGACGTCGTGCTGCACGACCGCCTGGTCTCCGCCGACGTGCTCGCACTCGCCCGCCGCGATGCGGAGCGCATCTCGGTCGGCAAGATGGCCGGTGGCCATTCCGTGGGCCAGGGCCGCATCCACGAGCTGATGCTCGAGCACGCGCGCGCCGGCCGGCGCGTCGTGCGACTCAAGGGCGGTGACCCGTTCATCTTCGGGCGTGGCGGCGAGGAACTCGAGTTCCTGGCGGCGCACGGCATCGCGTACCGGGTCGTGCCAGGCATCACGGCGGCGCTCGCGTGCGGCGCCTACGCCGGAATCCCGCTCACGCATCGCGAGCACGCGCAGTCGGTGCGGATGGTGACGGCCCACACGGGTGACGCGCTCGACGGCCTCGACTGGGCGGCGCTCGCGCAGGAGCGGCAGACGCTCGCGCTGTACATGGGCGTCGCCGGGCTCGCGACGATCCGTTCGCAGCTCGTCGCGCACGGTCGTGCGCCATCGACGCCGGTCGCGGTCGTAGAGAACGGCTCGCGGCCGGAGCAGCGCGTGACGCTCACCACGCTGGGCGAACTCGACGCGGTCGCTCGCGACGGTGGGATTCGCTCGCCGGCCCTGGTGATCGTGGGTGAGGTGGCCGCGCTCGCCGGCCAGTTGCACTGGTTCGGCGCCGCCCCGCGCACGCTCGGCGCGTTGAGCGCCGCCGCCTAGCGCCCGCGCTGCCGGAAGACGATCGACTGCGCGCTCAGCCAGTCGAAGCCCTTCAGTTCGGATTCGAAATAGCCGACCCGCCAGCGCATGTGCGTGATCGTCGCCATCAGGCGGGTCAATTCCAGGATCTCGGGCGGCGCCACGACCACGGCGACGATGTCGGGATTGCTGGTCATGGCACCGAGCAGGATCGCGTTGGCCTGCGCCAGCTCGGCCATGTCGTGAACGTCGAACGAGTGGCACGTCACGTCGAGGTAGTTCAGGATCACATAGCGCAGGTCGACGAAGCGCGGATCCTGCGTGCCGATGGCCGTGGCGTCGAAGAACTCCTTCGGCGTGAGCACCCCGCGCACGTGCACGTGCAGTCCCCAGGGCTCTTCCCATGTCAGCGTATAGTCCATGCGCTCCACTCGCTGTACGCATCGTGACCCAGGCCGGGCCCCCAGACCATTGGCGCTCTGCCGCGGCTCGCTAGCGATTTCCCCGGATCCGACCCCGGTCACGAAATCGGCCGTCGCGGTGGTCTCGACGGGCATCGTCGCCCACGCTCAGGACGGCCGGGCCGCCGAGTCCTCCACCGCCGCGCCGCGGGCGTCGAGGGCACGCTGCAGGCGCGCGTCGTCGACCTGCCCGCACCACTTGCCGATCACCAGCGTGGCGACGCCGTTACCGATGAGGTTGGTGAGCGAGCGGGCCTCGGACATGAAGCGGTCGATGCCGAGGATCAGCGCCACGCCGGCCACCGGCACGTGGCCGACCGCGGACAAGGTCGCCGCGAGGACGATGAAGCCGCTGCCGGTGACGCCGGCCGCGCCCTTCGAGGTCAGGAGCAGCACGGCCAGCAGCGTGAGCTGCTGCACGAGGTCGAGCGGCGTGTTGGTGGCCTGTGCGATGAAGACGGCCGCCATGGTCAGGTAGATCGCCGTGCCGTCGAGGTTGAAGGAATAGCCGGTCGGGATCACCAGTCCGACCACCGACTTCGCGACGCCGGCCTGCTCGAGCTTGGTCATCATGCGCGGCAGCACCGACTCGGACGACGAGGTGCCGAGCACAATGAAGAGTTCTTCCTTGATGTAGCCGATGAACCGCCACAGGCTGAAGCCGCTCGCGCGCGCGATGGCGCCCAGCACGCCGAAGATGAACAGCAGGCAGGTGCCGTAGAAGCAGGCCATCAGCTTGCCGAGCGACAGCAGCGTGTCGACCCCGTACTTGCCGATGGTGAATGCCATCGCGCCGAACGCGCCGATCGGCGCCAGCCGCATGATGTAGCCGACGATGCGGAACAGCACGCCCGACAGGCGCTCGATGAGGCCGAACAGGTCGTCGCCGCGACCGCCCAGGGCGTGCAGCGCGAAGCCGAACAGCACCGAGATCAACAGCACCTGCAGCACCTCGCCGGTGGCGAACGCGTTGAAGATGGTCGTGGGAATGATGTTGAGGACGAAGTCCGCCACGCCGTGCGGACCGGCGGCCTTGTCCGTGTACTGGGCGACCGCGGTGGCATCGAGCGTCGCCGGATCGGCATTCACGCCCGCGCCCGGCTTCACGACGTTCACGACGACGAGGCCGATGACCAGCGCGAGCGTGCTCACGACCTCGAAGTAGATCAGCGCGAGGCCGCCGGTCTTGCCGACCTTCTTCATGTTCTCCATGCCGGAGATGCCGAGCACGACGGTGCAGAAGATGATCGGCCCGATCATCATCTTCACCAGCTTGATGAAGCCGTCCCCGAACGGCTTCATGGCCTCACCCGCGTGCGGGTAGAACGTGCCCAGCAGCGCGCCGATCACTACGGCGACGATGACCTGGAAGTACAGCGAGCGGAGCAGCGACAGGCGCATCGGGATGGCCGATCAGGGTCGGGCGAGGAAGGCCTGCAGCGCGGCGAGCGTGCGCTGCGGATCCTCCTCGTGCGGCACGTGCCCCAGGTCGTCGAACTGCACGAGCGTGCTGCCGTGAATTTCCTTCGCGAAGCGCCGGGCGTAGGTCGGCGGGATCAGGCGGTCCCGCCCGCCCCAGAGGATCAGCGTCGGCGCGCGGATCTCGCCGAGTCGACCGATGTCGGCTCCGGGCCGCGCCTGGCGGAAGCGCTCCACCAGTGCCTGGCGGTTGCCCGCGCGCGTCGCCAGGTCGTAGTAGCGGTCGATCAATTCCGGCGTGACGCGCTCGGGGTGGCCGTATACGTTGCGCAGGCTCGACGAGATCATGGCGCGCGGCAGCAGCACGGGCACGAGCCGATTCAGCACGGGAATGCGCGCCACCTGGAACGCGACCGGCACCGACTCGGAGAGCAGCGGATAGCCGGCCGAGTCGACGAGGACCAGGCGCTCGACGCGCTGCGGTTCCGCCAGTGCCGTTTCCCAGGCGATCCAGCCGCCGAACGAGTTGCCGGCCAGCACGCAGTGCTGCAGCCCGAAGTGATCGAACACCTGGCGCATGAACGCCACGTAACGCGGCATCGAGTAGTCGCCGTCCGCCGGCGGGCCGGTCAGCCCGAAGCCGGGCAGGTCGAGCCGGATCACCCGTCGCTGTCCGCGCAGCCCGGCGGTCCAGCCGTCCCAGGTGTGCAGCGAGGCGGACGTGCCGTGCAGCAGCACGACCGGGCTCGGGTCGTCGCGCGGACCCTCATCGCGGACGTGCACCTGCATGCCGTCGATCGCGACGAACTGCGAAGGTGGCGGTGCCCACTGCGCGGTCAACGCTTCGACGGGCCGGTCCGGCGTCCACCACGCGGCCACCAGAGCGAGGAGTCCGGCGACCAGCGTGGCGACGATCGCGAGCAGGATCTTGACGGGTCGTTTCATGGCGCGGTCCAGGTCACTTCGGCGAACAGGGTACGGCCTCGGCCGGGGAAATAGCGATAGGTGCCGAAGGCGTAGTCGGCCCGGTCGGCGTAGGCGCGATCGAGCGCGTTGACCAGCCGCACGGCGACCGTCCATGCGGGCCGCACGTCCCAGCTCGCGCGCAGGTTCAGCAGCTCATGCCCGGGGTAGCGGTGCGCATTGGCGGCATCGAGCCAGTAGGCGCCTACGCGCAGCCACTCCGCCTCGCTGCGCAGGCCTGGCCACGGTCGCCACTGCACCGCGAGCCGCTGCAGTTCACGGGGCGCGGTGTCGATGTCGTGCCCCTCCGTGATCGTCTCGCCGCCGTCGACGGCCCGCGAGAATTCGTACTGGTGGCGCGCATAGGTGCCGCTGCCCTGCACCGACCACGCATCGAGCGGGCTCCACGCGATCTCGTACTCGACGCCGCGATGTGACGTGCGGCCGTCGCTCACGTTGAAGCCGCTCGACTCGCGCAGGATCACGTGGCGCTTGTCCATGTCGAACGCCGCCAGGGCGAAGCGCCATCGGGTGAATGCCCCCTTGAGACCGAGTTCCACCGCATCGATCCGCTCCGAGTCGAGGTCGGCGATCGACTGCCGGCGCTGCAGGCGATACAACTCGGTCATCTCCGGTGGGCGGAAACCGCGCGAGACGTTGACGTAAGCGTCGAGGCCGCGGGCGAGGTCGACCGTGAGAGTCAGCTTCGGCGCCACGTTGAAGAAGTCGTCGCGCCGGTCCGCCGGCCGGCTGTACAGGCAGCCGCCGAATCCGCAGGGCACGCCGTTCTCGTCCGTGTTGCCGTCGATCATGCGGTTGTCGTAGTCGTACGCAACGTATTCCGCGCGCACGCCGCCCCCGAGGTGCCACCGCTGCGCGAGCTTGCGATCGAACTGGCCGTAGAGCGCCGCTACCCGCGAGCGCACCGCGTAGTCGTAGTGCCTGCCGGCCGGCCGGATCGCATTGGCGGCCGGCGAGCCACCGGTCGTCGGCGCGGGTTGCGTCTCGACGAGGGTCGATCGGGCCCATTCGACGTCGAGGCCGGCCGTGGCCGACCACGCGGTTGACGACGTCCAGTTCAGCGTCGACAGCAGGCCCGCGCTGTCCTGGCCGTTACGCTCGATCGGCTGGCCCAGCAGGAAGTGCTGCAGGAAGTCCATGCGCGAGCGGCGCAGGTAGGGACGCAACTCCAGTGTCGCGCCGCTCGGCAGGCGCGGCGCGAACTCGCCGGTCAGGCGCGCGGACTGTGCGTCGCGGTAGGCTTCCGGGTTCGGATTGCTGCGGGCGAGCGCCTCGTCGCGATACGCGTCCTTGCCGGTGATGAAGCCCGCGGTCTGCTGGTCGAGGTCGGTGGCCGCGAGGTCGATGCGAAAAGGAGTCGCACCCCACGTGCCCGTGACGTTCCCGAGAACCTTGCCCTCGTCGAAACCGGAGGACTGCCGCCACCCGCCGTCGTGCGCATAGAGCCCGGCGAGACCGACGTCCGTCCGCTCCCCGTCGATGCGTCCGTCGAGTTTCGTGCGCACGTAGCCGTCCGGCCCGGCGTCGACGCCGACGCGCAGGGGCGGTCGCTCCGCCGGCGACGCCTGCAGCACGTTGATCGTGCCGTGCACGGCATTCGCGCCATACAACGCACTGCCCGTGCCACGGATCACCTCGACCGCGGCCGCCTGTTCCGTGTCGACCTCGAGCAGTTCGTTGACGTTGCAGAAGCCTACGGGCCGGATGGGCACGCCGTTCTCGAGCACGAGGAACGCGCCGCAGGAGCCGGCGCCCGTCAGCACCGGTGAACGGATCGCCGTGAGACTCTCCTGGCCGCTGCCGCGCTGGATCATGACGCCGGGCACGCGATTCAGCAGTTCCGAATTGTGGGTGCCATCGGTCAGTCGTACGTCGTCGGCGCCGACCCGGCCGATGCTGATCGGCGTGCGTAGCGCGGGCGCCGGCCGTCGCGCGGCGGTGACGACGATTTCCTCGAGTCCCGCCGGAGCTGCGTCCGCCCCGACCGGCACGCACGTGAGTGTGCCGACGAGGATGACGAGCCGGAGTCGGCGGGGCGTGCGGCGGGGAAGGGGCAGGGCGGTCATGCTGGGCGGGGTCCGGTCCCGATTATGGCCAATCGCGCGGTCGTGGAGACAGCACCGTCGCGGAGCCATCGGTGTCGCGCCGGCGGGTGGACGACCGCTAGAATACGGCCCCCGTCTCGCCCGAGTTCCCGCCCGCCATGGCCATCTGTCACGACCAGAACCTGCGCCAGCCGCTGCCCGAGCAGCGCCCCTACGGCATCCGCGTCCGGCTGCGCAAGCTCGACCCGTTCCGTCACCTGGTCGGCGGCGACTGGCAGAAGGAGCACTGGTATGCGACGGCGCGCGACCGCGACGCCGCGCTCGCGCAGATGAGCGGCCGGTACGTCTATTTCCGCCCGGGCGACCAGCCGGCGCTCGATTTCGAGAAGGTCGATCCCTGAGCTGCCGGCGCAGAATCCGGTGAGCGCGCGGCCATGACCTGGGTCGGTGACTATCTCGGGTATCTCGCGGGCGCGCTGCTCGCGATCATCCCCATCGTGAATCCCTTCGGCGCGGTGCCGATCGTGATGTCCGCGTCCGCGCACCTGCCGGAAGCGGAGCGACGCCGCCAGATCCGGCGCGCCTGCACCTATGCGTTCTTCCTCATGGCCGGCTTCCTCGTGGCGGGCGGCCTGATCATGAACTTCTTCGGGATCTCGCTGCCAGGCATGCGCATCGCCGGCGGCCTGATCGTGGCGTTCCTCGGTTTCCAGATGCTGTTCCCGAACGCGCCGGCCGACAAGGCACAGCTCAGCAAGCAGGCCGAGCTGAAGTACGACATCGCGTTCACGCCGCTCGCGATGCCGGGCCTCACCGGGCCCGGCACCTTCGCCGTCGTGATGAGCCTGTCGTCGCAGGCGAGTTCGCGCCACGGCCTGCAGCGCGTGCTCGATTTCTTCGGCGTGTCGTCCGCGATCCTGCTCACCGCGCTGCTCGCGTGGTTCGTGCTGAGCGGCGCCGAGCGCTTCAATCGCCTGATCGGCGAGACCGGCATGATCGCCCTGACGCGCCTCACCGGCTTCCTGATGGTGTGCATCGGCGCGCAGTTCATCATCAACGGCATGACGATGGTGCTGGCCGACCCGGACCTCTGGTCGGGGCTCGCCGAGGCGATGCGCGGGGCGCGCCCGCGCTGAGCCGGATCAGCTGCGCATCCGGCCGCCGGCCGGGTCGTGCAGCGGCGTCGTCATCACGCGTGCCGCGAAGCGTTCGCCATTGATCTCCACCTGCAGGGCCGTCCCGTCCGCGGCGCGGTCCGCCGGCACGTAGGCCATCGCCATCGAGCGGCTGACGTGGTGCGCGTAGCCGCCCGAGGTGACGTGGCCGACGCAGCGCTCGCCGTCCAGCACGGCCTCGTCGCCCACCACGTCGCGGTCCGGCGTGTCGATGGTGAGCGTGACCAGCCGGCGTGCCGGTCCGCGCTCGCGCTCGGCCAGCGCGGCGGCCTTGCCGATGAAATCGCGTCGCCAGTCGATCAGCGTGTCGAGACCGCTTTCCGCCGCCGTGTAATCGGGGCGGTAATCGAGTGTCCAGACGCCCCAGTTCTTCTCGAGCCGCAGGCTCATGAGCGCCCGGGCCCCGTAGGGCCGCAGGCCGAGATCCGCGCCCGCGGCCTCGACCTGTTCCCACAGCGCCATCAGGTACGGCGGCTCGCAGTAGATCTCGTAGCCCAGTTCGCCGGAGAACGACAGGCGCACGAGCGTCACCGGCACTCCGCCGACGAACGTGCGGCGCACGTCGCGGAAGCGCAGTGCCGCGGCGGACACGTCGTCGCGCGTGATCCGTTGCAGCAGCGCCCGGGAGTTCGGGCCGGACAGCGCGAGGCCGTGCAGCGAATCCGAGACGTTGCGGTACCGGACGCCGGCCGCGGGCAGGTGCGTCTCGAACCAGCGCCGGTGCATGTCCTGCGCCGCGCCCGAGCCCAGCAGCAGATAGTGCTCCGCGTCGAGGCAGCTGATCGTCAGGTCGCCGTACAGCTTGCCCTTCGGCGTGAGCATCGGACTCAACGCCACGCGACCGGGCGCGGGCAGGTGGCCCGCCAGCATTCGGCCGAGGAACTCCCTGACCCCGGGGCCGCGCACTTCGTGCTTGCCGAAGTTGGCGATCTCGAGGACGCCCACGCGCTCACGCACCGCGCGCACTTCCTCGGCGACGTAGGCATGGCTGCGGTTGCGCCCGAATGTCGGTTCCTCGTGCGCGTCGTCGGGACCGTGGGCGAACCACAGGGCGTGCTCGAGGCCGAACGACGTGCCCATCACCGCGCCGCGGGCCACCAGCCGGTCGTACAGGGCCGTGGTCTTCTGGCGCCGGCCTTTCGGCAAGGTCTCGTTGGGGAAGGTCATCACGAAGCGGCGCTCGTAGTTCTCGGACGACTTCACCGTACCCCAGTCGGGCGTGGCGAAGTGGCCGAAGCGCGCGATGTCCATGGCCCACACGTCGATCGAGGGTTCGCCGTCGATCATCCATTCCGCGAGGCACAGGCCGACGCCGCCCGCCTGGCAGAAGCCCGCCATGACGCCCACGGCGGCCCAGTAGTTGGTGAGGCCGGGCACGGGCCCGATCATCGGGTTGCCGTCGGGCCCGAAGGTGAACGGCCCGTTCACCACCGTCTTGATACCGGCGCGGCCGAGGGCCGGGATGCGGCCAAACGCGAGTTCGAGCCGGTCCGCGATGCGGTCGAGGTCCGGCGCGAGCAGTTCGTGGCCGAAGTCGGGCGGCGTGCCCGCGACTTTCCACGGCGTCGAGCGCGGCTCGTAGGTGCCGAGCAGCATCCCGTTGCGCTCCTGCCGGAAATAGATGTTCGCCTCGTAGTCGATGCCGGCCGGCAGGCGCTCGCCGGTCTGCATGCGCTCCGCGATTTCGGGAATATCCTCGGTAATGAGGTAGTGGTGCTCCATCGGCTGCACCGGCAGGTGCACGCCCGCGAGCCGGCCGGCCTCGCGCGCCCACAGGCCCGCGGCGTTGACGACGATCTCAGCGTGGATCGTGCCGTTCGGCGTCTCGACGTCCCAGCCGCCATCCTTGCGCTGGCGCGTGGCGGTGACCGGCGTGTGGGTGTAGTAGCGGGCGCCGTGCACGCGCGCGGCCTTGGCGTACGCGTAGACCACGCCCGAGGGATCGATGTCGCCGTCGAGCGGGTCCCACAGCGCGGCCAGGTAGTGCGTCGGGTCGATGAGCGGGTGGCGGCGCGCCACTTCCTCGACGCTGATGAACTCCTGGTCGAGGCCCAGGGTGCGGGCCTTCGACCGCTCGCGCTTCAGGTAGTCGTACCAGACCTGGTTGGAGGCGAGGTAGAAGCCGCCGGTCGAGTGCATGCCGATCGAGTGACCCGAGGTGGCCTCGATCTCCCGGTACAGCCGGATCGTGTAGCCCTGCAGCCTTGAGATGTTGGGGTCGGAGCTGATGGTGTGGATCTGGCCGGCCGCGTGCCAGCTCGAACCACTGGTGAGTTCGGCCCGCTCGAGCAGCACGCAGTCCTTCCAGCCGAACTTCGCGAGGTGGAACAGGATGGAGGCGCCGACCACGCCGCCGCCGATGATCACGACTTTCGCATGCGATTCCACGTCACTCGCCCCCGCTCGTGCGTCCGTTCAGTACCAGGCGTCCGGCAACTCCGTCTTGCGCCGTGCCACGTAGTCTTCCAGGGCCTCGCGCGTGGCCGCATCGATCGGCGGTGCCTGGTATTCGGACAGCAGCTTCTTCCAGCGACCGGACGCGCGCTTCGCGGCGTCCTGGCTGCCCTGTTCTTCCCACTGCTCGACGCTGTTCGAATCCGACAGCCCCGCCTCGTAGAACGCGGTCTCGTAGTGCGCGAGCGTGTGCGCGGAGCCGAGGAAGTGTCCGCCCGGCTCCACGTCGGCGTATGCATCGACGCCGAGCGCATCGTCGTCCGTGGCGAAGCCGCGCAGCACGACTTCATAGGCGCCGAGGCGGTCGGCATCGAGCACCATCTTCTCGTACCCCGTGGTGAGCCCGCCCTCGAGCCAGCCGGCCGCGTGCAACACGTAGTTCGCACCCCCGAGCACGGTCGACAGCATCGAGTCGGCGCTCTCGGCCGCTGCCTGGAAATCGGCCAGTTTCGAGGCGGTGAGCGCGCCGCCGCAGCGCAGCGGCAGCTTCAGCCGGCGCGCGAGCTGGCCGATCACCAGGTTCGACATCAGCGGCTCGGGCATGCCGAACGTGGGAGCGCCCGAGCGCAGGTTCATCGACGAGAGGAAATTGCCGAGGATGAAGGGCGCGCCCGGACCCACGAGCTGCGTGTACGCTCCCACGATCATCGCCTCGGCGAGCGCCTGCGCAATGGCGGCCGCGGTGGTCACGGGCCCCATCGCGCCCGACAGGATGAACGGAACGGCGATCAATCCCTGGCCCGCGCCGCAATAGACCTCGGCCGCCTGCGTCACCACCTTGTCGACCAGCAGCGGCGAGTTGGTGTTGACGTTGCCGAGGATCACGCAGTGGCGGTCGAACGTCTCCGGTCCGTGCAGCAGCCGGGCCATCGCCACGCTGTCTTCGGCACGACTGCGCTCGGTGATCGCGCCGAGGTGCGGCTTGTCGGTGAGCGTCATGTGCGCGAGCAGCATGTCGAGGTGACGCTTGGAGACGGGCACGTCGCACGGCTCGCAGGTGACGAAGCCGGAATGGTGGAGCGGGGAGAGCTGGTGTGTGAGCTGCACCAGCCGCCGGAAATCCTCCAGCGTGCCGTAGCGCCGCCCGCCTTCGAGATCGCGCACAAACGGCGAGCCGTAGACCGGCGCGAAGACGGCGTGGGACCCGCCGATGCGCACAGAGCGGGCCGGGTTGCGCGCGACCTGCGTGAATTCCTCGGGGGCACTCGCCAGCAGTGAACGCACGAGTTCCGGTGCCGTCCGCACGCGGGTCCCGGAGACGTCGGCGCCCGCGGCGCGCCACCGCCGCAGCGCGTCCGGGTCGTCGCGGAATTCGATGCCGGTGCGCTCGAGCAGGCGCAGCGCCTGCGTCTCGATGCGCACCAGCGCCTCGTCGTCGAGCATCGCGTACCACGGCAGGGCGCGCGTGACGTACGCGGGGCCTGCGCCCTGGGGGATGCGGGTGCGACGGCCTCGGGCAGGGGGACGGGTCATCGGTGGGGCGGCGCTCTCAGGACCGGGCCGCGCCGAGTATAGGCGGAGCGGCGCGTCAGGGCGCCGCCGGCGCGGCTTCGACGAGTGCCTTGAGCCTGGCGAGGCCCTTCTCGTAGTCGGGGCCGATGAAGCGGTCGAAGAGCACGCCGATGTAGCGATCGAAGTAGTGGCCCGTGAAGTCGGCGTCGAACGCCCAGGTCACGCGGCTGCCCGCGCCCGCGGGCACGAAGGTCATCGTTGCCTGCGACGGACTCGAGCCGCCGAAGTCCAGTTTCATCGTCACCGCGCGATCCGGCTCGACCGCGATGATCTCCTGGCGACCGCTGCCGACCTTCGGGTCGTCGCTGTGCCACGTCATGACCGCGCCGACCCCGGTCGCCGGCCCCGAGTACGTGTAGGTCGTCTTCGGGTCGAGCCCGGCCCAGGGCGACCACTCGTTGAAGCGGCCGAATCCGTTGACGATGGGGAAGATCGCTGCCGGAGGCGCGTTCATGGTCACGCTGCGCTCGACGTGCGCCTGGCCCGGCAGGAACAGGCCGGCCACCAGCGTGAGTGCGATCACGCCGAGCAGTGCGAGGAAGAGTCCTTTCACGAATCGCACGGGCGGCCCTCCGGGAGCAAGGTTACTTCGGCGGCGGCGCGCCCGGGTTCGGGTCTTCCATCGGGTAGGTCGTGGCGCCAGGCTGCGGTGCCGTCGACGGAGTCGCCGGCGCTGCGGGCGCGGCAGGCGCCTGGCCGTCGACCGACAGCGAGGTCGGCGGCTGCGGCGGCGCAGCTGCAGCCGACTTGTCGGTGGCGCGCGTGAGGGCGGCCTTGAAGTCCGCTGCTGCCGGCGGCGTGCCGGCGATCTTGCCCTCGAGGATCTGCGAGGGCAGCACGCCCGAGACACCGTAGGCCGTCTCGTTCGCGGAGTTGTCGACCGAGATGACGGTGCCGTCGAGCGCCACGCCCGCGAACAAGCCTTCGTTCCGCGAGTAGGAGAGCACCTGTGCCTTGAACGTGGCGTCCGTGTTGGCAGATGCCGCGCGGCCGAGTGGGCCGGCCGCGACGCTCGCATCGCCGCCGAGCGTGACCTTGCCCCCGGCGATGCCCTCGACGCTCTGGCGCGACATGAGCACCAGCACCACGTCGGTCGACTGCACGCCGAACTGGAAGCCGATGCTGCCGCCCGCGAGCGTCACGAACACCGGGTCGCTCCACGAGCCGTCCGGGTTGCGCACGGCCATGACGCCCTTGCCGCCGCGGCCACCCAGCGTGAGCGCGACCTTGACCACGCCCGGCACCACCACGACGCCGTAGGCGCGATCGAGCAGCCAGGTCGGGATGGACTGCTCGGTGAGGTTGGAGAACGATTCGAAGACCTTGCGCGAGTTCTCGAGGCGCTGGTCGGTCTTCGCATCCGCGAACGCGGCGGGACTGGCGCCGAGGCTCATCAGCACCACTGCGCAGAAGGCAAGGAGTCGCTGCATGTTCACTCTTTGGGGGTGGGTCAGGGTGGGGGAGACTGTAGCAGAATGCGGCAGACGCGGAACCGCGGCCCGCGATATCCTCGACCGCCCGAATCCGCCGAAGTTCCATGCGCCGCCGAGCCTTCGCCGTCCTGTTTCCCTGCCTGCTCCTCGCCGCGACCGTGGCGCGCGCGCAGGGGCCGCTCGACGACGCCCTGGCGACCGACCGTGCGTTCGCCGCGCGCGCCGGCGAGGTCGGCACGCAGGGCGCGTTCCAGGAATACCTCGCGCCCGATGGCGTGCTCTTCCGGCCGACGGCCGTCCTCGGCCTCGACTGGCTGTCCTCGCACGACGAAGCGACGGGTCGCCTCGAATGGTCGCCGGGCACCGGGCGCGCGAGCTGCGACGGTCAACTGGCCGTGACCCTCGGTCCCTGGACGTATCGCCAGGACACGCTGGTCGCCACCGGCATCTACCTGACGATCTGGCGTCGCGGCCCGGAAGGTGGCTGGACCGTGGCGCTCGACCACGGTATCGACGTGCCGGCGGCGGCACTGGGCCCGCTTTCGCCGCTGCCCGCCGGCGAGGCCACCTGTGCCGGCACCGCCGCGGCCCCGGATCTCGCGCGCGCGGAGGACGACTACGACGCGCTGCTGGCTCGCAAGGGACCCGACGCTGCCCTCCGGCACGCGGCTTCGGCGACGGGCCTCGCGCTGCGTGACGGCCATGCGCCGGCGCCGGTGGTCGCGGACTGGCCGTTGGACGACCAGGCGTTCGCCGGCGCCCGGGTGGCGATGACGCGCGGCGTGGTGAGCACGCCGGGCTCCGACCTCGGGTACACGTGGGGCGAACTGACGAGCGCGACGAAGCGCAAGGGCGGCCCGTCACAGGCGCGCGCGGTCTACGTGCGCGTGTGGGTACGCGAGGGCCGCGAATGGCGCGTGCTGCTGGACATGACGACGGGCGTGCCCGCGACGCCGTGACGATGAGGTGAAGCGATGACGGATGCGATCGACGGGCGCACGGTGCGCGTACTGGCGCGCGCACAGGGGCACGAGTGGGTGGACGACGAGACGGCGCAGCGCATCGCCGCGGCGGCGACCACCGCGGCACAGGCGGTTGCGGCGGTAGTCCCGGCGCCGGGTCCGGTGCTGATCGAGGAGGCCGCGGCGGAATTCCTTGCCACGCTCGACGCGCTGGCCGAGGGTGAGTCGTGAGCGCCGACGAGCTGACGGGCTGGTCGCTCGACGAGACCGCGCGCGCGATCCGTGAACGACGCGTGTCCTCGCGCGAGGTGACCGAGGCGTGCCTGCGGCGCATCGAGCGCTGGAATCCGACGGTCAACGCCTTCCTGCGCGTTTTCGACGACAGCGTGATCGCCGCCGCCGAGCGTGCCGATGCGGCCGTCGCGGCCGGTCGACCGCTCGGCCCGCTGCACGGCGTGCCGCTGGCCCACAAGGACATGTATTTCCGCACCGGCCGCGCGTCGAGCATGGGTTCGCGCGCCGCGCCCGGCGCCGCGACCACGACGTCGACGCTGCTCGAGCGACTCGACCGCGCAGGCGCGATCGAGCTCGGTGCGCTCAACATGGCCGAGTTCGCGCTCGGACCGACCGGGCACAACGCGGCCGTGGGGCATTGCCGCAACGCCTGGAATCCGGCGCACGTCGCGGGCGGCTCCTCGAGCGGCAGCGGCGTGGCCGTCGCCGCGCGCCTGGCCTATGGCAGCCTCGGGTCGGACACGGGCGGTTCGGTCCGCTTGCCCGCCAGCGTCGCAGGCGTGCTCGGGCTGAAGCCGACCTACGGCCTGCTGAGCGGCCACGGCATGATGCCGTTGTCGCACTCGGCTGACACTCCAGGCGTGTTCGCGCGCGGCACGCTCGACCTGGCGCTGCTGCTCAAGGCGATTGCGGGCCACGATCCGCACGATGCGCGCACGAGCCGGCGCGCGATTCCGAATTACCCGGCGGCGCTGAGCGCGGACGTGCGCGGCCTGCGCATCGGCGTGCCCGCGCAGTTCTTCCTCGAGCAGGTCAGTGAGGACGTGCGACAGGCGGTGCAGGGGTCGCTCGACGTGCTGGCCGGGCTCGGCGCCCGCATCGTGAGCGTCTCGCTGCCGGACTGCTCGCAGCTGACGGAGTTGAGTCGCGTGCTCGTGTATGCCGAAGCCACGGCGATCCACGGGGCCAACCTGCGCGCGCGCGCGCACCTGTACTCGCCGCAGGTGCGCGTGCGTGCCGCGACGGGCCTCGGCATTCCGGCGCCGGTCTACGCGCAGGCGCTTGCGATCCGGCCGCGGCTGCTCGCCACGTTCGTGCGCGAGGTCTACGCGCAGTGCGACGTGCTGCACCTGCCGACGCTCGCCATCCCGGCACCGACCATCGAGGAAACGGACGTCGGGGGCGCGGCGGTCATGTGGGAGAAGATCGCGGCGATGGTGCGCTGCACGGCGCCGTTCAATTACCTCGGCCTGCCGGCGCTCGCGGTTCCCTGCGGTTTCACGGACAACGGCGTGCCGACGAGCTTCCAGCTCGCCGGGCGTCCGTTCGCCGAAGCCACGTTGCTGCGCGTCGCGCACGCGTACGAGCAGGCGACCGACTGGCACACTCGCGCGCCGCCCGCGCCGAATGGCGTATCAGCCTGAGATGAGTCGCGCGATGTCGGCGTCGGAGTAGCCGATGCCCCGCAGGATGTCGGCCGTGTGCTCGCCGAGCTTCGGCACCCTCAGGTCGGCACGCCCCGGTTCCTGCTGGAACTTGATCGGCAGCCCCACGTGCTCCTGGCCGAGTTCGTCGACGAAGTGCATCTGCCGCGCCTGTGTGTGCGGATCGTCGAATGCCTCGCGCAACGTCTTCACCGGTGCGAAGCCGATGTCGCGCCGGCTGAAGTACTCGACCCACTCGGCCTGCGTCTTCGTGATCAGCACGCTCTGCACGAACTCCGCGAGCGGCTGCTGGTGCGGTCCCGGTCCACGCTCCGCGAGCGCCACGAGGTCCGGCCGGCCCCACTCGGTCATCAGCGAGCGCACGAACTTGATCTCCTGCGCGCCGAGCACCACGTGCCGGTCGTCCGCCGTCCGGTAGATGCGATAGAAGGCCGCGCCGCCCCAGCTGCGCTCGTGTTTCGGGACCGGATTGCGCTTCTCGGCGAACACCGGGCCCGTGACGTTTGGCAGCCACGAGATCGCGCTGTCGTACATCGCCATGTCGAGGTAGTCGCCGACGCCCGTCTGCTGACGACGCAGCAGGGCCATGAGGATGCCGATGAGGCTGAGCGACGCCGAAGCGAAGTCCGCCACCGGCACCGGCGGCATCGTCGGCTGGTCGTCCTGGCCCAGCGAAACACTGGTGATGCCCGCGTGCGCCTCCACGGCGAGGTCGTGTGCCGGCACCTTGTGCAGCGGACCGGATTGGCCGAAGGCCGAGATCGAGCAATAGACGATGCGCGGATTCCTTTTGCGCACGGTTTCGTAATCGACGCCGAGACGCTGCGCGACGCCCGGCCGGAACGCTTCGATCATCACGTCGACCGATTCGGCCAGCTTCAGCGTGGCCTCCAGCCCCTCGGGCGACTTGAGGTTCAGGCTGATGCTCTTCTTGCCGCGATTGAGGTTGCGGAAGAACACCGTGTTGCCGTGCTCGACCTGGCCGATGTGCCGGCCCGGATCGCCTTCGCCCGGCGGTTCGAGCTTGATCACTTCGGCGCCGTGGTCCGCCATGAGTTGCGAGACGTACGGCCCCGGCAGGAACAGGCCGAGATCGAGTACGCGCACGCCGTCGAGCTTCATCAGGTGACTCCCTGGTCCTTGAGCGCGGCCAGTTCGCCGGCCGTGAATCCCACCGACCTCAGGATCTCGTCCGTGTGCTCGCCCAGGCGTGGCGCGACGCGGCTCGGCAGGCGGTGCCCGTCGAGCTTGATCGGGTTCGCGAGCACGCGGTAGTCGGGCTGCTGCGGGTGCGGCAGGTCGCGCAGCATGCCGATCTGGCGGATGTAGGGATTGTCGAGCGCCTGCGGCAGGTCGTAGACCGGCGAGGCCGGCATCAGGCCCTGCAGCTTGCCGAGCCAGGCCTCCGTGGTGTCCGTGACGAACACCGCGTCGAGCACCTCGGTCAGCCGGTCGCGGTGGCGCCGTCGCGCCTCGATGGTCGCGAACTCGGGGATCGCGCCGAGGTCCGCGCGGTCGAGGGCACCGAGCAGGGCCTGCCAGAACTTGTCCGTCATGCACATGACGAAGATCCAGCCGTCCTGCGTGCGGAACAGCTGCACGGGCACCGCCGACGGATGCGAGCTGCGCGGCAGGCGCTCCGTGGGCGTGCCTGCGTTCAGGTACCAAGCGCCGGGGTAGGTGAGCTGGTGCAAGGCGACGTCGAACAGGCTGACGTCGACGTCGTGGCCGCGGCCTGTCTTCAGCACGCCGATCAGCGCGGCGAGGATCGCGACCGACGTGGTGATGCCCGTCATGTAGTCGACGATCGACAGGCCCATGCGAGTCGGCGGGCCGCCGGGCTCGCCCGACAGGTAGAGGAATCCCGCTTCGGCCTGCATCAGGTAGTCGTAACCGGGCCAGCCCTTGCGCTCGTTGTCGCGACCGTAGGCCGAGAGATGCGCGCAGAGGATCTTCGGGTTCACGCGGCCGAGCGCCGCGTAGTCGAGGCCGAGCTTCTCCGGCTGGTCGCCCCGCAGGTTGTTGAGCACCACGTCGGCGGTGCGCACGATGCGATGAAACGCGGACTGACCCGCCGGCAGCTTCAGGTTGAGCGTGACGCTCTTCTTGTTCAGGTTGAAGGTCTGGAAGAACTGGCTGTCGTTCGGTCCGAGGAAGTGCGGGCCCATGCCGCGCGTGGCATCGCCGCCCTGTTCGCGGTTCTCGATCTTGATGACCTCCGCACCGAGGTCGGCGAGGTACATCGAGCCGAACGGGCCGGCGCCGAAGTTCTCGAAAGTGAGGACGCGCAGGCCCGCGAGCGGCAGCGGCCGGGTCACAGCGCGTGTCTCTCGATCAGCTGCTTCGCGATGATCACGCGCTGCATCTCGTTGGTGCCCTCGCCGATGCACATCAGCGGCGAATCGCGGTAGTAGCGCTCGACGTCGAACTCGACGGAATAGCTGTAGCCGCCGAAGATGCGCATGGCCTCGAGGCTGTTCTCGACGCCGGCTTCCGACGCGAACAGCTTGGCCATGCCGGCCTCCATGTCGCAGCGCTCGCCGGTGTCGTACTTGCGCGCGGCCTGCTCGACCAGCAGCCGCGCCGCCTCGCAGCGCGTCGCCATGTCGGCAAGCTTGAGCTGGATCGCCTGGTGCTGCGCGATCGGCTTGCCGAAGGTCTGGCGCTCCTGCGCATAGCGCAGTGCGTCGGCGAGGGCCGCCTGTGCGAGGCCGAGGCCGCGCGCCGCGACGTTGATGCGCCCGAGCTCGAGGCCGCTCACCGCGTGGTGGAAGCCGCGGCCCTCGACGCCGCCGATCAGTCGGTCGGCCGCCACGCGGTGGTCGTCGAACACCAGCTCGGCGCTGTCGATCGAGCGGTAGCCGAGCTTCTTGATCTTCTTGCCGATCGTGAAGCCCTCGCCCTTCTCGACGACGAACATCGTCATGCCCTTGTGCCGCGGCTGGGCCTCGGTGTCGGTCTTGGTGAGCAGCGCGAACGCCGTGCCGTAGACGCCGTTGGTGATCCAGGTCTTGGTGCCGTTGATCACGTAGTGGTCGCCGTCGCGCCGGGCCGTCGTGCGGATGCTCTGCAGGTCCGTGCCCGCGTTGGGCTCGGTGAGGCCGAGGCCGCCGCGCAGCTCGCCGGTGGCGAAGCGGGGCAGGAAGCGCTGCTTCTGCTCCTCCGTGCCGTGGCGCTGCACGCAGGACGCCATGATCAGGTGCGAGTTGAAGATGCCGACCGGGGCCATCCAGGCCTTCGCGATGCGCGACACGACGGTCGCGTAGGTGGTTGCGGACAAGCCGAGGCCGCCGTACTCCGGGGCGATGGTCGCGCCGAAGAGCCCGAGCTCCTTCATCTGCTCGACGAGGTCGTGCGGGTATTCATCCGCCTGGTCAAACTTGCGGGCGATGGGTTTGACCTCTTTCTCGACCCAGCGGTCGATGGTGTCGAGGATCTGGGCGTCGAGTTCGGACAGGCTCATGGCGGGCTCCCGGTGGGCGGCGCTGGGTCAGTAATTGCTGCGGTCTTCGACGGCGTGGCCGCGCCTGGCGACGAGGATCGTGCGCTCGAACGTGCAGACGACCTTGCCGTCCTGGTTGCGGCCCGTGGTGCTGACGGTCACCACGCCTGCATCCGGACGACTCTTGGATTCGCGCTTGTCGAGCACGCTGGATTCGCCGTAGAGCGTGTCGCCGGCGAAGAGCGGGGCGGTCATGCGGATCTCCTTCCAGCCCAGGTTCGCAATGGCCTTCTGGCTGACGTCGGTCACGCTCATGCCGACCAGCAGGGCGACCGTGAGCGGGCTGCAGACGATGCAGCGTCCGAACTCCGAGGCCTTGGCGTACTCGGCGTCGAAATGCAAAGGATGCGTGTTCATGGTCAGCAGCGTGAACCACGTGTTGTCCGTCTCGGTGATCGTGCGCCCCGGGCGGTGCTCGTAGGTGTCGCCGACGGTGAAATCCTCGTAATATCGGCCGAAAGTCTCCCGGTAGCGCTGGCCACCCAGGTTTTTCACGTTCTGGACCATGGTGCTCCTCGCGGGCCCGGGGCGGGGCGCACCGGGCAGGGGTCCTGTATAGCATTCCGTTAATGTCCGGACAATTGTCCGGGCCGGCCGACGCTGGGAAGGGACATGAACCGCTACACGGAGATCGCCGACGAGCTGATTGGACGGATCCGCGCCGGCAAGCTGAAGGTCGGGGCGCTGGTGCCGGGCGAACTGCAGCTCATGGAGGATTACGGCGCCAGCCGCCACACCATCCGCGAGGCGCTGCGGCGCCTGGAGGAACTCGGGCTGATCGAACGGCGCCGGGGTCTCGGCACGCGGGTGCTGGCGCGCAAGCCGCGCCGCGCCTACGTCCATCGGGTCGCCTCGCCCGACCAGCTGCTGCGCTATCCGCCCGAGAGCCGGCTCGAGGTCGTCGAGACGGCGCAGGTCGTGGTCAGCGGCGAGCTCGCGGCGCTGCTCGGATGCCGGCGCGGGTCGCGCTGGGTGCGGGCCAGGGCCGTGCGCCGCATGGGTCCCGGCCAGCCGCCGATCTGCCGCACCGACATCTACCTGCTGCCGCGGTATGCCGAGATCGCCTCGCGCATCGGTCGCGGCCGCAGGACCGTGTACGAGCTGCTCGAGCAGCAGTTCGGCCTGCACGTCGCCGAGGTCGCCATCGACGTCACCGCGCGACCGATGCCGGAGGACGCGGCCGCGGCCCTCGGCGTCGAGCCGGGCAGTGCCAGCATGCGCGTCGTCCGTCGCTACCACGACGAGCGCGGCGGCGTCATCGAGATCTCGGTGTCCGACCACCCGGGTGAGCGGTACGCCTTCGGGCAGCGCCTGCGGCGCGACTGGGATGCGGGCGAGCACGACTGGACCACCGCCTGAGGCAGCGCGCCTCCGTCGCGCAGGCATGAAAAAGCCCGGGCAGCGCAGGCTGCCCGGGCCTTTTTTTCGCAGGTGACCGGTGGTCACCCCGCCCGTCGAGCGGGCGGGGTGAACCCGTATCAGAACCTGAAGTTCACCTCGACGCCGTAGGAAGCGCCCGGCGCGTCGTGGATGAACGCACCGCCGAACTCCGGCGCGGGGATGATCTCCGCGAGGTACTTCTCGTCGGTCACGTTGTGGCCCCAGGCCGTCACGCCCCAGTTGTCGCCGGAGATGCCGACGCGGGCATTTAGCGTGTGGTAGGGGTCGCGGCTCATCTTCGAGAACTCACCCTGCCCGAAGTTGAAGTACGTGAAGAGGTTCGGCACCTTCTCGCCCTGCACCGGGTGGAACCAGGTCTCGCCGACGAAGCTCGCGTCCAGGCGGGCGAGCAACTGCAGGCTCTCGCCGATCGGGTACGTGAACTCGGCGCCGAGGTTGCCCGTGTAATCCGGGGCGTACGGCACTTCGTTGCCCTTGGTGTACGGGCGGCCCTTGTACTTGTCGATGTTGCCGTCCGTGAGCGCCCAGCCGCCGAACAGCGAGAAGTACTCACCCACGCGCCAGCGGCCGTCGAGTTCCGCGCCCTTGATCGTCACCTGGTCGATGTTGGTGACGACGCGCAGCAGGCCGAACGGGCCGGCGAAGAAGTTGAAGAACTGCATGTCCTCGACCTTGGTGTAGAACACCGCGGCGTTCAGGCTGACCGTGCGGTCGGCGAAGAACGACTTGAAGCCGAGTTCCGCGGCCTTCGACACTTCCTTCTTGTAGGTGTCGCTGACGTCGGTGATGTTGAGCGTCGAGCTCCCGTTGCACGAGGGCGGGCCGAGGCCAACCGGATCCGTGCCCGGGCCGAGGCACAGCGGCGTGCTGCCCGCGAAGCCGTAGGCCGTGTCGATGGTCGCGGCGCTGCCCGACGAGTTGAACCCGCCGCTGCGGAAGCCGTAGCCGTACGACGCGAACACCGAGAAGTCGTCCGTCAGCTTCCAGTTCGCCGAGAGCTTCGGCTGCAGCTGCTCGAACGTCTTGCTGCGGTCCGGGATGCCGTTGGTCGCATACGACGGGTTCACCGTGTAGGCCGGGTTGATGTACGGCGCCGAGCCGCCGATGTTGTAGATGTATGCGAAGCCCGGCGTCTGCGCGCGGCAGGCCGTCGGATTGCTCGGCGAGCACACCGGCACGTTGTTGCTGACCGAGCGGTCCTCGCTGTCGAAGCGCAGGGCGAGGGCGAGTTCGAGGCCGTCGGTGACGTCGTACGCCAGCTGGCCGAACACCGCGTAGACCTTGCTCGACAGGTCGTCGTCGTACAGCAGGTCGGTCGGGTTCGAGCCGCCGGTCGGGATGAACGCCTTCGGCTTCAGCTTCACGCCGAGGTCCGCGCCCTGCGACACCACCACGTGGCGATCGATGTCCGCGAAGTACGCGCCCGCCACCCAGCGCAGCGACTGGTCGCCGGGCGAGGTGAGGCGCACTTCGACGCTGGTGTCCTTCTGGTCGCGCTGCTGGTACTGGTAGCCGCCGCAGGTCTCCGGACCGTACGGCGGCAGGAAGCCCGAGCCGCCGTTTGCCGCCGGCGTGAACCAGATGTTGGACGGCAGGCCGAAGAACGGCGCCCGGTAGCCCGGGTCGTTCAGGTGTGCGTCGTTCGTCGCCTGGCACGTGCTGGTCACCGCGAACGGGTTGTTCGTGTCGAGGTTCTGGAACGTGTAGAGGTTGAACGCGGCGCTGGTGCCGTCCGTGAGGAAGTAGTTCGTCTGGTCGTTGTAGGCCAGGTAGCTGCTCAACGTGGCGAAGCCGAGGTCCCAGTCGCCCTTCAGCGACAGGTTGACGTTCTCCTGCTCGTTCTGCGGCTTGACGTTGTTGATGTAGCGGAAGTCGTGCTTGTTCGGATCTTCGGCGAATGCCGGTGCCGACAGCAGGTTCGCCACGTCCACCAGCGCCGTGGCTGCGTTGAAGTTGATGGCGCCGGAATCGATCTTCGAATACTTGGCCTTGAAGTCCATGTTGCCGCCGACGAGCGGGAACAGCAGGCGGCCCTGCACGCCGTTCTCCTCGAAGAAGTCGACGCAGTCGTCGCAGTTCAGCGTCAGGTTCTTCCACTGGCCGTCGGTGTTGCGCGTGTACGCCGAGATCGAGCCCTTCACGTCGCCCGCGATCGGGCCGCCCGTGTAGATGCTGGCCTTGTACGAATTGTCGGTGCCGTAACCGGCGGCGAGGTCGGTCTCCCACTCGTCGCCGGGCTTGCGCGTCGTCATGATCATGGCGCCGGCCACCGCGTTGCGGCCGTAGAGCGCGCCCTGCGGTCCCTTCAGGATTTCGATCTGCGTGACGCCCGAGAGCTCCTGGTTCAGGGCCTGCGGGTTGGTCTGCAGCACGCCGTCGATGACGAGCGCGAAGTTGGTCTCCGCGTCGCGGCCGGTGTTGATGCCGCGGATGTTGACCTGCAGGTCGCCGGCCTCGGCCGTCTGCACCTGCGACACGCCGGCGGTCATCGCGATGAAGTCGGTCGGCCGGTCGATGCCCGCGTTCTTGATCTCGGTCTGGGTGAACGCCGTGATCGTGACGGGCACGTCCTCGATCTTCTCCGAGCGCTGGCGCGCGGTGACGACGATTTCCTCGAGCTGGCCCGTGGTCTCCGCTGCCTGCAGGACGGCCGGAACCGCGAGTAGCGACGCACCATGCGCTGCGGCCAGCGCGAACAGGCGAGACTTGCCAAACTTCATTGAGTGTCCCCTGACAGTGAGAGTTGAAATGTCCGGACTTGATCCGGCCCCAACGTGGCGAACATACCACCCCCTTCGGTTAGCCACAATTTTCCGGATTCACCCGCTGTGCATGGCAAAGCGGAACGACCCGCCGCAACGGGCGGGGCGGCCGTTGCATCGCTGCAACATTGGCGCCGGAACCGGATCTGCTAGCATGGCCGGATGAGGGCGTAAGCCGACCGTGCGCTCCGTCGTCTCGCGACCCGCCCACCGAACCACCCCCCGGTCCCACGCTGCGCTCGCATGGCCCGCAAAGGCATATTTTTCCCGCTCAAGGACGCGGCGCTGCGCGACGACGTCCATACGCTGGGCGCCCTCGTCGGCGAGGTGCTGCAGGACCAGGGCGGGTCCGAACTCTTCGACGCCGTCGAGGGTGACCGGCAGGCTGCCATCGGCCGCCGGCTGGGCGAAGCCGAAGACACGATCGAACTGGTCGTCCGCACGCGAGGCCGTCCGGCCCGCGAAGCCCGCGAGGTGATCCGCGCGTTCTCCGCCTGGTTCCGGGTCGTCAACATGGCCGAGAAGGTGCACCGGGTGCGCCGGCGCCGGCAGTACATGCACGACAGCAGCACGCCGCAGCCGGGCGGCATGTCCGACTGCTTCCAGAAGCTCAAGGCCCGCGGCGTCACGCTGCCCCAGGCGCTCGAACTGCTCGGGCAGGTCCGCATCGAGCCGGTGTTCACGCCGCACCCGACCGAGTCGACGCGCCGCACCATCCTGCGCCAGCAGCAACGCATCGCCCGCCTGCTGCTGCGACGGCTCGACCCGTCGCTGACGCCCCCGGAGCAGCTGGCGATCACCGAGCACCTGCGCAGCGAGCTGACGACGGCCTGGCAGACGGCCGAGAACTCCCGTGAGCGCCTCACGGTGGCCGACGAGCGCGAGCACGTGCTGTTCTTCCTCGTCGAGGTCGTCTACGAGGTCATCCCGGCCTTCTACGAGGAGATTGAGGCCTCGCTCATCGGGGTGTTCGGGCCGGAGGCCCGGGGAGTCGCCCTGCCCGACGTGCTGCGCTTCGGCTCCTGGGTCGGCGGCGACATGGACGGGCACCCCGACGTGCACGCCAAGACCATCCGCGAGAGCTGCGCGCGGCACCACCAGCTGATCATCAACCGCTATTTCGCCGAGGCGCAGGAACTCGGGGAGAAGCTCAGCCAGAGCGCCAGCCGCGTCGGCGTGACGGCGCAGGTGCTGCAGCGCATCGAGCAGTACAGGACGCTGGTCCCGGCCGCGCGGGCGACGGCGCCCGCCAACCACGACCAGATGCCCTACCGCGTGCTGGTGGGCCAGATCGCCGAGCGCCTGCGCGCGACCTACGATCACGCCTCCGGCCAGTACGAGCGTGCGTCGCAGCTCGTCGACGACCTCGAGCTGATCGTCCACAGCCTGCAGCAGCACCGCGGGCAGCGCGCCGGCCTGTTCTACGTGCAGCGGCTGCTGCGTCGCGTGCGCACCTTCGGCTTCCACCTCGCGACCCTCGACGTGCGGCAGAACGCGCGCGTGCACCGCCAGATCGTCGGCCAGGGCCTGGCGGAGGAGGGCTGGTGCGACCAGGGCGCCGAACAGAGGATCCGTCGGCTGACCGAGGCGATCGCGGCGGACGAGTCGCCGGCGCATGCCCTCGACCCGGGCGGCAAGCGCGCGCTGTGGGTGTTCGAGGCGATGGAGTACTGCGACCACCGCTACGGGTCGCGGGCCATCGGCACGTACGTCGTCAGCATGGCGGCCGACGTCGACGACCTGCTCACCGTTCTCCTGATGGCGCGCTGGGCCGGGTACACCGACGCCGAGACGGGCCAGGCCCAGCTCGACGTGGCCCCGTTGTTCGAATCGGTCGAGGCGCTCGAGCGGGCCGGCGACACGATCACGCGGCTGCTGCAGAACAAGGTCTACCGCGAACACCTCGCCTCGCGGGGCAATCGCCAGCTGGTGATGATCGGCTATTCGAACAGCAACAAGGACAGCGGCATCGTCGCCTCGCGCTGGCTGCTGCGGCGGGCGCAGGAGTCGATGTCGGTCGCCTGCGCGGCGGCCGGCGTCCGGCTGCAGATCTTCCACGGCCGGGGCGGTTCGATGAGCCGCGGCGGCAGCCGGACCGAGGCCATCGTCCGCTCGCTGCCGACGGGCGTCGCCGGCACCCGCCTGCGCGTCACCGAGCAGGGCGAGAGCATCAACGATCGCTACGGCCTCGCGCCGATCGCGCTGCGGACCTTCGAGCAGGGCGTCCACACGCTGACCCTGATGGCGGCCGGCTACTACGGCACCGAGCGCCTGGAGCCGCGCTGGCTCGAGGCGATGGACGTGTTCGCCCGGGTCAGCCAGGAGCGGTACCGCGCCGTCGTCCACGACGACCCGCAGTTCATGGACTTCTTCCTGAGCGTCACGCCGGTCGACGTGATCGAGCGCATGCAGATCGGCTCGCGGCCGGTCTCGCACCACGGGGGGGCGGGCGTGTCGGCGATGCGCGCCGTGCCGTGGCTGTTCGCGTGGTCGCAGAGCCGGCACATGCTGCCGGGCTGGCTGGGGACCGGGGCCGGCCTGGCGGCCGTGCAGGCGCAGTTCGGCGCACCGTTCCTCACCGAGATGTACGGGCGCTGGCCGTTCTTCGAGGGCCTGCTGGACGACATCGAGATGCGCATGGCCCGGGCCGACCTCGGTATTGCGGCGCAGTACGAGGAACTCGCGGCGCCCGTGCTGCAGCGCATTGCCCACGCCATCCGCGACGAGTTCCAGCTGGCCACCGGGCAGGTCCTCGCCATCAAGGGCTGCGCCCGCCTGCTCGACTCGGAGCCGACCCTGCAGCGCTCGATCCGCCTGCGCAACCCGTACGTGGATCCGATCCACCTGACGCAGGTCGACCTGTTGCGGCGCTGGCGCGAGTCGGGGCGCGAGGACCGCGAACTGTTCGAGGCCCTGCTGGCGTCGGTGAACGGCATCGCACAAGGCCTGCAGGGCACCGGCTGAGCCGCCGGCGCGGCACTGCACTTTTCCCGTGTTGACTCCCGGGGGGCGCTGCTCTAGCGTCGTGGGCGAGTCCATTTGCGCGCGGCCCGTCCAGTCGACCGCGACCCAACCACGTAGGGAGTCTCCATGGCAGCGAAGAAAAAGGCGCGGCGCACCACGCTCCGCAGCAGCAAGGGAAAGAAGCTGTACGTCGTCCGCGATGCCAAAGGCCGGATCAAGGACGTGCAGAGCTACAAGCGGGCCCACGCGGCCGACCTGAGGAAGAAGTCGAAGGCCGAGGTCGCCAAGAAGAAGGCGACCAGGAAGAAGGCCGCGAAGAAGAAAGTCGTCTCGGCCAAGGCGAAGGTGAAGAAGGCCGCGCTGAAGGTGAAGCGCGCCGTCGCCAAGTCGCCGAAGACCGTGCGGGCCGCGGCGAAGAAGAAAGTCGCCGCCTTGAAGAAGGCCGTGCAGAAGGCGCCCGCGCAGGCGAAGGCCGCCGTCCGCAAGGCCGTGAAGAAGCTGCCGCCGCCGGCGCAGAAGGCCATCGCCCAGGCCGAGACGGCCGCCAGCCAGGTGCAGGTCAAGGCCGAGAAGGCCACCACGGCAGTGATCGATCAGGCGAAGGAGATCGCGAGCAAGGTCAGCGAGACCGTGCAGACCGCGGTCGAGAACGTCATGCCGGCGGGCGAGACCAAGTAGCCCGTCCCGGTCTCCGACGATCGAAGCAGGGCCCCGGTTCGCCGGGGCCTTTGCTTTTCAGGGCCGCCGCCCCGGCCGGTGCCGCAGTTCGCGGCGCGAGGGCAGTTGCGTGAGGTAGCTCGGGTATTCGTCGGCAGCGCGGACCGCTTCCCCCGGGACGGTCGCGTACTCCGGGTCCCAGGGCAGCACGATGGTGACGTGGTCGCCGTCCTCGAACCACTTGGGCAGGATCGGCGGCACGGCGCGGGCGTGCTCCGCGGCCAGCATTCGCGCCAGGCTGCCGTGCTGCGCGTGGCAGGACCGCAGGTCCTGCAGCGTCGCGAGCGTGGGCGGCGCGAACTTCATCCGGCCGGCCGCGTAGGCCGCGAACGCCTCGTCGACGGTCACCCACGCATGTTCGGTCGTCTCGGTGCGATCGACGCTGGCTTCCTGCCCGGCGGGGACCTCGACCGCGAAGAACCGCGTGTCGTACCGCCTGGCCTCGAACGACGGCGTGATCCAGTGGGCCCAGTAGACCAGCCGCGAGACGTCGAGCACCAGGTCTTCCGCGCGCAGCACGTCGAGGAACGTCGCGCCCTCCGTGGCCGTACGCGCGCGGTGTGCCTGCAGCCGGGCGATCTGCGCGGGGTCGCACGCCGATCCGTCCGGGCGTCGCGCCAGCAGGACGCCGCATTCCTCGAACGTCTCGCGGCAGCCCGCCACGTACAGGCCGAGGGCGGTGGCGACGTCGAGCGCTTCGCCGGTGAGCGCGTGCAGGCGGCTGCCGCAGGCGGCGTGGTCCGCCCGCGGGACGCGAGCCAGGGACTCGGGCGCGAGGTCCGCGGGCTCCAGGCGTCCGCCCGGGAACACCCAGAGGTCGCCCATGAACGCGAGTTGCGCGGAGCGACGGGTCAGCAGGACTTCGAGGCGCGAGTCCGGTTCGCGCAGCAGGACGACGGTCGCGGCGGAGCGGATCGGGACGGGCGAGGCGGCGGATTCGGTCACGGCGAGGCGCGGTCGGCGGTGGTCGGGCCGACATGATCGCACGCTGGCCGCGGGCTCGGGTGGGCACGGGTTGCGCGCGATGTATCCGGGTCGACGGTGCGCGTAGCATCCCGGCGCATGCAGGGCTGGCACGCGCTCGAACTCGGCGATCTCCTCACGGCACAGCTGTTGCTCGACCGGTTGCGCGATGCCGTCGCCGCGCAGGCGACGGAGACTCCTCGCGCCGCGGTCTTCACGCGCCGGTCGAGTGGCGACCTGCATTGCTCCGTGACGGCTTATTTCCCGCCGGCTGCGCAGGACCTCGCGCGGACTTTCGGCGCGGAGCCTTGCCCGCCGCCCGGGCGGCGCGGCCTCGAACTGCTCGCCGGTCCGTCCGCCAGCTGGGACGAACTGCGCTGATTCAGGCGAGCGCGGCGTCGAGCGTGATCTCGGCGCCCGCGAGCACTTTCGACACCGGGCAATTCTGTTTCGCGTCCGCCGCCAGGGCCGCGAAACGCTCCGGCGTGATGCCCGGGATGCGCGCCCGCGTGCGGAGCTCGATCTTCGGGATGTGGAAGCCGCCGCTGGTCGGCTCGAGATGCACGGCCGCGGTCGTGCGGATCTCGGTGGGCGCCAGCTTCTCCTTCGCCAGCAGCGCCGTCAGCGCCATGGTGAAGCAGCCGGCGTGCGCCGCGCCAAGCAGTTCCTCCGGGTTCGTCTCCTTGCCGTCCTCGAAGCGTGCCTTGAACGTGTAGGGTCCGCGAAACGCGCCGCTCTCGAGCGCGATCTCGCCCGCGCCTTCGCGCAGGCTGCCTGTCCACACCGCATCGGCCTTGCGCACCGTCATGACCGTCTCCTGCCGTTCGAGGAAGGGGGGAATCATGGTATCTAGGGACAGGACGGCGCGCGAGGCGACCCATGGACATCTTCGTGACGGGCGGTTCGGGCTTCGTCGGGCAGGCGACGATCGCGCGACTGGTCGCGGGCGGACATCGTGTGCGCGCCATGTCACGGTCCGACCGCAGCGACGAGGCCCTGCGCGCGCTCGGCGCAACGACGGTGCGCTGCGACCTCGAGACCGTCGCGCCGGGTCATTTCGCGGGCGCGCAGGCGGTCATCCACGCAGCGGCATTCGTCGAGCAATGGGGGCCGGTCGACGCCTGGGATCGCATCAACGTCGGCGGAACCCGACGCATGCTGGAGGCAGCGCGGCTCGCCGGCGTGGCACGCTTCATCCACATCGGCACGGAAGCGGCGCTGGTGCGCGGCCAGGCCCTGCACGAGGTCGACGAGTCCGCCCCGCTGGCGCCCGACAGTCCCTATCCGTATTGCCGGACCAAGGCCCTCGCGGAACAGGCGGTGCGTGCAGCGAACGATCCAGACCACGGATTCGTGACCCTGGTGCTGCGGCCGCGCTTCATCTGGGGACCGGGCGACCAGACCCTGTTGCCCGCCATCCTCGCGATGGCACGCGCCGGGCGCTTCGCCTGGATCGACCACGGACGCGCGCTCACCTCGACGACCTACATCGGCAATCTCGTCGACGCGATCGAGCTGGCGCTCACCCGCGGGCGGCCGGGCGAGGCGTACTTCATCCTCGACGAAGGCACGCGCAGCCTGCGCGAGATGATCACGGCCATGGCGGCCGCAGCCGACGTCACCTTGCCCGACAAGTCCATTCCGTTCCCGGTCGCTGTCGCCGTCGCCTGGGTGTGCGAGACGCTCTGGCGGGCGACGGGACGGACTTCGCTGCCGCCCCTGACTCGCCACGCGGCCATGGTCATGGCGCGCGAGTGCACGCTGGTGGGAACGAAGGCGGCGCACGACCTCGGCTACGTGCCGCGCGTGAGCGTCGAGGAAGGACTGCGCGAGTTACGCGCCCGTCTGCACGGCGCCGGCTGAGCGCCGCTGGCGCCAACGGCTGCCGACGTATTGCCCGCCGAAATAGGCGACGACGAAAAAGGGCAGTGCGCCCCAGCGGAACGGCAGGCCGAGCACGAAGCGCAGCGCGATCACCATCGGCACCGGCGTGTGGACGGCGACGAACCACGCGGGCGAGAACTTGCGCACGCCCGCGCGCCACCAGCCGAACGGCAGGTTGATCAGGAAGGTGATGGCCAGCGCGATGGCGTACTGCGGAAGCTGCGGCATGGGCGCGAAGCCTCGGGCAATCGGGCGCCGCGGTCAATCCGTGGCGCCCCCGCCGGGCGCCTGAATCCGGGACGGCCCGGCCCGCGAAAGCCCGCCGGAGACCGTTCCCCGTTTGTCCAGTGTCCGGCCCCGCCGGCCCAGGAAGCCCGCATGTCCACGGAAGCCACCGCCCGCCCCCTCGGCCCGCTGCCGACACTGATCTTCAGCTCGCGCTGGCTGCAGCTGCCGCTGTACCTCGGCCTGATCGTCGCCCAGGGCGTCTACGTCTTCCTGTTCCTGAAGGAGCTGTGGCACCTCATCCACGACGCGCCGTCGCTGACCGAGCAGTCGATCATGCTGATCGTGCTCGGGCTCATCGACGTGGTGATGATCTCGAACCTGCTGGTGATGGTGATCGTCGGCGGTTACGAGACCTTCGTGTCGCGCCTCGGACTCACCGGGCATCCCGACCAGCCGGAGTGGCTGAGCCACGTCAATGCGAGCGTGCTGAAGGTGAAGCTGGCGATGGCGATCATCGGCATCAGTTCCATCCACCTGCTGAAGACCTTCATCGAGGCGGGCTCCATCGGCGGCATGCCGCTCTGCAGCACCGTGGCCGGGATGGAGGCCACCGCGGCGATGAATGCGGCCGGGTCGAACGCCAAGGGCTGCATCACGGTCACGGCCACGGGCGTGATGTGGCAGACGGTGATCCACAGCGTGTTCATCCTCTCGGCGCTCGGCATCGCCTGGACCGACCGCATCATGGCGCAGGGCCTGAAGACGGTCGCCCGCCATTGAGCCGCGTCAGTCGCGGCGCTTGAGGAAGCGCGGGCGCCAGACGCCCAGCACGACGTTGGCGGTCGCGATCACGAGCATCACCCACATGCCGGACCACTCGGTGTGCAGCGCCCGCTCGAGTGCGGCCGTGTCGCCGCCGCCCGAGAGCGCCTGGGTCGCGAGTGCCGCCGCGCGCTTCGCGGGGCCGACGATGGTGAGCAGCGATCCCTCGAACATGCTGATGCCGGTGAGCGCCTTGAGCCAGGCCCAGCCGGCATCCCGGTAGGCGGCCGTGAGCGCGATCGCGATCAGTCCGGAGATCAGTGCCAGCGCCAGCGAGGGTACGTAGAGGTATTTGTGCACCAGCACGATCGCGTGCCGAATGGCCGCGAACTGTGCCGGCGCATCGGGCGACGCGCTCATCACCAGCACCACGCACGTGGCGAGCGAGCCCATCATCCCGACGGCCCCGATCTCGTGCGTCGCCTTGATCCATCGGCGCATGCCCGTCACTCCCCTGGCTTGCGGGCCGCGAAACGCAGCCGGACGTAGTCGGCCATCCAGATCCCGTCGCCGTTGCGCAGGCGCGGCACGAGCATCGCCAGCACGTCATTCGTGACGTCGGCGCGCCCGGCTTCGTCGAGGTCGCCGAGCAGCGGGGCGCCGAACGCCGCGAGCCAGCCGCGGATGTCGCCCGGCAGCGGCGTCGGGCGCGTGAAGCGCTCGAGGTGTCGCACCTCGAAGCCGCGCCGCTCGAGCAGCGCGCGATACTCGTCCGCCGTCGGGAAGAACCAGGGGTTGCGCAGCGTGCGGCCGCGGGTCGCGAGCGCCTGCCCGAGCGCGGACACGATGGCGTCGATGTTGCCATTCGCTCCCATCTCGGCCACGAAGCGGCCCCCGGGCCGCAGTGCGCGCCACACGCCGTCGATCACCTCGGCGGGTCGCTTCATCCAGTGCAGCGCCGCGTTCGAGAAGACCGCATCGAATTCCGCGTCGAAGTCGAGCACATCGCCGCTCAGGACGCGCGCATCGATGCCGCGGGCCCGCGCAGCGGCGACCATGTCCGTGCTCGCATCCACGCCGACGACCTCGGCACCAGAGGACTGCAAGGCCAGGGTCAGTGCGCCGTCACCGCAGCCGAGGTCGAGGATGCGTTCGCCCGGGCGCGGCTGCAGCAGGGCGACCACCGGCTGGCCCAGGTCGGAGACGAACCGGGCGTGCGTCGCGTAAGCGTGGGCATTCCAGTCGTCGGTGGCCGAGGTCATGCTTGCGCGCCGAGCGGCAGTTCCATGCGCCGGTGACTCGGGACCGTCGCCTGGGCGTTCGCGAGCAAGGAGGTCAGCTCGCGGGTCGTGCGAAATCCGAGGCGCGCATACAGCGCTTCGGCTCGCGGGTTGGTCACCGCGACGTCCAGTGCCGCCAGCGAGTGGCCGCGCGCCCGACCGGAGTCGAGCAGGTGCTCGACGAGCGCCACACCGATGCCACGGCTGCGCAGGTCGGGCGGCACGCCGAGGTGGGCGACGTACCAGCACCGCCGGCCCGGTGGCTGGACGATGGCCTCGACGCGCAGTCCGCGCAGCATCACGCCCGTGCCGGCACCGAGGCCGTAGCAGCCGATGATCTGGCGGCTGGCGGCCAGCGTGAACGATGCCGTCGCCGTCCCGTCCCAGCCGGCGCCCGCCGCGACGACGCGACCGTCCTCGATGCCGATCACGTGATTGCGGAAGCCGAACTCGCCGCGCCCGTCGACGAACGCGCGACGCAGGAAGGCCTGCGAGTCCGCCTTGCCGGGCACGGCGAACACGTAGTCGAACGCGGCCGGGCCGGAGCTGTAGATGAGAGGCACGGCGGCGTCGGCATCGTCGGGCGTGGCCGGTCGGAATTGCAGCGTCATCCGGGGATTGTAGGGGGCGGCCGTCGAGTCTGCAGCGGCGGCCGGCCGGCGGTGCGGGCTGGGACAGGTGCTAAGATGCGTTCGTCAGTTCTGGCCGGGAGACGCGCATGGATCGGGCGGCGTTTGCATGGATGGCGTTGCTGGCGGCGAGCCTGCCCGCGGTGCTGCACGCCGATGAGACCTTCCGCTGCAGCGGCCAGTTGATCGAGCCGGGCATGACCCGTGCCGAGGTGCGCGCGCTGTGCGGTGCGCCGACCCGCGAGGCCGACGAGATCCAGGACGTGCGCAGCAAGGGCCGGCTCCTCGGCAAGACCACGAGCCATCGCTGGACCTACGAGAACTACAGCCGCGTGCGCGTGCTGGTCTTCGACCAGGACACGCTCAAGTCGATCGAGACGCCCGAGTGAACGCGGGCCGGCGCGTCAGCGCGGCTTGGGCGGCTCGCGGCGACTCGCCCCCTGGAACTCCACCATCCAGCCCGGGTACTCGGCGGGCAAGCGGCTGACCTCGTCGAGCGCCTTCAGTTCCTCCGCGCTGAGCGTGAGGGCGTGCGCCGCGAGATTGTCGTCGAGCTGCGCCATGCTGCGCGCGCCGATGATCACGGAGGTCACCCAGGGCTGGGCGAGCAACCACGCCAGCGCGACCTGTGCCACGGACACCCCGTGCACGGCCGCGATCGGCCGCATCGCATCGATGCAGCGGAAGGCGCGGTCGCGGTCGACCGGCGGGAAATCGAACGTGGCCCGGCGCGTGCCGTCCGGGTTGCGGCCGTCGCGGTCGGCCTTGCCGGCGAGCAGGCCGCCGGCGAGCGGGCTCCACACCATCAGCCCGAGCTTCTGGTCCTGCAGCAGCGGCACGACCTCGCGCTCGAGGTCGCGGCTCGCCAGGGTGTAGTACGCCTGCACGCTCTCGAAGCGCGCCCAGCCGCGGCGATCCGAGATCGCGAGCGCCTTCATGATCTGCCAGGCCGCGAGGTTGCACAGGCCGATCGTGC
This sequence comes from Steroidobacteraceae bacterium, assembly GCA_044226195.1. Lineage (GTDB taxonomy): Bacteria > Pseudomonadota > Gammaproteobacteria > Steroidobacterales > Steroidobacteraceae > RPQJ01. Next base: position 49,978 of record JBGAHO010000018.1, read on the forward strand.
GCACCTTGCCCGAGCGCACGAGGTCGTTCAGCGTCGAGAGCGTCTCCTCGAGCGGCGTGAGCGGATCGAAGCCGTGGATCTGGTACAGGTCGACGTGGTCGAGCTGCAGGCGACGCAGGCTCGCGTCGAGCGCGTTCATCAGGTGGTAGCGCGACTGGCCGCGGCCGTTCGGCGCCTGGTCCATGGCGCCGGTGGCCTTGGTGGCGATCACCAGCTGGTCGCGCGGCAGCCCGAGGTCCTTGATCGCCTGCCCGAGCAGGGTCTCCGACTGGCCGAACGAGTACACGTTGGCCGTGTCGATGAAATTCACGCCGGCCTCGTAGGCGCGCTTCACCTGCGCGGTGACCTCGGCCTGCGGCAGCCCGCCCATCACTTCCCAGAAGCCGGACGCGCCGTAGGTCATGGTGCCGAGGCAGATCTCGGAGACGTACAGGCCGGTGCTGCCCAGGAGACGGTATTTCATGGAAGATGGACCTCGGCGTTCGGGGGTCGACGGAGCATAGCGGAGACGACGTGGACGAGGCAGGGGACAGCACGGAGCCGGCGGTTCCGGTCGAAGTGCCGTACGGCGAGCTGTCGCCGGAGGCGCTGCGGGGCGTGATCGAGGCGTTCGTGCTGCGCGAGGGGACGGACTACGGCGAGCGCGAGGTGGCCCACGAGCAGAAGGTCGCGCAGGTGCTGCGCCAGCTCGAGCGGCGCGAGGTTCGGATCATGTTCGATCCGGGCGACTCGAGCGTGACGATCGTGCCGGTGGCGGCGAACGCGGGAAGTGGTCGGGATGAGAGGACTTGATTCTCCGACACCTGTGTCCCGCAGGCCGCCCGTCCCGGCCATTGCAGGCAAAAAAGTCCAACAAATACAGCCACTAGTCGATCACCAGAGCGCAACACTGCGCACCTTGGCGCAGGTGAGGAAGGTGGACTCGGCGCCCTGTCGGCCACGAACCGGATGCGGGGCAGCCCGAGCCTGGCGTCGCCAGATCGTTTCAGGAATTCGCTGTCAGGGCCGGCGTCGAGATCCCGAACTGCGGGGTCGACAGTGAGCGTGTCAAGCAGGCCAGACGACCCGGCGCAGGCTCGCCGATGCGGGCGGCAGGCTGACCGCTCGCGGCCCGGCCATCCCTGGCCGAAGCGGCGGGTCGCCTCAGCGCGTCGCTTGCGCCACCCGTGCGGGCAGCTTCTTCAGTCGGAACGCAACGCCGATGAGCAGCGCGCCGTAGACGATAGCGAATGCTGCGATGATCCACAGCACGGCCAGCGCGCCGCTGCCCGGACTGGCGATCATCATGCCACCGAAGAGCACCGACAGCGCGCCCGACAGGATCAGCAGCCATTCGTTGGGGATCTCCTTGCGCACACGGATCGCCGTGACGATCTGCAGCGCGCCGGTGACGATCGCCCACGCCGCGATCAGCATCAGCAGCGCGAGCGCGGTGAACGCCGGTGTGACGAACGTGTAAAGGCCGGCGGCAATGCCGAGTACGCCGATCAGCACGGACGGCCACATCGGTGTGCCGCTGTCTCGCGCCTGCCAGCCAAGCCACAGCGCGGAAACGCCGTCGACGAACGCAAACGCGCCCCAGGCCAGTGCGAGTGAAACCAGGGTCACACCCGGCCAGACGCACGCAAAGACGCCGAAGGCGATGGCGGCGAGGCCGCGCAGCAGCAGCAGCCACCAGTTCTGTCCAAGGGTATTCAGAAAAGGCAGTTCCATGGGGACCTCCGCTCACCCCGTCGTACGCGCCGGCGTGCGCCTGCGCAGTCTCAGGCGGGCAGGGGACCGGCGCGCAGGCGCTTCGCCATCTTCGTCGCTGTTGGCACGGCGTGCGCGTAGTAGCGCTTGAGTCCCGCGCACAGGTAGTTGAGCCCCGGCTCGCCGTCGGGCGTGCGCAGCAGCCGATTTTTCGGGCACTCGCCCCAGCAGTCGCTCAAGTACGCGCACTGCCTGCAATAGGCGGGCAGCGTCTCCGACTTCGCGTAGCCGAACCGCACCTGGTCCGGCGCAAACACCATGTCGCCGAGCGAGCGCTCGCGGACGTTGCCCAGCCGGTACTCCGGGTAGACGTAGTGGTCGCAACTGTAGACCGTGCCGTCGTGCTCGAGCGCCACGCCCTTGCCGCAGATTTCGCTGTGGACGCACACCTGCGACGGCAGTCCCATGTGCTGGGCGACCAGAGTCTCGCAGAGGTTGACCAGCACCTTGCCCACGTCGCGGGCCTGCCACTCGTCCCAGACCTTGCAGAGGAACGATCCGTACTCCTCGGCCACGACCGACCACGGCGTCACGACCGACTCTGGATGGTCGGGGTGGCAGCGCGGATCGCCGAGCGTGGGCAGCGAGGCCAGGTTCCACTTCCCCGGCGCCACCTGCTCGAAACCCTTCAGTTCGACGATCGGGATGAACTGCAGGTAGGTCGAGCCCAGTTCGCGTCGCAGGAAGCGGTACACGTCGAGCGGCCGCGACGCGTTGTAGCGGTGAACGCAGGTGAGCGTGTTGTAGCGCACCCCGAACCTCCGCAGCGTGTGCGCCGCGTTGCAGACCGCATCGAACGTCGGCTCGCCGTGCTTGGTGATGCGGTAGTGGTCGTGGATCTCGCGCGGGCCGTCGACGCTCAGTCCGACCAGGAAGTTGTGCGCCTTCAGGAAGCGCGCCCAGTTCTCGTCGAGCAGCGTGCCGTTGGTCTGCAGGTCGTTCTCGATCCGCTGGCCGGGCTTCGCGTGCTTCTTCTGCAGCGCGACGACCTTCTCGAAGAACCCGAGCCCCATCAGCGTGGGTTCGCCGCCCTGCCACGAGAACACGACCTCGTCGGCGGTGACGCTCGCAATGTAGTTGCGGACGAAGCGTTCGAGGACCTCGTCCGTCATGTGGCCGGCCCCGGGCCCGCCAGGCAGTTCGCGCTTGCTCAGGTAGAAGCAGTAGGTGCAGTCGAGGTTGCAGGCCGAGCCCGCAGGCTTGGCCATGACGTGAAAGCGCCGCTGCGCCTTGTCGCCCAGCCACTGCGGCGCGTGGTACTTGTCGAGGGTCGAGTCGCTGCTCAAGGTGTCGCTCCAGCGTCCCGTCGACGCGTCGGCGCGTGACGCCGTCAACAGTACGCCGTCCCGTGGCGAGAAACCGTCTCAATCTAGGGGAGGGCGCGGCCGAACCGGTATCCGTAGACGGCGCAACACGACTGCGGCGTCGATGGCCCGAACGGGTCACCCGCGTGGCCCCCAAGCCCCACGCTGGAAGTGCAGCGGCGGGGGAGAATCGGCCGCATGACCGTGCGTAGCATTCGGAGGGAGTGATGCCCGCCATGCCGGATACCCAGGCAAGCGGTACAGGCACCGCGCAACCGGTGCAGGACCGGACGGACCTGGCCCGGTATCGCACGAAACTCGCACTGGACCGAACGACGCTGGCGTGGATCCGAACAGCGCTGTCCCTGACGACGTTCGGCTTCGGCACCGTCGGATTCTTCCGGACGCTTCGGGAAAAGGCGCCCACGGCACTCAACGTCCAGGCCCACGAGGGCGCGATCACGTTCGGTGTCGCCCTCATCGTCATCGGCACGATCGCCTCGGCGCTGGTAGCCGTGGCACACGGATCGTCACTGCGCAGGCTCGAGCGCAACGAGACGCCGGTCGTGGGCACGTGGTCGCTGAGCATTGCGCTGTCATGGCTGCTGGCCATCCTCGGACTCGTGTCGCTCTGGCTGATGTTCGGCATCGGGCGTGGCGCGCGCGGGTAGCCTGCAGGCGAGCCATGGTGTTTCGTTGCGGTTCATCACGCGGGAACCGCAGACGCGCGTGTTTCTCGACGGCGCCCATTTCGGGTGGAGTTGACCCGCGAATTCAGGGTGCTCGGGCACACGGTCGTGCCGTTTCTCGATGACGAGCGGTTCCAGAACACCCGGTACGATGGCTGGACACGAGCGCTGGCCCTGTCTGGCCCCGAAGTCACGGTCAACCAGAAGTTCCGTTGAACTGCGGTCAGCCCGGCACCAAGGGCTTGCACCATTGACGCTGGATCCGTCGTTCGGGTTAAGTCTCGTCCCGTGACGTTCGAGTTCGGCAAGTCGATTCGGGCAGGGGCGATGGCTGCGCTGGCGCTGATGCTTGCGTCGGGTTTCGCTCCCGTGCCGGCCCGTGCGGACGGGATTGCGCCGGACGTCAACGTGCTGATGCTGTACGGCCTCGATCCGTACATTCCCACGTTCCTCGCAATGGACAAGGCCATGCGCGAGGACCTGGCACGCACGCCGACGCCCCACATCCTCATCTTTTCGGAATCGCTCGATTCGCAGCGCTTCGCGATGGAGACGCTGGAGTCGGAGACGGTCGCGCTGTACGCCCGGAAGTACCGCGCGCTGAAGGTCAAGGTCGTGGTGGCGGTGTCGCGGACGGCGCTCGAGTTCTTTCGTCGCCACGGCGCGCAACTCTGGCCCGACGCGCGAGTGGTCTACGTCGGTTTCCTCGGCTACGAATTCTCGCCGGCGGACTTGCCGCAAGGGGCGTCGGCCGTGCTGTCCATCCTGGACGTGGCGGGCACCATCGACATCGCCCGGCAGATGCAGCCCGGATCTCGTCACATCGTCGTGATTTCCGGCTCGTCGGAGGTCGACAAGCGAGCCGAGCAGCAGGCCCGGAACGCCCTCGCGGGCACGGACGGTCGGTTGACGGTCGAGTACCTGTCGGGCCTGCCGCTGCGCGAACTGGTCGCCCGGGTGTCCGGGGAGCCTGCGGACAGCATCGTCGTCTACCTGTCGCAGTTCCGCGACCGCAACGGTGGTCCGTACGAGCCGTTCGAAGTGCTGCGCAACGTCGTTGCTGCTTCGCGGGCGCCGGTCTACGGCGCCGCCGAACCCTTCATTGGACTCGGCGTGGCGGCCGGCAGTGTGTCGTCGTATGCGGACAAGGGGCGGCTCGTCAGTCGGCAGGTGCGCCGAACACTCTCGGGCGAACCGCTGGATCCGCGTGACGTCGTGCTGCAGGCGCCGAACCGGTGTGTCGCGGACGCGCGAGCCTTGCAGCGCTGGTCGCTCGATGCCCGGCGCCTGCCGCACGACTGCGAACTGCAGTTCGCGACGGTGCCTACCTGGCGGCAGTACTGGTGGCAGATCGTCCTGGCACTGGGCGTGCTCGGCGCCCAGGCCGCCCTGATCGTTGCGTTGATCTATCAGCGTCGGCGACGGCAACGGGCGGAGCACTCGGAACAGGCGCACCGTGCCGAACTTGCCCACGCCGGGCGACTGTCGGTCGCCGGCGAACTCACCGGGGCGATCGCGCACGAAATCAACCAGCCTCTCGGCGCCATCCTGAGCAACGCCGATGCCGGCGACCTGCTGCTCGACTCGGGCCTCGATCACCGCGCGAAACTGCGCGAGATCTTTGCGGACATCCGACGGGACGACCTGCGCGCCAGCGAAGTCATCCAGCACCTGCGCGACCTGCTGGGCAAGCACCCCTCGGACCGAAAACCGTTCGACGTCAACGACGTCCTGGCGGACCTCGAGTCGATCATGCGAGCGGAGGCGCGACGGCGTGGCGTGGCGCTCGAGATGCAGCGGGCGCCCGACGCACTGATCGTGCTGGCGGACCGCATCCAGGTGCAGCAGGTGCTGATCAACCTGGTCCTGAACGCCATGGACGCGGTCCAGGCTCAACCCGAGGCCAGGCGAACGGTGACGGTGTCGGTTGCCCGGCACAAGCGCAATGCCGTGATGTCCGTGGCGGACCGCGGACCGGGTATCGCGCCCGAACACCTGGGAAAGATCTTCGAGTCGTTCTACAGCACCAAGGGCAACGGCATGGGGCTCGGCCTGTCGATCACCCGCACCATCGTCGAATCGCACGGCGGGCGGGTGTGGGTCGATGCCACTGGCGACGGTGGCACGGTATTTCGGGCAGAATTGCCCCTCGCCAGCCTCAAGTCAGCTGCGTAGGGCCCGGCCGATGCACGAAATCCCAACGGCGAGGGCGACGACGAACCCAGGGACGGGCCAGGCGCCGCTCATCCATGTGGTCGATGACGATCCGTCGATGCGGGGCGCCCTGTTGCGGCTGCTCGATGCCGCGGGCTTCGAGGCCCGCGGCTATGCGACGGCCGGCGATTTCCTGCTGCAACCGTTACCGAATCGCCCCGGCTGCCTGCTGCTCGACCTGCGCCTGCCGGGCCCCTCGGGTCTCGAACTCCAGGCGGCCATGCAGCAGCGGGCCATCCACCTGCCCATCGTGTTTCTCTCCGGTCACGCGAGCGTCGAGTCCAGCGTCAGGGCGATGAAAGACGGGGCCGTCGACTTTCTCACCAAGCCCGTGAAGCGCGAAATTCTCCTCGATGCGATCGAGCGCGCGCTGGAACGCGACTCGACGCAGCGCACGTTCCGCGAACAGCGAAGCCAATTGAGCGCGCGTTTCCATACGCTGACCGAGCGGCAGCGCGAGGTGTTCGATCTCATCGTCGCGGGCAGGCTCAACAAGCAGATCGCCGACGACCTCGGCGTCGCCGAGCGCACCGTCAAGCGCGAGCGCGAACAGGTCATGCTCAAGCTCCAGGCGAATTCGGCGGCCGACCTCGGCCGGCTGGCCGAATTGCTGCGGCACCCGGCGACCGGCTGAGGTCCGCTGACGCGCGCTGTCGGCGGCGCGTCGCCGAATCGATTCCCGCCCACGAGAACGCGCCGACCGAATGCCCTTGGCCCTTTGGGGCCAGCACCATGGCCCGATCGCCCGGTTGTCGCATCGCCACCAGCGCGCGAGCATCCGGTCAGTGACCGTGCAGGTGTGACGGCAGCCCCAAAGCTTGGAACCGCAACGCGGAGACCCGCAGTCGTGACACCCCCTGCCGCAAAGGTCCTGGTGGTCGAAGACGACGACAGCATGCGCGAGGCAATCGACCGTTTGCTCGGGGCGGCCGGCTATTCGTGTGATGCATTCGGATCCGCGGATGCACTGCTGGAGCGTGGTGTCGACGTGAAGGCGGCGTGCGTGGTGAGCGACCAGAGATTGCCTGGCATGACCGGCCTCGAGTTGCTCGCGGTGCTGCAAGAGCGGCACGTCTCGCTGCCATTCATCCTGATCACGGCCCATGACACGCCCGGAATGCGCGAGAAGGCGCTGTCGAGCGGCGTGTCCGCCTATCTCGCCAAGCCATTTCGCGGCACCATGCTGCTCGATGCCGTGCGAATGGCGGTCCGACCTGTCCAGACCCTGTCTTGATCTTACGGAGCCCACAACGATGAAATGGCGATCTGGTTTGCTCGCAGGCGCGCTCAGCGCGCTGATTTGCCCGCTGGCGATGACCCAGGAGACGCAAGCCGTCGGCCCGTACACGGACTTCAAGGGGACCATCAAGCTCGACGTGCGTGACTCCACGGCCGACTGGGGTCCGTTCACGCCGAAAGCGGCACCGCAAGGTGCGCCGAACATCCTGTTCGTCCTGTACGACGACACCGGACTTGCGGCGTGGTCACCGTACGGCGGGCGGATCCACATGCCGACCCTCGACAGACTGGCCGCGAACGGCCTGACCTACACGCAGTGGCACACGGTGGCCCTGTGTTCGCCGACGCGGTCCACGCTCCTGACGGGGCGCAACCATACCCTGAATGGAATGGCCGCCATCACGGAGGCTTCCAACGGATTCCCGGGATCGAGCGGCCGAATCCCGCCGCAGGCCGCCACGCTGGCGCAGATTCTCCAGGACAACGGCTACAGCACCTTCTGGCTGGGCAAGAATCACAACGTGACCGAGCAGGACATCGCAGAGGGTGGCAACCGCAAGACTTGGCCACTCGGCCAGGGATTCGAGCGGTTCTACGGTTTCCTCGGTGGTGAAACCAACCAGTGGTACCCGGACCTCGTCGAGGACAATCACTTCATCGAACCGCCCGCGACGCCGGAGCAGGGGTACCACCTGTCCAAGGACCTGGCCGACCAGGCGATCAAGATGATCCGCAATCAGAAGGCGGCCAATCCTTCGAAACCGTGGTTCATGTTCTACAATCCCGGCGCCAATCACGCCCCGCACCATGCGCCGCAGGAATACATCGACAAGTACAAGGGCAAGTTCGACGACGGCTACGAAGCGTACCGTACGTGGGTGCTGGCGCGCATGATCGAGAAAGGCGTGCTGCCGAAAGGCACCAAGCTGACGCCGATCAACCCGCTGCCGAACTCCCAGGCGAACCCGGCCGATGCCGTCCGGCCATGGAACACGCTCAGCGCGGACGAGAAGAAGCTGTTCTCGCACATGGCGGAGGTCTGGGCCGGGTTCTCGGAGTACACCGACGTCCAGGTCGGCCGCGTCATCGAATACCTGCAGCAGTCCGGGCAGCTCGACAACACCATGGTTCTGTATGCCGCAGACAATGGCACCTCGGGTGAAGGCACGCCGAACGGTTCCGTCAACGAGAACAATTTCTTCAACGGCTACCCCGATGATCTTGCCGAGAACATGAAGCTGATCGACAAGCTCGGGTCACCGGATACCTACGGCCACTTTCCCACCGGATGGGCAGTCGCATTCTCGACCCCGTTCCAGATGTTCAAGCGTTACTCGCAGTTTTCCGGCGGCACCGCCGATCCGCTCGTGATTTCCTGGCCGAAGGGCATCAAGGCGCGTGGCGAGATCCGCGATCAGTACCATCACTCGGTGGACATCGTTCCCACGATCCTCGACGTTGTCGGCCTCGAGATGCCCAAGGTCTACCACGGCGTGGAGCAGTTCCCGCTTTCCGGCATTTCGATGAAGTACACGTTCGACGCGGCGCCGCACGCTCCAACGCAGAAGAAGCGCCAGTTCTACAGCATGCTCGGAACCCGAGGGATCTGGGAGGATGGGTGGCTGGCTTCCTCCGTGCATGCGCCGTTCACTGGCAAGGGTCACTTCGACCAGGACCAATGGGAGCTCTATCACGTCGACGCGGACCGTTCGGAATCAACGGACCTCGCGAAAAAGTACCCCGACAAGCTCGAGGCGCTGAAAAAGGCGTGGTTCGAGGAGGCCCAGGCCAACCTGGCATTGCCGGTAGACGATCGCACGCCGACCGAAATCCTGTTGACGGAGCGTCCCTCGTCAGAGCCGACGCGTGACCGTTACGTCTATTACCCGGGCACGGCGCCGGTACCGGAAGGTGTCGCTGTCAGCGTGCGCAGTCGCTCCTACAAGATTCTCGCCAATGTCGAAATCACGGATGTCGATGCCGGCGGCGTGATCTTCGCGCACGGCTCGCGCTTTGGCGGACACTCCCTGTTCATCAAGGACCACAGGCTCTATTACGTGTACAACTTCCTTGGCCTCAAGCCCGAGCAGACGTTCGTCTCGTCCGTGGATTTGAAGCCCGGCAAGTACACGCTCGGCATGGAGTTCAACCGCACCGGCGCCGGCCCGCACAAGGAATCGCTGGGCGACATGAAGCTGTACGTGAACGACCAGGTTGTCGCGAGCGGCCCGATGAAGACCCAGCCGGCCAAGTTCACCTTGTCGGGCGACGGGCTCTGCGTCGGGTTCGACAGCGGCGACGCGGTCAGCGCCGAATACAAGACGCCGGGAACCTTCCACGGTGGAACGATCCAGGCCGTGGCCATTTCGGTGGAACCGACCGCGTATGCCGATCTTCAGCAGGAAGCCCAGAGGGCTTTGATGCGCGATTGATGGCAAGGCTCTCACCGGCACGTCGCTCTGAGCGTCGCGCCGGTGGCCGTCTGGTCGCATGTCGCTGCTCGGCGGCGCGACATCTGGCCGGATTTCAAGCAAAGAAACGTAGGAGCGAACGATGAAGCAGGGACCTGAGTTATCGAGGCGCGCCTTCATGGCGAGCCTGGGCAAGCCGAAGCGCCTGTTGTCGGCGCTCGGCCTGGCGGGAGGCTTGGCGCTCGCAGTCACAGCACTGCCGCAGGAGGCGCTCGCGCAGGCATCCGCCAGGAAGCCCAACATCGTCGTCATCTTTGGTGACGACATCGGCATGTGGAACGTCGGCGCCTACACCCACGGCATGATGGGCAAGACCCCGAACATCGACAGCATCGCCAGGCAAGGGGCGCTGTTCACCGATCAGTACGCGCAACCCAGCTGCACGGCGGGCCGCGCGGCGTTCATCACCGGTCAGTTGCCGGTTCGCACCGGCATGACGACCATCGGCCTGCCCGGCTCACCGCGTGGCATCCAGAAGAGCGACCCGACGCTGGCGGAGGTGCTCAAGTCGCTCGGTTATGCCACCGCGCAGTTCGGCAAGAACCACCTGGGCGACCGGAACGAGTTCCTGCCGACCGTGCATGGCTTCGACGAATGGTTCGGCAACCTCTACCACCTGAACGCGGAGGAAGAGCCGGAGCAGCTCGACTATCTTAAGGATCCGGAACTGAAGGCGAAATTCGCCCCGCGCGGCGTGATGCACACCTGGGCGACGACGGTCGACGATGCGGCCATTGATGCGAGGTTCGGGCGCGTCGGCAAGCAGAAGATCGAAAACACCGGGCCCCTGACGCGCACGCGCATGGAAACCTTCGACCAGGAGGTGACCGACGCGACGCTGAACTACCTGGACCGCGTCGGCAAGGGCAACAAGCCGTTCTTCGTCTGGTTCAACACGACCGCCATCCATGTCTGGTCGCATCCCCAGAACAAGTACCTGCAGCAGGCCGTCGCGGAGGGGCGCGCGGAGCAGGACGTCGTGCGCGCGAAGATGCTGGAGCACGACGCGCAGGTCGGCTCGATCCTGAAGAAGATCAAGGACCTCGGCATCGAAGACAACACGATCGTCATCTACACCACCGACAACGGCAACGAGTTGATCTTCTGGCCCGACGGCGGCTATGCGCCGTTCCGCGGCGAGAAGGGAACGACCTGGGAAGGTGGCTTCCGCGTTCCGTTACTGATCCGCTGGCCGGGCAAGATTCCGGCGGGCGAGGAGTTGAATGGCATCCAGTCCCACGAAGACCTGTTCGTCACTCTGGCCGCGGCCGCCGGACTGCCCAACCTGAAGGGCGACCTTCTGAAGGGCTACACGATGAACGGCACGTCCTACAAGGTGCATCTGGACGGTTACAACAACCTCGACTACTGGATGGGCAAGACGGAGAAGTCGGCGCGCCGCGAGATCTTCTACTACGACGAGACCGACCTGATGGCAGTACGCGTGGACGGGTGGAAGCTGCACATCGGCGTCAAGCACAACGGCAGCTGGTTCGACGAGAAGTCGTACCCGGCCGTTCCGTACATCGTGAACCTGCTGATGGACCCGATGGAGAAGATGACGCCCGATTCGCACGAGTTCGCCTACATCGGCCAGAAGTTCTTCGCGCAGAAAATGTGGGTCGGCAGCGCCGCCGGGCCGTTCATCGCCGAGCACCTGAAGAGCCTGCAGGAGTTTCCGCCGAGCCAGGGCGCCGATACGCTCAGCATGAAGAAGGCCATCGAGAACGTCATGAAGAAGCTGGACTCCCCCAACGCCAGCAGCAACTGAGGTCGCATTGGACGTGACCTGAAGAATGACCGGGCCGCACCCGTCGGATCGGGTGCGGCCTGTGCCACGAGCGATCACCCATGAAGCACACGCGCACCTCCCCGCGGGCCGACCCCGGCGAACCGGATGACTTCTCCCTGCTGTCGCTCGACGAACTGTCACGCCGCGAGTTCCTGATCGGCTCGGCGGCATTCGGTGCGGCACTGTTCGCGGGGCCGGCTCTCGCAGCGGCAGGGTCAAGGAGGACCTTCACGATCCTCCATACCAACGACATGCACTCGAACTTCATCGGCATGGGCCCGGCCTCCGACTACACGCCGTTCAAGCCCAACGACGACCAGACGCGGGGCGGATACGCGCGCATCGCGGCCGTGCTCGCGTCGCGACGGAAGGCTCGCTCGGCGCAGGGGCCGGTGCTCGTGCTCGACGCGGGCGATTTCAGCATGGGCACCGCATTCGCGGCCGCAAGCCGCGAGATCGGTGGCGAGCTGCAGGTGATGTCGCGCATGGGGTACGACGCCACCACGTTCGGCAACCACGAATTCGATCTCGGACCGGACGGCCTCGCCCAGGCGATCACCGTCGCGAGCAAGGCCGGGCCGATTCCGGCGGTGCTCTCGACGAACTCCGACTTCACGGCCAGCGACGCGGCGCTCGATGGCCTGCGGCAACTGTCCGCGGCCGGCCTGATCCGCCGCTACCGCGTCATCGAACGGGACGGCCTGCGGTTCGGGGTCTTCGGCGTGCTCGGCAAGGAAGCGCAGTTCTACACCGGTGGCGCGGGCGCGGTGAAGTTCCTCGATCCGGTCGTCTCGGCCACCGAGGTGGTGAAGCAACTGCGCGAGGTGGAAAAGGTCGACGTCGTCATCGCCCTGAGTCACGGAGGCGTGACCAAGGACGCGGACGGGAAGTTCAGGACGGGCGACGACGTGCGCCTGGCGGAGGCCGTGCCGGGCATCGACGTTGTCATCGGCGGGCACAGCCACACCGAACTGTCGGAGCCAATCCTCGCCGGCGGACGCACGCCGGTCGTGCAGACGGGCAAGGAAGGCAAGAACGTCGGGGAGCTGGTGATCAGCCTCGACGACCACACGCCCAGGGTCGTGTCGTATCGGCTCCATCCCATCGACGACAGCATCGCGGGCGACCGCGCCGTGGGGGACGAGATCGACCGGCTCAAGCAGGGCGTCAGTGCGGCCGTGTTCGCATCGCGCGGCTACAGCGTGGACCAGGCCCTCGCGATCGCACCTCGGGACCTGCCCAATACCTTCACGGACATCGCCGCGGGCACGCTGCTGGCCAATCTCGTCAGCGACGCGCACCGCAAGGCGACGGAAGCGGACATCGGCTTCACGGTCAACGGACTGATGCGCGCGCCGATCCTCCGCGGCAAGACCGGCGTCGTGACGGTGTATGACGTGTTCGCGGTGGCGCCTCTCGGCGCAGGAATCGTGGACAAGACGGCGGGCAGTGCGCTCGTCACGGCGTATTTCACGGGCCAGGAACTGAAGAATATCCTCGAGTTCTTCCTGGTGGACAACCCCGCGCATCCGGGCGAGATGTTCCCGCGGGCTTCGGGCCTGCGCTGCCGCTACGACTTGACGCGTCCGAAGCTCGACGTGGTCACCTCCGTCGAACTGGGGGACCTCGACCGCGGCTACCGCACGATCGACACCACCGGCAAGGACGCGCAGCTGTACAGCTTCACGTGCCCGCTGTACGTGGGCGTGATCCTGGTGGCGATCCCGAAGTACACCAAGGGCAAGCTGACGCTGGTCCCGAAACGCAGGGACGGCCAGCCGATGACCTCGAAGGTCGAGGCACTCGACGCGCCGAAGGAAAACTCGGGGTACCTGTTGGCGCCGCCGGGCAAGCTGGATCCGGACAGCGTCGCGACGGCCGCGGGTGCCGGGGCCCCGCGCGAGATCAAGGAATGGCAGGCGATCATGGATCACCTGCGGGACCTGCCCGCCGTCCGGAAGGGCGAGTTGCCGGTGATCCCGGTCGACGCGCGCGCGGCCGAAGTGCGTGCGATCCGGGTCGCCTGAAGAGCGGCGATGGCCCTGTGTCGTCCATCAACCCGCTCGAAGGCCGCCGACCCTGGCACAGCCTCGTACGTCGTGCGGGCCTCGAGCGCGATCGCCGCCTGCCTGCTGGCCGGCGCGGCCTGTGCCCAGTCGGTCGAGTCCGACGTGACGCCGGAGTCTGCAACGCTCGTCAAGGACGCCGGGCACTACGTGGCGCCGGACATCAGCGATCGCTCGCTGCAGAAGCTGAACGCCCAGTCCTCGCACGACCGGTTCTCGATCAAGTTCGGCCTGGCGCTGCTGCCGGCCGACTACACGTCGTTCAGGCAGGACGCCAACAGCAAGGCGCAGGTCGGCAACCAGCAGGACGAGTTCGAGGCGCGCTCGCTGCGCCTGATGATCCGCGGCTACTTCGAACTGGGCCGCCGGTGGAATTACTTCGGCAGCTATGAATACAAGGGCTTCGACAAGAATCCCGGCGATCCCTACTGGTCGGTCACCGATGCGAACATCTCGACGCTCCTGGGCCCGAAGCTCGGCACGCTGACCATCGGCAAGGTGAAGGAGCCGTACTCGTACGAGCTGGCAGGCGACTCGGCGAACCTGCCGCAGCACGAGCGACTGCTCAATCCGTTCTACCTGTCGCGCAACGTCGGCGTGAAGCTGACGAACACGATGCTGGACCAGCGCGGAACCTGGTCGGTCGGCTGGTTCAACGATTGGTGGACCAAGGGCGACTCCTATGGCGGGTCCGGCAATGATTTCGCCGGACGCCTCACGTTCCTGCCGATCCTCAGCGAGGACGGCGCCACCTATCTGCACCTCGGCATCGCGGTGCGCTATTACGGCGCGGACGACGGGCAGCTGCGCTTCCTGGGCCGCCCGGCCTCGAACGTCGCGGACTATTACGTCGACACCGGCAAGGTGCCGGGCGATCACGCCTGGAACACGGGGCTGGAGGCGCTGTGGAGCGCCGGCCCGTACTCCGTGCTGGCGGAATACACGCGTTCCGACCTGAGCACCCGTGACGGCACGAGACCCACGCTGGACGGCTGCTACGTGACCGGCAGCTGGGTGATCACCGGTGAGCACCGGCCCTACGACAAGAAAGCTGGATATGCGCGACGGATCCTGCCGGCCGGCCGCTGGGGCTCCTGGGAGGTCATCGCGCGGTACGGCCACGTCGACCTCGACGACAAGACCGTGCACGGCGGCACGATGGACGGCTGGTGGACCGGTCTCAACTGGTGGGCCACGCGGCGGCTGAAGATGAGCGTCGGGTATGGCGACGTCGACCTCGACCGGCTCGGCATCCAGGGCAATACGAAGATGGTGCTGTCGCGACTGCAGTGGATCTACTGACATGAGTCGAGCAAACGCGCTGACGACGTGCATCGGACTGGCGGCCGCCGGTTGCGTACTGGCGTGCCGACCGGCGGCGGCCGGAGATCGCGGCCCGATCGGCCAGGACGTCCAGTTGAGTCTCGGCGCCTTCTTCCTGACATCCGGCAGTGAGGTTCGCCTCGACGGTGAGGCCGGAGCAGGCACCAGGATCGACTGGGAGAACGAGTTCCACGTGGACGACCGGGACCAGTTCCGCATCGATGCATTCTGGCGCTTCGCCGACAGGCACAAAGTCCGGCTGATGTACTTCGAGAACGACCGCCGCAAGAACATCGTGCTGTCCCGCGACATCCATTTTGGCGATCACGTGTTCCCGGTCGACCTCGACGTGGCCACGTTCTTCAACATGCGCGTCGTCGAACTCGCCTACGAATACGCCTTCCTGCAGCGCGACAACCTCGAACTCAGCGCCTCGATCGGCATCCACAACACCAAGGTCGAAGCGGGCCTGCGCGGCACGCTGTCCACCACGGAGGGTGGCGGCGCGGTCGAGCTGGTCGACGTGAAGGAAGTGGGCTCCGCCGACGGGCCGCTCCCCGTCCTCGGCCTGCGCGTGCTTTGGGGCATGGGCCACGACTTCTACTTCGACGGGATCGCGCAATACTTCGTCGCTTCGATCGACGCCTACGACGGCCATGTCGAGGACTACAAGGTCGGCATCACCTGGTATCCGTTGCGACACGCGGGCGTCGGGTTGGGCTACAACCGGTTCGTGACCCGGCTCGACGTCGAGAAGAGTTCGTTTTCGGGCGCGTTGAAGATCCAGTACGACGGACCGTTGGCCTATCTCACGGTCGGATTCTAGTTCGGTTCGTCGCGCAGCGATGCGTCGAGTCCAGGGCGGCCGCAGACAAAGTAGGCATGCGTGCCGCCGAAGGAACCGTCATCGCGACTTCGGTCACGGTTGCGAAGTGGGCCGGGCGAACCCTGGAAGGCACCATGCGGCGGTGAGATGATCGAACGATGGCTCGGCCAGCAGGCGGGTGGACGAAAATCATGGCATGGATCGTGTCGGCCTTTTACTTGGCGGGCGTCCTGGCGGCAATAGACGCGGTCATGAACACGCGGACGGCGCAAGGCGCCATTGCGTGGGGCGTGTCGCTGGTGTCGGTGCCCTTCGTCGCCGTTCCCGCTTACCTCGTGTTCGGGCGCAGCAAGTTCGACGGCATGTCGGTGGCGTACGAACAGCGCAAGCAGGAGATCGACAGCCTGGTCCGCCAGGTGCGGGAGAACCTGCGTCCTTGGACGCTCGGCGATACCGCATCCGGTGGAACCTTCCGCGCGATCCAGCGCCTGTGCGGCATGGAACTCACGCACGGCAATCGTGCGGAGTTGCTGGTGGACGGTCAGGCCACGTTCGACAGCATCATCGACGGCATCGCGCACGCGGAGCGCTACGTGCTGGTGCAGTTCTACATGTTCCACGACGACGGGCTCGGGCGCCGCATGCAGCAGGCGTTGATCGAACGGGCCCGGGCGGGCGTGCGGGTGTACATGCTGTATGACGAGGTCGGCAGCAAGGGACTGTCGAAGGCGTATGTCGATGCGCTGCGGGGCGCCGGCGTCGAGGTGACCTCGTTCAGGCCGACGCAGGGCGCCGGCAACCGCTTCCAGCTGAACTTCCGCAATCACCGCAAGATGGTCGTCGTCGACGGCGTGACCGGCTGGGTCGGCGGCCACAATGTCGGCGACGAATACCTGGGCCTCGACCCGGAATTCACGCCTTGGCGCGACACGCACGTGCGGCTCGAGGGGCCGGTCGTGCTGCAGTTGCAGGCGACGATCCTCGCCGACTGGTATTGGGCCACGCGAACGATACCGGAGCTGAACTGGGCGCCGCGGGCCAGCTCGACCGCCGACGTGCACGCGATGATCGTGCCGAGTTCACCGTCCCAGAAACTGGAGACGGCGGGCCTGCTGTTCGTCACCGCGCTGCAGTCGGCCAGGCACCGCATCTGGATTTCGGCGCCCTACTTCGTGCCGGACGAGGCCGTCATGAAGGCGCTGCAGCTGGCCGCGCTGCGGGGTGTCGACGTGCGCATCATCACCACCGGCAAGGGTGACAGCCAGGCCGTGTACCTTGCCGCGTTCCATTACATCCACGCGCTGCGGGGCCTCGGCATCCGCTTCTACGCCTACCGGCCGGGATTCCTGCATGAAAAAGTGATGCTCGTCGATGACGACGTGTCGACCGTCGGTACCGCAAATTTCGACAACCGCTCATTCAGGCTGAATTTCGAGGTCACGGCGCTGATCGTCGATCCGGACTTCGGGCGTCGGATGGCCGCGATGTTCGAGCAGGACTTTGCCCACGCGGAACCGATCGACCCCGACGATTTCGAGCGCCGGCCCTTCTGGTGGCGACTCGGCGTCAACCTCTCGCGCCTCGCGTCGCCGGTGCTCTGACCGGGCGGATCCGCGGGCATCCCCGTGCGACGGTCGGGGCTGGCGATGGTCGTGCCGGGGCTGGCGCTCGTCGCGGTCACCATTGCGCTCGGAGGCTGGGCGGCGACATCGTCCACCGGGTACGGGCCGGGCCCGTGGCGGCGCCAAACCGCCAGAAAATCTGCTTTTCTCGGGGATTTAAGGTGGTCGGGATGAGAGGATTTGAACCTCCGACACCTACGTCCCGAACGTAGTGCTCTACCAGGCTGAGCTACATCCCGAATCCGGTCGCAATCGGCAGCGGGGCCGGGAGGCCCGCCTTGCGAGCCGCGCAGTCTACTCAGGCGGGGGTGGTTATTCAACGCTCGAAACCGGCGCAACGTATTAACCGAAGTCGCTGCCGCCTTCCCAAGTGTCGACCGAATCGGTAATCTAGATTGACACTTATGGGTGTACGGCCCGCTTGACAGTTTTTCGCATTTGCGTCGTCGCCGCGCGACAAGGGAGTTACCGTGCTTTACCCGATCGTCCGGATGTATTCCACCGCCGACGCCGCCGCGAACGCCGTTGCGGCGCTGAAGGGCTGGGGTTTCGGCGATGACATGATCAGCGTGATCGGCCCGTCGCACGGGTCGGGCGAAGCGATCGTGTCGGCGCTGATGGCTGCGTACATCGAACGCACGCAGGCGAAGCACTACGCGTCCGGCGTGGGCCAGGGCCTGACGGCCGTCGTCGTGCGCGCGCCCTTCGGGCACGGCGAGGCCGCGCAATACCACATGAACAGCGCCGGTCCCGTGTCGAAGAAAGACGCGTTTGCCGAGCCGATGGCCTCGAGCTGGGACGAGGGCGCGCCGGTGTCCTCGGCGTTCCACCTCCCGGTGCTTTCGAAGTGGCGGCCGTTCGGCGGCATGCCCTGCGTGACGAAGCGCGGCAGCACGCTCTGCTCGAAGCTCGGCCTGCCCGAGATCTCGGCCGACGATCGTCCCACCACCGAGAAACTCGGCCTGCCGATGCTCTCGAAGCCGGGTCCGGCGCTCAGCGCCTTCTTCAAAGGCTGACGCGCCTCATTCGCGATTGACGCTGCGCCGCTCGCCGAGCGGCGCAGTCGTTTCCGGGCCTGCGGCCCCAGGAATCCAAGCCACGACTTGGAGCCCCGGAATTCCTGTCGCTTTGGCGTCAACGAGACTTGACGCTTCAAATTGACAGGTAAAATTTACACTCCTATGATCAACCTGAGTTCGGGAATTCACAGACGCAAGAAATGCGCGAGGCGCGACATTGGCCTTTGCAGCACACGCACGCAGACGTCGTGAGATGGATGCGTGGGCGCGGCATCCGTGCCGTGCGCGCCCCGCCTGAGCGGTCGAATCCCGATTCCTTCCTGCCGCCTCTGCCTGCGTCGCACGCGTTGCATCGCGTCGCGGCGCATTCCCTTTGTGTTTCTTCGCCGCCGGTTTGCGCCGGCGACGACCGGAAGCCCTGCGTGCGGGCGTTGCACGGGACTCCAACGATTAGCTAGCTACCCAAGGAGTAAAAGAATGGCAAGTGATCCGAATCGGGTATGGCCGTCAGGTCTTACCGAACCCGAAGCTGAAGAGCTTCACAAGCACGTGATCGACGGCGCGCGCTTGTTCTTCATCATCGCGCTCGTCGCCCACCTGCTGGCGTATATCTATACGCCGTGGCTCCACTAACGGAGGCATGTCATGAACCAAGGAAAAATCTGGCTCGTGGTCAAGCCGACCGTCGGTCTGCCGCTGTTCCTCGGCACGGTGACGCTGATTGCCATCCTCGTCCATACGGCAGTGCTGAGCCACACGACGTGGTTCTCGGCCTACTGGAATGGCGCTGCGGGCAAGGCAGCGGTGACGACTCCTGCTCCCTGAGTAAGGGTGCAGTGGTCTGATGACCTTCGGCGGGGGAGGGGACCCATGGGTCCCGTCCCCCGCCGAATCTGCTGCCCGCCACCCGCGCGATGAACAAGGTCAGCCGCAAGGCGATGCAGTTCTGGGCGAGCTACGGCACGCGCTTCCTGCCGTTTGCCGACGCCGCGTCGCCCGACCTTCCGCTGCCGCGCCTGCTGCGGCTCTCGCTGTTCCAGGTGTCGGTCGGCATGGCGCTCGTGCTGATGGTCGGCACGCTCAACCGCGTGATGATCGTCGAACTCGGTGTGCCGGCGTCGCTGGTCGGCATCATGGTGTCGCTGCCGGTGCTGTTCGCGCCGTTCCGCGCGCTCATCGGCCACCGCTCCGACACGCACCGGTCCGAGCTCGGCTGGAAGCGCGTGCCCTTCATCTGGAAGGGATCGCTGATCCAGTTCGGCGGACTCACCATCATGCCGTTCGCGCTGCTGGTGCTCGCGGGCGCCGGCCACGCGGCCGAAGTGCCGACCTGGGTCGGCAAGCTCGCCGCCGCCGTCGCCTTCCTGATGGTCGGCGCGGGCGTGCACATGACGCAGACCGTCGGCCTCGCGCTCGCGACCGACCTCACGCCGATCGACCGCCAGCCACGCGTCGTCGGCCTCATGTACGTGATGCTGCTGCTCGGCATGGCCGTCAGCGCGCTCGTGTTCGGCGGCCTGCTGGTGAATTTCACGGCGGGTCGCCTCGTGCAGGTGATCCAGGCGTCGGCGGTGATCACGCTGATCCTCAACACGGTGTCGCTGTGGAAACAGGAGGCGCGACGTCCGAAGCGCACGCTCGCGCCGGCGCCCCGCGACCCGACCTTCGCCGAGTCCTGGGCGAGCTTCGCCTCGAGCGAGCGCGCCATTCGGCTGCTGTGGGCGCTGTGCCTCGGCACGCTCGCGTTCGGCATGTCCGACGTGCTGCTCGAGCCCTACGGCGGCCAGGTCCTGCACCTGACGGTGTCGTCGACCACCAAGCTCACCGCGACGTTCGCGGTCGGCGGCCTGTTCGGCTTCGGCCTCGCCTCGCACGTGCTGGGCCGCGGCTACGATCCCTTCCGCATGGCCAGCATCGGGGCGCTGGTCGGCCTGCCGGCGTTCGCCTGCGTCATCGTTGCGGCGCCGCTGCATTCGCTGCCGGTGTTCACCTTCGGCACGCTGCTGATCGGCGTCGGCGCCGGGCTGTTCGGCCACGGCACGCTCACCGCCACGATGAACAATGCGCCCGCCGACCAGCGCGGCCTCGCGCTCGGCGCCTGGGGCGCGGTACAGGCCTGCGCCGCCGGCGTCGGCATGGCGACCAGCGGCGTGATCCGCGACGTGGTCAACGCCGCGGCCGGCTCGCGCGACGTGCTGCCGTACGTGAGCGGCGCCGCGTCCGGGTACACCGTCGTCTACGTCATCGAGATGGTGCTGCTCTGCTGCACCATCGTCGCAATGGCGCCCATCCTCTTCGCCTACCGCCGGCAGGCCCGCGCATGACTCGCCTCACGATCCTCGAGCACCCGGACGAGCGGCTGCGCCGCAAGGCCGAGCCTGTCAGCGATTTCGGACCCGCGTTCCAGCATCTCGTCGACGACCTGTTCGAGACGATGTACGCGTCGAAGTCGTTCGGTCTCGCGGCCACCCAGGTCGACGTGCATCGCCGCGTGCTGGTGATGGACATCTCCGGCACGGGCGCGGATCCGCAGGTGTTCGTCAATCCCGAGATCCTCTCGCGCCGCGGCTCGTGCCTGGTGGAGGAGGGGTGCATCTCGTTGCCGGGAGTGAACGAGAGCGTCAAGCGCGCGCTGCGCGTGCACGTGCGCACGCAGGACCGGCAGGGTGCGGTCTACGAGCACGATCTCGAGGGACTGGCGGCCGTGTGCCTGCAGCACGAGATGGACCACCTCGCGGGCATGCTCTTCATCGACCGCCTGTCGGCATGGCGACGGCTGCGCCTGCGCGCGCGGCAGGAACGCCCGCTGGCCGCGGCTCAGTAGGTCCGCGCGACCGCGAAATCCGCCAGCAGGATCAGCGAGCGGCGGAAGTCCGACTCCGGCAGCACGTCGAGGGCCGCGACGGCGATGTCCTTCTCGCGGCGTGCCGCCTTGGCGGTGTACTCGAGCCCGCCCGAATTCTCGATCGTGCGCGTGATGCGCTCGAG
>JBGAHO010000019.1:0-71078 GCA_044226195.1 Steroidobacteraceae bacterium
GCTTGATCCGAAGCGTTTTTGCTTCGCTGAATAGCACGGAACCCAACCGCACACACCGCCGCGAATCTGCTGCAAATCGCTCGGTATGCGTCTTGACGCTGTCACAGGAATGTTTCTAGAACTTCTATTAGGCCGACAGGAATTAGGCCGACAGGAATTAGAACGGCGGGTCTTACACGTATCCGTATACGCCAGAGCCCGGCCGGCCTTTGTCGGAGAGCCTCGTCGTGACCGCGTCATTCGGACTCCCAGATCCTTGGGGTCGATGGGTCCAACTAGACCACCGACGCCCACACCCGTCAAACCGTGGAACCGCGCGGCGGGCAGGATCGGCGGACCGTCCCGCGCCTGCTGCACCGCAGAACCCTGGGTGACTTTGGTTACTGAACGGCCCGCGGCCGGCCGGTAGGATTCCTCCCGAACCGGTCCAGAAGGACCGGACCGATCAACCAGAGGGGATCGCCATGAATGCAAACGTGGGTGGAATCGACCGGATGCTGCGCATCGTCGTCGGGATCGCGGTGCTGTCGCTGTTCTTCGTGCTCGAAGGCAACGCGCGCTATTGGGCGCTGATCGGCATCGTCCCGATCCTCACCGGCACGTTCCGGTTCTGCCCGGCCTACCTGCCGTTCGGCATCAACACCTGCTCGAAGGGCTGAAGCCCGTCCGCTGGCCGCTCTCCCGCCTCAGCGGGAGAGGGTCTCGGCCAGCCAGCGCTGCAGTCGGGTCGCATCCATCGCGCCCGACTGCCGCGCCACTTCCTTGCCGCCGCGGAACACCATCAGCGTCGGGATGCTGCGGATCCCGTAGCGGGCCGCGGTCTCCTGCGCCTCGTCGGTGTTGAGCTTCGCGAACCGCGCCTGCGGTTCCATGCGCTTGGCTACTTCCTCGAAGGCAGGCGCCATCATCCGGCACGGCCCGCACCACGGCGCCCAGAAATCCACCACGACCGGCAGGTCGCCGTCGGCGACGTGACGGCTGAAGCTGGCATCGTCCAGTTCGACCGGGTGCCCGTCGAACAGCGCCGTGTGGCACTGCGGGCACTTCGGACCGTCGCCCAGGCGCTCGGCCGGGACGCGCACGGTCCGGTGGCAGTGCTGGCAGACGACGTTCGCGGGGGCGGTGGCCATGGGGGGTCTCGGGTGGGGGGCGGACTCCGTGAATGGGGCCGTCCGGACGGGACTCAAGCCCGGCCCGGCGCCCCCTTGAGCCCGGCCCGGACCGCCTCCACATTCCGGACATCGGCAAGGTCCGCGGCAAGTCGCCGCAAGGCCAGGCACACCCCATGCGGTTCAAGGACTATTACGAAGTCGTCGGCGTCCCTCGCAACGCGAGCCAGGACGAGATCAAGCGCGCCTACCGCAAGCTCGCCCGCAAGTTCCATCCCGACGTCAGCAAGGAGAAGAACGCCGAGGAGCGCTTCAAGGAGCTGCAGGAGGCCTACGAGGTCCTCAAGGATCCCGAGAAGCGCGCGGCCTACGACCAGCTCGGCGCCAACTGGAAGCAGGGCCAGGAGTTCCGTCCGCCGCCCGACTGGGGCAAGGGCTTCGAGTTCTCGCGCGGCCGCGGTCGCGCGCGCACTGGGCCGACCGGCGATTTCAGCGATTTCTTCTCGCAGCTCTTCGGCGAGGACAGCCCGTTTGGCGGCATGCGCGGCGGGACCATGCACTCCGGCCGCGGCTTCGCGTCCGCGGGGCAGGATCACGTCGCGCGTGTCGAGATCGACCTCGAGGACGCCTACCGCGGTGCCTCGCGCACGATCGAACTGAGTTCGCCGCAGATGACCGCGGACGGCCACGTGATGGTCACGCCGCGCACCTTGCGCGTGAGCATTCCGGCGGGTGTGACCGAGGGCCAGCAGATCCGGCTCGCGGGACAGGGCAGCCCGGGCACGGGCGGTGGCCCGCCGGGCGACCTGTTCCTCGAGGTCAACCTGCGCAAGCACCCGCTCTTTTCGGTCGACGGCCGCGACGTGACGCTGACGTTGCCGGTCGCGCCGTGGGAGGCCGCGCTCGGCGAGACCGTCGCGGTGCCGACGCTCGGCGGCTCGGTCGACATGAAGCTGCCCGAAGGCGCGCGTGCGGGACAGAAGCTGCGGCTGCGCGGTCGAGGCCTGCCGGGCCAGCCGGCGGGCGATCAGTACGTCGTGCTGCAGATCGTGCTGCCGCCGCCAGGCCCCGAGGCGCGGGCGCTGTTCGAGCGCATGAAGCGGGAGTGCGCCTTCGATCCGCGCGCGGAGCTGAAGCGCGTCAGCTGATCGCGGCGCCGAGCCAGTGGCCGATGAGCCACGTCGCGACGCCCGCGCCGCCGCCGATCAGCACCATGCGCAGGCCGCCGGCGAGCGCACTGCGTCCGGTGAAGAGGCTCAGCGCCGTGCCGACGGCGAACAGGGCGACGCCGGCCACGCAGGCCGCGGTGAGTACCGCGCGTTCGAGTGGCAGGCCCACCAGGAACGGCACCAGCGGGGCGAGCGCGCCGACCGAGAACGCCAGGAACGAGAAGATCGCGGCACCCCAGGGCGAGCCGAGGTCGTCCGGGTTGAGGCCGAGCTCTTCGCGGGCCAGCGCGTCGAGCGCGGTGTCCTCGTTCTTCACCAGCTCGCGCGCGACGCGCCGCGCCTCGTCGAGCTGCATGCCGCGCGCCTGGTAGATCAGCGCGAGTTCCTCGGCTTCCTCTTCCGGGTATTCGTGCAGCTCGTCGCGCTCGAGGCCGATCTGGTACTCGAACATCTCGCGCTGCGAGCGCATCGACACGTATTCGCCCGACGCCATCGAGAGCGCGCCTGCGAGCAGCCCCGCCACGCCGCTCGTCAGCACGAAGTCGCTGCTGGCCGCGGCGCCCGCGACGCCCATGATCAGGCTGGTATTGGAGACGAGGCCGTCGTTGACGCCGAACACGGCCGCGCGCAGGTTGCCGCCGCCGTAGCCTTTGTGGCGCGCGCCGATCTCGGAGACCTGTGTCGGCATGAGGTGGCCGGCGAGCGAGCGCTGCGCGTCGTACGCGGAAATGCCGCGCACCTTCATCGCCGCCAGCATGGGCTTGATCCGTCGCGGCCCGATCGCCCGGGCGAGCATCACCGTGATGCGCGCGCGCAGCGAAGGCGTGAAGGGTGGCGGAGGCTCGTCAGTCCCGGTGCGCCACTTGTCCGCCTGGAACTCGGCCGCCTGCGCGAGCGCGCCGAACAGCTCGACGATCTTCGGATCGCTCTCGCAACGCGCGAGCTCGCGGTACAACCACGCGGATTGCCGCTCTTCGAACCAGCTTTCTTCTTTGCTCATGGCCGGACGGCCAGAGTATCACGCGCGGGCGGACTCCCGTCCCTTGCGCAGCAGCTTCTGCACCTGGCGCAGCACCGCGACGTTGACGTACGGCTTCTCGATGAAGTCGCTGGCGCCCTCGCGCATCGCGGCCACCGCGGTGGGCACGTCGGACTCGTCCGCCAGCAGCACGACCGGCGTGTCGTTGCCGGCCTTGCGCAACCGGCGCAGGAACTCGAGGCCGGACATCCCGGGCAGCAGCAGGTCGACGATCAGGCAGGACAGGTGACGGCCGTTGGCCGCCAGCAGGTAGCTCTCGGCGCTGTCGAACGTCGAGACATCGACGCCGACCCCGTGGAGCAGGCTCCGGAGACCCTCGCGAGCGACCGGGTCGGGGTCGATGACCCCGACCACCGGCGGCGATTCCTGAACTGGAGGGTTCTCGGACATGTAATGAATGGACGCGACCACAGGACCCGGCCAGCTCAAGTCGAGCCGCAGGGAGGATCGGATGCGGTGAACTGCGCTGCGCACTGTGGTCGCATGGACCGCAGTGTTAATGGCTGGGGGCCGCCCCGAGAATCGGGGTTTATACGTAAATCGAAACTTACGTCTTGAGTGTCAATTTAGAGTGACACTTCGAGTGTCACTCAGACGCAGCACTGCTGCGTTGCAGCAAGCTTACTCCTCGGGCCGTTCGACTTCCAGCACCATGCGGACGAGGTGCGCGAGGGAGTGCGCCTCCATCTTTTCCATGACGCGGGCGCGATGGATCTCGACGGTGCGCTGGCTGAGGTTGAGGTCGCCTGCGATGACCTTGTTGGCCTTGCCGGCCACCACGAGGTCGAGCACTTCGCGCTCGCGCGGCGTCAGCGATTCGAGGCGTTTGCGGATCATGTTGCGCTCGGCGAGCATGCGCCGGCTGCCCGCGTCCTTCTCGAGCGCCTGGTTGATGCGGTCGAGCAGGTCCTGGTCGCGGAACGGCTTCTGGATGAAGTCGACCGCGCCCGCCTGCATGGCCTCGACCGCCATCGGCACGTCGCCGTGTCCGGTGATGAAGATGATCGGCAGGATGGAGTGCCGCTCGTTCAGCTTGCCCTGCAGCTCGAGGCCGCTCATGCCGGGCATGCGGATGTCGAGCACGAGGCAGCCCGGCCGGTCGTCACGCTCGGCGTCGAGGAATTCCTGGCCCGATTCGAACACTTCGACGGGCAGGCCAACCGACTTCAGGAGCATCCGCAGCGAATCGCGAACCGCGGCATCGTCGTCCACGACGAACACGGTGGGCTTCGTTTCCTTGATCACTCTTGTCTACTCCTCGTTGGCCGCCGGAGCGATCGGCAGCGTGAAATGGAAGCACGCGCCGGACCCCTCGTTGGGAGTGTGCCACAGCCTGCCGCCGTGGGCGCGCACGATGGACCGGCTGATGGCGAGTCCGAGACCCGTGCCGCCGGACTTGGTGGTGAAGAATGCGTTGAACAGGTGATCGGTCGCCTCGGGCGCGAGTCCCGTGCCGTGGTCGGCCACGGTGACCTCGACCTCGCCGTCCTCGTTGCGCCGCGAGGACAGCACGACTTCGCGCCGGTGCTCCGGCACGTCGGCCATGGCGTCGATCGCGTTGCGCACGAGGTTCAGCACGACCTGCTGCAGCTGGATCGGGTCGGCATAGACCGTCGGCAGGCTGCCCTCGGACTCGATGCGCAGCCAGACGTTGTTGAGCCGCGCGTCCGTCTCGGCAAGCGTGCGCAGGTCCTCGAGCAGGCGGTTGCAGTCGATCGGCTCGCGCGTCACCTCGCGGTTCTTCACGAAGTTGCGCAGGCGGCGGATCACCTCGCCGGCGCGCAGCGCCTGGGCATTGATCTGCTGCAGCGCCTGGATCACGTCGTCCGGGTCGTGGCCCGGCAAGCGAATCATGCGCTGGCAGGCCTGCGCATAGGTCGCGATGGCCGACAGCGGCTGGTTGATCTCGTGCGCGAGGCCGGCGGCCATCTCGCCCATGGTCGAGAGGCGGGCGAAGTGCGTGAGGCGCTCCTGCAGCACGCGGGCCTCGTCCTCCGCATGGCGGCGCTCGGTCACGTCGTGCACGGTGCCGATGTGCTTGGTCGCCTTGCCGGTGATGTCGTAGACGGCCTGTGCGATGTGGTGCAGGTGGCGCGTGGACCCGTCGCGCAGGACCACGCGGTACTCGACGTCCATCGTGCCGTTGCCGTGATCGAGTTCGTCGAAGCCCTCGCGTACCTTCGCGACGTCCGCCGGGTGCACCCAGTGCTCGAGAAAATCGGCGATCGTGACGACCGAGCTGCCGACGTCGAGGCCGAGGATGCGGTAGAGCTGCGGCGAGAAGTAGTCGGGCTCGGAGCGGTCGAGGTGCGAGACGTAGTTGCCGAGGTTCGCGAGCTGCTGGGCGAGACGCAACTCGGCCTCGCTGCGCTTCAGCTGCTCCTCGGCGAGCTTGCGCGCGGTGATGTCGCGGATGAACCCGACGAAGCGCGGAGGCCCCGCGGCCTCGACGCGGCCCACGGCGAGGTCGCAGGGAAAACTGGTGCCGTCCTTGCGTCGCGCCCGCACTTCGCGCCCGATGCCGATGATGCGGGCCTCGCCGGTGCGGTTGTAGGAATCCACGTAGCGCTGGTGCGCCTCGTGATAGGGCTGCGGCATCAGCAGGCTGACGTTCTGGCCGATCACCTCGTCCGCCCGGTAGCCGAAGATGCGTTCGGCGGCGAGATTGAACTCACCGATGCAGCCGACGTGGTCGATCACGATGATCGCGTCGACGGCCGCATCGAGCAGCGCGCGGAAATTGCTTTCCGCAGCCGCGGCCAGCGTCCCTGGTGCCGCCCCGCTTCCTGTTGCTGTAGTGGTGGACTCTTGCGTCATCGTCTGGCGCGCTGGAACGGAATGCGAATCGTAAGGGATGGCACGCGGCGCGACTAGGTATTAGTGGAGAAGTCCTTGTGCATGGTTGCGAATCCGGCCCGCCGTGGCCCGGGCGCACAATGATTTTGGCCCCCCGGCGACAGCGGGGGGTGGTACCACGTGGGGCAATCCGAGGAGGGCGCCATGAGACTCACACGCTGGGAACCGTTCCGCGAGATGGACGAGATGTTGAAGGGCTTCGCGCCGATGTTCGGCCGCCTGCCCGCGACCCGTCCGGCGGAAGCCATGTATGACTTCCTGCCGCCGGCGGACATCGTCGAGCACGAGAAGGAATACCTCGTGAAGATCGACCTGCCCGACGTCAAGAAGGAGGACGTGAAGGTCCTCTGCGACGAAGGCGTGCTGACCGTGCGCGGCGAGCGCCGCATCGAAAAGGAGGAGAAGGGGGAGAAAGTGCACCGCACCGAGCGCTTCTACGGCAGCTTCGAGCGCAGCTTCATGCTGCCGGAAGACGTCGATCCGAAGCTGATCCGCGCCGAATCGAAGGACGGTGTGCTGACCCTGACGCTGCCGAAGGGCGCGACGCCGAAGGCCAAGCCCGTCGCGATCACCGTGCAGTAGGGGAGGCGGCGCCGTTCGGGCGCACGCAGGGCCGGGGCAGCGGTGCCCCGGCCTTTTTTCTTACATGGCCATGTGGTGGTGGTGGCCGCCGCCGCCCGCCACCTGCATGTAGATGGCGTCGCCGGCGGTCCACAGGCCGAAGCCGAGCAGCAGCACGCCGGCCACGTTGCGCAGCGTGGCGCGCCGGCCGAGCGTGGTCGCGATGCGCTCGAAGGCGACCGTGGCCGTGACCATGGAAGGCAGCGTCCCGGCGCCGAACGCGGCCATCAGGGCCGCCCCCGAGGCTGCGCCGCCGGTCATGCCCGCCATCATCAGCATCGAATAGGTCATGCCGCAGGGCAGCCAGCCCCAGGCGAGGCCGAGGCCGATGGCCCCGCCGATGCCGCCGGCGCGGCCCTGTCGCCCGGCCCAGGGCATCACGCGGCGCCACAGCCCGGCGCCCGCGGCCTCGAGCGGATCGAGCAGCCGCCAGCCGAACAGCAACCGGCCGGCCACGGCGATCATGATCAGCCCGGCGAGCACGCGGAACACGATGCTGAGCAACCCGATGTTAAGCGAGTGCAGCACGAGGTGGCCGAGCACGCCGACGAGGGCGCCGGCCAGCGCATAGCTGCCGACCCGCGCCACGTTGTAGGCGAGGCCCATCGCCAGTTTCGAGCCCGAGCCCGCCTGTTGCGTGCGCATGGCGAGTGCACCCGCCACGCCGCCGCACATCGACGCGCAGTGTCCGCTCGCGGCAAGTCCCGCGAGGAACGCGGACCAGAGTCCGAGGTCACCCATGTCGCCCATCAGTCGTCGCCTCCCGGCGTCTCATCGTTCTCTGCGGGTCGGGCCGGCTTCGGCGGGTCGTCCTCCAGCACCGTCCAGCCCGGGCTGTCTAGGTCGTCGAACTGCCCGTCGCCGACGGCCCAGAAAAAGGCCCACACGGCCAGTCCGACCAGCACCAGTCCCAGCGGAATCAGCAGGTAGACGATGCTCATCTCAGGCGGCCTCGGCGGCCCGCGGGGCGCGCCAGGTACGGCCGTGCGGATCGGACGGCGAGCGGGCGAGGCGCATGGCGTTCAGCACCACCGCCACCGAACTCAGCGACATGCCGATGGCCGCCAGCCACGGCGGCACGAGTCCGAACGCCGCGAGCGGCAGTGCCGCGAGGTTGTAGCCGACCGACCACGCGAGGTTCTGCCGCACGATGCGCTGCGTGCGGCGCGCGAGGTCGACGGTGCCCGGCAACTCGTCCAGCGAGTCGCGCACGAGGATCAGGTCGGCGCTGGTCTGCGCGAGCGCGGAGCCTTCGCCCATCGCGATGGCCACGTCGGCACCGCGCAGCAAGGGCGCGTCGTTGATGCCGTCGCCGATCGCGACGACGACCGCGCCGCCCGACTGCAGCGCCTGCAGGCGCGCGAGCTTCTGCTCGGGCAGCAGCCGCGATGCGAAAGTGGCGATGCCCGCGCGATCCGCGATGCGCGCCACGGCACTCGCTTCGTCGCCGCTCGCGATCTCCGATGCGAGCCCGAGCTGTGCCAGCTGCGCGACGCAGGCACCCGCCTCCGGCCGCAGCTGGTCGGTCAGCCGGAAGGCCGCGAGCAGGCCCGTATCGTCGCCGAGACAGACCCAGCTCTCGCCGGCGAGGCCGTCCGGCACGACGGCGTTCGCGGCCAGTCCCGCCGCAAAGGCCGGTTGTCCGATGCGCAGGCGTCGGCCCGCGACCGTGCCTTCGAGGCCCTGGCCGGCCGCGACCTCGACGCCCGAGGCTTCCGCACCGCCGGTGGCCGACGCGAGGAAAGCCCGCGCGATCGGATGTTCCGACATGCGTTCGAGCGCGACGGCGAGCTGCAGGCACTCGGCCTCGGAGAGGGCGCCGAGCGCGCGCACTTCTTCGACGCGGATCAGGCCGCGGGTCAGCGTGCCGGTCTTGTCCCAGAGCACGTGCGTGGCTTTCGAGAGCGGCTCGAGCGCGTCGGAATGGGCCACCAGCACGCCGCGCCGGGCGAGCGCCGCGGTGGCGGCCGCGATCGCGGCCGGCGTGGCCAGCGACAGCGCGCAGGGACAGGTGACCACCAGCACGGCGAGTGCGGCCGGAAAGGCGCGCGACGCGTCGATGAACCACCAGATCGCGAACACGGCTGCGGCACCGAACAGGATGCGGCCGAGGAACCACGCGGCCGCGCGATCCGCGGCCTTGGCGAGGCGAGGGCGCTCGGCCTGCGCGCGCTCGAGCAGTGCGACGATGCCCGAGAGCACCGTGCGATCGGCCACCGCCGTCACGCGCACCCGCAGCGGCGCGCCGAGGTTTTGCGTCCCGGCGTGTACCGTGCTGCCCACGGGTTTGGCGATCGCCGTCGACTCGCCGGTCAGCATGGATTCGTCCACGCGACCCTCGCCGTCGACCACCGCGCCGTCCGCCGCGAACACCTCGCCGGTGCGCACCAGCAATTCGTCGCCCGGCTGCAGCTCGACGGCCTGCACGTCCTGCGCCACGCCGTCGCGCACGCGCCGCGCCGTGACCGGCGCGAGGCGCGCGAGCGCGTCCGCCACGCTGCCGGCGCGATGGCGCGCGATCATCTCGACGTAGCGGCCGAGCGAGAGGAAGAACACGAACATCGTCACGGAGTCGAAGTACACCTCGCCGTGGCCGCGCATCGCATTCCACACGCTGGCGCAGAACGCCAGCACGATGCCGAGGCTGACCGGCACGTCCATGCTGATGCTGCGCGCGCGCAGCGCCTGCCACGCGCCCTGGTAGAACGGCCAGCCGGCGTAGAGCGCCACCGGCACCGAGATCAGCATGCTCACGAGCCGCAGCAGCTCGCGGATGTCCGTCTCCATGCCCGAGATCGCGCCGATGTAGAGCGGCACCGCGAACATCATCACCTGCATGTTGCCGAAGCCGGCCACCGCGAGCCGCTTCAGCGCCGTGCGACGCTCGGCGATGGCGAGCTGCTCGGCCGGCTCGCCCGCGAGCGGGTGCGGCCGCAGGCCGACGTGCTCGAGCACGCGCAGCAGGTCGCCGAGTCGAACCTTCGCCGGATCCCACACCAGCCGCGCGCGTGCCGTCGCCGGGTTCACGCTCACGTCGAGCACGCCGCTCTGCAGGTGCAGGGCCTTGTCGGCGAGCCAGCTGCAGGCGGAGCAGCGCATGCCCTCGAGCAGCACCGTGATCGAGCGCGCGCCGTTGGCCTCGGCCCGCGTCAGGCGCTCGACGAGGTCGGGCCGGTCGTAGGCCGACCAGCGATCGGTGCGCGGCACCTCGTCCGCGCGCGCGGCGGACTGGTCGCGGTACTTGTAGTAGTCGTCGAGGCCGGCGCCGCTGATGAACTCGGCGACGGCCTTGCAGCCGTGGCAACAGACGGGCTCATCCTTCGCATGCACGCGCGCGAGGATGACGGTCCCGGGCGGGATCGCCTCGCCGCAGTGGAAGCAGGGCGCCCCCCCGCGCGTCATGGCTGACGGGATTCAGCCTTTTCGGCGCACTTCATCGTCACGCCGTCGCGGTGGCACGACTGGTCCACGAGGTCGTCCGGACGGGTGATGGCCAGGTACAGCGTCAGCAGGCCGCCGATCACGGCGCCGAGCGGCGGGATGATCAGCAGCCAGGGCCACAGCTGCCGGTACCAGGGACGCGGGGTCGGGGTGGACATGGGCGCAGCGTATCAGTTGGTGGGCGCGATGAAACGCGCCCGGCCGCGGGCATTGAGGTCGGGGCGATCGGTGGCCTCGATGGCCACCTCGATGTCCGCACCGCCGGCCACCTGGTCGCGCGGAACGCGGATGCGCACGGGCACGCCCTGCACCGAGCCCGCGCCGACCCAGACCGTTGGCCCGGCGTAGTCGACGACGAGGCCGGGCAGGCCGCTCGCCGTGATGCGGAACTCGTGCTCGGCGTCGTCCTTGTTGAGGATCTTGATGTTGTAGACGTTCTCGATCAGGCCGTCGCTGCGCTCGCGGAACAGCGCATTGCGGTCGCGCAGCACGTCCACGCCGACGAAGTTGCGGTGGGTGATGGTGTAGGCGAGGCCGAGGACCAGGCACGTCAGCAGGGATGCATAGACGATGGTGCGCGGGCGCACCACGTGCTTCGGCTTGCCCTCGAGGCCGTGCTGCGTGTCGTAGCGGATCAGGCCCTTCGGGTAGCCGACCTTCTCCATCACCTCGTCGCAGGCGTCGATGCAGGCGGCGCAGGCGATGCACTCGTACTGCAGGCCCTTGCGGATGTCGATGCCGGTCGGGCAGACCTGCACGCACATCGTGCAGTCCACGCAGTCGCCCAGTCCCTTGGCCTTGGCGTCCGAGCCCTTCTTGCGCGCGCCGCGCGGCTCGCCGCGCGTCTGGTCGTAGGTGATGACCAGCGTGTCCTTGTCGAACATCGCGCTCTGGAATCGCGCGTACGGGCACATGTACTTGCAGACCTGCTCGCGCATGAAGCCTGCGTTGACGTAGGTGGCGCCGCCGTAAAACAGCACCCAGAACGTTTCCCACGGCCCGGTCGAGAGCGTGATGATCTTGCCGGCCAGGTCGTGGATGGGCGTGAAGTAGCCGACGAAGGTGAAGCCGGTCCACAGCGCGAAGGCGACCCACAGGACCTGCTTCGCAGACTTGCGCAGCACCTTGTTGGCCGACCACGGCGCCTTCGCCAGCTTCATCTGCTGCGAGCGCGTGCCCTCGACCAGGCGCTCCATCCACAGGAAGGTCTCGGTCCACACCGTCTGCGGGCAGGCGTAACCGCAGAAGAGGCGTCCGGCGAGCGCGGTGAAGAAGAACAGCGACAGGGCCGCGATGATCAGCAGCCAGGTGAGGAAATAGAAATCCTGCGGCCAGAGGGTCAGCGCGAAGATGTGGAACTTGCGCGCGGGCAGGTCGAACAGCACCGCCTGGCGCCCGCCCCACGGGATCCACGGGATGACGTAGAAGATGCCGAGCAGCACCCAGGCCGCGATGGTGCGCAGGCGCTGGAAACGGCCATCGATTTCGCGCGGATAGATCTTCTGGCGGGCTGCGTACAGGCCGCCATCCATGGGCTCGACGGGCTCGGTCATTCGGGGCTCCGCCCCTGTCCGTCCGTTGCGTCGGTGTCAGGGGGTTCCGGGTGCGCGGTGCGCACCAGATACAGGGTCAGCAGGCTCGACAACGAAGACACGAGCCAGAAGAAGAAGAAACCCACGGCGTAGCCGGTCATGCGGGTGGCGAAGCCCGGCGGCGGATAGTCGTCGTTACCGACGAGCAGCGGGTCGATGAACGCGAAGCACACCATGGTCGCGACGCTCGCGACCAGGAACGAGGGCCAGAGCACGATGGCCACGTCCTGTCCCAGACGTGGCCATCGCAACTTGCCTGTGTACTCGTCAGAGGGTACGCGAAACACCCCGTACTCCGGTCAGGAACCCGAGCCCGCCAGCTTGGTCACGTAGGCGGCCAGCAGCTTCACGCGCTGCTCGCCGAGGCGCTCGCCGAACACCGGCATCTGGCCATTGCGACCGTGGGTCACGGTTGCGGTGATCGTAGCCTCGTCGCCGCCGTAGAGCCAGATCTGGTCGGTCAGGTTGGGCGCGCCGACCAGCGGGTTGCCCTTGCCGTCCGCGCCGTGGCAGGCCGCGCAGATCGTCTCGAACGTCTGCTTGCCCGCCGCCGCCAGAGCCGGGTCTGCCTGGCCGCCGCTCAGGGTCTGCACGTAGGCGACCACCTGCCGCACGCCGTCGGCGCCGAGCTGCGGGCCCCACGCCGGCATCGCCGCGATGCGGCCGTTGGTGATCGTCGCGACCACGGTGTCCGCGTCGCCGCCCCACTGCCAGTTCGCGTCGGTCAGGTTCGGGAAGCCCCTGGCGCCGCCGCCGTCCGAGCCGTGGCACTGCGCGCAGTTGTTCTGGAACAGGTTGCGCGCGGTGGACATGGCCTTGCCGTCGGCGGCGAGCTGCGCGACGGTCATGGTGGCGAACGGCGCATACCACTCGGCCGCCTTCGCCTCGACCGCGGCCTTCTCGGCCTCGTACTGGTTCGCCTGCGTCCAGCCCTTGATGCCGGCCATGTTGCCGAGACCGGGGTACAGGGCGAGATACAGCACGGCGAAGGCCACCGTGATGTAGAACACCCACAGCCACCAGCGCGGCAGCGGGTTGTTGTACTCGCGCAGGTCCTTGTCCCACACGTGGCCGGTGTCCGCGCCGCCGCCGATCTTCTCGGAGGCCGACTTCGGCTTCGACGTCCAGCGCAGCAGCCAGACGCAGGCCAGGATGTTGACGGTCGTCAGGATGACGACGAAGAGACTCCAACCGCTAGTCATGGGGTCTTGCTCCCTTGTTCATTCTCGGACGGGAACTCGCGGAACGGCATCTGCGCCAGTTCGTCGAATTCCGCCTTGCGGCGCTTGCTGTAAGCCCAGAACAACATGCCGATGAACGCGAGCATCACGAACAGCGTGACGACTCCGCGTACCGTGCCGATGGTCATGGCTCAGCCGCCTGTCTTCGCGTTGATGCCGAGGCCCTGCAGGTAGGCGATGAGCGCGTCGAGTTCGGTCTTGTCCTGCACCGCCGCAGCCGCGCCCTGGATATCGGCATCCGTGTACGGCACGCCGATCTTGCGCAGCGCCTGCATCTTCTTGGCCACCAGCTCGCCGTCGACCGTGGCGTCCGCCAGCCACGGGAACCGCGGCATGTTGGACTCGGGCACGACGTCGCGCGGGTTCTTCAGGTGCACGCGATGCCAGTCGTCCGAGTAGCGGCCGCCGACGCGCGCGAGGTCGGGCCCCGTGCGCTTCGAGCCGAACTGGAACGGGTGGTCGTACACGGATTCACCCGGCAGGGAGTAGGGTCCGTAGCGCTCGGTCTCGGAACGGAACGGCCGGATCATCTGCGAGTGGCAGACGTAGCAGCCCTCGCGGATGTACACGTCGCGTCCGGCGAGGCGCAGCGCGTCGTACGGCTTCACGCCCGGGGCGGGCTGCGTGCCGGCGCCCTGGAAGTAGAGCGGTACGATCTCGACCAGGCCGCCGATGCTGATCACGAGCGCGATCAGCACGCCCATCAGGCCGACGTTTTTTTCGACTGAATCGTGGTTCATGCGGCTTCTCCCTCAGGCCGGCTGGACGACCGGCTGGTCCGCGGTGCTGGTCCGCGCAGCGATCGTCTTCCACACGTTGTAGGCCATCAGCAGCATGCCGGCGAGCACCAGTGTGCCGCCGAGCAGGCGCACCGCGTAGTACGGGTAGGTGGCCTTGATGGACTCGATGAAGGCATAGGTGAGCGTGCCGTCCGCATTCTGCGCACGCCACATGAGGCCCTGCATCACGCCGGCGATCCACATCGAGGTGATGTAGAGCACCACGCCGATGGTCGTGATCCAGAAGTGCACGTCGATGAGCTTGATGCTGTACATCTGCTCGCGGCCGAACAGCTTCGGGATCAGGGCGTACATCGTGCCGATCGAGATCATCGCCACCCAGCCGAGGGCGCCGGAGTGGACGTGACCGATCGTCCAGTCGGTGTAGTGCGAGAGCGCATTCACCGTCTTGATCGACATCATCGGACCTTCGAAGGTCGACATGCCGTAGAACGACAGCGACACGATCATGAACTTCAGGATCGGGTCGGTGCGCAGCTTATGCCACGCGCCCGAGAGGGTCATGATGCCGTTGATCATGCCGCCCCACGACGGCGCGAGCAGGATCAGCGAGAACACCATGCCGAGCGACTGCGCCCAGTCGGGCAGCGTCGTGTAGTGCAGGTGGTGCGGGCCCGCCCACATGTAGGTGGAGATCAGGGCCCAGAAGTGCACCACCGACAGGCGGTAGGAGTAGACGGGCCGGCCCGCCTGCTTCGGCACGAAGTAGTACATCATGCCGAGGAAGGCCGCAGTCAGGAAGAAGCCCACCGCATTGTGGCCGTACCACCACTGCACCATCGCGTCGACCACGCCCGGGTACACCGAGTACGACTTGGTGAGCGTGACCGGGATTTCCATGCTGTTGACGATGTGCAGCACGGCGATGGTGATGATGTAGGCCCCGAAGAACCAGTTCGCCACGTAGATGTGCTTCACCTTGCGGATCGCGATCGTGCCGAAGAACACGATGGCGTAGACGACCCACACCACGGCGATCAGCAGGTCGATCGGCCACTCGAGCTCGGCGTATTCCTTGCTCGTCGTGATGCCGAGCGGCAGGGTGATGGCCGCGAGCAGGATGACCAGCTGCCAGCCCCAGAACGTAAACGCTGCCAGCTTGTCCGAGATGAGCCGGGTGTGGCAGGTGCGCTGCACGATGTAGTAGGACGTCGCGAACAGCGCGCTGCCGCCGAACGCGAAGATGACCGCGTTGGTGTGCAGCGGGCGCAGCCGGCTGTAGGACAGGAAAGGCAGCGGCGGGAGCAGGTCAGGCCACAGCAACTGGGCCGCGATCAGGACGCCGACGAGCATGCCGACGATTCCCCAAACCACGGTCATCACTGCGAACTGCCGAACCACCTTGTCGTTGTAGTAGGAGCCCGTGTTCATGCGGTCGCCTCTAGGGGGTGTGGATCGATCCGTTCTGGTGTTATCTGTGTGCGTTGCACGCAGGCAACGGAATCGTAAAGACCGGGTCGCCATCTAGCGAGTAGGGACTGGGCAACCGCCAACTAGGTATTTGCCGCAGGCACTTTCCTTTCCCGAATTGTCCCTACGGGCGGGACGTCGCAAATTAACAGGTGAACGCGATACGTCCATTGCCTGGAGGCGAATGAACATGAGACGCCTCGACCGCATCCTCGCCGTGGTGGACCCCACCGTCGAGACTCAGGCGGGGGTCGCCAAGGCGGCCCGCCTGGCCCGTGCCACCGGTGCCGTCCTCGAACTCATCGTCTGCGATTACGATCCCGCCCTCGACGGCTGGCCCGTGGCGCAGACGGCCGCGGTTCGCGCGCTGCGCGAGGAACTGCTGGACGAGCGCGGGGAAATGCTCGAAATCCTGGCCGACGAACTGCGCGCCGGCGGGCTCACGGTCGAGACGCACGTGCGCTGGGGCAACCCGCTGTACCGGGTCATCCTGCGCCGGGTCGAGGAGTCCGAGCCCGATCTCGTGGTGAAGGACACGCACTACCACTCACTGGTGCGGCGCACGCTGTTCACCAACACCGACTGGAACCTCGTCCGCGCCTGCCCGGCGCCGCTGCTGCTTGCGCGGGCCGGCGACTGGAGCGCCACCCCGCGGCTGCTGGCGGCCGTCGATCCGGGGCACCTCGCCGACAAGCCCGCGGTCCTCGACCACGATCTGCTGGATTTCGCCGACCTGCTGGCCCGCGCCCTCGAGGGCGAGGTCCACGCGCTGCACGCCTTCTTCCCCGCCGCCCTGCTGGCGTTGACCACCGGGCTCGGCGGCCTGCCGCTCGGCGGCGACACCTCGGTCGAGGAGATCGTCGCGACCGAGCGGCGACGCGTCGAAGGCGGGGTTCGCGAGCTCGCGTCAGCCCATGACGTGCCACCCGACCGGGTGCACCTCGTGCAGGGCTCGGCCGCCGAGGTGTTGCCCCAGGCCGCGGCCGACCTGCGGGCCGACCTCGTGCTGATGGGGGCCGTGGCGCGCAGTCGCCTCGAGGAACTGTTCGTCGGCAGCACGGCGGAACGGGTGCTCGATCGCCTGCCGGCGGACGTGGTGGTGGTCAAGCCGCCGCAATTCACGCAACAGGTGCCCGGTTGAGTCGGGGTTCACGGACGTAGCCTGCGGCCGGCGTGACCGGTCTCACAGTCCGGCGCGAGGCCCGCCGTATACTCAGGCGGTCATGTCGTCCGCCCAGGTCCTGCTGATCAGCGCGCGGCCCGTCGACCTCACGCAGGTACGGGCCGCCCTGGAATCGATCCGTGGCCAGCCCTACCGGCTGGACGCGGCCACTTCGTTGGCGGAAGGCCTGGCGCGCGTCCGGCAGGAGCACGTCGATGCCCTGATCCTGGACTGCAACCTGCCCGACAGCCAGGGCCTGACCACGTTCCTGCGCATCCAGCCCAAGGCGACGCAGCTGCCGATCGTGGTGCTGGTCGACGAGTCCGACGAGGAACTCGGGCGCGATGCCACTTCGCGCGGCGCCCTCGACTACCTGGTGCGCGAGGCGCTCACGCCCCAGCTGCTCGAGAAGACGCTGCGCTACGCCACCGAGCGCACGCACACGCTGCTGGCGCTCAAGGCGTCCGAGCAGCGCTACCGCGAGCTGTTCCAGAACGTGACGGCCGGCGTCTTCCAGACCACGGCCGACGGCAAGTTCATGGCGGCCAATCCGGCGCTCGTGCGCATGCTCGGCTACGACACCGAGGACGAGCTGGTCGACCTCGACATCGCCCGCGACGTCTACATGGACCCGGACCATCGCCAGCGCTGGGTCCGCACCATGGCCGAGGGCGGCGAGGTGCACAACGCCGAGCTGGTGCTGAAGCGCAGGGACGGCACCAAGATCGTCGTGCTCGAGAACTCGCGCGCGGTGCGCGACGACGACGGGCACGTGCTGTTCTACGAAGGCACGCTCACCGACATCACCGCGGCACACGAGCTGTCGCAGCAGCTGTCGTACGACGCCAGCCACGACCCGCTCACGGGCCTGGTCAACCGCCGCGAGTTCGAGCTGAAGCTGCAGCGCGCGCTCGAGCTGGCGCAGACCACGAACTCGACGCACGCCGTCTGCTACATGGACCTGGACCGATTCAAGACGGTCAACGACATCTGCGGCCACGTCGCCGGCGACGAGCTGCTGCGCCAGCTGGGCCACGTGCTGCAGCAGAAAGTGCGCACGGCCGACATCGTTGCGCGCCTCGGCGGCGACGAATTCGCGGTGCTGCTGCACAACTGCGCGGTCGGCGACGCGCTGCAGGTGTCGCAGAACCTGCTGCGCGCCGTGCAGCAGTTCGAGTTCATCTGGGGCGCCCACAAGTTCGTGCTGGGGGCCAGCATCGGCGTGGTCGCCGTGCACGCCGGCTTCAAGCGCATCGCGCAGGTCATGAACGCGGCCGACACCGCGTGCTACGCGGCCAAGGACTCGGGCCGCAACCGGGTGCACGTCTACCAGGAAGAGGAGACCAACCTGCTGCGGCGGAGCGGCGAACTCGACTGGGTCGCGCGCGCGAAGCGTGCCCTGGCCGAGAACCGGCTGTTCCTCGAGGCGCAGGAGATTCGCCCGCTGGCGGCCGGCACCGACGAGAAGCCGCACTACGAGCTGCTGGTCCGCATGCGCGACGAAACCGGCCGCGTCGTGCCGCCCGGCGCTTTCCTGCCGGCCGTCGAACGCTACAACCTGTCGGTGCATTACGACCGCTGGGTGATCACCGCGGCCATGACCTGGCTCGGGCGCCACCCCGAGATCTTCGAGCGCGCCTCGCGGTTCTTCATCAACCTGTCGCGGGACTCGATCAACGACCCGGAGACCTTCGGGTTCATCCGCCAGGCGATCGCGGCGGAGAGCGTCGATCCGCGGCACGTGGGGTTCGAGACCGCGGAGTCCGTGGCCATCGGCAACCTCGGCAAGGCCAACCAGCTCATCGCCGAACTGCGCCGGCTCGGCTGCGCGTTCGGGCTCGACGATTTCGGCAGCGGCGTCTCGTCGTTCGCCTATCTCAAGGCGCTCGGGGCCGACTTCCTCAAGATCGACGGCATGTTCGTCGGCAACATCCCGCGCGACCGCATCGACCTCACGATGGTCCGCTCCATCAAGGAGATCGGCCACGTGATGGGCAAGCAGATCATCGCCGAGTCCGTCGAGAGCGATGCCGTGGTCGAGAAGTTGCGCGAGGTCGGCGTCGATTTCGCCCAGGGCTTCGCCATCGCCGCCCCGCGACCGCTCGACGAGCTGGTCGCCGTCACAGTCGCCGACCTGCTCGGCTGAAGCCGGAAGCTGCGCCACCCTCAGGAGACCCGCTTTGAGGTTGTAATTAACTGGCCGATTGATTAATATCTCCCGCATGTCGAATGCACCCCCGTCCACCGCGGCCGCCCCGGCCCCCCGGACCCGTCGGCCCGGCCGACCTGCGGCCGGCGGTCCGGCCGTGCGTGAAGCGTTGCTCGAAGGGGCGCGCCAGCTCTTCCTCGCCCGGGGCTTCGCCTCGGTCACCATCCGCGAGATCGCCCGCGCGGCTGGCACCTCGACCGCGGCGATCCACTACCATTTCGGCGACAAGCTCGGCCTGTACCGCGCCATGCTCGAGGAGGCCATCGCGCCCGTGCTCGAGGCTCTGCAGCGCCTGGCCGCACCCGACCAGGTCGCTCAGGTCGAACTCACCGAGGTCGTCGGCCTGTACCAGCAGATGCTCGCGCGCAACCCGTGGGTACCGGCGCTGATCGTCCAGGAAGTGCTCGCCGAAGGCGGGCAGTTCCGCGCGCAGTTCATCGAGCACTTCGCCGGCCGGCTCGCGCCGCTGGTGATCCGGATCATCACGCGCGGGCAGGAGCGCGGCGCCCTGCGAGCGGACGTCGATCCGCGGCTCGCCGCGCTGTCGGCCATGAGCCTCACCGTGTTCCCGTTCCTGGCGCTGCCGGTGACGCAGCGCGTGCTCGGGCTCGACATCGCGGGCACCGATCTCGACACGTTGACGACACATACGCGCCGCGTGCTGCTCGCGGGCATCGGCGCGCCCGGAGCCGCGGCATGAACAGGACACTGTCGATGCGTTGCAGCGCGCTGCTGCTCGCGGGTGCGGCGCTCGCCGGATGCGGTCACCGTGGCGACGGGCTCGAAGTGCACGGCACGCTCGAGCGCGACCGCCTCGAACTGGTGGCCGAATCGAACGAGCGCATCGTCGAGATCGCGGTGCACGAAGGCGACCGCGTCGCGGCGGGCGCGGTCCTGCTGCGCCAGGAAGCGGGCACGATGCAGCCACGGCTCGACCAGGCGCGCGCGAGCGTCACGGAGTCGCAGCGGCGCCTCGAAGAGTTGCAGCACGGCCCGCGTGCGCGGGAGATCGACGAGGCGCGCGCGTCTGCGGCCGGCGCCCAGAGCACCTACGACACCGACCGTCGCGAGTTCGAGCGGGTGAAGTCGCTCGTCGAGCGCCGGCTGCTCGCGGAGTCGCAGCTCGACCAGGCCCGCGCCCGACGGGACGCATCGGCCGCGGCGCGCGACCAGGCGCAGGCGCAGCTCAAGCTGCTGCTCGAGGGCACGCGGTCGGAGCAGGTGCAGCAGGCACAGGCCGCCGTAGCACGTGCGCGCGCTGCCCTGGCCGAGCTGGAGACGACGGCCGGGCGCTATGAACTGCGCGCGCCGCGCGCCGGGCGCATCGAGGCGCTGCCCTACAAGCTCGGCGAGCGGCCGCCAGCCGGCGCACCCGTGGTGGTCATGCTGGCGGACGGCGCGCCGTATGCCCGCGTGTACGTGCCGGAACCGCTGCGCGTGCGCTTCACCGCCGGACGTCCCATGGAACTGAGCGTCGACGGCGTCGACGGATCGCTGCACGGCACCGTGCGCTACGTGTCGGCGGAAGCGGCGTACACGCCGTACTACGCGCTGACGCAGAAGGACCGCAGCCGGCTCAGCTATCTCGCGGAGATCACGGTCGACGATCCGCGTGCAGGCGAGTTGCCGGTCGGCGTGCCGGTGCAGGTTCGCGTGCCGGCCGGCAACTAGGGCCGCATCGTGCAATCGCCGGCATCTGCCATCGTTGCGCGCGGGCTGACCCGCGACTTCGGTCGCGTGCGGGCGGTCAACGGCGTCGACCTCGACATCGCGCGGGCGCGCATCTACGGATTCCTCGGACCGAACGGTTCCGGCAAGTCGACGACCATCCGCATGCTGTGCGGACTGCTGCGGCCGACCGCCGGCTCGGTCACGGTGCTCGGCCACGAGATGCCGCGCGACGCCGAGCGCCTGCGCCGCAGCCTCGGCTACATGACGCAGAAGTTCTCGCTGTGGGACGACCTCACGGTGCGCGAGAACCTCGAGTTCATGGCGCGCATCTTCGGGCTCGACCACGCGCGTCGTCGCGCGCGCATCGACGCGGTGAGCGAGGAGTTCAACCTGCGCGCGCTGCTCGACCAGCGTGCCGGCACCATGAGCGGCGGCCAGCGGCAGCGCCTCGCGCTGGCCGGGGCCACGCTGCACGAGCCGGAGCTGCTGCTGCTCGACGAGCCCACCAGCGCCGTCGACCCGCAGAGCCGGCGCGACTTCTGGGAAAGTCTGTTCACGCTGGTCGAACGCGGCGTGACCATCCTCGTGTCCACCCACTACATGGACGAAGCCGAGCGCTGTCACCGGCTCGCCATCCTCGCCGAGGGGCGGCTGGTGGCCGAGGGCGAGCCGAAACGCCTGATGGCGGACATTCCCGCGACCGTGGTCGAGATCGAGGCCGAGGACATCGCGGCGGCGCGGACCGCGTTGCAGGCGGATCCGTCCGTGCGCAGCGTCGCGCAACTCGGCACGCGGCTGCACGCGCTGCTCGATCCCGCCGTGGCGGATCCGGCCGCGCGGGTAACGGCACGACTGCGTGAAGCTGTCGTGACCGCCGAGGTCGCGCAGGTGCACGCGAGTCTCGAGGACGTGTTCGTCGCCGCGACCGGCTTCGGCAAGCCGGGGGCGGAGGCCTGAGCCATGTTCGAGCGCGTGCTCGCGATCATGCTGAAGGAAGCGCGCCAGCTGTCGCGCGACCGCCTGACCTTCGGGATGATCGTCGGCATCCCGATGATGCAGATGCTGCTGTTCGGCTACGCCATCAATTTCGACGTGCGCGACCTGCGCGCCGCGGTGGTCGACGAGGCGCAGACCAGCGGCTCACGCGCGCTGGTGGCCGACCTGCAGGCGAGCGGCGTGATCCGCTTCGCCGCACCGAGCGCGAGCGTGGCCGAACTGCGCCGTCGCATGAGCGTCGGCGAGGTCAGCGTGGGTGTCGTGGTGCCGCCGGATTTCGAGCGTCGTCGCCTCGAGCACGACCGCGCCGCCGTGCAGCTGCTGGTCGACGGTTCGGAGCCGATCATCGACAGCGTGGCGCGCGGCCTCGCGACGGTGCCGCTGCCCGGGCGCGACGGCCGTTACGCGTCGCGCGTGCAGGCCTACGAGGTGCGTACCGAGTACAACCCGGAGCGACGCACCGCGGTGCAGGTGGTGCCGGCACTGATCGGCGTGATCCTCAACATGACCATGGTGATCTTCACGGCCGGGGCCATTGTGCGCGAGCGCGAGCGCGGCAACCTGGAACTGCTGATCACGACGCCGATCCGCTCGTGGGAGCTGATGGCGGGCAAGCTGCTGCCCTACGTGCTGATCGGGCTGGTGCAGACGACGCTGGTGCTGGTGCTGGGCGCGGTGCTGTTCGACGTGCCGATCAACGGACGGCTGGTCGACCTGTACGGCGCGGCGGTGCTGTTCATCGCCGCGACGCTGACGCTCGGGCTGGTGGTGTCGACGTTCGCGCAGACGCAGTTCCAGGCGTTCCAGCTGGCCTTCGCGACGATGCTGCCGTCGATCCTGCTCTCGGGCTTCATGTTCCCGTTCGACGGCATGCCGCCGCTCGCGCAGTGGATCGCGCAGGTGCTGCCGCTGACGCACTTCGTGGTGATGGTGCGCGGGATCATCCTGCGCGGTGCGGCGCTCAGCGGGCTCTACGTGCCCGCGGCCAAGCTCGGTGTGTTCCTGCTGGTGGCGCTGGTCGTCGCCACGCTGCGCTTCCACAAGCGCCTGGATTAATGCGGACAGATCAATGGGGACATTCCTCTTTTCTTCGCGAGCGGCGAAAAAGAGGAATGTCCCCTATTTTTCGAGGACGTATTCGCCGGGGGCGTCGCAGAGCGGCTTCAGGCCCTGCTTCGGCGCGCCCATCTTCGGCGGGGCGACGCGTGCCTTGCTCGAGTGCTGCTCCAGCCAGGCGGCGAACGTGGGCCACCACGACCCCGCGTGCAGCTCGGCCTTCTCCATGTATTTCTCGGGCGACAGCAGGCGCGCACCCGCCTTGGCGTGATGCACGCGATGCCGGCGCTTCGGATGCTGCGGCCCGCTGATGATGCCCGCGTTGTGCCCGCCGCTCGTGAGGCAGAAGGTGTAGTCCGCCGAGCGCACCAGCCGGCCCACCTT
This sequence comes from Steroidobacteraceae bacterium, assembly GCA_044226195.1. Taxonomy (GTDB): domain Bacteria; phylum Pseudomonadota; class Gammaproteobacteria; order Steroidobacterales; family Steroidobacteraceae; genus RPQJ01. Next base: position 22,757 of record JBGAHO010000019.1, read on the forward strand.
GTAGACGGACTTCCACGGCGCGACGTGGTCGGTCTCGGTGCCGACGACGAACATCGGCAGCGTGACGTCCGCGAGGTTGAGCGTCTCGCCGAGCGCGACGTAACGCCCCTCGGCGAGATCGTTGTTCAGGTAGAGCTGGTAGAGGTAGTCCGTGTGCATGCGGTACGCCATGCGCGTGCCGTCGGCATTCCAGGACATCAGGTCGTTCATGCCGAGCCGCTCGCCCTTGAGGTACGTCGTCACCGACGGCGCCCACAGCAGGTCGTAGGTGCGCAGCATCTGGAAGGCGCCGCCCATCTGCCGGCTCTCGAGCACGCCTTCCTTCCACATCATCGCCTCGAGCATTGCGAGCTGCGCCGGGCTGATGAACACGGACAGCTCGCCCGGCTCGCTGAAATCGGTCTGCGCCGCGAACATCGTCGCCGTCGCGAGACGCTCGTCGTCACGGGCCGCGAGCGCCGCGGTCGCGATCGAGAGCAGCGTGCCGCCGATGCAGTAGCCGACGCCGTGCACCTTGCGCTTCGGCACGATGGCGTTGATCGCATCGAGCGCGCCGAGCACGCCGAGCGTCAGGTAGTCGTCCATCGTGACGTCGCGGTCCTCGGCGGTCGGGTTCTTCCACGAGATCATGAAGACCGTGTGGCCGAGGTCGGTCAGGTACTTCACCAGCGAGTTCTTCGGCGAGAGGTCGAGGATGTAGTACTTCATGATCCACGCCGGCACGACCAGCACCGGCTCGGCGAACACCGTCGCGGTGGTCGGCGAGTACTGGATCAGTTCCATCAGCCGGTTGCGCAGCACCACCTTGCCCGGGCAGGTGGCGGTCTGCTCGCCCACGCGGTAGTGCTCGGTGCCCACCGGGCCGAGGCCCTTGAACATGCGCTGCACGTCCTCGGCGAGGTGCTTCGCGCCGCGCACTAGGTTCCGGCCGTTCTCCTGCAGCGTCTGGTTCACGAGCTGCGGATTGGTCGGCAGGTAGTTGTCCGGGGCCAGCACCTCGAGGCCCTCGCGCACCGTGAAGCCGACGAGGTTCTCGGCGGACTCGTCGGCACCCGGCACTTCCTTCACGGCCGCGCGCGCCACCTCGGCGGCGGCGAGGAACGACTGCGCCAGCACGTTGAACGGGAATTTCTGCCACGCCGGGTCGGCGAAGCGCTGGGCATAGGGCGTGCCCTGGGCGGCCGGCGCCGGAGCCTCGCCGCGCAGGGCCGCTCCGGTGAACTGCGCGAGCGCGAGCGACTTCTGCAGCACGTCGCGGGCGATGGTCGCCTGGCGACCGGGCGCCTTGGCGAGGTGCGAGAGCACGTTGACCCACGCCCCGCCGAAGGCCTGCGGCGACATGCCCGCGGTCCACTGCCCGAGGGTGGCGAGCATCTGCCGCGATGCATCGTCCGACACCAGCGTCCTGCCCTTGCGTTCGTCGCCTGCCGACATGGTCGTCACTCCGTCCGGGAAGGGTTACTGCAGTGCAAAAAATCCGGGCCAGTATAGCCGCGGGGTTCCGACCCGCAAGGCCGGCGCCGGGACTGGCTACAGCGTCTTGAGGTCGGTCGTCGGGTCGGCCAGCCGGACCGGGTCGGGATGCTTGCGCTCGCCGATCCACTTCTTGCCGGTCATGAAGTCCTTCGGCGAATTCACCGCATCCACTGCCAGCAACTCGCCCGCGCCGAGGTAGTACAGCGCGAACTTGCCGCTGTCGGGGTCGCCGCGCACCACCGCCTGGTCGTAGCCCTGCGAGAGGCCGGCGATCTGCAGCTTCACGTCGTACTGGTCCGACCAGAACCACGGCACGTGCTCGTGCCGGGCCGGCTTGCCGCAGATGTTCGACGCGGCGACCCGGGCCTGCTCGACGGCGTTGTCGACCGACTCGAGGCGCAGCTTGCGTCCGTAGCGCACGCTCGGGTGCATCGTGCAGTCCCCGGCCGCGTAGACGTTCGGGTCCGAGGTCCGGCACTGCTCGTCGACGACGATGCCGTTGTCGCAGCGAATGCCCGCCGCCGCCGCGAGCGAGACATCGGGCAGGATGCCGACGCCGACGATCACGATGTCGGCCGGGAACTCGCGCTCGCCGCACACGACCGAGGCGACCTTGCCGTCGCCGCGGAACGCGGACACCGAGGTGTTGCAGTGGATCCGCACGCCCTCGCGCTCGTGGCGGCGGGTGTAGAAGTCCGACATCTGCGGCGCCACCACGCGGTTCAGCGGCCGGTCGGCCATCTCGAGCACGTCGACCTCGAGTCCGAGATGGCGCGCCGAGGCCGCGGCCTCGAGCCCGATGTATCCCGCGCCGACGACCACCATGCGCTTCGCGCCCGCGAGGTCCGCGCGGATGCCCTCGACGTCGGCGATGGTGCGCAGGTAGTGGATGCCCTTCAGGTCGTGGCCCGGCACGTCGAGCAGGCGCGGCCGGCTGCCGAGGCACAGGATCAGGTGGTCGTAGTGCAGCTCGCCGCCGTCGCTCAGGCGCAGGCGCTGGTCCGCGCGGTCGATGGCCGTGACGCGCACGCCGAGTCGCGTCTCGGCATGGGCCTGCTCGTAGAACTGCGGGCTGCGCAGCAGCAGTCGCTCGCGCTCCATCTCGCCCGAGAGGAATTTCTTCGACAGCGGCGGGCGGTTGTACGGCAGGTGCGGTTCGTCGCCGACGAGGACGATCGGGCCGGTGTGGCCCTCCCGGCGCAGGCTGTCGATGGCCTGGACCGACGCGTGACTGGCTCCGACGATGACGACCGTACCGGACATGGACTCACTCTCTCGCAGCGCCCGCCGAGGGACGGGCATGTCGGTCGGCTTTATAACCGCTGGCGGGGGGCGACGACAAAGAAGTCGAGCGGCCCGCGACGGCTCTGGCTATCCTTGGCCGCACGCACCACGGGCGGGCGCGGCGGGTCCGACGCCGCTCCATGCTGGTGCGCAAAGGGTGCCGTGGACGTGGAAACCCGCCGGCCTCGGGGGTCGGCACGGTTTCTGCATACGACTGCGGGAGACCCGGGCGTTTCCCGCGGACGGGGCAGATCGGCTGAATCTCGGTTTCCACGGAGCGTGGATCCGCTGCCGGCCGCCGGACAATGATCAAGAGACGAGGAGCCAGACCCCATGAAGCTGATCAGCGCAATCATCAAACCCTTCAAGCTGGACGACGTGCGCGCCGCCCTGTCGGAACTCGGCGTGTCCGGCATGACGGTGACCGAGGTGAAGGGGTTCGGGCGCCAGCGCGGCCACACGGAGCTGTACCGTGGCGCGGAATACGTCGTGGACTTCGTGCCGAAGACGCGCATCGAGGTCGCGGTCAAGGATTCGCTGGTCGACCAGGTCGTCGAGGCGATCGTGAACTCGGCCCGCACCGGCAAGGTCGGCGACGGCAAGATCTTCATCTCCGAACTCGAGCGCGCCATCCGCATCCGCACCGGCGAGGCGGACGACCAGGCGCTCTGACGCCCCCGCTTTTGGCGTAGGATCGCGTCCCGGGACCCGTGGGGATCCCGGAGCGATCCGAGCCATGTCCGATGCATCCATGCGCGAGGCGCTCGACGGCGCCGTCGCCAAACTCCATCTCGGCAGCCAGCGTCGCCACGTGTTCCTCTGCGTGGGCGGCGGCAAGTGCGCGAAGGACGAGCGTTCCCAGGAAAGCTGGGACTACCTGAAGCGCCGCATCAGGGAACTCGGCCTGCACGACGTGCCCGGCGGCGTGTTGCGCACCAAGGCCCAGTGCCTGCGTGTCTGCGTCGACGGGCCGATCGCCGTCGTCTACCCGGACGGCACGTGGTACCGCAAGTGCACGCCCGAGAACCTCGAGCGCATCCTCCAGGGGCACTTGTTGAACGGTCACGTGGTCGAAGACCTCGTGATCACCGAGGCACCGCTGCCGCCCGTCACCTGAGGTCAGATCATGCCCCACGCCATCCGCATCCACGCCTACGGCGGGCCCGAGGTCATGCGCTGGGAGGAGGTCGAACTGCCCGCCCCGCGCAAGGGCGAGGTGCTGCTGCGCCACACCGCGATCGGCCTCAACTTCATCGACTGCTACGAGCGCAGTGGCCTGTACCCCGGCCAGTTGCCCCTCGTGCTCGGGCGCGAAGGGGCGGGCGTGGTGCTCGCCGTCGGGCCGGGCGTGAAAGGCGTGCAGGAGGGTGATCGCGTCGCCTATGCCGCCGGGGCATCGGGGGCGTATGCCGAGCAGCGCCTGCTCGCGGCCGACCGGCTGGTGAAGATCCCGGACGGGGTCAGTGATCGCCTCGCGGCCGCTTCCATGTTGAAGGGCATGACCGCGCAGTTCCTGCTGCGGCGAACCTGCCGCGTGAAGAAGGGCACGGTCGTGCTGATCCACGCCGCGGCCGGCGGCGTGGGCCTGATCGCCGCGCAATGGGCCCGCCACCTCGGCGCCACGGTGTTCGGCGTGGTCGGCAGCGAGGCCAAGGCGGAACTCGCCCGCCAGCACGGCTGCCACGAGGCCATCGTCAGCGGGCGCGAGGACTTCACCGCGCGCGTGAAGGCACTCACGCGCGGCAAGGGCGTCGACGTGGTCTACGACTCCGTCGGCAAGGACACGTTCTTCGGTTCGCTCGACTCCCTGAAGCCGCTCGGCCTGATGGTCAGCTACGGCAATGCGTCCGGTGCCGTGCCGCCGTTCGCGCCGCTCGAGCTGTCGAAGCGCGGCTCGCTGTTCCTCACGCGCCCGACGCTCTTTCATTACGTCGCGAAGCGCGCCGACCTCGAGCGCTCGGCGCGCGAGCTGTTCGAGGTGATCGGCAGCGGCGCGGTGCGCATCGAGATCGGCCAGACGTACCCGCTGCGCGACGTCGCGCAGGCGCACCGCGACCTCGAGGGACGACGCACGGTGGGCTCCACCGTGCTGCTGCCTTGAGCCGCATCCGCAGCGCGCGGCGGGTGACCGCGTGGCTGGTCGCGCTCATGGGCATCGCCGCGAACGCGGCCGCGGCCGACCCGGGTGCGGCCCCGGTGCCGACGCCCGCCGAACTCGAGGGGGCGCACGCCGTCATCGGCCACATCGCGATCGACGCCGGCGACGTCTTCGACAACACGATCCAGGGCGAAGACGGCTGGCTGTACCGCGCCGCGAACACCATCCACATCAGCACGCGTCCCTCGAACGTGCGCGCGCAGCTGCTGTTCAAGACGGGCGATCCTTACGTGCAGCGCCTCGTGCAGGAGACCGAGCGCATCCTGCGCGCCAACGACTATCTCTACGACGCGACCATCGAGGCGGTGGCCTGGGACGGCCACACCGTCGACCTCGTCGTGCACACGCGCGACAACTGGACGCTCAACCCGGGCCTCAACTACAGCCGCAAGGGCGGTGAGAACAAGGCCTCGCTGCAGGTGGTCGAGAAGAACCTGCTCGGCACCGGCCAGCAGCTGGAATTCGACTGGGGCAAGAACGTCGATCGCGACTACCTGACCTTCCAGTACACCAATCCGCACTTCCTCTCGCCGTGGACCCGGTTCGCGGTGACCTACTCGGACGCGAACGACGGCGAGAGCAAGATCCTGCGCCTCGAGCGGCCGTTCTACGCGCTCGACACGCGCCACGCCGGCGGGACCTACCTCTACGACAGCCAGCGCAACGACTCGCGCTACGTGCTCGGCCACGAGACCGGGCAGTTCGCGCACCGCGAGGAATTCTACGAAGCCTGGGGCGGACTCTCGAAGGGCTGGCACGACGGCTGGGTGACGCGCTGGACGTTCGGCGCGACCGTGCAGCGCGACCGGTTCGCGGTCGTGCCCGGCGAGCCGCTCGGCGGCCCGCTGCCGGCCGACCATGAATTCGTCTATCCGTGGCTCGGCTGGGACCTCGTCGAGGATCGCTACCAGGAGCGCGTCAACCAGGACCAGATCGCGCGCACCGAGGACGTGCTGGTCGGCTGGCGTGCCGGCGCGCGCGTCGGGTTCGCGGGCGAGTCCTTCGGCTCCACGCAGGATGCGCTGATGCTGAGTGCCTACGTGCAGGACGGCCGCGACCTGCGGCCCGACGAATCGCTGTTCGGCACGCTGACGGCTTCCGGACGCCTCGAGGGAGGCACGCTGCGCGACGGCGTGCTCTCTGCGGAGGCGCGCTACTACCGCCGCACCTCCGGCCGCTTCAAGTTCTTCGCGTCGGTGAGCGGCACCGTCACCGAGAACCTCGATCCCGAGCAGCAACTGCTGCTCGGCGGCGACAACGGGTTGCGCGGCTATCCGCTGCGCTACCAGGCCGGCACCTCGATGGCGCTGCTCACGCTCGAGGAGCGCTACTACACGGACTGGTACCCGTTCCGGCTGTTCCACGTGGCCGGCGCGGTGTTCTACGACATGGGGCGCACCTGGGGCACGGACGTGACGGGCGCCACCAGCGCCGGCCTGCTCAAGGACGTCGGCATCGGCCTGCGCCTCGGCTCGAGCCGCTCGGCGTTCGGCAACGTGCTGCACGTCGACCTCGCGTTCCCGCTCGACGGCGACCCGTCGATCTCGAACGTGCAGTTCGTGGTGGAGACGAAGGGCCAGTTCTAGCGGTCGACGACCGCGATCCAGTCGACCTGCAATTCGAACGGCCCCGCCTGCTTCTCGCTGATCATGAAGCCGAGCGCGCGCACGCGCGCGGGATCGAGCGGCGGCGCGCCCCGCACGGGCCGGCCGCGGAAGCTCGCGACGAAATCCCTGCAGGGCAGGACGCAGTCGCTGTAGCCGTCGTCGGTGCGGACCGTGAATTTGTAGGTCCGGCCATCGCCGCGTACCCGCAACACGAACGCACGGGCGCCCGCCGTGGACCAGGTTCGCGGCCGCGTGCGGCAGGAGGCGAAGCCGCCGCCGAAATCCAGGGAGACGAGGCCCGCGAAGCGCGCAACGCTCGCGCCGGCACGCGTGAACTCGCTGCGCGAGACGCCGCCCATGACGACGTCGTCGACCGGCGACCAGGGCGCGAAGTCGGCGTCGTCGACGAAATCGAGCAGGAGACGAGGCGTCGCGTCCAAGGCTCAGCCGATCTCGATCACCTGGCGGATCGACGCTCCGCTCGCGAGCCGGTCGAACGCCACGTTGATGTCGGCGAGGCGGATGCGCTCGCTCAGCAGCAGGTTCACCGGCAGCCGGCCCGCGCGGTACCACTCGACGTAACGCGGGATGTCGCGCGACGGCACGCAGCTGCCGAGGTAGCTGCCCTTGATCGTGCGCTCCTCGGCGACGAGATTGACGTGCTGGATCGCGAAGGTCTGTTGCGGATGGGAGAGACCGGCCGACACGGTCGTGCCGCCGCGCCGCGTGATCTTGTAGCAGAGCTCCATCGCGCGCGCGGAGCCGGCCATCTCGAACGCACAGGCGACGCCGCCCTTCGTGATCTCGCGCACCTGCTCGATGGCGTCCGGGGCGGCTGCGTTCACGGTGGCCGTCGCCCCCAGCTTGCGCGCCGTCTCCAGCTTGCCCTCGTTGAGGTCGATGGCGACGATGTGCGGCGCCTCGAGCATGCGCCCCGCCAGCAGCGCCGCGAGACCCACGCCGCCGAGGCCGACCACCGCGATCGACTCGCCTTTCGGCAGGGCGGCCGTGTTCACCACCGCGCCGACGCCGGTGATCACCGCGCAGCCGAAGAGCGCCGCTTCCGCGAAGGGCAGGGTGGGATCGATCTTCACCAGCGAGCGGCGCGAGAGCGTCGCGTACTCCGCGAAGCCCGAGACGCCGAGATGATGGTTCACCGCCGCGTCGCCCTGGTGCAGGCGCCGCGCGCCCGACAGCAGCGTGCCCGCGGTGTTGGTGGCGAGACCCGGCTCGCACAGGGCGGGCCGGCCGCCGCTGCACGGCGCGCAATGCCCGCAACTCGGCACGAAGGAGGCGACCACGTGATCGCCGCGCTGCAGGTCGTCGACGCCCGCGCCGAGTTCCTCCACGACGCCCGCGACTTCGTGGCCGAGCACCATCGGCAGGGGGCGCGGCCGGTTGCCGTCGATGACCGAGAGGTCGGAGTGGCACAGGCCCGCGGCGCGCACGCGCACCAGCACCTCGCCGGGACCGGGCGGGTCGAGGTCGACGGACTCGAGGGCCAGCGGCTTCGAATCGGCGTAGGGAGCGGGCAGGCCGGACTGGCGCAGGACGGCGGCTTGGACCTTCATGCCGCGAGCGTAGCGGAGCGTGCTTTCGCGCGCGAGTGCGTTTAATGTCGCAGGCCCGACGTCCTGCAAGCGATCCGCCGATGACCGCGCCTGCCCGCGAACTGCCCACGCGTCGCGACGAATTCCGCGTCCTGCGCACCATCACCACGCGCTGGATGGACAACGACCACTACGGTCACGTGAACAACGTCGTGTACTACTCGTACTTCGACACGGCGGTGAACGGCTTCCTCATCGAGGCGAGCGGCACGGACATCCGCGAGCTGGACGCGATCGGCATCGTGGCCGAGACCAGCTGCCGCTTCCTGCGCGAGCTGAGCTTTCCCGAGACCGTGCACGCGGGACTCGCGCTCGAGAAGCTGGGCAACTCGAGCGTGATCTACCGCATCGGCCTCTTTCGCAACGAGGAGGTCGAGCCCGCGGCGCTCGGCCGCTTCGTGCACGTCTACGTCGACAGCCGCACGCGTCGACCGGTGCCCGTGCCCGCGTCGATCCGCGCCGCGCTGCTGGCACTCGACGAAGGCGCCGTCGGCACCTCGCCGCTGCCCTGACGCGGGCTCAGGACTCCAGGACTTCCTTGCCCTTCTGGATGGCGAGGGCGCCGCTGCGCACGACTTCGAGCACCTCGCCGAAGTTCGAGACTTCCGCGACGAAGCGATTGATGTCCGCCTCGCTGCTGGTGAGCTCGATGGTGAAGCTGTCCGCCGCATCCCAGAGCACCCGCCCGCCGGCGCGCTGCGTGGCCGCCCACAGCGAGCCGACCTGCGTCGCCTTGCCCTTGAGCTTGATGAGCAGCAGCTCGCGCTCGAAGTGCTCCTCGCGCGTGACGTCCTCGACGTCGACCACGTCCACCAGCTTGAGGAGCTGTTGCGAGATCTGCTGGATCACCGCCTCGCTGCCGGTGGTGACCAGCGTCAGGCGCGACACGGCCGGATCGTCGGTGGGGGCGACCGACAACGACTCGATGTTGTAGCCGCGGGTCGAGAACAGGCCGGCGACCCGGCTCAGGGCGCCCGACTCGTTCTGCAGGGTGATGGCGATGATGTGGCGCTGGCGTCGCACGGCGGGCTCCGGTCGTTCCCGGGTCGTTCGCCGGGACCATAAGTCAATGATTCGTATTGGGTTTACGACAGCCTGCCGCCGTCGCGCCCCTGCGCAAGAATAGGGGAACGTCCCCCGTCCGCCTAGATGGACGCTGGGAAATCAGGCTGTTAGGCTCCGTTGCATCGCAACACGACACGTCAACGACGTCACCAGGCCCGCATCGCCGTGAAGAGCAGTCACGCCGCCGTCCGTTCCGCCGCGCACCCGCGCGCCGGCCAGGTCATGACCGGAGCCGAGATCATCGTGCAGGTCCTGGTCGACGAGGGCGTGGACGTCATCTTCGGCTACAGCGGCGGCGCGATCCTGCCGACGTACGACGCGGTGTTCCGCCACAACGCGCAGGAGACTGCGGCCAGCCACGGCCACCCGATGCCGCTGATCGTGCCCGCCAACGAGCAGGGCGCGGCCTTCATGGCGGCGGGCTATGCACGCGCGAGCGGCAAGGTCGGCGTCTGCATCGTCACCTCCGGCCCGGGCGCGACCAACACCGTGACGCCGGTGCGCGACTGCGCCGCGGACTCCGTGCCGATCGTCGTGATCTGCGGCCAGGTGCCGACCGCCGCGATCGGCACCGACGCGTTCCAGGAAGCGCCGGTCAGCAACATCATGGGCGCGGTGGCGAAGCACTGCTTCCTCGTCACCGATCCGACGCGCCTCGAGGCGACGGTGCGCACGGCATTCGATCTCGCGCGCACTGGCCGGCCCGGCCCGGTCGTGATCGACGTGCCGAAGGACGTGCAGAACTGGCAGGGCGCGTTCCAGGGCGAGGGCCACCTGCCGGCGCGCGGCTATCGCCAGCGCATGCAGCAGGTCCTGCGCAGCGCGGTCGACGAGCCGCAGTGCGCGCAGTTCTTCGCGATGCTCGGCGAGGCGCGGCGGCCGCTGATCTACGCGGGCGGTGGCGTCATCCACGGGGAGGCCGCGGCGGAACTGCGGGCCTTCGCCGAGGAATTCCAGATCCCGGTTGTCACCACGCTGATGGGCATCGGCGCGGTCGACACCACCGCGCCGCTGTCGATGCGCATGCTCGGCATGCACGGCGCGGCGTTCGCGAACTACGCGGTCGAGGACTGCGATTTCCTGGTCGCGCTCGGGGCGCGCTTCGACGACCGCGTGGCGGGCGTGCCCGCGAAGTTCGCGCCGAATGCGAAGCGCATCGCGCACATCGACGTCGACGGCTCGGAGATCAACAAGGTCAAGCGCGTGCAGTGGAACCACGTCGGCCTGATCCCGCCGGCGCTCGAGGCGCTGCGCGGCTACGGTCGTCGCCAGGGATTCCGGCGCGACTGGTCGGAGTGGCACGGCCACCTCGGCGTGCTCAAGCAGAAGTACGCGATGAACTACGATCGCGACAGCGAGCTGATCCAGCCGTACTACGTGATCGAGGAGATCAACAAGCTCACGAAGGGCGCGGCGGTGATCGCGACCGGCGTCGGCCAGCACCAGATGTGGGCCGCGCAGTACTTCGACTTCCGCGAGCCGCGCCTGTGGCTGACCTCGGGCAGCATGGGCACGATGGGGTTCGGGCTGCCGGCCGCGATCGGGGCACAGTTCGCGCGCCGCGACAAGCTGGTGATCGACATCGACGGCGACGCGAGCATGCGCATGAACCTCGGCGAGCTCGAGACCGTCACCACCTACGACCTGCCGGTCAAGGTCGTGGTGCTGAACAACTTCGGCGACGGCATGGTGCGCCAGTGGCAGAAGCTGTTCTACAAGGGACGGCATGCCGGCAGCGACAAGTCGCTGCACAAGAAGGACTTCGTCAAGGCCGCGCAGGCGGACGGCTACCGCTATGCCGTGCGCCTCGACCGCAAGGCCGACGTGCCGCGCGTGGTGAAGGAGTTCATCGAGTTCGACGGCCCGGCATTCCTCGAGGTGATCATCGACACCGAGGCCGGCGTGTACCCGATGGTCGGCCCCGGGCAGGCCTACGACGCGATGATCACCGGCGACCACATTCCGTCGCGCAGCGCGCGCGACGTACCGCCCCCGCCCGACACCACCGAGATGTTCTGACAGGGAACACTCACTGTTTTTCCGTCGCGGAAAAATCGTGAGTGCTCCCGATCCCCCGGTTCCCGTTCCGGAAAACAGGAATGTCCCCGATTCCAAGCTTCCGGGAGGCCGCGCACTTCTGGGTGCGGCTCGGCTTCATCTCGTTCGGCGGACCCGCCGGGCAGATCGCCATCCTGCACCGTGAAGTGGTCGAGCAGAAGCGCTGGCTCGACGAGCGCGCCTTCGTCGACGCGCTCAACTTCTGCATGCTGCTGCCGGGACCCGAGGCGCTGCAGCTCGCGATCTACCTTGGCTGGCGCCTGCACGGGACGCGTGGCGGCCTCGTCGCCGGCCTCGCGTTCGTCCTGCCGGCGATCGTGCTGCTGCTCGTGCTCTCCTGGATCTACGCCGCCTACGGTCACGTGTCGACGCTGGCGGGCATGCTGCTCGGACTGAAGGCCGCGGTGCTGGGACTCGTGCTGCAGGCGCTCGAGCGCCTCGGTCGTCGCGCGCTGCGCACCCCCGTCCACGGGGCGCTCGCGGTCGGCGCGCTCGTCGCCATGCTGACCGGTGGACTGCCGTTTCCCGTCCTGATGCTCGGCGCGGCGCTGGCGGGATACCTGATCACGCCGCGCTCCGCGGCGATGGCGGCACCGCCGGTGCCCGTGGCACGGATGCGCGGCGTGCGCGTGCTCGGCACTGCGGCCGTTCTTTGGCTGGCGCCGCTGCTGCTCGTCGCCGGCGCGCTCGGGCCGGATTCGATCTTCGCGCGCGTGTACCTGTTCTTCAGCAAGGCGGCGCTGGTGACGTTCGGCGGTGCCTACGCCGTGCTCGGGTACGTCACTCAGCATCTCGTGCACGATCTCGGCTGGCTCACGGCGGAGCAGTCCGTCGCCGGACTCGCGCTCGCCGAAACCACGCCGGGACCGCTGGTGATCGTGCTGCAGTTCATGGGCTTCATGGCGGGCTGGAATCAACCGGCGCCGCTCGCGACGGGAGCCGCTGCGATCCTCGCTGCGCTGCTCGCCGCGTGGGCCACGTTCCTGCCGTCCTTCGCCTTCATCTTCGCCGGAGCGCCTTACGTCGAACGTCTCGCGCATGCGCCGCGCATCTCCGGTGCGCTCGCTGCGATCACCGCGGCCGTCGTCGGAGTGATCGCTGCACTGCTGGCGCAGCTCGTCGTCGCCGTGCTGTGGCCACACGGCGTGACTGCGGGAATCGACGTGCCCGCGCTCGTCATCGCGCTCGCCGCGGCCATGCTCCTGCGCAGTTCGCTCGCGCTGCACTGGGTGCTCGCACTGTGCGCGATCGCCGGCGTCGTCAGCAGCACGCAAATATTTAGCGCATTCATGTAGCGCCTTTCGCATTCATCTTGAATGCGACCGAACCGCGCGCGACATCGATTCAATTCGGTTTCGATCGCGCGCGGCGAAGTGTGAGTCAATTCCTCTCCACTGCTGTTCGATCACGCGCCGCGGGAGAACACTGGCGCCGTCAATTCACCAAGGGCAAACCCGTCGCAAGGCGGGGACGCAAAGCCTCCGGTCCACCGGCCGAGCCGTGGGATAGCGGGGTTACCGAGAGAGGGCCTCGTCATGCTCCGCCGCAGATTCCCGCATGCGTTGATCGCAACGTTCGTCACCGCCCTCGCGGTCGCCACCGCGCCCGCCGAGGCCCGCACCCGCAACACGGCACCGGTCATCTCCGGCACGCCGGCCACCAGCGCCTTCGTCGGCACCGCGTACCGATTCGTGCCGACGGCCTACGACGCGAACGGCGACCGGCTGAGCTTCAAGATCAGCGGCAAGCCCGCCTGGGCGACGTTCAGCACCGCCACCGGCGCGCTGACCGGCACGCCGACGACAGCGGGCACGACCGGCAGCATCTCCATCAAGGTCAGCGACGGTCGCACGACGTCCGCGCTGCCGTCGTTCTCGATCACGGTCACCAAAGCGTCGGTCGTGAACCGCGCGCCGACGATCTCGGGTACCCCGGCCACGTCGGATGTCGCCGGTACGGCCTACCAGTTCCGGCCGAGCGCCGCGGATGCCGACGGCGACGCGCTCGCGTTCAGCATCGCCAACAAGCCGGCCTGGGCGAGCTTCGATGCGACGACCGGCACGCTGTCCGGCACGCCGAGCGAAGCGAACGCCGGGACCTGCGCCAGCATCGTGATCTCGGTGAGCGACGGCCAGGCGACGGTGTCGTTGCCGGCCTTCGCGATCATGGTCACCACGGCGAACCACGCGCCGGTCATCTCGGGCACGCCGACGACCTCGCTCACCGCAGGCACGGCGTACTCGTTCCGCCCGACGGCGTCGGACGCGGACGGTGACGCGCTCACCTTCAGCGTCACGAACAAGCCGACGTGGGCGAGCTTCAGCGCCAGCACCGGCGCGCTCACCGGGTCCCCGACGGCGGGCACCTACGGCAGCATCGTCATCAGCGTGAGCGACGGCAAGGCGTCGGCCTCGCTGCCGGCGTTCACGATCGCGGTCGCCGCGGCCAATCGTGCCCCGGTCATCTCCGGTGCACCGGCGACGACGGCGACCGTCGGCACCGCCTATGCCTTCACCCCGACCGCGTCGGACGCGGACGGCGACGCGCTCACCTTCAGCATCGCGAACAAGCCGGCGTGGGCCAGCTTCAACGCGAGCAATGGCGCGCTGTCGGGCACGCCGAGCGCCGAAGGCTCGACCTCCGGCATCGTGATCTCCGTGAGCGACGGCAAGGCCTCGGCCTCGCTGGCCGCCTTCAACGTCACGGTCAGTCCGGCCAACCAGGCCCCGACGATCTCCGGCACGCCCGCGACCACCGCGGACACGGGCGCCGTGTACTCGTTCAAGCCGGCGGCGTCGGACGCGGACGGCGACACGCTGGGCTTCAGCGTGCAGAACAAGCCGTCGTGGGCGAGCTTCGACAGCACGACCGGCACGCTCTCGGGCACGCCGACCAGCGCCGTCGTCAATTCGAACATCGTCATCGGCGTGACGGACGGCCGCGCCAGTGCCTCGCTGCCGGCGTTCTCCATCACGGTGACGGCCGTCAACCACGCGCCGACGATCTCGGGCGCGCCGTCGACGACGGCCACCACGGGCACGGCCTACACGTTCAAGCCGACGGCTGCCGATGCGGACGGCGACGCGCTGACTTTCAGCGTCACCGGCAAGCCGGCATGGGCCAGCTTCGACGGCGCGACCGGCGCGCTCGCCGGCACGCCGACGGTTGCCGGCACGTCCTCCGGCATCGTCATCAGCGTCAGCGACGGCAAGGCCAGCACCTCGCTCGCCGCGTTCTCCATCGTCGCCTCGGACCCGGTCGTCAACCACGCGCCGACGATCTCGGGCACGGCGTCGAGTTCGGCCATCGCGGGCACGGCGTACTCGTTCAAGCCGACCGCCGCGGATCCGGACGGCGACGCGCTCACTTTCAGCATCGCGAACAAGCCGGCCTGGGCGGCCTTCGACAGCGCGACCGGCACGCTCGCCGGCACGCCGTCGACCGCCAACGCGGGCACGTTCTCGAACATCGCCATCTCGGTGAGCGACGGCAAGCTCACGGCCGCGCTGTCGCCCTTCGCGATCACGGTCACGGTGCCGAACCACGCGCCGACGATCTCCGGCTCGCCTGCGACCACGGCCACCACGGGCACGGCGTACTCGTTCAAGCCGACGGCCGCCGACGCGGACGGCGACGCACTGACCTTCAGCGTCACCGGCAAGCCGGCGTGGGCCAGCTTCGACAGCGCGACCGGCACGCTCGCCGGCACGCCGACGGTGGCGGGCACGTCCTCCGGCATCGTCATCAGCGTCAGCGACGGCAAGGCCAGCGCCGCGCTTGCCGCGTTCTCGATCGTTGCTTCGGACCCGGTCGTCAACCACGCGCCGACGATCTCGGGAGCGCCCGCGACCAGCGTGGTCGCCGGCTCCGCCTACTCGTTCAAGCCGACCGCGACCGACGTCGACGGCGACACGCTCACCTACAGCGTCGCGAACAAGCCGGCCTGGGCCAGCTTCAGCGCCAGCACGGGCACGCTGTCGGGCACGCCGTCGACCGCCAATGCCGGCACGTTCTCGAACATCGTCATCTCGGTGAGCGACGGCAAGGCCACGGCGGCGCTGTCGCCCTTCGCGATCACGGTCACGGTGCCGAACCGCGCGCCGACGATCTCGGGCACGCCGGTCACGACCGCGCAGGCGGACCAGCCGTACTCGTTCAAGCCGACGGCCAGCGATGCGGACGGCAACACGCTCACCTTCAGCATCAGCAACAAGCCGGCCTGGGCGACCTTCGAGGCCTCGACGGGCATGCTGTACGGCACCCCGACCGCCGCGAACGTCGGCACCTACTCGAACATCGTCATCACGGTGAGCGACGGCCAGCTCTCCGCGCAGCTGGCGGCGTTCTCGATCACGGTGTCGCCGGCGCCGACCAAGTCGGTGACGCTGACCTGGAGCGTGCCCACCAGGAACACCGACGGCAGCAGCCTCGGCGATCTCGCGGGCTTCAAGGTGTACTACGGCACGGCCTCGGGCCAGTACGCCACCACGCTCAGCCTGCCGAATGCGACCCTCAGCTCGGTCGTCATCGAGGGACTGACGACGGGCACCTGGTACTTCTCGATCAAGTCGATCAACACGTCCGGTGTCGAGAGTGCCTATTCGGGCGAGGTGAACGCCGTCCTGTAACGCATCCCCCCGGTCTTCCCCGCCCGCCCGGATGGCGGTCCCTCTCCTGCCAGGCGCAGGGTGGGCGGGGAAGCGGATCCTCGGCCGTTGCGCCGACCTTGCGGGCGACCCACGCGGGCCGCCCGCTTTTCTGCGCGGCACAGTACCATGCGCGCTGTGTCATCCCGGGAGGCCCGCATGAAGTACCTGCACACCATGGTCCGCGTCACCGACGTCGCGAAATCGCTGCGTTTCTACTGCGACGCGCTCGGGCTCAAGGAAGTGCGGCGCTACGAGTCGCAGGAAGGACGCTTCACGCTGATCTACCTCGCCGCACCGGGCGACGACGACGCGCAGGTCGAGCTCACCTGGAACTGGGATCCCGAGCAGTACACGATCGGCCGCTCGTTCGGGCACCTCGCCTACCAGGTCGAGGACATCTACGCGGCCTGCCAGCGACTGGCCGACCACGGCGTGACGATCCTGCGTCCGCCGCGCGACGGGCGCATGGCGTTCGTGCGGTCGCCGGACGACATCTCGATCGAGCTGCTGCAGAAGGGCGGGGCCCTGCCGAAGGCCGAGCCCTGGGCCAGCATGCCGAACACCGGCACCTGGTGAGCGCGGGCCCGCGTCGGGTCAGAACGTCGCGCCGATGATCCGCGGCTCAGGCTCGAGCCCGACGCCGTAACGCTCGCGCACGGAGTCCGCGACCCGCCGGGCGAGCGCGAGCAGCTGCGTCCCCGACGCGCGACCGTGGTTCACCAGCACGAGGGCATGCTGCTCCGAGACCCCGGCGTCACCCTCGCGGGCGCCACGCCACCCGCATTGCTCGATCAGCCACGCCGCCGAGAGCTTGCGCGCATCACCGGCCGGGAACACCGGCAGGCGCGGGTGCGCGGCGGCGAGACGCTCGGCGAGTTCGACCGGCACCACGGGATTCTTGAAGAAGCTGCCGGCGTTGCCCACGACGGCCGGGTTCGGCAGCTTGCGGCGTCGCAGGCGGCGCACGGCCTCGGCGACGTTGACTGGCGTCGGTGCCGCGCCCATCGCCGCGAGCTCGTCGGCCACGCCGGCATACCCGAGCACGGGCGCGCGATGGCGGGGCAGGCGCAGCTCGATGGCACCGACGATCCAGCGCGCGGGTTCGGCCTTGAAGAGGCTGTCGCGATAGCCGAAGCGGCAGTCCTCGCGTCCGAGCCGCACCCAGGCGTCGCGCGTCCGGTCGTAGGCCTCGACCGCCGCGATGAATTCACCGACTTCGACGCCGTACGCGCCGATGTTCTGGATCGGGGCGGCGCCCGCGTGCCCGGGAATCAGCGCGAGGTTCTCGAGGCCGCACAGCCCGTGCAGCAGCGTCCAGTCCACGAGCGGATCCCAGCGGCAGCCCGCCGACGCGCGCACCCGCGCGGCATCGCCCCGGTCCTCGACGATGCGCACGTCGTCGAAAGCGAGGCGCAGGACCATCCCGGGATAGTCGCCGGCGAACAGCACGTTGCTGCCCTCGCCGAGCACCAGCACGCCGTCGCGCGCCTGCGGCAGGGCGAGCACCTCGCCGAGCACCGCCGGGTCGTGCAGGGTCGCGAGGTGCGTCGCCGTGGCGTCGATGCCGAAGGTGTTGAGCGCCCGCAGCGATGCGTCGCGGGCCAGCGAATAGGCGGCGGCCATGCAGTCCTGTGCGAGCGGGGTACGCGTGACGGTGGAGCCGTGACGCTATGCCACCGCGCCACGCGAATCAACGGGGTTCAGGCGCGGCCGAGTTCCAGCCCGCGACCCTCGAGCTTGCGCTGCCCGGTCGCGGCGTAGGTCGGCGCAGCCGCATTGGTGCCGCCGCGCAGCTGCACCAGCAGCGATTCCACGCGCCGCAGCTTGGCGCTGACGATGGCACCGTTGCGCTCGTTGCGGTCCTTGCAGCGGGCCGCGGCGGCGAGGCCTTCCTGCCAGCGCTGGCGCAGCGTGTCGCCCGGGTCGCAGGCGGCGAGCAGGGTCTCGAAGTGCTCGCGTTCCTCGCTGATGCCCTGCATGCGGCACATCACGCGGCGTTCGGAGTCGATGCGCATCAGGGCGCTGACGCAACGGTGCCGCTGGGCGCCGATGCGCTCGATTTCCGGCAGGTCGTCCGTCTTGAGGACCTCCGCCTCGTGCTCCAGCAGCGTTTCGAGCTGGGCGAGGAGGCGGGCCTCCTCGTCGAGCATGCCGCGGAGGTGTTCGCGCAGGAGTTCGTGATCCATGGGGGTCGGTCCGCCTCACTCCTTCGGCAGGGCCGAGCCCAGGCTGCGCTCGAGCTGGACCAGCTTGGCGGCGATGCGGCGCGAGTCGACCACGTACTCGCCCGAGTCGATCTCGTCGCGGACGGCCTCGACGCGTTCCATGTCGACGTCCGGGACCTTCGCGATCGCCTTCTCGAGCGCCGCGAGCTGCATGGCGGAATCGGTCAGCTGGACGTGCGCGGACTCCGCGACGGCCTTGGCCGGGGCATCGGCGGACTTGCCGCGCGAGCGGTCGACGCCGCTCTTGCCCGCGACCTGGACCGGGCGGGGGTCATAGCCTGTGATCTTGCTGGTCATGGTTTACTCCTGCACGGTCCATTCGGGGGACTTAACGGCCATCGCGGCGCCAACTTTAGACGGTTCCGTCATGGGTGGGTCGCCAGGGTGCCGTCGGCCTCCACCACCCCCTCCACGATCCGGCCGGAGGACAGGCTGCGGGCCCGGACCCGGTCGCCGTGGCCGCCGGCATCGAGTGCGACGCCGCCGGCCCGGATCGAGATCCCGGCCGCTTCGGCCACCAGGGTCACCTGCTGGCCGCGCTCGACGAGGACGGGGGCCGCGAGCGCGTCCGCCGTCAGCGGCTGGCCGGCCCCGAGCGGGTGGCGCAGCCGCCGGCCCTCCGTATCGGCCATCCGCGTGACATATTGAGTGCCGATGCCCGGGAGGCGCCGGGTGGCAACCTCCAGATCGGTGGCCGCGGGCATCTCGCCGCGGTTGAGCGGCCGGCGGGCGACCAGCACCGCCAGGTCCGTGGCGACGTCGACGGGCACGACGAGGGACCAGCCTCCGGTGTCGGAACAGCGCACCGTTACCGCGACCCGCGGCCGGATTCCGGCCCCCGGCGGCAGGGACGGCGTCAATTCTCCGGCGCAGGCGGGGAGGGCGAGACGGGGGTCGAGACGCACCGCGGCGGCGTGCACGACCCCGCCGGGCGGGCCGAGCCCGGTGACGTACCGTTCCGCAAGTGCCCGGATTTGCTCGGGATCCGCGCGGGAAAGGGTCGCCGCGCCGCCGGCCGGGTGGGCCAGGACGACGGCGAGAACCAGCCCCGTCGGAATTCTGGAGCGCATGGACTCAACCTCCGGCATCGACTGCCGATAACTCTCTTAGCAAGGGTCGTGCCAGCGGCAGTCCCATGCCGCGAGCGGCAACACGTTGCCGCCCGGAGCGCCCCCGGGAACATCCGCCCCCCCTGCATTCCCGGGGTTTCGCGCCGGAATTCCGCCGTGGCACGACCCTTGCAGCTACCTCCGCAACGATTCCTTGCGGAGGCTCCGTGCCCATCGATCTCAACAGCCACCTCGGCGTCCTGCCCCAGGCCCTGAGCCTGCAGGCGCGTCGCACCGAAGTGATCGCTGCAAACCTCGCCAACGCGGACACGCCGAACTACAAGGCGCGTGACCTCGACTTCCGTGCCGCGCTCGCCCAGGCGGGCGCGCCCGGCTCGCCGCTGCCGCTCGCCGGCACGAATGCGCGCCACCTCGGCTCCGTCGGCACGGACCCGGGCAACGACGCGCCCCTGCTGTACCGCACGCCGCTCGCGCCGGCGCTCGACGGCAACACCGTCGACGCCAACCTCGAGCAGTCGTCCTTCGCCGAGAACGCGGTGCGCTACCAGGCGACGCTCACGTTCCTGAGCTCGAAGTTCCGCTCCCTCATCACCGCCATCACCGGACAGTAAGCGAGGACTCGCCATGCCCTCCTTCAAGATCTTCGACATCGCCGGCTCGGGCATGAGCGCGCAGTCGGTGCGGCTCAACACCACCGCCAGCAACCTCGCCAACGCCGACAGCGTGAGCGGCGATCCGCGCACCGTCTACAAGGCGCGCCACCCGGTCTTCACCGTCGCGCAGAACGCGCCGGGCGCGCCGCAGGGCGAGGGCTCGGCCGTGCAGGTCGCCGGCATCGTCGAGTCGAACAAGGAGCCCGTGAAGCGCTACGACCCGGGCAATCCGCTCGCCGACACGCAGGGCTACGTGTACTCGCCCGGCGTCAACGTGGTCGAGGAGATGGTGGACATGATCTCGGCCTCGCGCTCGTACCAGAACGACGTCGAGGTCGTGAAGACCGCTCGCGACCTGATGCTCGCGACGCTGCGGCTCGGCCAGTAACCCGGAGACACCCGATGAGCACCGTCGATCCCGTCGCCTCCAGCACCGCGGCCGCCACCAGCAAGAAGGCCAACCAGCTCAACCAGCAGGACTTCATGCAGCTGATGGTCACGCAGTTCCGCAACCAGGACCCGTTCAAGCCGCTCGACAGCTCGCAGTTCCTCGGCCAGCTCGCGCAGTTCAGCACGGTGAGCGGCATCGCGGACATGCAGTCCTCGCTCGCCACGCTGGTCTCGAGCCTGCAGAGCGACCGCATGCTGTCGGGCTCGTCGCTGGTCGGGCACGAGGTGCTCGTGCCGGCCACGAAGGGCGTGATCGGCACGCAGGGCATGCTGCGCGGCGCCGTCGACGTGCCGGAAGGCACGCAGCAGGTCGTCGTGAACGTGCTCGACTCCTCCGGCCAGCTGGTGCGCCGCTTCACGGCGCCCGCCACGGCCGGGACCATGGATTTCGAATGGGACGGCACGCGCGAGGACGGCACTCGCGTGGCGGCCGGCCAGTACAAGATCGAGGCCCACGGCGTGACCGGCTCGTCCACCGAGTCGCTCAACGTGCTGCTCGCCGACCGCGTCGAGAGCGTCACGCTCGATGCCAAGACGCAGTCGCTGGTCCTCAACACCTACAGCCAGGGCACGGTGTCGCTCGCCACGGTGCGGCGCATCTCCTGAACCGACCACCCCCGGAGCACTGAACCATGACCTCGAGTTCCCGCATCGCGCTGAGTGGCCTGAACGCCGCCTCCGCCGACCTCGCCGTCACGTCGAACAACATCGCCAACGCGGCGACCACGGGCTTCAAGAGCTCGCGCACGGAGTTCGCCGAGATCTTCGCGGCGTCGCCGCAGTCCGCCGCGGCCACCTCCAGCGGTGGCGGCGTGCGCGTGACCAACGTCGCGCAGCAGTTCACCCAGGGCAGCATCGAATTCACCGAGAGCAACCTCGACCTCGCGCTGAGCGGCGACGGCTTCTTCGTGGTGAAGGACGGCGGCAGCCTCTCCTACACGCGGGCCGGGGCATTCGAGCTCGACCGCGAGGGCTACGTGGTCAACGCGCAGGGCAACCGCCTGCAGGTCTACCTGCCGATCGCGACCGGCGGCTTCAATACCGGTGCGCTGTCGGACCTGCAGCTGACCACCACCGAGAGCGCACCTTCGGCCACGACGTCGATCCAGCTCGCCGCGAACCTGCCGGCCACCGCGTCGCTGCCGGGCACGCCGGTGTTCGACCCGACCGACCCGACGAGCTACAACAACGCGACGTCGCTCACGGTCTACGACTCGCTCGGCGCCGCGCACACGGGCACGCTGTATTTCGTCAAGGACAACGTCGCCAACCAGTGGAGCACGCGCCTGTACGTCGACGGCACCGCCGTCGGCGGCGCGCAGACGGTGACGTACACGCCGACGGGCGCGCTCGCGACGCCCGCCACCGGCGACCTCGCGTTCCCGGCCTACACGCCGGCCACGGGGGCCGCGCCGATCACGCTCACGGTCAACGTCTCGAAGACGACGCAGTACGGCTCCGCGTTCAGCGTCAACTCGCTCACGCAGGACGGCTACACGACGGGCCGCCTCGTCGGCATGGAGATCGACCAGAGCGGCGTCGCCACGGCGCGCTTCACCAACGGACGCTCCGTCCCGCTCGGCAAGGTGGCCCTCGCGACCTTCCCGAACGTGCAGGGGCTGCAGTCGACCGGCGACACCAAGTGGGCCGAGAGCTTCGACTCCGGCCAGGCGCGCCTCGGCGAGGCCGGCAACTCCGGCTTCGGCGTCGTGCGCTCGGGCGCGCTCGAGGCGTCGAACGTCGACATCACCGAGCAGCTGGTCAACATGATCACCGCGCAACGCAACTTCCAGGCGAACGCGCAGATGATCACGACCAACGACCAGCTCACCCAGTCGATCATCAACATCCGCTGAGGCGGCTGAGCCATGGACCGATTCCTCTACGTGGCGATGACGGGTGCGAGCGAGACCCTGCGCATGCAGGCCGCGAACAACCACAACCTCGCCAATGCGTCGACGACGGGCTTCCGCGAGGACCTCGCCGCGTTCCAGACGCGCAGCGTGGTCGGTCCCGGCTACGGTTCGCGCGCGTACGCGACGGCCGGCGAATCCGGCTGGGACGAATCGCTCGGCGCCGTGCAGAACACCGGTCGCGACCTCGACGTGGCGGTCGCCGGCCATGGCTGGATCGCGGTGCAGGGCCCGGACGGCCGCGAGGCCTACACGCGCGCCGGCGACCTGCGCCTCGATGCCGACGGCCAGCTGGTCAACGGCGCCGGTCACCCGGTGGTCGGCGACGGCGGCCCGCTGGTCGTGCCGCCGCACGCGAGCCTCAAGATCGGCACGGACGGCACGGTCTCGATCGTGCCGCTCGGCCAGGGGCCCGAGACGCTCGCCACCGTCGGGCGCATCAAGCTGGTCAATCCGTCGGCCGCCGCGCTCGTGAAGAGCGACGACGGCCTGTTCCGCATGCGCGACGGCACGGACGCACCGGCCGACGCCGCCGTGCAGGTCGCCGCGGGCGCACTCGAGTCGAGCAACGTCAACGTCGCCGACGCGATGGTGCAGATGATCGAGCTGTCGCGCCGCTTCGACCTCGAGGTCAAGGCCATGCGCACGGCCGAGGAAGACGCGTCGGCGGCCTCGCAGCTGCTGCGCACCGCCTGACGCACAACCGAAGGACACACGCCATGAATCCCGCACTGTGGGCCGCCAAGACCGGACTCGACGCGCAGCAGACGCGCATGACGGTCGTGTCGAACAACCTCGCCAACGTCAACACCAGCGGCTACAAGAAGGGCCGCGCGGTGTTCGAGGACCTGCTGTACCAGAACGTCACGCAGGCCGGCGCCTCGACCTCGCAGGACACCGTCGCCCCGAGCGGCCTCTCGCTCGGCACCGGCGTGCGCGTGGTCGCGACCGAGAAGCTCTACACGCAGGGCAACCTGATCCAGACCGGCAACGCCTTCGACATGGCCATCCAGGGCCGCGGCTTCTTCCAGGTGCAGCTGCCCGACGGCACGCTCGCCTACACGCGCGACGGTTCGTTCCAGGTGAGCTCGGAAGGCGAACTGGTCACCTCGAGCGGCTATCGCGTGCAGCCGGGCATCACCATCCCGGCCGGGGCGCAGAGCGTCAGCGTCGGCAACGACGGCACCGTGACCGTCACGCTGGCCGGCCAGACTGCGCCCGTGCAGGTCGGCAACCTGCAGCTCACCGACTTCATCAATCCCGCCGGCCTGCAGCCGCGCGGCGAGAACCTGCTGCTCGAGACCGCCGCGAGCGGCACCGCGCAGGCCGGCACGCCGGGCCTCGACGGCCTCGGCACGATCGCCTCGGGCTCGCTCGAGAGCTCGAACGTCAACGTGGTCGAGGAACTCGTGAACATGATCGAGACGCAGCGCGCCTACGAGATGAACTCGAAGGCCATCCAGACCACCGACCAGATGCTCGAGTTCGTGACCAACCAGCTGTGAGCCGGAGCGCGCCCCGGAGACGCACCATGACATCGCTTGCCGCCCGCCTGCACCGCTTCGTCCCGCTCGCCGCCACGCTGCTGCTGGCCGCGTGCCAGACGCCGGTCGACACCATTCCGTGGAACCAGCCGTACCCGGTCGCGGACCTGCCGCAGACCCAGGGCAACGGCGCGATCTACCAGCCCGGTCGCGACGGCACGCTGTTCGAGAACCCGACCGCGCGCCGCGTGGGCGACCTGCTGACCATCCGCCTCGAGGAGCGCACCACCGCCTCGAAGAGCGCCAAGACCTCGACCAAGAAATCGACCAGCGTCGCGGTGCCGTCGCCGAAGATCCTCGGCCAGCCCGTGACCATCAACGGCCTGCCGGTCGACACCGAGATCAGCGGCGACCACGCGTTCGACGGCAAGGGCGACAGCTCGCAGAGCAACCAGCTGTACGGCTCGATCACGGTCACCGTGATCGGCAAGGTCGGCAACGGCAACCTGCTGGTGCGCGGCCAGAAGTGGCTCGCGCTGAGCCAGGGCCAGGAGTTCGTGCGCGTCGAGGGCATCGTGCGGCCGATGGACGTCGAGCCGGACAACTCCGTCGCCTCGTGGAAGGTGGCCGAGGCGAAGATCGCCTACGGCGGTCGCGGCGCGGTGCAGGACTCGAACGCCATGGGCTGGCTCGCCCGCGTCTTCAACTCGCCGGCGATGCCGTTCTAGGGAGACGCGCATGCGCAGACTGAACCTCGGGTTCCTCATTCTCGCCGCGATCGCGATGCTGTGGGGCGCGTCGACCGCCCACGCCGAGCGCGTCAAGGACCTCGCGTCGGTGCAGGGCGTGCGCCCGAACCAGCTGGTCGGCTACGGCCTCGTGGTCGGCCTCGACGGCACCGGCGACCAGACCAGCCAGGCGCCGTTCACCGTGCAGAGCATCAAGAACATGCTCATGCGCTTCGGCGTCACGATTCCCGCGAACGTCAATCCGCAGCTCAAGAACGTCGCCGCGGTGACGGTGCAGGCCGACCTGCCGCCGTTCGCCAAGCCGGGCCAGACCATCGACGTGACGGTCGCCTCGATCGGCAACGCCAAGAGCCTGCGCGGCGGCGCGCTGGTCATGACGCCGCTGCACGGTGCCGACGGCGAGGTCTACGCGATGGCGCAGGGCAACCTCGTCGTCAGCGGCTTCGGCATCGAGGGCAAGGACGGTTCGCGCATCTCCGTGAACGTGCCGAGCGCCGGCCGCGTGCCGAACGGCGCCACGGTCGAGCGCGAGGTGCCGAACGACTTCGCGGTGCAGCCGAAGGTCACGCTCAACCTGAACACGCCCGACTTCACGGCCGCCACGCGGCTCGCCTCGGGCATCAACAAGCTGCTCGGCGAGGGCACGGCCGAAGCGATCGACGCGATCTCGGTGCAGGTGCAGGCGCCGGTCGACGTCACCCAGCGCATCGCCTTCGTCGCCGCGCTGCAGGAACTCGAGATCGACCCGGGCGAGGGCCCGGCCCGCGTGATCGTCAACTCGCGCACCGGCACGGTCGTGATCGGCTCGCACGTGCGCGTGCTGCCGGCCGCGGTCGCGCACGGCTCGCTGTCGGTCACCATCACCGAGCGCCTCGACACCAGCCAGCCGGAGGCGTTCAGCCAGGGCCAGACGGTCGTCACGCCGCGCAGCGACGTGCAGGCCACGCTGGAGCCGGCGCGCATGTTCGTGTTCAACGCCGGCGTCAGCCTCGACGAGATCGTGCGCGCCGTGAACCAGGTCGGCGCCGCGCCGGGCGACATCGTCGCCATCCTCGAGGCGCTCAAGGAGGCCGGCGCGCTGCGCGCCCAGCTGATCGTGATCTGACATGACCCTCGACGTCTCCCGGACCCAGCTCAGTGCCGACCCGCGCAGCCTCGAGGGGCTCAAGCGCGATGCGGCCGCGGGCGACCGGTCGCCGCAGACGCTGCGTGCGGTGGCCCAGCAGTTCGAGGGCGTCTTCGCGCGGATGCTGATCAAGAGCATGCGCGAGACGAGCTTCGGCGACGGCCTGATGGACAGCGAGCAGAGCGACTTCTACCGCGACATGTTCGACCAGCAGCTCTCCGTCGAGCTCGCCAAGGGCCGCGGCCTCGGCCTGGCGGACATGCTGATGCGCCAGCTCTCGGGTATCGACGGGCAGCCGGCGGCGGCAGCCGACGCCACGACGAACGCGACGACGGCCACGGGCACGACGACGGCCGCACCGGCGGCCACGACGGGCGATGCGTCGTGGCCACCCGCGTCGCGCGAGGACTTCGTGCGACAGGTGTGGCCGCATGCGCAGGCGGCGGCCGAGCGCCTCGGCGTCGACCCCGCGACCATCGTGTCGCACGCGGCGCTCGAGACCGGCTGGGGCCGCTCGCTGCCGCGCGGCGCGGACGGCGAGCCGAGCTTCAACCTGTTCGGCATCAAGGCCGGCGGCGGCTGGAAGGGCGCGGCGGTGAACGCGAGCACGCTCGAATACTCCCAGGGAGTCGCGACGGGTACCGTCCAGCCGTTCCGCGCCTACGACTCGATCGCGGCCGGGCTCGCGGACTACGCGAACGTGCTCGGCAGCAACCCGCGCTACGCCGCGGCCCGCAACACGGGCGGCGACGTGGCGGCCTTCGCCTCGGCGCTGCAGCGCGGCGGCTACGCGACGGACCCGTCCTATGCGACGAAGCTGCAGGCGGTGGCCGCGCAGGTGACGGCGCTGCTCGGCGGCGGGGACTCCCTCAAGACCGCGGCGGCGCGGCCGATAACGGCGTCGACCAGGAGTGCCACGTGATGCGGCGCTCCGGTTGCGCCCGTGCAGGACTGACCCATGGTTGACATCCTCAACACTGCCATCTCGGCGCTGCAGACCTACCGGCGTGGTCTCGACACCACGAGCCACAACGTCGCCAATGTCGACACGGCCGGCTACAGCCGCCAGCGCGTCGACCAGGCCACGCTCATCCCGCAGCAGTACGGCTACGGCTACGTCGGCAGCGGCGTCGGCATCACCAGCATCACGCGCAGCTACGACGAGTTCACCGCGCTGCAGTACCGCTCGACCTCGACCAGCCTCTCGCGCGAGGAAGTGTTCGCGTCGCTCGCGAACCGAATCAACAATCTCTATGCCGACGGCACCACCGGCCTGTCCTCGACCCTGCAGCAGTTCGCCAATGCGGTGCAGAGCGTCGCGAGCGCGCCGTCGTCCATGTCAGCGCGCCAGAGCCTGCTGTCGCAGGCCAGCTCGCTGGCGTCGCAGATGAGCAGCTACTCGCAGTCGCTCGAGCAGATCGACGCCGAGGTGAACGGCCGGCTGACCTCCGCGGTCAGCGACATCAATTCGATCACGAGCTCGATCGCCGACCTGAACGGGCGCATCGCGACCGCGTACGGCTCGACCGGCCAGCCGCCGAACGACCTGCTCGACCAGCGCGACCTGCTGCTCGACCAGCTGTCCGAGAAGATCGGCATCAACACCGTCAGGATGGCGGACGGCACCGTCAACGTGCTGGTCGGCAACGGCCAGTCGCTGGTGATCGGCGTCGACGCGATGCAGCTCTCGACCCAGCCCGACGTGTACGACGCCTCGCGGCTGTCGATCGTCGCCGGCCTGCCGGGCGGTCCCGTCGACGTCACGCGCAATCTCACCGGCGGCGAGCTCGGCGGCGTGCTCGACTTCCGTCGCAACATGCTCGACCCGGCCCGCAACGCGCTCGGCCAGCTCGCCATCGGCGTCGCCGGTCTCGTCAACGGGCAGCAGGCGAAGGGCATGGATCTCGACGGCCTGGCCGGCACCGCGGTGTTCGGCGTGGGCGGCGTCGGCGTGCTGCCGAACGCCGGCAACGGCGGGGCGGCGACGATCAGCGTCACCCGCAGTGATCCGGCGCAGATCACCCGTTCGAACTACCTGCTCGCCTTCAGCGGCGGCACCTGGTCGCTGCGGGATGCGAGCACGGGCGCTGCCGTCGCCATGACCGGCGCCGGGACCGCGGCGAACCCGTTCGTCGCCGACGGCCTGTCCTTCACGGTCACGGGCGCGGCCGCCAGCGGCGACAGCTTCCTGGTCCGCCCCACGCAGGATGCGGCCGGCGGCATGTCCGTGCTGTTCAGCGATCCGGCCAAGTTCGCTGCCGCGCTGCCGGTCACGGCGTCGGCCGCCGCGGCCAATACCGGCAACGGCATCCTCGGCGACCTGACCGTGGTCGACCCGGCCAACGCGAACCTGCGCACGACCGCGACGATCACGTTCCCGACGGCCGGCACCTATTCCGTCAACGGCGGGCCCGCGCAGGCCTTCTCGCCCGGCACGACCATCTCCGCCAACGGCTGGAGCCTGGTGCTCGAGGGCACGCCTGCGGCCGGCGACACCTTCACCGTCGGCAACAACAGCAACGGCGTCGGCGACAACCGCAATTTCCTCGCCCTGCACGACTCGATGACCGCGGGCTACATGGAGGGCGGCAAGCTCTCCGTCAACGAGGCCATCGGCCGCATCGTGTCCGACGTCGGCGTGCAGACGCGCCAGGCGCAGGTCTCGCGCGACGCGCTGCAGGTCGTCAAGAAGGACACCATCGCCACGCGCGACTCGGTGTCCGGCGTCAACCTCGACGAAGAGGCGGCCAACCTCGTGCGCTACCAGCAGGCCTACCAGGCCGCGGCGCAGGTCGTGCAGGTCGCGAACACCATCTTCGACACCCTGCTCGGAGCGATCCGCCGATGACCACCCGGGTTTCCACCGCCGGCGCAAGTTACCAGGCCTTGAATGCCATGATGGACACGCAGGCGCGTCTCGCGAAGACGCAGCTGCAGGTCGCCTCGGGACTGAAGTTCTCGACGCCGGCCGACGATCCGCTCGGCGCGATGCGCGCGCAGGACCTCACGCGCCAGATCTCCGCCAAGGACCAGTACCTGAGCAACGTCGGCTTCGCCCGCAGCCGCCTCTCCTTCGAGGAGAGCACGCTCGCCAGCGTCGGCGACTCGCTCACGCGCATCCGCGAGCTGGTGCTGCAGGCCGCGAACGACACGGTCAACGCCAGCGACCGCAAGTCGATCGCCAACGAGATCAGCTCGGTCCGCGACACGCTGCTCGACCTCGCCAACCGCAAGGATGCCCAGGGCGAGTACATCTTCGCCGGCCTCGCCGTGCAGACCAGGCCGTTCGTGCGCAGCGGCGGCGCGATCCAGTACTACGGCGACCAGGGCCAGCGCCTGCAGAAAGTCAGCGAGACGCAGCGCGTGGCCGACGGGGATTCCGGTTTCGACGTCTTCGGACGCATCGTCGAGGGCAATGGCACGTTCGTGACGTCCGCCGCCGCCGGCAATACCGGCTCCGGCACCTTGTCGGTGGGCAGCGTCACCGACCGCTCGCTCTGGCCGGGGGGCACCTACACGGTGCAGTTCACCTCGTCGAGCACATGGCAGGTGGTGGACTCGGCTTTGCCCGCGCCGAACGTCGTCGCCTCCGGCAATTACACGAGCGGCTCCGCGATCGACTTCCTCGGCGTCAGCGTGACCGTGAGCGGTGCGCCCGCGGCGGGCGACCAGTTCGTCGTGCGCGATGCCGGCTCCACCGACCTCTTCGGCTCGCTCGACAAGCTGATCGCCAACGTGCTCGCGCCGACGACGAACGACGCCGAGAAGGCGCAGTTCCGCACCGCGCTCGACGGCTCGCTGCAGCAGCTCGACCGTTCGCTCGAGCACGTGCTCGACGTGCGGGCCGGCGTCGGCGTGCGCCTCAATACTCTGGACACCTCGCAGACGACGCTCGAGGACAACGGCATCAACCTCGAGTCGATGCTCTCCGACGTCCGCGACCTCGACTACGCCGAGGCCGTGTCGCGCCTCAACCTGCAGTACGCGGGCCTGCAGGCCGCCCAGAAGGCGATGGCGCAGGTCGGCGACCTCTCTCTATTTAACTATCTCTGACGCCGGGCCCTGAGCCGCGGCCGGTCGTTCGCAGGGATGCGAACGGCTCTCACGATTTGTGCGACCTGGCGCACATTTACATTCAAACCGGTTGGATTCGCCGCTCAAGGTTGCTTCCGGCGTCCCGATACATGACCCCGAGAGCAGCGATCACATCGATCGGCGGCTCGCGCAAAGGAGGCTCCCGGCGCCGCCTGGGGCTCAACAAACTGAGGAGTGATTGTCATGCCCCAAGTCATCAACACAAACGTCCTGTCGCTGAATGCACAGCGCAACCTGAACACGTCCGGCTCCCAGCTCGCGACGTCCCTGCAGCGCCTGTCGTCCGGCCTTCGCATCAACAGCGCGAAGGATGACGCGGCCGGCCTCGCCATTTCCGAGCGGTTCACCGCCCAGATCCGTGGCCTGAACCAGGCAGCCCGCAACGCGAACGACGGCATTTCGCTCGCGCAGACGGCCGAAGGCGCCCTCGCCGAAGTCGGCAACAACCTGCAGCGCATCCGTGAACTGGCCGTGCAGTCGCGCAACGCGACGAACAGCAGCACCGACCGCGCCGCCCTCCAGGTGGAAGCCCTCGCGCTGAAGACCGAGATCGACCGCGTCGCCACGACCACGTCGTTCAACGGCACCAAGCTGATCGACGGTTCGTTCAGCAACCAGGTGTTCCAGGTCGGCGCGAACGTCGGCGAGACGATGACGGTCAGCGGCATCGTGAACGCGCAGAGCTCCGCGCTCGGCACGTCCTCGATCGCGCAGGTGACCGGCGCCGCCGCCTCGGCGTTCACCGCCATCACCGCCGGCGATCTGACGATCAACACCGTGAGCGTCGGTGCGATCGCGGCCGACACGAACGCCGCCAATCGCGCGTCGAGCGTCATGGCCGCCGTCAACTCGTATGCCTCGCAGACGGGCGTGTACGCGACGATCCTGGCCTCGGCCCCGACGCAGGTCGTGCTGTCGAGCTCGAGCGCGATCACGGTCGGCCTGGCGGGCACCGCCACGACCGCGACGACGGGCCTGACCGCCGCCACGACGGCCACCGCGACCCAGACCGGCTTCGCCGCCCTCGACATCAGCACGACCGCTGGTGCGGATGCTGCGATCACCGCGATGGACGCGGCCCTCTCCGCCGTGAACACCGGTCGCGCGCAGTTGGGCGCCCTGCAGAACCGCTTCTCGTCTGTCGTCAACACGCTGTCGACGACCTCCGAGAACCTGTCGGCTTCCCGCTCGCGCATTCAGGACGCGGACTTCGCGGCCGAAACGGCGAACATGACCCGCTCGCAGATCCTGCAGCAGGCTGGCACCGCGATTCTCGCGCAGGCCAACGCCGTCCCGCAGAACGTGCTGTCGCTGCTCAAGTAACGGAGCGTCAGCCCCCGGGCGCCTGAGGCCCGGGTCGATCGAAGCGGCGGGTGACGGCTGAAAAGCTGTCATCCGCCGCCCCATTCGAGAGGTGGGGCGAGGAGACCAGCATGAGTATCCAGGCAGTGACGGCAGGGGAGGCCGCGAGCGTCCGACCCGAGCCGATCCGGTCGCCGACAGCTGCGTCCGCCCCCGCGATGAGCGGCAAAGGCGCGCCGGCCGGCGGCAGTGCCTTGCCGCGCCAGATGACCGTGCCCGAATCGCACCCGATGGCCGTCCCCGTGCAGGACGTGCACAAGTCCGCAACGCAGATCGACGATTTCCTCAAGCGCACCGGCCACCAGCTCGCCATCGTGGTCGACGAGGCGTCGGGACAGGTCGTCGTGCAGGTCCGCGACCCGGTGTCGGGCGACCTGATCCGCCAGATCCCGAGCGACGAGGCCCTGCGCATCGCGCGCAACCTCGACAAGGAAGGCGCGGCCCTCATCGACGAGTTGACCTGAGGACGGCTGGCCCGTGGCTTGCATCTTCCACGGGGTGGCCGCCGGTTTCATGACGGAAGCGGCCAGGAGCAGGACATGACAGGCATCCAGGCATCCGGAGTCGGTTCCGGCCTCGACATCAGTTCGCTGGTCTCCCAACTGGTCTCGGCGGAGCGGCAGCCGCTCGATGCGCGCATCACGCGCCGGCAGTCGGCGGTCAACGTCGAGATTTCGGGCCTCAGCACGCTCAAGGGCGCGCTGTCGACCCTGAAGGACGCGCTGCCGAGCGTCCGCACGCTGAGCGCACTGGCCTCCCTGACGGCCAAGTCCGCGAACGAGGACATCTTCACGGCGAGCGCGGACTCCACGGCGCTGGCCGGCAGCTACCAGATCGAGGTGGGCAACCTCGCCACCGCGCAGAAGCTGGCGTCCGGGCCTTTCGCGGCCGGTCGCGACGCCGTGGTGGGCACGGGCACGCTGACGCTCAAGTACGGCACCACGAGCTTCAACGTCACCATCGATTCCACGCACAACACGCTCGCGGGCATCCGCGACGCGATCAACTCGGCCACCGGCAACGACGGCATCACCGCCACCATCATCAACGGCACGGACGGCGCGCGCCTGGCACTGTCCTCGCGCTCGACCGGCCTGGCCAACGCGATGACGATCACGCAGAGCGGCGGCGACGGCGGGCTCGCAGCCCTCGTCTACGACGCGGCGAACCCCGGGGCGAACACCCTGACGGAGACCAGCGCGGCCACGGACGCCACGATCTACGTCAACAGCTACAAGTACACCAGCGCGTCGAACACGGTGACCGGCGCGGTCGACGGCCTCACCCTGAACCTGGTGAAGGCCGATCCGGGCAAGACCTACGCCCTCGACGTGTCGAGCGACGCCTCGACGGTGGCGACCCGCATCAAGAAGTTCGTGACCGACTACAACACGCTCGCCCGCGTGTTCTCGGGCCTGCAGGCCTACGACGCGGTCAAGAAGACCTCCGGCCCGCTGCTCGGCAACGCCTACGTGCGCGTGCTGCAGCAGAACGTGCGCTCCGACCTCTCGAACACCGTGTCCGGGCTCACCGGCAACTACACGTCGCTGGCCGCGATCGGCATCACGACCGACTCGACCGGCCAGCTGGCGGTGGACGACACCAAGCTCAACGCCGCGCTCAAGGCCGACTTCAACGGCGTGATGAAGGTCTTCGCGGCGGACGACGGCGTCGCCAATCGCCTCTACAGCCGCTTCGACGCGGCGCTCAAGGCGGATGCCCAGCTCGCGCAGCGCAATGCGACGCTCAACAAGGAACTGACCAAGCTGAGCAACGAATCGGCGGACGTCGACACGCAGATGGCGGCCGTCGAGAAACGCTACCGTGCGCAGTTCACGGCGCTCGACTCGCTGCTGACGCAGATGCAGACCACCAGCTCGTTCCTGACGCGCCAGTTTGCGACCAAGACCACGAGCAGCTGAGCCTGCCGCCGCCTCAAGAAGGCGTCGCCGGGGCCGTTACACGGCTCAAGGCGGCGCATGGTGCGTCGCGCAGCGAGGCGGTCCCATGGACACGGCGGTTCGGCAGCACCGGGCATCGGCCTACAAGAGCGTGGCCGCGTGGAGCAGCGTGGCGGACAACGACCCGCAGCGCCTGATCCAGATGCTCTACGACGGCGCGCTCGAGCGCATCGCCATGGCCCGCGGCTGCATGCTGAACCGGCAGCTCGCCGAGAAGGCCCAGTTGCTGACGCGCGTGATCGCCATCGTCGGTGAACTGCGCGGCTCGCTCGACCTCGTGCGCGGCGGCACGGTGGCCGCCAACCTGGACGACCTGTACGACTACGTCACGCGGCGACTGATCGCGGCGAACGCCGGCAACGATCCGCAGGCGCTCGACGAAGTGGCCGGGCTGCTGCGCGAGCTGCGCGACGCGTGGCAGGCCGTGGCGCACCGCCGTACCGGGCAGCCGGCCTGAGGCCCACCCGTGGCGGACGAAGGCGACACGACCCTGGTATTCGAGGAGCTCGCCTACGAGGACGTCCTGCCCGTGGCGTGGACGCCGTTCGCCGGTCCGGTCGAGGATTACGAGGCGCGCCGCTACGACGACAGCAATCACCGGCTGCTGCTCGCCTGCGCCGCGCTCGACGAACAGCCGGTGCTGCCGCGCGACAAGCCCGACGACGGCTCGCCGGTGATGGCCGAGCTCGCGCGCCTCGACTCGCGACTCACGCTGGTGCTCGACCTGCTGATCCACCTCGCGAGTCGCGACCAGCAGCGACCGGACCCGGTCCGCGTGCGCTTCAACTCGATCGGCGCGGCGGTCGCGCTGGAGTCGTTCCAGTTCGAGACGGGTGGTTACGGCAGGCTTGACATATTCCTGCGCAGCGCGCTCCCGCAGCCCCTGACCCTCGTCGCGCGCGTCGTGGGCCTGGAAAAGACCCAAGCAAAGCTTCGGTTTCTGCCTGTCGCCGCGCCTGTCGGTGACCTGATCGACAAATTTGCATTCCGGACGCATCGGCGGCACGTCGCAGTTTCGCGTCGTGTGCGTTGACACTCATCTGGGGGAGATCCATCCAAAAAGGACGTTTCACGCCTCCGTCCGCTTTGAATCTTTGGAAAGATGATCCGCGGGAAACAACGAAGAAGCCCGCGGAGCGAGAGGATGTCCACACAAGGGTCAGAAGTGTCAGCCACGGGGCGTTGGCGGCTGCCGAACTTCACCAACCTCAGTGTTCCCTGCGTCGAGCCGTCGAACGAATCGAATCCGCGCGTGCGTCTGCCGACCGGAACGTCGGCGGCCGTGCGCGAAGTCAACCGTCTCATCCGCCAGGTCGCACGCCACGACAGCACCGTGCTGATCCTCGGCGAGTCCGGCACCGGCAAGGAAGTCGCGGCGCGCGCGATCCACGACTGCTCGCCGCGCGCGGGCCGTCCGTTCGTGCCGGTCAACTGCGGCGCGATCCCCGCCGAGCTGCTCGAGAGCGAGCTGTTCGGCCACGAGAAGGGCGCCTTCACCGGCGCCATCAGCACCCGCAAGGGCCGCTTCGAGCTGGCCGACGGCGGCACGCTGTTCCTCGACGAAATCGGCGACATGAGCCCGAACATGCAGGTCAAGCTGCTGCGGGCGCTGCAGGAGCGCACCTTCGAGCGCGTCGGCAGCCAGGTGACGCAGCGCTGCAACGTGCGCATCGTCGCCGCGACGCACCGCAACCTCGAGGCCGCGATCCAGGCCGGCACGTTCCGCGAGGATCTGTTCTACCGACTCAACGTCTTCCCGCTCGACATGCCGAGCCTGCGCGACCGCATCGAGGACCTCGACATGCTGGTCGTCGACATCGCGCAGCGCCTGACGATCACCGAGGGGTCGCGCGTGCGCCTCTCGACCTGCGCGCTCTCGGCGCTGCGGCGCTATCCGTGGCCCGGCAACGTGCGCGAGTTGCAGAACCTGCTCGAGCGGCTCGCCATCCAGTGCGGCGACCGCCTGGTGCAGGTCGCCGACCTGCCGGCGCGGTATCGCCCGGCCGGCTGGCAGCCGAGCCCGGCCGAGATCGAGGCCGACGCCCGCGAGCTCGCCTCCGAGCAGCGCAAGGCGGCCGACGTTCCGGTCGAGGCCACCCTGCGCCTCACCGAAGTCACCGCCGAAGCGGTGGCGCCGGCCCCGGCCGCGGCCGCCGCCCGGGTCCTGCCCGAACAGGGTCTCGACCTGCGGGCGCACCTCGACGCCATCGAGCGCGAGCTGATCGAACAGGCCCTGCAGCGGTCGGACGGCATCGTCGCGCATGCGGCCCGCCTGCTCGGCCTGCGCCGGACGACCCTGGTCGAGAAACTGCGCAAGTTCTCGCTCGTGTCGGCCGACGGCTGCGTGCCGGAAACTTGACGCGCGGACGGCCGCCGAAGCCCCTCCTGGGCCCCTGAACCCCCTTCGGCCGCCGGCACGGAACTTGCACCCAAAGCGGTAGCGCCACGCTTTGGACGCCAGGAACCGATGCCATGACCCAGACCTCCAGCCAGGCCACCACGGTCCCCGCCCCGGGACCCGCCCGCGCGGACCGCGACCTCGTGGTCTGCGCGCCGGCCTCGCTGCGCGTGGCCGAGACCGCCCGGCGCGTCGCGGCCAGCGACTGCACCGTGCTGATCGCCGGCGAATCGGGCACCGGCAAGGAAGTGCTCGCCCAATACGTCCACCGGCACTCGGCCCGCGCGGCCGGACCGTTCGTCGCCGTCAATTGCGCCGCGATCCCCGAGACCATGCTCGAGGCGACGCTGTTCGGGTGGGAGCGGGGCGCGTTCACCGGCGCGCAGGGCTCGCACGCCGGCAAGTTCGAGCAGGCACAGGGCGGCACGCTGCTGCTCGATGAAGTGTCCGAGATGCCGCTCGCGCTGCAGGCCAAGCTGCTGCGCGTGCTGCAGGAGCGCGAGGTGGAGCGCCTCGGTGCCCGCACGCCGATCGCCCTCGACGTGCGCGTGATCGCCACGACCAACCGCCGCCTGCGCGCCGACGTGGCCGCGGGCCGCTTCCGCGAAGACCTCTATTACCGTCTCAACGTGTTCCCGCTCGCCCTCGCGCCGCTGCGCGAGCGCCGCGAGGACATCCTGCCGCTCGCCACGCGCTTCGTCGCCGCGCACAGCGCCCCGGGCGCGCGCGTGCCCGCGCTGTCGGCCGAAGCCGCCGACCTGCTGCTCACGTATCGCTGGCCCGGCAACGTGCGCGAACTCGACAACGTCATGCAGCGCGCGCTGGTGCTGTGCACCGGCCCGCTGATCCAGGCTGCCCACCTGTTCTTCGAACCCGAGATCGCGACCTCCGAAGCGAGCGGTCCCGTCGCGGCCGCCGCGGGCACGCCCGCCGACCTCGCCAACCGCCTCGCGCTCGCCGAGCGCGACCTCATCCGCCACGCGCTGCGCGCGTCCGGCACGCGCATCGCGGCCGCGCGCCAGCTCGGGATCAGTGCCCGCACGCTGCGCTACAAGCTGGCGCGCCTGCGCGGGCTCGGCATCCCGCTCGACGCCGAAGGAACCGCCGCATGAGCAGTCTCGCCATCGACCAGGTGCTCTCGCAGATCCGCGCCATGCACGCGACGCAGCCGGGCGGCATCGCGCGCCCGACGGCCGGCGCCGCCACGCAGGCCGCCGGGCCGTCGTTCGCCGACGTGTTGAAGCGCGGCGTGGAGCAGGTCAACCAGATGCAGCAGAAGGCCGACGGCATGGTCACGGCCTTCGAGCGCGGCACGCCCGGCGTGGACCTCGGCCAGGTGATGGTCGAGGTGCAGAAGGCCAACGTGGCCTTCCGCGCCACGACGGAAGTGCGCAACAAGTTCGTCGCCGCCTACCAGGAAATCATGAACATGCCGATCTGACGGCAGTTCCCCACGCTGAACGGACACCGCAACCACCATGGCCACTCCTGCCGCCGCCGCACTTCCCGCTCCGCCGCAGCTCGCGCGCCTCGGCGCCGGACTGCGACCCCTGCTCGTGCTCCTCGGCATCGCCGCCGCCGTCGCGGTCGGCGTCACCGTGGCGCTGTGGTCGCAGGGTCCGAACTGGGGCCTGCTGTACGCGAGCCTCGCGCCGTCCGATGCCGCCTCCGTGGCGCAGGCGCTCGAAGCGGCCGACATCAAGCACAAGGTCGACGCCACCACCGGCGCCATCATGGTGCCGCAGGACCGCATCAACGACGCGCGCCTGAAGCTCGCCTCGCAGGGCCTGCCCGCGGGCGACGACGGCGGTTTCGAGCTGATCCGCAAGGACCCCGGCTTCGGCATGAGCCAGTTCATGGAGACCGCGCGCTACCAGCACGCGCTCGAAATCGAACTGGTGCGCACGATCACCAGCCTGCAGGCCGTGGAAGCCGCGCGCGTGCACCTCGCCTCGCCGGCCCCGTCGGCGTTCGTGCGCGACCGGCGCCCGGGCAGCGCGTCCGTGTTCGTGAAGCTCAAGCCGGGCCGCCAGCTGGAGCAGGGCCAGGTCAGCGCCATCGTCCACCTCGTCGCCTCGAGCATCCCGGGCCTCGAGGCGGACGGCGTCACCGTCGTCGACCAGCAGGGCCACCTGCTGTCCGCGCCGAAGTCGGCCGAGACGCGCGCGGCCGACGAACGCGCCGAGACCGCCCGCCGCATCGAGAGCACCTACGTCGACCGCATCGAGGAACTGCTGGCGCCGATCGTCGGCGCGGGCCGCGTGCGCGCACAGGTCACGGCCGAACTCGACGCGAGCGCGGTGGAGACGACGCACGAGAGCTACGCCCCCGACAGCCAGGTCGTGCGCAGCGAGCAGCTCTCCGAGCAGACCAGCATGAACGGCGCGCTGAACGGCGGCGTGCCGGGCGCGCTCACCAACCAGCCGCCGCCCGCCGGGGTCGCGCTCCCGCCGAATTCGCCGGCGCCCGCGGCCGGTGCCGCTGCTCCGGCGGCCGCCGGTGCCAACGGTGCAGCCGCGCAGGCCGCGGCCGCTCCGGCGACCCCCGACAACGTCTCGAAGCAGAGCACCCGCAATTTCGAGAT
Organism: Steroidobacteraceae bacterium; assembly: GCA_044226195.1. Taxonomy (GTDB): domain Bacteria; phylum Pseudomonadota; class Gammaproteobacteria; order Steroidobacterales; family Steroidobacteraceae; genus RPQJ01. The sequence continues at coordinate 60,734 of JBGAHO010000019.1, forward strand.
CGACCGCACGCTGTCCTACACCAACCAGCCGGCCGGCCGGCTGCGCCGCCTGACGGTGGCCGTGCTGGTCGACAACGTCCGCGTCACCGACAAGGACGGCAAGGTCACGGCGCGTCCGCTCGGCGCCAGGCAGGTCAGCGACATCACCGCGCTGGTGAAGGACGCGGTCGGCTTCGACGCATCGCGCGGCGACAGCGTCAACGTGGTCAACGCCTCGTTCGTGGACGAAGCGGCCGGGCTCACCGAGGAGTCGGTCCCGCTGTGGCAGCAGCCGATGCTGCTCACGGTCGCCCGCCTGGTCCTCGGCGCGATCATCGCCATCGTGCTGCTGCTCACCATCGTGCGGCCGCTGGTGAAGAGCCTGACGTCGCCGAAGACCGCGGGCCATGCGCCGCAGATCCCCGGCGGGGCGATGCCGAACCCGGGCGACCAGCTGCGCGCGCCGTCCGCGATGGAATCTCTGCCGGAGCCGCGTCACGGCGCCGAGCCCGCGGCCCCGAGCGGCCCGCGCATGTCGTACGAGAAGCAGGTCGAGGTCGCGCAGCAGCTGGTGTCGCAGGACCCCAAGCGCGTGGCGCAGGTCGTGATGAACTGGGTGAACACCGATGACTGAGCAGTTGCCGGGCAGCAGCCGGTCGCGCACCGAGCAGGCCGCGATCTTCCTGATGACGCTCGGCGAGCGCAACGCGGCCGAGATCCTCAAGCACATGGGCGCCAAGGACGTGCAGCGCGTCGGCACGGCCATGGCGCAGCTGACCAACGTGTCGCGGCTCGAGGTCGAGACCGTGCTCGATCACTTCACGCGCACCGTCGAGAACCAGACCTCGCTCGGCGTCGGGTCCGACGAATACGTGCGCAAGGTGCTGATCGACGCGCTCGGCGCCGACAAGGCCGGCGGCCTGATCGATCGCATCCAGCTGGGCCGCAACAGCAAGGGCCTCGAGGCGCTGAAGTGGATGGAGCCGCGTGCGATCGTCGAAGCGATCCGCCAGGAACATCCGCAGATCATCGCCATCGTGCTGGCCTACATCGATCCGGACCAGGCGGCCGAGGCGCTCGCGCACCTGCCGGACTGGCTGCGCGCCGACGTGGTCATGCGCATCGCGACGCTCGACGGCGTGCAGCCGTCGGCGCTCAGCGAGCTGAACGACATCATGGAGAAGCGCTTCGCCGGCAACGCCGTCGGGCAGTCCTCCAACCTCGGCGGCCCGAAGGTCGCGGCCGAGATCCTCAACTTCATGGACGGCACCAACGAATCGGCGGTGCTCGCCCACATGCACAAGGTCGACGAGCAGCTCGGCGCGCTGATCGAGGACCTGATGTTCACCTTCGAGAACCTGGTCGAGCTCGACGACCGCGGCATGCAGGCGCTGCTGCGCCAGGTGCCGAGCGAGCGCCTGCTGCTCGCCCTCAAGGCGACGGACGAGGGGCTCAAGGCGAAGATCTTCAAGAACATGTCGCAGCGCGCGGCCGAGATGATGATGGACGACCTCGATGCGAAGGGCCCGGTGCGCCTGGCCGAGGTCGAGACCGCGCAGAAGGAGATCCTGGCGATCGCCCGCAAGATGGCGGACGAGGGTGCCCTCGCGCTCGGCGGACGGGGCGACGAATATGTGTAGCGCGACGGCCGAGATCATTCCCTGGATCGCCCCCGAGATCACGCCGACGGGCGCGCATCCGCACGCGGCCGACCCGGCCGCGGACCTCGATCGCATCCAGCGCGAGGCCTGGGACGCCGGCTTCGCGCGCGGCCTCGAGGCCGGCGAGGCGGCGGCGATCAGCGAGCAGCGGCCCCAGTTGCTGGCACTCAAGGCCGGCGTGGACCGGCTCGCCTCGATCCTCGACCTGCTGTCGGCGCCACTCGCCGATCTCGACAAGTCGGTGGAGGAGGAACTCGCGACCCTCGCCTGTGCGATCGCGCGCCACGTCGTGCGGCGCGAACTGCACGCCGATCCGGCCCAGATCATCGCCGCGGTGCGCCACGCCGTCTCGCTGCTGCCGTCGTCGGCACGCGAGGTGCGCATCCACCTGCACCCGGAGGATGCCGCGCTGGTGCGCGAGCGGCTGGCCGAGCCCAATGCCGAGCGCGCGTGGATCCTCGTCGAGGATCCGGTGCTCGAGCGCGGCGGCTGCCGCGTGAACGCGGAACACTCGCAGGTCGACGCGCGGGTCGAGACGCGGCTCGGGGCCGCGATCGCCGCCGTGCTCGGCGAGAAGCGCGCGCGCGGAGACGGGCGCGCATGACGGCCCTGCGCGAGCAGCACACCGCGCGCTGGTCGGCCGGACTGGCCACCCGCCGCGCGCATCTCGAGCGCGTGCCGGATCCGCCGGTCGAGGGCCGGCTCACGCGCATGATCGGACTCACGCTCGAAGCGGCCGGCTGCCAGGCGGCGATCGGCGACCGCTGCGACGTCATCGCGCTCGACGGCAGTCGCGTCGAGGCCGAAGTCGTCGGCTTCGGCAGCGAACGCCTGTACCTGATGCCGACCGGCGATCCGCATGGCCTGCGCCCGGATGCGCGCGTGATCCCGCGACCGCATGCCGGCCGCGTGCCGGTCGGGCGCAAGCTGCTCGGGCGCATCGTCGATGGCGGCTGCCATCCCCTCGACGGGCGCGGCCCGATCGAGGCGGAGACCCGCGTGCGCCTCACCGGCGTGCCGCTCAACCCGCTCTCGCGCGAGCCCATCCGCGAACCGCTCGACGTCGGCATCCGCGCCATCAATGGCCTGCTCACCGTCGGGCGCGGCCAGCGCGTCGGCCTCTTCGCGGGCAGCGGCGTCGGCAAGAGCGTGCTGCTCGGCATGATGGCCCGCTACACCAGCGCCGACGTCATCGTCGTCGGGCTGGTCGGCGAGCGTGGCCGCGAAGTGAAGGAATTCATCGAGCGCATCCTCGGCCCCGAGGGCCTTGCGCGCTCCGTGGTGGTGGCCTCGCCGGCCGACCATCCGCCGCTGATGCGCCTGCACGGCGCGTGGCTCGCCACGGCCATCGCCGAGTACTTCCGCGACCAGGGCCTCAACGTGCTGCTGCTCATGGATTCGCTCACGCGCTTCGCGCAGGCGCAGCGCGAGATCGGCCTGGCCATCGGCGAGGCGCCCGCGACCAAGGGCTATCCGCCGTCGGTGTTCGCCCGCCTGCCGCAGCTCGTCGAGCGCGCGGGCAACGGCGAGGAGGGCGCCGGTTCGATCACGGCCTTCTACACCGTGCTGGTGGAAGGCGACGACCAGAACGACCCGATCGCCGACGCGGCCCGCGCGGTGCTCGACGGTCACATCGTGCTCTCGCGCCGCATCGCCGAGGGCGGCCGCTACCCGGCCATCGACGTCGATGCGTCGATCAGCCGCGTCATGCACGAGATCGTCGACGGCGACCACCTGCAGGCCGCCCGGCTGCTGCGCCAGTCGAACTCGATGTACGAGAGCCACCGCGACCTGATCTCGATCGGCGCCTACCAGCGCGGCAGCGATCCGCGCGTCGACGCCGCGATCGCGCTCAAGCCGCGCATCGAGGGGTACATGCGCCAGGCGCTCGACGAGCGCTGCGACTTTGCCACCAGCCTCGACGACCTCGAGAGCACGCTGCTCCCGCCGGGAGCGGGCGGCGCTCCGCGCGGAGGTGAGGGCTGATGCTGCGCTCCCGCCGATTCGAACCGGTGCGCGAGGTTGCCTCGCACGCGGAAGAACGCGCCGCCCAGGCGCTCGCGGCCGGCGAGACCCGCCTGACCCAGGCGCGCGCGCGCCTGACGGAACTCGAGCGGTACGAGCGCGAGTACCGCTCGGCGCTGCAGGAGCGCACGACCGCGGGCATCGGCATCGGTGAACTGCGCGCCTTCCAGACCTTCATCGCCAAGCTCGGCGAGGCCGTCACCCAGCAGGGCCTGCTGGTCGGCCGCGCGAGCGAGGAACGGGACACGCTGCGCGAACGCTGGCTCGAGGCGTCGAAGCGCTCGCGCGCGGTCGGCAAGGTGATCGAGCACGCGGCCGCCGACGAGCGGCGCGCGGACGAGCGACGCGAACAGTCGGACTGCGACGAGCGCGCGCAGCGCAACTTCGCGGCCGCGAGGGCGAAGGAGTGATCCAGATGAGCCAGAGTGGAATCCCGGCCAATGCGGCCGCCAGCGCGCCGGCCGCCGCCGGCTCGACCCATGCCGCCGGCGCCGCGTACGGCAGCAACGACGAATTCCTGGCCTTGCTCGCGCAGGTCATCGCGCCCGCGGCGGCCGAACCCGACCTCCCGGTGACGACGCCGGTCGCGGCGAAGGCCTTGCCCGTGGAAGACGCGCAGGCCGCCGACGCGGCGGCACTCGCAGCACTCGCGCAACTGCCGTTCGCGATCCCGTTGCCGCTCCCTGCGGCGAATGTCCCGGCCCCGGCGACGGCCCCCGCGACCACGGACGATGGCGCGGCGGTGCAGGACCTGTTGCAGACCCTGGCCCCGGCGCTCGAGGCGCAGGTGGCCGCACTGCCGGCCGTGGACGCCGGCGCCAAATGGCTGGCACCCGACGATCCGCTGTCCGACGCGACCGCCTCGACCGACGGCGCCACCACGGCAGCGGCCCTCAATGCGCCGCCCCCGCGGCTCGAAACGAGCGGCGACGGGCGCACGACGCTCGTGGTCCACAAGATCGACGTGCCGGTCGGGCATCCGCGCTGGGCAGAGAGCGTCGGCCACGAGGTGCGCCTGCTGGTCGAGCGCGGCGTGCCGTCCGCGACGCTGAAGCTCTCGCCGGAACACCTCGGCCCGGTCGAAGTGCGAATCGATCTCAGTGGCGACAAGGCCAGCGTCTGGTTCGGGGCGGCCCACGCCGACACCCGAGCCGCGTTGACCGACGCCATTCCGCGCCTGCGCGAGATGTTCGCCGGCGCCGGCCTCACCCTCGGCGACACGGGCGTGCGCCAGGACCTGCCGAACCGCGCCGGGACCTCGGGCGGTTCCTCCGGCCCGGCCTTCGGGTCGGAGAATGACGGCATCGTCACGGAAGCCCCGGCGGTCGACCGCCTGGTGCGCATGGGCCTCGTCGACGCCTACGCCTGACGCGCCAAATCTCCGTCGCCGGCGTTGGCACGGGGATTGCTTCATCTGGGCATGGCCGCCTGATTGCGGCGCGAGGCCCCGACGATGGCAACCCAAGCCCCTGCTGCCCCTGCCGTGCCGGCAACCGAAGAGAAGCCGGCCAAGAAGTCCAAGCTGCCCCTGATCATCGCGGGGGTCGCCGTGCTTGCGGCCGCGGGCGGAGGCGCCGGGCTGTACTTCATGAAGAGTCACGCGGCCGCGGCCAAGGCCGAACCCGCCAAGCCGGTGCATGCCGAGCCGATCTTCGTGCCGCTCGATCCGCCGTTCGTCGTCAACTTCGCGTCGAACGACGCGGTGCGCTTCCTGCAGGTGACGGTGCAGGTGATGACCGAGGACCCGGCGACCGCCGAGTTGCTGAAGAAGCACGACCCGGTGATCCGCAACGACCTGCTGATGCTGTTCTCCGGCCAGTCCTACGAGGCCCTGTCGACGACCGCCGGCAAGGAGCACCTGCGCCTCGCCGCGCTCGGCGAGGCCCGCAAGGTCGTGGTCGAGGCGGGCGGCAAGACGAACGACGTGAAGGACCTGTACTTCACGAGCTTCGTGATGCAGTGAGGACGCGCCGATGACTGCCCAGGACATCCTGAGCCAGGACGAAATCGACGCATTGCTGCACGGCGTCGACTCCGGAGCCGTCGACACGACGCCGCCGCCGTCCCCGGGCGGCGTGCAGGTCTACGACTTCGCGACCCAGGTCAACATCACGCGCGGCCGCATGCCGACGCTCGAGATGATCAACGAGCGGTTCGCGCGGCTGTTCCGCATCAGCCTGTTCAACATGCTGCGCCGCACGCCGGAGCTGACCGTGGCGCCGGTCGAGATGCACAAGTTCATCGAGTACGTGCACTCGCTGCACGTGCCGACCAGCCTCAACCTGATCCGGCTCAACCCGCTGCGCGGCACCAGCCTGATGATCTTCGACCCGAAGCTGGTCTTCGCCGTGGTCGACAACTTCTTCGGCGGCAACGGCCGCTTCGCCAAGATCGAGGGCCGCGACTTCACGCCGACCGAGACCCGCATCATCAGCAACCTGATGACGCAGGCCTTCGGCGACCTGCGCGAGGCCTGGCTGCCGGTGATGCCGCTCGAGCCGGAGTTCCTCAGCCGCGAGATCAACCCGCACTTCGCCAACATCGTCGGGCCGTCCGAGGTGGTGGTGATCACGCGCTTCCACATCGAGCTCGACGGCGGCGGCGGCGACCTGCACGTGGCCATGCCGTACACGTCGATCGAGCCGATCCGCGACATGCTGAGCACGCGCGTGAAGAGCGACCGCTCGGAGAAGGACGAACGCTGGGTGCAGGCCCTGCACCGCGAGATCGAGGATGCCGAGGTCGACGTGAGCACGCTGCTCGCGCGTTCGCACATCTCGCTGAGCCAGCTGCTCGACATGAAGCCCGGCGACATCCTGCCCTGCGACTTCGAGGGCAAGGTCACGCTGCTCGCCAACGAAGTCCCGCTGTTCCGGGGCACCTGCGGCCGTTCGCGCGGCCGCCACGCGGTGAAGATCGACGAGATCGTGCGCCGCAACCCGGTCACCTACCTCGACAACCTGATGGTGAAGAACGCATGAGCGCCCAGATGCCCGAACCGACGATGGTCGAAACCGTCAACGGCGGTGAACTCCACAGCGACGCGCAGCCGGTCTCGCCGCGCGACGTCAACCTCGAGATGCTGCTCGACGTGCACGTCACGCTCGCGATGGAGGTCGGCCGCACGCGGATGAGCATCCGCAACCTGATGCAGCTCAACCAGGGCTCGGTCGTCGAACTCGACCGCGCCGCCGGCGAGCCGCTCGACGTCTACGTCAACGGCACGCTCGTGGCCCACGGCGAAGTCGTGGTGGTCAACGAGAAATTCGGCCTGCGGCTGACCGACGTGATCAGCCCGGCCGAGCGCATCCGCAAGCTGCGCTGAGGCCGGCCCGTGCGCGCTGTCCCTGCCCGGATCCGTGGCCTCGCGGCGAGTGCGCTGGGCGTGCTGCTCGTCGCAGCCTCGGCCCACGCGCAGGCGCCGGCCGCGGCTCCCCACAAGTTCGCTGCCCCGGGCGCCGCCCCGACCGTGCCGGGCCCGGCCGGTGGACTCGCCCAGGTCACGCTCTCGCTGGTGCTGGTGCTCGCTGCCGTATTCGCCGCCGCCTGGCTGCTGCGCAAGCTGCGTCCCGGCTACGCCAAGGGCGACGCCGGCGCGATCACCGTCGTCGCCGAGAAGGCCGTCGGACCGCGCGAGCGGGTGGTGCTGCTGCAGGTCGGCGACGAGCGCGTGCTGGTCGGCGTCGCCTCCGGCAGCGTGCGTGCCCTGCACACCCTGCGTCCCGCCGCGCGCACAGAGCGCACGCCATGATCCCCTTCCTGCGCCGCAGCCTGTGGGCGCTCCTGCTCGTCCTCGCGCCGATGCTGGTCTTCGCGGCCCCCGGCATCCCCGCGGTGACGATCGAGACCGCTCCGGGCGGCGGCCAGACCTACACGCTGACGCTGCAGCTGCTCGCCCTGATGACGGCGATCACGTTCCTGCCGGCGATCCTGCTGATGATGACCGCCTTCACGCGCATCGTGATCGTGCTCGCGATCCTGCGCCAGGCGATCGGGGCCGGCCAGGCGCCGCCCAACCAGGTGCTGATCGGCCTCGCGCTGTTCCTCACGCTGTTCGTGATGTCGCCGGTGGTCGAGAAGATCCGCGTCGACGCCGTGGCGCCCTACGCCGCGGGCACGATCGACACCTCGACCGCGCTCGAGCGCGGCGTCGCGCCGCTCAAGAAATTCATGCTGGAGCAGACGCGCGAGAAGGACATCGCCGCCTTCGTCGCCATCGCCGGCGGCACCGGCTACGACAAGCCCGAGGACGTGCCGCTCACCGTGCTGGTGCCGTCGTTCGTCACCAGCGAGCTGAAGACCGCGTTCCAGATCGGCTTCCTGCTGTTCATCCCGTTCGTGATCATCGACCTCGTCGTGGCCAGCGTCCTGATGTCGATGGGCATGATGATGCTGTCGCCCGTGCTCATCTCGCTGCCGTTCAAGATCATGCTGTTCGTGCTGGTCGACGGCTGGACGCTGGTGATGGGTTCCCTCGCCGCGAGCTTCTACCAATGACCCCCGAGACCGTGATGACCGTGTCGCAGCGCGCGCTCGAGATGACGCTGCTGCTGTCCGCGCCGCTGCTGCTCACCGCGCTGCTGGTCGGCCTGCTGGTCGGCATCTTCCAGGCGGCGACGCAGATCAACGAGATGACGCTCTCGTTCATCCCCAAGCTGCTCGGCATGGCGGCCGCGGTCGTGGTGGCCGGGCCGTGGATGCTCAAGCTGATCGTGAGCTACACGCGCGAGCTGTTCATGAGCATCCCGTCGCTGATCGGGTGAACCCGTGATCCACGTCACCGGCGGTCAGCTCGAGGCGTGGCTCGCGGCCTACCTGTGGCCCTTTTTCCGCATCGGCGCCTGCCTGATGGTCGCGCCGATCTTCGGTGCGACCTACGTGCCGCCGCGGTTGCGCATCGTGCTGGCCGGGGCGGTGACGCTGCTGGTCGTGCCGCTGCTGCCGCCGCCGCCCGCCGGCGTCGAGCCGCTCTCGGTCAACGGCTTCGTGATCTCGCTGCAGCAGGTGCTGATCGGTCTCGCGACCGGGTTCGTGCTGCAGGTGGCCTTCGACGCGCTCGCGATGGGCGGCCAGCTGCTGTCGAACGGCATGGGCCTCAGCTTCGCGTTCAACGTCGACCCGCTGCGCGGCACCGGCACGCCGGTGCTCGGCCAGTTCTACATGATCGTCGTGACCCTCACGTTCCTCGCGCTCGACGGCCACCTGCTGCTGATCCAGACGCTGGTCGACGGGTTCCGCACGCTGCCGGTCGGCACCTCGCCGCCGGACTCGATGTGGTTCTCGGTGGCGGGCTGGGGCACGCAGCTCTTCGCAGGCGCACTCGCGGTCGCCTTGCCCGGCATGACGGCGCTGCTGGTCGCGAATCTCGCGGTCGGCGTCATGAGCCGCGCCGCGCCGACGCTCAACCTCTTCGCGGTCGGGTTCCCGCTCATCCTGGCGTTCGGCCTGCTGATCGTCTGGATCGGCCTGCCGACCGTGCAGTCGGGCTTCGTGCAACTCATCGGCCAGGCTTTCGAGATGCTGGCCGGCCTCGGGGCGACGGGCTGAGCCATGGCCGACAACGACCAGGACTTCGAACAACGCACCGAGAGCGCGACACCGAAGCGACTCGAGGAAGCGCGCAAGCGTGGCCAGGTGCCGCGCTCCCGCGACCTCACGTCGGCCGCCGTGCTGCTCGCGGGCGGCGTCGGCCTCTATTCGCTCGGCGGCCTGATGGGCGGCCAGCTGGCGGAGCTGATGCGCCGCTCGCTGCGCTTCAGCCGGGCGCAGGCGATGGAGGACGGGCAGATGACGGCGGCGATGGGCGATGCGGCCCTGCAGGCACTGATCGCCTGTGCGCCGCTGTTCGGCCTGCTGCTCGCCGCGGCCCTGATCGCGCCGCTCGCGATCGGCGGCTGGAACTTCAGCACGGAGGCGCTGGCGCCGAAGTGGGAGCGGCTCGATCCGCTCGCCGGCCTGCAGCGCGTGTTCTCGATGCAGGGGATGCTCGAGGTCGGCAAGTCGTTCGCGCGCTTCGCCGTGGTGGCGCTGGCCGCGGCGCTGCTGCTGTGGTCGCAGGCGGACGACCTGATGCGGCTCGGCCGCGAGCCGCTCACGCTCGCGATCGGCGATGCGCTGCGCCTCGCGGGCAGCGCGCTGGTCGTGCTGGCAGGCTCGATGGTGCTCATCGCGGCGGTCGACGTGCCGCTGGCGCTGTGGCAGTACCACCGCTCGTTGCGCATGACGCGCGAGGAGATCCGTCAGGAGAACAAGGAGACGGAGGGCAACCCGGAGGTCAAGGGTCACATCCGCAGCCGGCAGCAGGCCATCGCCCGCCGTCGCATGATGCAGGAAGTGCCGAAGGCGGACGTGGTGGTCACGAACCCGACGCATTACGCGGTGGCCCTGCGCTACGACGATTCCCGGATGCGTGCGCCGATCGTGGTTGCGAAGGGCATGGACCTGATCGCGGGTCGCATCCGCGAGGTCGCCCGCGAGAGCGGCGTGCCGATCCTCGAGGCGCCGCCGCTGGCCCGCGCGCTGCACAAGCAGTGCGATCTCGGCGACGCGATTCCGGCGCAGCTCTACACGGCGGTCGCGCAGGTGCTGGCCTACGTTTACCAGCTCCGGGCCTCCCGCGCCGCGGGCACGACACCGCCGCCACTGCCGACGATCACGTTGCTGCACTGAGCCGCGGCATC
>JBGAHO010000020.1:0-68286 GCA_044226195.1 Steroidobacteraceae bacterium
CCAGCCGGCCCGCAGTGCACGGCGCGCGCAGGTCGACGTGCAGGGTCTCGACGCGTGCCCGGGCGGGTTCCGTGGGGTCGAACGCGGGAGGCCGCTGCAGGCGGCTGCCGCGCGGCGCCGAGCGCCCGTAGAGCGTGGTGTCGCCGATCAGCACCAGCCGATAGTCGCGCAGGCGACGGCGGAGGAGGGCGCGGCAGAGATCGGGGCCGATGCCCGCCGGTTCGCCGGTCGTGACGGCGATGGTCGGCAGGACGGCGCGGCGGCGCGGGCTGCTCACATCCTGTAGTCGACGAAGGCCTCGTCGCGCAGGCGGCGCAGCCAGATTTCCGTCTCTTCGTCCGCGCGGGCCTCGCGCATCTGCATCACGCACTTGTTGCGCGTGACGTCGTCGGAGGCGTCGTAGGTACGGCGGCCGAGCAGCTGCACGAGGTGCCAGCCGAACTTGGACTTGAACGGCTGGCTGAGCTCGTTGTCCGCGAGCTTGTCGAGTTGCTGCTCGAACTCGGGCACGAAGGTGCCCGGACCCTGCCAGCCGAGGTCGCCGCCGTTCGCGGCCGAACCGGTGTCCTCGGACGTGACCGACGCGATTGCCTCGAAGCTCTCGCCGTTCAGCACGCGCTCGCGGATCTTGAGCAGCTTCTGGCGCACGGTCTCGTCGTCCTCGACCTCGTTGGTGGTCATGAGGATGTGGCGCGCGTGCACCTGCGACACCAGCGCGCTCTGCGAGGCGCCGCGCACCTCGAGCAGCTTGAAGATGTGCAGGCCGCTCGGCGTGCGAATCGGTTCGGTCACATCGCCCGCTTTCATGTTCGGCACGGCGTCGGCGACGAACGACGGCAGCTGCGCGGCCTTGCGCCAGCCGAGTGCGCCGCCGTCGAGGGCGGTGCCCGAGTCGGAGTAGGAGATGGCGAGCTGGGCGAAATCCTCCCCCTTCTGCGCGCGCTCGTAGACGCCCTGCGCGCGCGCCGTCCGCTCGGCCACCTGCTGCTCGGTCGCGTTGCTCGGGATCGCGACGAGGATGTGCGACAGGTTGTATTCGTTGTCGGCACCCGGCGAGGCCTTGCGCTTGGCGACGCACTGGTCGACCTCGCGCGGCGACACGTACACGCGCGAGATCACGTCGCGCTGGCGCAGCATCTGCAGCGTCATCTCGCGCCGCACCTCGTCGCGGTAGTTGCGGTAGTCGATGCCCTGCTGCTCGAGCGCGGCCGGCAGGTCGCTGAACTTGATCTTGTTGCGCGACGCGACCTCGGTCAGCGCCTGGTTGACCATCTCGTCCGAGACCTTGATGCCGAGGCGGTCGGCGCGCTGCATCTGCACTTCCTGCAGCACCAGGCGCTCGAGCACCTGCTGGCGCAGGATGTTGCGCGGCGGCACCTGCTGGCCGGCCTGCTCGATGCGCTGGGAGATGACCGCCATCTGGTTCTCGACGTCGCTGCGCAGCACGATGCCGTCGTTCACCACGGCCGCGACCCCGTCCAGCAGGACCCCGGTCGAGCTCAGCTGCTTGGACTGCGGCCACGCGACGGCGGCCACGCCGAGCAGGGCGACGAAGGCCAGAAAACGCTTGAGAATCAGGGACATTTCAGGACCGGGGGTCGGACGGGAGCGGCGAGTATCCACGAATCGCGTCGCGCAGGAAAGCGTCGTTGTCCACTCCGACACTGGACAGGCCCTTGAGTTCCAGCTGCAGGCCCACCGAGGTATCGGTGGCGCCCGTGCGGCTGCTCACGAACTTGCGGCCGACCAGGCGCACCGCCCAGCAGCAGGACGAGTACTCGAGGCCGAGGAACTGGTCGAGGGACTTGTCCTCGCGGACCGAGTACACCCAGCGCGCGAACGCGCGCCATTCGTGCGTGATCGGCCAGGCCGTCGACACGTCGAACTGCTCGAGCAGGTCGTGCCGGAAGCGGTAGCCGACGTTGACCACCCGGTCGGACTCGGGCTTGTACTGGACGAACACCTCGGACTTCTCGGTGAGCGTCTGGTCCGGGTTCCACTGGTAGCCGAAGTGCACGTTCCAGTTCTTGAAGGCGGACAGATCGAGTTCCGCGACCACGTCGGAGGTCGATCGGTCGCGCACCGGTTCGTCCGGCAGGCGCACGCGCGGCTGCTCGAAATAGAAAGCCTGGCCCAGCGTGGCGCTCAGGTACTGTCGCCCGCGACCCGCGTCGAGCAGTCGCGTGGTGACACCGACGCTCACCTGGTTCGCATCGCCGAGACGGTCGCTGCCCACGTAGCGGTTGGTGCGGAACAGCTGCACGAGGTTCAGGTCCGGCACGCCCGTGTCGAACACGGGCAGGTCGTCCTGGTTGCGGTAGGGCACGTAGAGGTACAGCAGGCGGGGTTCGAGCGTCTGCACTTTCTGGCCACGCGCGCCGGCCTGCCGCTCGAGGACGAAGCCGCTGTCGATGCTCGCGATCGGCGCGGCGCGGCTCGGCGTGTCGTCGCCGTTCGTCGTGTCGCTGAGCGCGTATTGCAGGTAGTCGAAGCCTGCCCCGGCGGCGAGGAACGCACCGTTGCGGTCCACGCGCCACTCGACCGACGGATTCGCCTCCACACGCACGCCCTGGGGACCGAGGTCGCGGGTGAAGTTGGTGACGTCGCCGAGGAAACTCGCCGACAACCCGCCCGGCAGGTCGCGCCAGCGGCCGAGCGCGGTGAGCTGCGGCAGGATGGAGTAGGGCCGCTCCTCGTCGACCAGCGCGCGGTCGATCACCTGGTAGTCCTGCGCCCGCGCGCGCAGCATCCAGTGGTCGGTGTCGTGGCGCAGCTCGGTCAGGCGGTTGAGGAAAGTGACGCTCGTGCCCTCGAAGCCGACGCCGAAGTCCTCGAAGTAGTCGGTGTCGCTGGCATTGGCCGCATCGATGATGAAGCGCGTCTGCGAGTCGAAGCGCGTGACGTGGCGCAGGTCGACGTAGCTGCGCGATTCGCCGGTCTGGTCGTCGTGGAACAGGTACTCGGCCTCGAGCACGCCGCGGCTGCGCTCGGTGAGGTAGCGGAACTCGGGGTCGAGGCGGAACCCGCGGTCGGAATACCAGCGCGTGGTGAAGGTCGCGTCGTAATTGGGCGCGATGTTCCAGTACCACGGCAACGCGACCAGCGTGCCGCTCTTGCTGCTCGAGCCGATGGTCGGGAACAGCAGGCCCGTCTTGCGCTGGTCGCCCACGGGGAAGGAGATCCACGGGGTGTAGAAGATCGGCACGCCCTTGAAGTCGAGCCGCACGTTGTGGCCCGTGCCCATGCGCGCCTTCTGGTCGATCTCGATTTCGCCGGCCTTGAGCTGCCAGTCCTCGTTGCCGGGCGGGCAGGCGGTGTAGCGCACGCCGGTCAGGTCGATCGTGCCGTCCTGGTGCAGTTCGGCGTCCTTCGCTGCGCCGCGCACGGCATGGTCCAGCAGCTCGAACTGCGCGCCCTGGAACTCGCCGCCGGCGTCGCTCTTGAAGTTGCCGCCACGGCCCTTCACGTGCAGCTGCGGGTCGAGGTACTCGACCTGGCCCTTGAGCTCCACGCTGCGCTGCGTGGCGTCGATCTCGGCCTGCTCGGCCGTCAGCAGCCGCTGCCCGAAGCGGATGGCCACGTTGCCCTGCAGGTCGGCATTGCCGTCGCGCCCGAGCGTGCCCGTGTCGCTGCGCACTTCGATCCGCGGATCGTCCGGGTCGGCCTGCTGCAGTTCGGCGATTCGGGGGTCCGGGGGCTGCGCGATCCGGCAGGCCTGCTCGGTGGATCGGGGCGCGGTCGGTGTCGCGGCGGCGGGTTCGTCGGTCGCCAGGGCGGCCTGGGAGGTCAGCAGGCCCGCCACGAGGGAGGGAAGCACGCGCCAGCGCGGCCGGTCGGACCCCAGTTTCGGCTTCCCAGTCATCGCTGCAATTATAATTGCGCCCCACTGCTCGTATCCGACTTTCCGGGGCTCCCTTGAACGACCAGCGCACGGCCGCCGCCGACCCAAGACTCGACCTGCTGCATCGGTGGCTGCGGGAGGGGCTCGGGCTGGCCGGATACGGACTCGCCCCCGCGTCCGCGGATGCCAGTTTCCGCCGGTATTTCCGCGTCACGTTGCCGGATGGCGCGACGCGCGTCGTGATGGACGCGCCGCCGGAGAAGGAGAACGTCGATCCGTACGTGCGGATCGCGGCCATGTTCGCCGAGATCGGCGTGCATGCGCCGCGGGTGCTCGAGCGCGACGCGGGGCAGGGCTTCCTGCTGCTCACGGACCTCGGTACCCGCATGTACCTGCCCGAGCTCGCGCGGGACGGCCAGGCCGACACGCTCTACGGCGATGCGTTCGACGCGCTGGTGCGCATCCAGGCCCGGGGCGATGCCCACTCGCGGGCACTGCCGCCGTATGACGAAAAGCTGCTGCGCTTCGAGATGAGCCTGTTCCCGGACTGGCTGCTCGCGCGCCACCTCGGCCTCACGCCGTCCGCGCAGGAGTCGCAGGTGCTCGCGCGCGCGATGGACGCGCTGGTCGCGGTGTGCCTCGGCGCGCCGCAGGTGTTCGTGCACCGCGACTACCACTCGCGCAACCTGATGGTCTGCCCGGGCGACAATCCCGGCATCCTCGACTTCCAGGACGCCGTGCGCGGGCCGATCACGTACGACCTCGTCTCGCTGCTGCGCGATGCGTACATCGCCTGGCCGCCCGAGCGCGTCACGGCCTGGGTGCTCGACTACCGTCGCCGCGCGGTCGCTGCGGGCCTCGATGCCGGCCGGGATGACGCGCAGTTCCTGCGCTGGTTCGACCTCGTCGGCCTGCAGCGCCAGCTGAAAGTCGCGGGCATCTTCGCGCGGCTCTGGCACCGCGACGGCAAGGCCGGTTATCTCGCGGACATCCCGCTCACGCTGCGCTATGCGATCGGCGCCTGCGGTCGCCACGACGATTTCGCGGCGCTCGGCGAGTTCATCGAGCGTCGCGTGCTGCCGGACGTGGTTGCGAAGCTGGAGGGCGGTGCATGAGGGACCCGACACGGATGCGCGCGATGGTGCTCGCCGCCGGCCGCGGCGAGCGCATGCGCCCCCTGACGCTCGAACGGCCGAAGCCGCTGCTCGTCGTGGGCGGCCACGCGTTGATCGAGCATCACCTGTATGCGCTCGCGCGCGGCGGCTTCGGCAAGGTCGTCATCAACCTGTCCTGGCTGGGCGACCAGATCTGCCGTGCCCTCGGCGATGGGGCGCGCTTCGGCATCGACATCCGGTACAGCGACGAAGGTCCGGTGCCGCTCGAAACCGGCGGCGGCATCCATCGTGCGCTCCCCCTGCTCGGTGCCGGGCCGTTCCTGGTGGTCAACGGCGACATCTGGACGACGTACCCCTACGCGCAGCTGCGGGGACGACTGAAGCCGGGCGACCTGGCGCACCTGGTGCTGGTGCCGAATCCGCCGCACAACGGCCGGGGCGATTTCGTGCTGCGCGAAGGTCGCATGGTCGAGGGCGAGGACGGCGAGCGCCATACGTTCTCGGGCATCGGCGTGTACCGGCCGTCGCTGTTCGACGGCTGCCAGGACGGCGTCTTCAAGCTCGCGCCGCTGCTGCGCGCCGCAGCCCGCGCGGGGCGCGTCAGCGCCGAACTGTTCACCGGCGACTGGCTCGACATCGGCACGCCGGAGCGCCTCGCCGAACTCGATCGCCGCCTCTGCGGCGGTTAGGCAAATAGGGGACATTCCTCTTTTCTCGGCGAGCCCCCTCCGGCCGCCCCTTCCTACCTCCGTAAGTTCCTGAGCTGCCTCGTGAATCAGCACCCGACCTAAGCGCGAATCCCCCGCAGGACGTACAATTCGCGCCCGCCACCCCGAACCGAGCCATGAGCGAATTCAAGGGCATTCCCGTCGTGACGACCCCGCCCGCCGACGCGTCGGCCCCGCGCCGCAGCGGCGAGAAGTACGTGACGCCGCAGGGCTTCACGGCAATCCGCGACGGCATCAAGGCAACCGCGGCGAATCCTGTGCCGGTCGGTCGCAAGCCGGCGTGGCTGCGCGCCCCGATGCCGGCCGGTCGCGGCTTCGAGTCGGTCAGGTCCACGGTGCGCGAGCACCGCCTCGCCACGGTCTGCGAGGAAGCCAAGTGCCCGAACATCGGCGAGTGCTGGAATGCCGGCACGGCCACGCTGATGCTGATGGGCGAGGTATGCACTCGCGCGTGCCGCTTCTGCGCCGTCGACACCGGCAATCCGCGCGGCTGGCTCGACGCGGAGGAGCCGGCGAATGCCGCGCGCACCGTGCAGCTGATGCGCCTGCGTTACGTGGTGCTCACCTCGGTCAATCGCGACGACCTGCCCGACGGCGGCGCGGGCCACTTCGCCGCATGCGTGCGCGAGATCAAGCAACTCAATCCGGCGACCGCGGTGGAAGCGCTGACACCGGACTTCCAGGGCGTCCTGCGCGACGTCGAAACGGTGGTCGACAGCGGCCTCGACGTGTTCGCCCAGAACGTGGAGACCGTGCGCCGCCTGACCCACCCGGTGCGTGATGCGCGCGCCTCGTACGAGCAGACGCTGTCCGTGCTCGCGCATGCCAAGCGACATCGCCCGGACGTGCGGGTGAAGACCAGCCTCATGCTGGGCCTCGGCGAGACCGACGACGAGATCCGCGCCACCCTGGCCGACCTGCGCGCGGCGGGGGTCGACATCCTCACTCTCGGGCAATACCTGCGCCCGACGGTCAATCACCTTGCCGTCGAGCGTTTCGTGCGCCCGGAGGAATTCGAGGCGTACCGGGAGCACGCGCTCTCGCTCGGCTTCCTCGAGTGCGTGGCCGGGCCGCTGGTGCGCTCCAGCTATCGCGCGGAGCAGGCGCTCGCGCGCAACAACGCGGGACTCGGCGAAGGCGGACTCGCCGTCCGCGGCTGAGCCGGCCGTGGCGATCCCGGACGAGCCGTCGGTCGTCGGCCTGCGCTGGCTCGGCCGCGTCGACTACGAGCCGACGTGGCGCGACATGCAGCGGCGCACGGACATGGCCGATGCCGATACCCTCGACGAGATCTGGTTCCTCGAACACCCGCCCGTGTTCACGATGGGCATGAACGCGAAACGCGAGCACCTGCTCGCGCCCGGCGACATCCCGGTGGTGAACATCGATCGCGGCGGCGAGGTCACCTACCACGGCCCGGGCCAGCTCGTCGTGTATCCGCTGCTGCGCCTCGATCGTCACGGACTCGGCGTGCGTGCGCTGGTCGAAGGGATCGAGCGCGCGGTGATTGCCACGGTCGCGCCGTGGGGCGTGGTCGCGCGCGGGGATCGCAAGGCGCCGGGTGTGTATGTCGGCGAACGCAAGCTCGCGAGCATCGGCCTGCGCATCCGCAAGGGCCGCTCGTACCACGGCCTCGCGCTCAACGTCGCCATGGACCTTGAGCCGTTCCGGCGCATCAATCCCTGCGGCTATGCCGGACTCGAGATGACGCAGCTGGCGGACCACGGCGGTCCATCCGACCTGCGCGCGGTGGCCGGGGCGCTCGCGCCCGCACTGCTCGACGCGCTCGGCTTCGCTCAGAGCGCGACCAGCACCTGGCTGCAGGACGTGAGTTCGCGGTAGACGGCGTCGAGCTGCGCCTTGCTCTCGGCGCGCACCGTGCAGGTGAACGACAGGAAGCGGCCGTTGCTGCTGACGCGCTCCTCGATTTTGGCCGGGTCGAGGTTGCCGAAGTGCCGCGTGACGATGCCGAGCGCGAGGCTGCGGAACTCGTCGCTCGCCCGCCCCATGATCTTGATGGGGAAGTCGCAGGGGAACTCGAACAGCGTGTCCTCGCGCGGCGCGTCGGTCATGGCGCCAGCGCCGGCTGCCCGGCGATCTCGTCGAGGTGCTTCTGCAGCCGTGCGTACATCGCCTGCCACGCAGGGCCCGGCTTGCCCTCACCGACGGGTCGGCCGTCGATGCGCGTGACCGGCAGGACCATGCGCCCTGCGGAGGCGATCCACACCTCGTCGCAGGTTTCGAGTTCGCTGGCGGCGATCGGCCGGACCTCGAGCGGGCGCCAGTCGCGCGCCAGGTCCACGATCGCATCGCGCGAGGTGCCCGGGAGGATGTGATGGCTGTTGGGTGGCGTCGCGAGGATACCGCGGGTCACGATGAACACGGTGCTCGACGAACCTTCCATCAGCCGACCGTCGCGCAGGAGCAGGGCCTCGGCGGCGCCGCGGTCCTGGGCCTGCTGGCGCAGCAGCACGTTGCCGAGCAGCGCGATCGACTTGATGTCGCAGCGGTCCCAGCGGAGGTCCTCGAGCGTCACGGCGGCGAGGCCCTTCTCGAGGGTCTCGGGCGACGGCGGCGGGAACGGCGCCGTGAACGCGAACAGCGTCGGCGGCGTGCCGGCGGGCGGGAAGAGGTGGTTGCGCCCTTCCTCCGCGCCGCGCGTGATCTGCAGGTAGACGAGCTGTTCGGCTGCGCCGGCGCGCCGCGCAAGCTCGTCGATCACGCCGGCCCACTGCTCGTGCGAGAGCGGGCGGGCGAGGCGGATCTCGTCGCAGCTGCGATCGAGGCGCGCGAGGTGCTCGCGCAGCCGGAACGGCCGGCCGCGGTGCACCGGCACGACTTCGTACACGCCGTCGCCGAAGAGGAAGCCGCGGTCGAGCGGCGAGACGCGTGCCGCCGCGAGCGGCACGAACTCGCCGTTCAGCCACGCGGTCGGGTACGGCGCGGCCATTTCAGTTGAACCAGAGCCGCATGCTGTCCCAGGCACGGCGGAAGAGGCCGCCGGCCGGCACGGCCTGCTGCGGATAGAGGTCGTGCGTGGCGATCACCGCGCCGTCGACGAGGATCTTCGCCTTGCCTACCGGCCGGTCCGCCGCCAGCGGTGCGACCAGTGTCTGCGGCAGTTCGAATTCCGCCTTCACGCTGCCGGTGTGGCCGCGCTGGCTGGTGACGTACAGGTCGTCCTTCAGGACGAGGCCCACCTCGGGCAGTTCGCCCTTCCATACCTTCACCTGCGTGAGCGGCGTGCCGGCGCCATAGAGGCGCTTCGACTCGTAGAAATTGAAGCCGTAGTTGAGCAGCGCGGCGCTCGCGTCCTCGCGCGCCTTCATCGAGTCCGTGCCGAGCACGACGGACACCAGCCGCATGCCGTCGCGCCTGGCCGAGGCGATCAGGCAATAGCCCGCCGTGTCGGTGTGGCCGGTCTTCACGCCGTCGACGGTCGGGTCGCGCCAGAGCAGGCCGTTGCGGTTCTGCTGCGTGATGCCGTTCCAGGAGAACTCCTTCTGCGAGTACCACTTGTAGTACTCCGGGAACTCCCGAATGATCGCGCTCGCGAGGATGGCCGCGTCCCGCGCGGTGATGTAGTGCTGCGGATCCGGCATGCCGGCCGCGTTCATGAAGTGCGAGCCGCTCATGCCGAGCTGCTTCGCGTAGTTGTTCATCATCTGCACGAAGGTCGGCTCGGTGCCCGCGACGTGCTCGGCCAGGGCGACGGTGGCGTCGTTGCCCGACTGCACGATCATGCCCTGGATCAGGTTCTCCACCGAGACCTGCTTGCCGACCTCGACGAACATCTTCGAGCCTTCCATCTTCCAGGCGTGCTCGCTGATGGTGACGTTGTCGTTGAGCTTGATGCGGCCTTCCTTCAGCGCCTTGAACACGCCGTAGGCGGTCATCAGCTTGGTGAGGCTCGCCGGTTCCTGGCGCGAGTCCGGCTCGAGGCCCGCCAGCACGCGTCCACTGCCCTGGTCGACCACGATGTAGCTGCGCGCCGCGAGCTGCGGGGGCGGCGGGATCGACGTCGTCGGTGCCGCGGCGGTCGCAGGCGCAGTCGCCGGAGTTGCGGCGGGAGCCGGAGCGGGAGCTTCCTCCTTCTTCGAGCAACCCGAGGCGAACACCGCGAGGGCGGCGAGGAGGGTGGGGACCAGGAAGCGGGCGATTCTCGTCATGCCGTTGTGGACTCCGGGCGAGAGGAAAAGGGGCGGTTCACTCGGCGAACGACGCGTCGTCGTCGGGCGGCATCGAGCGCAGGAACGCGCTCTCGATGGCCTCGGCGAGGTCGTTCACGGCGCTGGCATACAGCACGCTGCGGTTGTAGCGCGTGATCGCATAGAAGTTGGCGAAGCCGACGCGGTACTCGGCGCCGAACGGGCGCGCGAGGGACACCAGCATCGCCGGCGCATCGGCCGGCTGCGAGGACTCGAACTTCACGCCGCGCCGGCGCAACGAGTCGACCGTCTCGGTCAGCGCGGACTTGGTCGTATCGAGGCCGGAGAGGTCGGCGCCGGTGACGTCGGCGGGCACCATCACCGGTTCGCCGGCTTGCCAGCCGTTTTCCTTGAGGTAGTTGCCCACGCTCGCGAACACGTCCGACCAGTCCGTCCACAGGTCGCGCCGACCGTCGCCGTCGCCGTCCACGGCGAACTTGCGGAAGCTCGTCGGCATGAATTGCGGGATGCCCATCGCGCCGGCGTAGGACCCGACGGAAGCCAGCGGATCGAGCGCTTCCTCGCGCGCCATCAGCAGGAATTGCTCGAGCTCGCCACGGAAGAAGGCCGCGCGGGCCGGGTAGTCGAACGCGAGCGTGGCGAGTGCGTCGAGCACGCGATAGCGCCCGGTGTTCTCGCCGTAGAACGTCTCCACGCCGACGATGCCGAGGATGTACTGCGCGGGCACGCCGCTGCGCGCCGCGGCCTCGAGCGTGCTGCGCTGGTCCCGGTAGGTGCTGACGCCGCGGTCGATGCGCCGGGGCGTCAGGAACCGTTCGCGGTACTCCTGCCACGTGAGCGTCTTCTCGGCCGGTCGCGCCATCACGTCGAGGATCGACCGGCGCGACTGCGCCTGGCCGAGCAGGTCGGACAACGCGGTCGGGTCGAAGCCGTGCTTGGTGACCATCTCCGCGACGAAGCCGGCCACGTCTTCGCGGCCCGCGTCGAGCGCGCACGCCTGCCCCGGCGCCAGTGCGGCGCCGGTCAACAGCAATGCGAGCAGCGCCCCGCAGGGGCGCGGAACCGTCCTTGTCACGTGGAGACCAGCTTGCGGCGGGAGTGGACCGACATGAGGATACCGAACCCCGCCATGAGGGTCACCAGCGACGTGCCGCCGTAGCTGACCAGCGGCAGCGGCACGCCGACCACGGGCAGCAGTCCCGCCACCATGCCGCTGTTGACGAAGACGTACACCGCGAACGTCAGCGTCAGGCTGCCGGCGATCAGGCGCGAGAAGGTGTCCTGCGCCTGCGAGGCGATGTACAGGCCGCGCGCGATCACCATCATGTAGAGCACCATCAGCACGAGGCAGCCGACGAGACCCCATTCCTCGCCGATCACCGCGAAGATGAAGTCGGTGGAGCGCTCGGGCAGGAATTCGAGCTGCGCCTGGCTGCCGTTCATGTAGCCCTTGCCGAACAATCCGCCCGAGCCGATGGCGATCTGCGACTGGATCGTGTGGTAGCCGGCCCCGAGCGGATCGTTCTGCGGATTGAGGAACGTCAGGACACGCTGACGCTGGTAGTCGTGCAGGAAGTAGTGCCAGGCGACCACGGCGCCGCCGGCGCCCGCCGCGGCGAGGCCGAGGATGTACCAGATCTGCAGGCCCGCGAGCAGGATCACCAGCGCGCCGCCCGCCGTGACCAGCAGCGCCGTGCCGAGGTCCGGCTGCTCCGCGATCAGCAGCGCGGGCACCACGATCCCGACGCCGAGCACGACCAGCGTCTTGAAGTCCGGCGGCAGCGGTCGGTCGTGCAGGTACCACGCGCAGGCGAGCGGCACCGCGATCTTCATGATCTCCGACGGCTGGAAGCGCACGACGCCGAGGTCGAGCCAGCGCTGCGCCCCCATCGCCGTATCGCCCACCACCGCCACCGCGATCAGCAGCAGCACGCCGACGCCGTACAGGAACGGCGCGGCGATGCGCATGACCCGCGGCGGCACCTGCGCGATCGCCGTCATGACGCCGAGGCCGAGGCCGACGCGCGCGGCCTGCCCGAAGAAGATCGCGAGGTTCTCGCCGGCGGCGCTGAACAGCACGACGAGCCCGGCGATGCACACGGCGAGCAGCGACAGCAGCAGCGCGTTGTCGATGTGCAGCGCCTCGAGCACGCGCCCCGTCAGCGTCAGCGTGCGCTGCGCGCGGTTCGAGTAACCCGGGCCGGCGATCTCGTTCCTCATTCGTCGGTGCCTCCGGCCGGGGGCGGTGGCTCGCCCGACGCGGTTTCGCTCTTCGCGGCGGCCGCCTCGGGTGGCAGCAGGTACGCGTCGAACACCTTGCGGGCGACCATGGCGGCCACCGAGCCATGCCTGCCGTTTTCGACCACCACGCCGATCGCAAGTTTCGGCGCCTCGGCCGGCGCGAACGCGATGAACAGGCCGTGGTCGCGCAGGCGCTCCTGGACCTGGGACTCGTTGTACTTCTCGTTCTGGCCGATGCTGAAGACCTGGGCCGTGCCGGTCTTGCCCGCGATCTTGTACGGTGCACCGGCCTGCGCCGCGCGCGCCGTGCCGCCGCCCTCGTTGGCCACGCCGATCATGCCGCCGACGACCACGTCCCAGCCCTTGGGATCGCGCAGCTTGACGTTCGGCAGTGGTCGCGGGGGCACCGCGACCATCTGGCCCGTGAGCGGGTCGCGCAGGCTGTGCACGAGGCGTGGCTGGAAGCGGCGTCCGTGCGTCGCGATGGTGGCCGCGGCGTTCGCCAGCTGCAGCGGCGTCACCAGCATGTAGCCCTGGCCGATGCCGGCGATCACCGTCTCGCCCGGGAACCACACCTGCAGGTCGGGCCGCTTGAACGTCTTGCGCTTCCACGCAGTGGAGGGCACGAGCCCCGCGCGCTCGCCGAGGATGTCGATGCCGCTCTTCTGGCTGAGCCCCAGCTCGAGCAGGAAGTCGTGCAGGCGGTCGATGCCGATCTGGTTGGCGACGCCGTAGAAATAGGTGTCGCAGGACTGCACGATCGCCGTGTGCATGTTGACCGTGCCGTGGCCGTTCTTGCGCCAGTCGCGATAGCGGTGGCTCGACCCGGGGAACTGCCAGAAGCCGCGGCAGTAGTGCGTCGTCTCCGGCGCGATGACGTTGTACTCGAGCGCGGCGAGCGCCACCATCGGCTTGATCGTGGAGCCCGGCGGGTAGACGCCGCGCAGCGCCCGGTCATAGAGCGGCTTGTCGATGTCGTCGGCCAGCGCGCGGTACTCGGGCACGGTGAGGCCGCGCGCGAAGCCGTTCGGGTCGAAGGTCGGCGTGCTCGCGAAGGCGATCACCTCGCCATTCGACGGGTCGATCGCGACCACGGCGCCACGCTGGCCGGCGAGGGCGTCCTCCGCGGCCTTCTGCGTGCGGAAGTCGATCGACAGGTAGAGGTCGGCGCCCGCGACCGGTTCCTTCCGCTCGAGCTCCTGCTGCTTGACGCCGACGCGCTCGACGCGCCGGCCCTGCGCGTTGACCAGCAGCTGCTGGTATCCCGTCTTGCCGTGCAGCTCGTCCTCGTAGCTGCGCTCGATGCCGTTCTTGCCGATGAGCGTCGAGCCCGCGTAGTTCGCCGTGTCGATGCGCTCCTCGTCCTGCTCGCTGATGGCGCCGACGTACCCGAGCGCGTGCACGGCCGCACCGACGTTCGGGTAGTAGCGCGTCAGGCGCGGCCGGACCTCGACGCCCTGCAGGTCGGGACGGTTGACCGCGAAGCGCGCGAGTTCTTCCTCGGTGAGCTGCAGCTTGATCGGCACGGCTTCGAAGCTGCGGCGCGCGTAGATGGTCCGCCGGGTGCGCTCCACGTCGCCGGCGTCGAGCAGGCCGATCTCGACCAGCCTGGCGAGCGCCGCATTCACGTCCGGCGTCTGCTCCCGGATCAGCTCGAGCTGGTAGGCGGGCCGGTTGAGTGCGAGCGGCACGCCGTGGCGGTCGAAGATCAGGCCGCGCGGCGGCGGGATCGGGTCGATGCGGATGCGGTTGCCCTGCGAGAGATCGCTGAAGTAGTCGTGCTTGACGACCTGCAGGAAGAACAGCCGGGCACCGAGCGCCGCGAGGCAGGCGAACATCACGAAGGTCGCGGCGATCACGCGCCGGCCGAACAGGCGCTGTTCGGCCCAGTGATCCTTGAGGCGGACGGAGCGTGCCATGACCCGCGGGCCCCGCTCAGCCGGCGCGTCGACTGAGCGAATCGCCGGCCGCGACGATCAGCGGCCACAGCAGCGCGCCCGAGAGCACCGGCAGCCAGCGGTTCCAGCCGGTGTATCCGTGGCCGATCAGGCCGTCCGTCCAGAAGATCAGGAAGTGGTACAGGCCGAGCAGCAGCATCACGGTCGCGGCCTGGTGCAGGATCGGGAACATGCGCATGCGCAACTGCAGCCGGTGCGTCACGTAGGCGACCACCAGGAAGCCGAGCGCGTGCTGGCCGAGCACCATGCCGCGCAGCACGTCGAGGAAGAGTCCCGCGAGCCACGCATACCAGAGCCCGGCGATGCGCGGGCTGGTGAGGATCCAGTAGATCACCGCGAGCAGCGCGAGGTCGGGGCGCACCGCGTCCAGCCAGTGGGGCAGCGGCACGATGGCGAGCACGAGGCCCGCGGCGACGCTGGCCCAGTACAGCAGCCGACGCGACAGGACGCCTTGTCTCATTGGCGCGGCGCCTCGGTCGTGGCGGGTACTGCGCTCGCGTTCGTCGACGCAGTCGGCGGTTCGCCCGGCTTCTTGTCAGCGGGCTTCGTTGCGGCCGGCTTCGACTCGGTCGGCTTGGCGCCCGAGGCTGCCGCGGCGGCGGGCGGCGTGGACGGTTGCGCGGGTGCGAACACCGGTGGCTTGAACCACACGAGCAGCACTTCGCGGTCGCGGTCGAGCTTGGCTGTCGGCCGCGCCTCGACCAGCGCGAACGTCGCCGACGCGGCGCGCTTCACCTTGGTGACCTGAGCTACCGGATAGCCCGGCGGGAACACGCCACCCATGCCGGTCGACAGCAGCAGGTCGCCTTCCTTGATGTCGGCTTCCACGGTCACGAAGGGGAGCGACAGCTTGGAGGAGTCGCCGAGGCCGACCGCGATCGTGCGCACTCCGCTGCGGTTCGACTGCACCGGGATCGCGTGCTCGGCGTCGCTGATGAGGATGACTTCCGAAGTCCCGGCGTTGACCTGCGTCACCTGCCCGACGATGCCTTCGCCGTCGAGCACGGCCTGGCCCTTGAACACGCCGTCCGTCGCGCCCTTGTCGAGCAGCACGCGGTGGCGGAACGGGTCGAGGTCGACGTTGAGGATCGACGCGACGAGCACGCGCTCGGCGACGCCCTGGGTCTTCGCGCGCATGTCGCGCAGCCGGCGGTTCTCGTCCTCGAGCAGCGCGAAACGCTGCAGCTGCAGGTTCGCGAGCCGCAGGCGCGCGGTGAGCTCGAGGTTTTCCTGCCGCAGCCGGCTGCGGTCCGCCACCGAGCCGCTGAGCCAGTCCCAGAAGCGGAACGGCAGGTCGACGGCCTTCTGCACCGGATACGCCGCCGCCGTGATCAGCGCGCGGAACTTCCTGATCTGGTCGTAACGCTGGTCCGCCACCATCAGGGCGATGGAAAGAATGACGAGCGTGATGAACGTCGCGCCGAGCGGCGGGCCGCGGCCGATGATGGGGCGTGAGTCGTGCGTCAGTTCGACCACGGCCGGATGAGAGGGGCGGGGCCCGCGCTCAATCCAGGCCGAACAGGCCGGGGCCGTGCTCGTCGATCAGTTCCAGCATCTTGCCGCCGCCGCGGGCGACACACGTGAGCGGGTCCTCGGCCACCACGACCGGCAGGCCAGTTTCTTCCATCAGCAGCTTGTCGATGTCGCGCAGCAGCGCGCCACCGCCGGTGAGCACGATGCCGCGCTCGGCGACGTCCGAGCCGAGTTCCGGCGGCGTCTGCTCGAGGGCCGCCTTCACGGCGCCCACGATGCCCTGCAGCGGTTCCTGCAGCGCCTCGAGGATCTCGTTCGAGTTGAGCGTGAAGCTGCGCGGCACGCCCTCGGAGAGGTTGCGGCCCTTGACCGAGATTTCCTTGACCTGCTGGCCGGGGTAGGCCGAGCCGATCTCGATCTTGATGCGCTCGGCGGTCGATTCGCCGATCAGGATGCCGTAGTTGCGGCGCACGTAGTTGATGATCGCTTCATCGAAGCGGTCGCCGCCGATGCGCACCGACGCGGCATACACGATGCCGTTCAGCGAGATCACCGCGACTTCGGACGTGCCGCCACCGATGTCGAGCACCATCGAGCCACGCGCCTCGTGCACCGGCATGCCGGCGCCGACGGCCGCGGCCATCGGTTCCTCGATCAGGCGCACCCAGCGCGCGCCGGCACCTTCGGCCGACTCCTGGATCGCGCGGCGCTCGACCTGCGTCGAGCCGTAGGGCACGCACACCAGCACGCGCGGGCTCGGCCGCACCATGCGATTGCCGTGCACCTTGTCGATGAAGTACTGGAGCATCTTCTCGGTGACGGTGAAGTCGGCGATCACGCCGTCCTTCATCGGCCGGATGGCGGTGATGTTGCCCGGCGTGCGGCCGAGCATGTTCTTCGCCTCGGTGCCGACCGCCTCGATCTTCTTGCCGCCGCGCGAGGGTTCCTCGCGGATGGCGACGACCGAAGGTTCGTTGAGCACGATCCCCTTGCCACGCACGTAGATCAGCGTATTCGCCGTGCCAAGGTCGATCGAGAGGTCGTTGGAGAAGTAACCCCGGAATTTCTTGAACATTTAAAAAATATGGACACGCAGGAGGGCGCGCAGGGCTGCGCAAAGTGGCGGCAATTTAACCATTGTCAGGACTTTCGGCAAGGCGACGTGTATGATTTGTGACGGGTTTTTTCCCGCCCGATCGAGCCTCCGCATGAGTCTGACACGCTCCCAGGTCGAGGGGATCGCACACCTCGCCCGCCTCGAGATCACCGAGGCGCAGATGCCCGTCTACGTCGACAGCCTGTCGAAGATCATCGACTTCGTCGAGCAGCTGGCGGCGGCCGACACCCAGGGCGTCGAGCCCATGGCCCACCCGCTCGCCGACCAGGTCCAGCGCCTGCGCCCGGACGAGGTCACGGAAACCGACCGGCACGAGAAGTACCAGCAGAACGCCCCGAGCGTCGCCGCGGGCCTGTACCTCGTGCCCAAAGTCATCGAATAAGCGGTTCGAAGCATGTCCCTGCACACCCTGACCGTCGCCGAACTTGCGGCCGGCCTCCAGGCCCGGCGTTTTTCGAGCCTCGACCTGACCCTGCACTTCCTCGGCCGCATCGAGCGGCTGGCCCCCGAGCTGAACGCGTTCGTGACGGTGACGGCCGACCGGGCCCTCGCCGACGCCCGGGCCGCCGACGAGCGGCTCGCGAAGGGCGAGGGCGGCCCCCTGACCGGGGTGCCGATCGTCCACAAGGACATCTTCTGCACCGACGGCATCCTCACGACCTGCTCGTCCAAGATGCTGTCGAACTTCGTCTCGCCCTACGACGCCACGGTGGTCGAGCGCTGGCGGGCGGCCGGAACGGTCCTGCTCGGCAAGACCAACATGGACGAGTTCGCGATGGGCTCGTCCAACGAGACCAGCTTCTACGGCCCGGTAAAGAACCCCTGGGACCTGAAGCGCGTCCCGGGCGGGTCGTCGGGCGGCTCAGCCGCGGCCGTCGCGGCCTGCCTGGCCCCGGCGGCGAGCGGCACGGACACCGGCGGCTCGATCCGCCAGCCGGCCTCCCTGACCAACCTCACCGGCATCAAGCCCACCTACGGGCGGGTCTCGCGCTACGGCATGATCGCTTTCGCCTCCAGTCTCGACCAGGCCGGCGTGCTGACGCGTTCGGCCGAGGACGCGGCGCTGCTGCTGCAGGCGATGGCCGGGCCCGACCCGCGTGATTCCACCTGCGTCGAAGCGCCGGTCCCGGACTACGCCGCCGAGCTGAAGGCCCCCCTCAAGGGCGTGCGCGTCGGCCTCGTGCGGGAGTTCTTCGGCGAGGGCCTCGACCCGGCCGTCGGCCAGTGCGTCCGCGCCGCCATCGACGTGCTCAAGCAGGCGGGCGCCGAGATCAAGGAAGTCAGCCTGCCGAGCCTGCCGCTGTCGGTGCCGACCTACTACGTCGTGGCGCCGGCCGAGTGCTCGTCGAACCTCTCGCGCTTCGACGGTGTGCGCTTCGGCCACCGCTGCGAGGCGCCGAAGGACCTCATCGACCTGTACAAGCGCTCGCGCGGCGAGGGCTTCGGGGCCGAGGTCAAGCGCCGCATCATGACCGGCACCTACGTGCTGTCCGCCGGTTACTACGACGCCTATTACCTCAAGGCGCAGAAGTGCCGCGCCCTGATCGCGAACGACTTCGCCCGCGCGTTCCAGGACGTCGACGTCGTGCTCGGCCCCACGGCGCCCACCGCCGCGTTCGAGCTGGGCGCCAAGACCAGCGACCCGATCACGATGTACCTGAACGACATCTACACCATCGGCGCCAACCTGGCGGGCCTGCCGGCCATCTCGCTGCCCTGCGGCTTCGTGAACGAGGGCGGTCGCGACCTGCCCGTCGGCATGCAGCTGGTCGGTCCGCACTTCGGCGAGTCGCGCCTGCTGTCCGTTTCGCACCAGTACCAGCTTCTCACCGACTGGCACCGTCGCGTGCCGCCGGGCTACGAGTGACCGTCATGGAATGGGAAACCGTCATCGGGCTGGAAATCCACGCCCAGCTCGCGACCCAGAGCAAGATCTTCTCCGGTTCGGCCACGGCATTCGGCGCCGCGCCGAATACGCAGGCCAACCTGGTGGATCTCGGCTACCCGGGCGTGCTGCCGGTGCTGAACCACGTGGCCGTGCGCATGGCCGTGAAGTTCGGCCTCGCGACCGGCTCGAAGGTCGCGCGCCGCTCGGTGTTCGCGCGCAAGAACTACTTCTACCCCGACCTGCCGAAGGGCTACCAGATCAGCCAGTACGAGCGTCCGGTGGTCGAGGACGGCTCGCTCGAGATCCTGCTCGAGGACGGCACGAAGAAGACCATCGGCATCACGCGCGCGCACCTCGAGGAGGACGCGGGCAAGTCGCTGCACGAGGACTTCCACGGCCTCTCGGGCATCGACCTCAACCGCGCGGGCACGCCGCTGCTCGAGATCGTCTCCGAGCCCGACATGCGCTCGGCGAAGGAAGCCATCGCGTACCTGAAGAAGATCCACACGCTGGTGCGCTACCTCGAGATCTGCGACGGCAACATGCAGGAAGGCTCGTTCCGCTGCGACGCGAACGTCTCCGTGCGTCCCAAGGGACAGGCGGAATTCGGCACGCGCGCGGAGATCAAGAACGTCAATTCGTTCCGCTTCGTGGAGCGCGCGATCAACTACGAGGTCGAGCGCCAGATCGAGCTGATCGAGGGCGGCGGCAAGGTCAGGCAGGAAACGCGCCTGTACGACCCCGACAAGGGCGAGACGCGCTCGATGCGCTCGAAGGAAGAGGCCAACGACTACCGCTACTTCCCGGACCCCGACCTGCTGCCGCTCGCCATCGACGAGTCGCTGATCGAGGCCGTGCGCCGTACGCTGCCCGAGCTGCCGGACGAGAAGGCCGCGCGCTACATGCGCGACTACGAGCTGTCGGCCTATGACGCCGGCGTGCTCACTGCGAGCCGCGAGCTGGCCGGGTACTACGAGACCGTGGTGAAGGGCCTCGGCGGCCAGCCGAAGCTCGCCGCGAACTGGGTGATGGGCGAGCTCTCGGGCGCGCTCAACAGGGACAACCTCGAGGTGGCGCAGAGCCGGATCCCGGCCGACCGCCTCGCGGGCCTGCTCGCGCGCATCGTCGACAACACCATCTCCGGCAAGATCGCCAAGGAAGTGTTCGAGGCGATGTGGGGCGAGGGCGTCACGGCCGACGCCGTCATCGACGCGAAGGGCCTCAAGCAGATCACCGACACGTCGGCGATCGAAAAGGCCATCGACGAGGTGATGGCGAAGAATCCCGGCCAGCTGGCGGATTACCGTTCCGGCAAGGACAAGCTGTTCGGCTTCTTCGTCGGCCAGGTGATGAAGGCCACGGGCGGCAAGGCCAATCCCGCCCAACTGAACGAGCTGCTGAAGCGCAAGCTGTCCGGCTGAGGGTTCCGACCATGACCGTGATCCGCGAGGACGACTTCATCCAGAGCGTCGCCGACGCGCTGCAGTTCATTTCGTACTTTCACCCGCTCGACTACATCGAGCACCTCGGGCGCGCGTACGAGCGCGAGCAGAACCCGGCGGCGAAGGACGCGATCGCGCAGATCCTCACCAACTCGCGCATGTGCGCGGAGGGCCGGCGGCCGATCTGCCAGGACACCGGCATCGTCAACATGTTCCTCAAGGTGGGCATGAACGTGCGCTGGGACGCGAAGCGCAGCCTCGCCGAGATGATCAACGAGGGCGTGCGCCGCGCGTACAACCACCCGGACAACCGGCTGCGCGCCTCGGTGGTCGACGATCCGCTCTTCGCCCGCAAGAACACGCAGGACAATTCGCCCGCGGTCTTCCACGTCGAGCTCGTCCCGGGCGACAAGGTCGAGGTGACGGTCGCCGCGAAAGGCGGCGGCTCGGAGAACAAGTCGAAGTTCGTGATGCTGAACCCGAGCGACTCGGTCGTGGACTGGGTGCTGAAGACGGTGCCGACCATGGGTGCCGGCTGGTGCCCGCCCGGGATGCTCGGCATCGGCATCGGCGGCACGGCCGAGAAGGCCATGCTGCTCGCCAAGGAATCGCTGATGGACCCGCTCGACATGCACGAGCTGCTGGCGCGTGGTCCGCGGGACAAGGCCGAAGAGCTGCGCATCGAGCTGTACGAGAAGGTGAACCAGCTCGGCATCGGCGCGCAGGGCCTCGGCGGCCTCACCACCGTGCTCGACGTGAAGCTGAAGCTCTACGCGACGCACGCCGCCTCGAAGCCCGTGGCGATGATCCCCAACTGCGCCGCCACGCGCCATGCGCATTTCGTGCTCGACGGCAGCGGCCCGGCGCACCTCGAGCCGCCGTCGCTCGACGCATGGCCGAAGGTGACGTGGACGGCGGGCGACGGTTCGCGCCGAGTGAACCTCGACGCGCTCACGCGCGAGGAAGTGCAGAGCTGGAAGCCGGGTGAGACGCTGCTGCTGAACGGCAAGATGCTCACGGGCCGCGACGCCGCACACAAGCGCATCGCCGACCTGTTCGCGAAAGGGGAGAGCCTGCCGCCGGGCGTCGATTTCACGAACCGCGCGATCTATTACGTCGGTCCGGTCGATCCGGTGCGCGACGAGGTCGTCGGCCCCGCGGGCCCGACCACGGCGACGCGCATGGACAAGTTCACCGACATGATGCTCGAGAAGACGGGCCTCATCGCGATGATCGGCAAGTCCGAGCGCGGCCCGGTGGCGATCGAGTCCATCCGGAAGCACAAGGCGGCCTACCTGATGGCCGTCGGCGGTGCGGCGTACCTGGTCTCCAAGGCGATCCGCTCGTCGCGAGTGGTGGCCTTCGGCGACCTTGGCATGGAAGCCATCTACGAGTTCGACGTGAAGGACATGCCGGTGACGGTCGCGGTGGACGCGAACGGCACGTCGGTGCACGACACCGCGCCGGCGGAGTGGTCGGAAAGGATCCGCACGCTCAAGATCCCGGTGCGCGTCGCCTGACGGGCATGTCCGCCGTCGACACGCTGCGTCGCTTCGTCTTCGAGCGCTACCCGTTCCGCGGCCAGGTCGTGCACCTCGGCCCGGCGTGGCAGGCGATGATGGAGCACCACGACTACCCGCCGCAGGTCCGCGATACGCTCGGCGAGGCCGTGGCCGCGTCGGCCCTGCTGGCCTCGACGCTGAAGTTCTCCGGACTGCTGACCTTCCAGTTGCGCGGCGACGGGCCGGTGCACCTGATGTCCGTGGAATGCACCGACGGCCTCGCGATGCGCGCCGTGGCGCGATTCCGCGACGTGCCGGAGACGCGTGACCTGCGCGTGCTGGCGGGCGCCGGGACGCTCACCGTCACCGTCGAGAGCGACGCCGTGTCCCAACGCTACCAGGGCATCGTGCCGCTCGCCGGCGCGTCGATCGCCGACTGCCTGCGTGAGTACTTCGAGAGCTCGGAGCAGTTGCCGACGCGGCTCTGGTTGCGGGCCGGCGCCGATGGCGTGAGCGGCCTGCTGCTGCAGCGCCTGCCGTTGCAGGTCAAGGGCTCGGTCGTGCCCGAATCGGGCGCGGGCGTGATCCCGGCCGACGAGGTGGAGGATGCGTGGCGCCGCGTGCAGCTCGTCGCCGATACGGTCACCCCCGCGGAACTCGGGGAACTCGACGACCGCGACCTGCTGCGCCGCCTGTTCGCCGAAGACGACGTGCGCCTGTTCGAAGGCGCGCCGGTGTACTTCCGCTGCCGCTGCTCGCGCCAGCGCGTCGAGAACATGCTGCGATCGCTGGGGCGCGCCGAGGTCGACTCCGTGCTCGAGGAGTTCGGGCTGGTCGAGGTTCGCTGCGAGTTCTGCGGCCGGGCCTACCGGCTCGACGCCGTCGATTGCGCGGCGCTGTTCGGCGCCTCGGGTTCGGCAGCGCCCGGCGTGCACTGAGCGCATTCCCCGGGGACGCAACGAGCCCTCGTCTCGTTCCCTGGCGGGCGGCCGTCTACGCTACGGCGTGACTGGCGGTCATCCCGGGCGCGTTCGCGAGCCACCTTCGCAGCGTCGTCTCCATCTGTTCCCGTGTCACGGGCTTGGCGACGTAGTCGTCCATGCCGGCCGCCAGGCAGTCGGCCCGGTCCCCCTGCATGGCGTTGGCCGTCAGCGCGACGATTGGCAATCGCGGCTGATCTGGCGGCCAGGCGGCGCGAATGGCGGCGGTCGCGCGATAGCCGTCGAGGACGGGCATCTGGCAATCCATCAGCACGAGGTCGTAGGGGTGGCGCTGCACCTGCAGGACGGCCTTTTCACCGTCGTCCACCACGTCGACGGTGAGACCCAGTGCCTTGAGCATCGCGACGCACACCTGCTGGTTGATCACGTTGTCCTCGGCGAGCAGCACGTGTCCGCGCAGTCCCGCAGCTGCGGTGGGCGGCGGTGCCAGTGTCGCGAGGCGTTGCGTCCGCGCCTCGGTGATCACGCCGCGCAGCACGTCGCGGAGCTCGGCCTGGCGGATGGGCTTGCTGATGGTCTTGAGGATACCCGCGCTGCGCCGTTCGTCGGCGTGTCCGATCTCACTCGTCGAGGTCAGCATGATCATCTGCAGCCCGGCGAGGTCCGGCAGGGACTTCAGGGACTGCGCCAGCTGCAGGCCGTCCATCTGCGGCATGTGCATGTCGAGGATGGCCAGGTCGTAGGGCTCGCCTGTGTGCGCCGCGCGGGCCGCCTCCTGCAGGGCCAACGCGCCCGATTCGACGCAGGTGACCGGCATCTCCCACGCCGACAGCTGCTGGCGCAGGATGTTCAGGTTGGTGCGGTTGTCGTCCACCGCCAGGACCCGCAGCCCGTGCAGGTCGGCCACCGAGGCCGGCTCGTGCGGAACGCGCTGCGCGCGCGGCAGCTCGAGGTCGACGAAGAATCGTGAGCCCCGGCCCACCTCGCTCTCGACGCCGATGGTGCCGCCCATCAGCTCGACCAGGCGCTTGCTGATCGCGAGTCCGAGGCCGGTGCCGCCGTAGCGTCGCGTCGTCGAGCCGTCGGCCTGTGAGAAGTGATCGAAGATCTTCTGCTGCGCCTCGCGTGGCACGCCGGTGCCGGTGTCCTCGACGCTGAGGCGCACCCGGATCTTGTCCGCCATCTCCTCGACCACGCGCACGCGGGCCACGACTTCGCCGCGGGCGGTGAACTTGACGGCGTTGTTCAGCAGGTTGGCGAGCACCTGGCGCAGGCGGAACGGGTCGCCGCGCACCATGATCGGCTTCGTGGGCGGGACCACCTCCGTGGCGAGCTCGAGTCCCTTCTCCGCGGCCGGCTGGGTGAACATCGCCGTGGCCTCTTCGAGCAAATCGCCCAGGTTGAAGTCGACGCGCTCGAGTTCCAGCCGGCTCGATTCGATCTTCGAGAAGTCCAGGATGTCGTTGATGATGCCGAGCAGGTGGCGGCCCGAGCGCATCACGACGTCGGCGTAGCTCCGCTGGGTCGCATCGAGCGGTGTCTGCAGCAGCAACTCGTTCATGCCCAGCACACCGTTCATGGGCGTACGGATCTCGTGGCTCATGGTCGCGAGGAATTCGCTCTTGGCGAGGCTGGCCGCCTCGGCCTGCTCCTTGGCGGCCCGCAGTTCCACGGTGCGGGCCTCGACCATTTCCTCGAGGTGCTCGCGGTGCAGGCGCAGGCTGGCGTCGCGGCTCTGCACCTGGCTCAGCATGTCGTTGAACGCATCGACCAGCGCGCCGATCTCGTCGCGGCTGGTCTTGGTGATGCGCAGGTCGTAGCGCTGCGTCTCGGCCACCCGGCGCGCCGTGCCGGCGAGGTGGAGGATCGGCTCGCTGATGCGTGCCTGCAGCCGCATCGCTGCGCCTACCGCCAGCAGGAAGACGACCAGGCCGGCCACGACCATGATCGCCATGTCGCGGCGGATCTGGCTCCACATCTCGGTGAGGTCGATGACCATCGACAGCGTGCCGAGCTGTTCGCGCGGACTCGTCGGGTCGCTGGTGTACATCGGCCGGTCCAGTCGCAGCCGCGTCGCGCGGAAGGGCATGCGCTCGTCGAACGACTGGGGCGTCAGCGTGTCGAAGACCGACGAGGAGGTGCGTGCCGGATAGACCGCGAGCAACTTGCCGTCCGGCAGTTCGATGCGCGCCGCCACGACTTCATGGCGCTCACGCAGGCTCCGCAGGCTCACCTCCGCGGCCTGCTCGTCGCTGAAGAGCAGCGCCGATTCGGTATTGGCGATCAGTACTTCGGAGATTCCGCGCAGCTGCGCCATCATCCCGGACTGCTGGCGCACGACGCCGCTGGCGCTGAAGACGAGCAGCGCCAACGCCAGCACCATCAGCGCCAGGCCTGCCAGCATGCCGATCAGTCGCTGGCGGATGGAGACCGCGACGGTGTGCTCGCGTCTCACGGCGTCACCTCGTCGGCCAGCTTCAGCAACTGGCTGCTGAGGACCAGGCCGGCGCGGTGGGCGGCGCCCTGGTTGATGTCGAAGCGCACGCGGTCGGCGCGCAGCTTGAGACCGATCATGCCGCCCTGCGCGGCGAAATCCGGCACGTCACTGATGGTCAACACCGGCGCCGCAGCGAGCGTGCGCAGGCCGTCCACGGGCAGGACGCCGTCGACGCCCTCCAGGAAGAGGACCTGGCAGCCGCGCCATTCCGCGGCCCGGACCGGCGCGACGACATGGATCGTGCGACCCATGACCTGTCGACCGTTCAATGAGTCGAGCCGGCCCGAGAGCGCCTGCGTCTGATCGGCGCAGAATCGCAGCGTGCCGTCATCGGCGACCGGAGCAGGCCAGGTCGTGTATTTGATGAAATTGAGGATGAAGCCGACCTTGACCTCGTCCTCCGACGGCGAGCTGCCGTCCACGAAGCCGCCCGCGCCGAGCAGCAGCACGGCTGGCAGCAGCACCGCCACCCAAAGCGCGAGTTTTCGTGTCCCGCGGTTCACGTGTCAGAACTTCCAGTCGATGCGCGCGTAGGCGCTGCGCTCGATCTCGGTCGGCAGCGTCTCGAGGTACATCGACCCGAACTCCGGGTGTGCGGCGTCGAGCAGGTTCTGCCCGACCACGGACAGCTCGAGCCGGCGCGTCGCGGCCCACGCGAGCCGCATGTCGAGCGTGACGTAGCCCGGGATATCGAATACCGCGATGCGGCTCACCGCGCGCAGCCAGGCATCCCAGCGCACCTCGTGCGGCAGGTCGAGCGCGGACCGCAGCGAGAACTGCTGCGTCGGGCTGACGTCCCCGACCTCGCTCGGCGCCTGCGTCGGTTCGTCGCGACCACGGACCCGCATATGGAGCCAGCTGTAGTTCGCCTGCAGGCGCCAGGTCGGCCGTACGTTCCAGTCGAGACTCACCTCGGCGCCGTAGGAATGGGCATTGAGCGAGTTGTCGGTCTGCGTCGGAATGATCAGGTAGCCGGGCGGGATGAAGGCGGGCGGTCCGATCTGTCCGCCGCGCAGGTCGTCGTAGTGATAGTAAAAGCCGGCGACGTCGAGGCTGGCCTTGGCACCGAGCTGGCCGCGCCAGCCGACGTCGAGCGCGTCGACTTCCTCGTCCTGCAACGGGCCGGTGATCGTCTCGATGATCGTCGGCGGCGCCATCGCCACATCGAGCGTCGGAATCGGGAAACGATAGACGTTGCGATCCTGCTCCATGCGCGAGGGCGTGCGGATCGCGCGTGCGATGGAGATCCAGGCGCTCTGCGTGGCGTCCGGCGTCCACAGCAGTCGGACGTTGGGCTGCACGCCGAGGTGCGTCGCGTCGTTGTAGTCCAGCCGCGCGCCGACCGAGAGGCGCCAGCGCTGCGGCTGCAGCGTGATCTCGTCCTGCGCGTAGACGCTGTACAGCGTTGCGATGTCGGATCGATCGGGTACCTCGACGATCGGCGTGTCGCGGATGCGGTCCTCGCTGTAGCGGTAGCCGAGCCCCCAGATCAGGTCGTGGCTCGAGCCGAGCGCGACCTGCTGCTGGTACTCGAGGTCGACCGTCGTGCGGTGCTCGAGCAGCATGACGTGGTCGAGGATGGAATGGGTGGCGTAGAACTGCAGCATCTGCTGCGGCCCCGCCTTGTGCTGCGTGTCCCAGCGGGCCATCAGCGACTGGTTTTCCGAGCGCTGGGTGAACGGCGTGTAGTCGGCACTCGGCGGGTCGAGATCGGTCATCGCGGCGTCGCCGGCCAGGGAGCGCGCCGCGCTGCCTTCGACGCGCAGCGTGCTCGCATCGAGCAGCTGCTCCAGGCCGAACCCGAAGGACTGGTTCAGCCAGTCGTCGTAGCCATCGCGCCCATCGGGGGTCTGCGACGGCCCCGCATTCTCGGCCATGGCGCGCAGGGACAGGGCCGTGTCCGGTCCGAGCGTCCAGCCGAAGCGGGCCATCCCGTAGCCCTGCATCTCCGTGCCGCCCGCCAGCGCGAGCTCGCCGCCCTGCGCATCGAAGGCCGGGCGGGTGATGATGTTGATCACGCCGTTGACCGCGTTCGCTCCCCAGATCGAGGCGCCGGGACCGCGGATGACCTCGATGCGGGCAATGGTTTCGAGCGGGACGTCGAGCGTTTCCCAGAGCACGCCGGAGAAGAGCGGGGTGTAGACGCTGCGGCCGTCGACGAGCACCAGCAGCTTGTTGGCGAAGCGGTCGGCGAAGCCGCGGATCGAGACGGCCCACTTGTTGTTGCCGAGCGCCGAGACCTGCACGCCGGGCGCGAGACGCAGCGCCTCCGGCAGATTGGTGGCGCCACTGCGGTGGATGTCGTCGGCCGTGATCACGTACGCGGCCGCCGCCGTGTCCGCGAGGGTCTGGGACTTCTTCGAGACGGAGGTCACGACGACCTTCATCAGGTCCTCGAGACCGAGGTTGAGCGTATCGGTGTCCTCGGGCGGCAGGGGCGTGTCGGCGAGAGCGGTGGGGGCGGCCACGAGTGCCGAGGCAGCCAATAAAGCAGCGATCCGCATGACGATTCCCTGTACGACCGCAACACCGGCGAGTCCGGCTTTCGCGTCGGTCAGGTGAAGTGTCGGCAGGATCCGCGGGGGCTTTAAGACGTGGGTCGCGAATTACCACCGCTCTGGTCACGTCCGCCGCCCGCGGACCGACCGAATGGGTATTTCCCGCAGCGTGGACCGGTACGGCCCGGATTGCGTCGGCGGCGGCGGATCGACGTCGGTCAGGTCGTCGCGGTGTTCGGCCCCGTCGTCGTGCGGTCGCGCCAGTGCCGCTTGCCGGCGAGCGCGCGCTCGTACTCCGCGCGGCTGAGGATGTTCTCCTCGAGCGCCATGTCGGTGGCGCAGTACTGCTCGAAGAACTGCCCGGTCGCTTCGCGCGAGGCGAGCACGTGGTCGCGGACGTAGTTCACGTCGATGTTCATGCACACCGCGCCGACGATGCCGTAGGGCTCGCGCACGATCGGCACGGTCGTGCACTTGAAGCGTCGCGCGCCGATCTGCAGGCCGTAATTGAGCTTGTCCTGGTGCAGGTGGCGCCGGCGCTTGAGGTCGATCACGAGCTGGGTGGTGCCCATGCCCTCGCTGCGCCCGGTCACTTCGCCGTTCGCGATCGTCGTGATGGAGCGCGACGGATTGACGAGGTCGTGCAGCAGGATCTCGATGCCCATGTCCCTGAACGTCGCGCCGAACAGTCGCACCAGCCGGCGATAGTTCTCGAGGAACTCGCTGCTGTCCGCCATCACCTGCTGGCCGTGATGGCGCGCGTAGAGCTTCTCGTAGCGCGCCAGGGCAGGGGACTCGAGCTGGTAACGGACGCCGTTCTGCTCCCCGAGGACGATCAGCTGGCTTGCGGCCGTCGCATCCGGATGACGCAGCAGCTGCTCGACACCCCGCTCGAAAAGGTCGAGGCGGAACTGCGGGAACCCGTCCTCGTCGGCCACGAACGGGTAGAAGTCGTACTGCTCGAGATTGCGCCCCCGCAGTTGCCGGCGCAGGCGCCAGCGGCCGATGAGGTAGCCGCCGACGAACAGCAGCAGCGACGCCAGCAGGTTGATGCCGATCTCCGCGGCCAAGGACCCGAACGCTTCCCCGGTCATGCGTCCTCCCCGATTGTCGTCCGCCCGGCTTCCCCGTCGGCCGCGTGTCCCGCCGGCCCGGGGTCGGGCGTGATTTTACAGTCATCGGAAGCATATGATTTTTGGATGATTTTGTATCGATTGTATTTATATAAAGACATCTTTATATTTATGACCATGGACGGAGCCTTCACAGACCTGCTGGGCCAGTTGCGTGCCGCCGCGGAACCGACGCGGCTGCGCATGCTCGCGATCCTGTCGCGGGGAGAGTTTTCGGTCGGGGAATTGACGCAGGTGCTGGGGCAGAGCCAGCCGCGCGTCTCGCGCCACCTGAAGCTGCTGGACGACTGCGGCCTGCTCGAGCGCTTCCGTGAACAGCACTGGATCTACTACCGCGTGCCGGCCGACTCCGCCGGCGGCCGCCTCGTCCGCCAGTTGCTGGCCGGCGTCGATGCGACGGATCCCGTGCTGGCGCAGGACGCGGTCAGTGTCGCCGCGCTGCTGGAGCAGCGGGCCCGTCGCGGCGGCCTGCCCGCCGATGCCGACGTACCGCGCCCGTACGAGCGACTGGCCCGCGCGCTGGGCCCCGAAATCGGCGTGTCACCGGTGGACGCGCTGCTCTATTTCGGCGGTGCGCCCGCCGGGATGATCACGCCGCTGGCCGCACGCGCGCGCCGTATCGTGGGCATGCACCCGGATCGCGCGGAAGTGCAGCGGGCGCGCGCGGAGCTGCATTCGCGGGGTTACAGCCACTGCGTCCTGCAGCAGGGCGGACTGCGGTCGCTGCCGCATGCCTCGGCCAGCTTCGACGTCGCGTTACTCGATGGCGCGCTGCTGGACGATCCGCGGCCGGGGACGGCCCTGCGCGAGGTGGGTCGCGTGCTCCGTCCGGGCGGTCGCCTGCTGCTGGTCGAGGACTACGACGCGCTCGATGCCCGTTGCGCCACGGACCATCCCCTGTCGCGGGTCCGTGGCTGGCTGGCGGAGGCGGGGCTCGCGTGCCTGCGTCTGCGGCCGATCGATCTGGAAGGTTTGCACCTGCTGCTCGCCGTCGCGGCCACACAGCCCGCGGCGGGCCTGGCCGCCTGAGCGGGCGCTCGAGGAGTCGACGATGGAACCCATCGAAGTTTCGTTCGAATTCTTTCCGCCCAACGACGCCGAGATGGAGCGCACGCTGTGGTCGTCGATCGAGCGCCTCGCGCCGCTCGCCCCGCGCTTCGTGTCGGTCACCTACGGCGCCGACGGATCGACGCGTGAACGCACTCACAACGTCGTGTCGCGCATCCTGCGCGAGACCGCGCTGACGCCCGCACCGCACCTGACCTGCGTCGGTGCGCCGCGCGGCGAGATCCTCGACATCGCGCGCGCCTACTGGGACGCGGGCGTGCGGCACGTCGTCGCGCTGCGCGGCGATTCGCCGACCGGGCAGGGAGCGTATGTCCCGCACTCGGACGGCTTCGCCTACGCGCGCGACCTCGTCGAGGGACTGCGGACCGTGGGCAACTTCGACATCTCGGTGGCGGCCTACCCCGAGATGCATCCGGAGGCGCCGAACGCGAAGTTCGACCTCGACAACCTGCGCGCCAAGATCGATGCGGGCGCCAACCGGGCGATCACGCAGTTCTTCTTCGATACCGACATCTTCCTGCGCTACCGCGACCAGTGCGCGGCAGCCGGGATCCGCGCGTCCATCGTGCCCGGCATCCTGCCGATCACCCGCTTCCCGCACATGCTCAAGTTCGCGAAGCGCTGCGGCACCAGCGTGCCCGACTGGCTCGTGCACCGCTTCGACGGACTCGACGACGACCCGGAGACCCGGCGCATGATCGCCGCGCACTTCGCCATCCAGCAGGTGCGGCGGCTCGAGGAGCAGGGCGTGCGCGAGTTCCACTTCTACACGCTCAACCGCCCGGAGCTCACGTACTCGATCTGCCACGCGCTACCGGAGCGGGTCCGCCAGTTCCTTCGCCTGCTGGACGAGCGCATCCTCGTGCTCGACGGCGCGATGGGGACCGTCATCCAGTCCCATCGGCTCGGCGAGGACGACTACCGTGGCGAGCGCTTCCGCGCTGCGACGCGCGACCTCAAGGGCAACAACGACCTGCTGGTGCTGACGCGGCCCGAGCTCATCGGCGACATCCACCGTCGCTACCTCGCGGCCGGGGCCGACATCGTCGAGACCAACACGTTCAACGCCAACGCCTGCTCGCAGGCCGACTACGGGCTCGAGGCTTACGTGCGCGAGCTGAACCTCGTGGCGGCCCAGGTGGCGCGCCGGGCCGCTGACGACGTCGCCGAGGCCACGGGACGGGTGCGCTTCGTGGCGGGCGCCCTCGGGCCGACCAACCGGACCGCGTCGCTGTCGCCGCAGGTCAACGATCCCGCGGCGCGCAACATCACGTTCGACCAGCTGGTGGCCACGTACGCGGACGCGACGCAGGGGCTGGTCGACGGCGGCGTCGACCTGATCCTCGTCGAGACGATCTTCGACACGCTCAACGCCAAGGCCGCGCTGTTCGCGGTGCGGCGCGTGCTCGACGAGGCCGGCGTCGACCTGCCCATCATCGTCTCCGGCACCATCACCGACGCGTCGGGACGGACGCTCTCCGGCCAGACGACCGAGGCCTTCTGGAATTCCATCCGGCACGCGCGACCGACGGTCGTCGGTCTCAACTGCGCACTCGGCGCGCGCCAGCTGCGGCCGTACGTCGAGGAGCTCTCGCGCATCGCGGACTGCTACGTCTGTGCCTATCCCAATGCCGGGCTGCCGAACGCCTTCGGCGAATACGACGAGACGGCGTGCGAGACGGCCGACCTGGTGCGCGAGTTCGCGGCGAGCGGCTTCGTGAACATCGTCGGCGGCTGCTGCGGCACCACGCCGGAGCACATCGCGCACATCGCGGAGGCCGTGGCTGCGCTGCCTGCGCGCAAGCTGCCGACGCTCGAGCCGCGCTGCCGGCTGAGCGGCCTCGAACCCCTGAACATCGGTCCGGACAGCCTGTTCGTGAACGTGGGCGAGCGCACCAACGTCACCGGTTCCGCCAAGTTCCGCCGGCTCATCGAGGCGGACGACTACGCGGGCGCGCTCGAGATCGCGCGCCAGCAGGTCGCGAGCGGCGCGCAGGTGATCGACGTGAACATGGACGAGGGCATGCTCGACTCCGAGGTCGCGATGACCCGCTTCCTGCACCTGGTCGCGTCCGAGCCGGAGATCGCCCGCGTGCCGGTCATGATCGACTCGTCGAAGTGGTCGGTCATCGAGGCGGGTCTCAAGTGCCTGCAGGGCAAGGGCATCGTCAATTCGATCAGCCTCAAGGAAGGGGAGGCGGCCTTCCTGCGGCAGGCCCGGCAGGTGCGTGCCTACGGCGCGGCCGTGGTCGTGATGGCTTTCGACGAGCAGGGCCAGGCGGACACGGTCGAGCGCAAGGTCGGTATCTGCCGGCGCTCGTACCGGCTGCTCACGGAGCAGGCCGGGTTCCCGCCCGAGGACATCGTCTTCGATCCCAACATCTTCGCGGTCGCGACCGGCATCGAGCAGCACGACCGCTATGCACTCGATTTCATCGAGGCGACGGCGCGCATCCGCGAGGCCTGCCCGCACGCGCTGGTGAGCGGCGGCGTCAGCAACGTCTCGTTCTCGTTCCGCGGCAACGACGTCGTCCGCGAGGCCATGCACTCGGTCTTCCTCTATCACGCCATCCGTAGCGGCATGAAGATGGGCATCGTCAACGCCGGGCAGCTGGCGATTTACGAGGAGATCGATCCGGCGCTGCGCGAGCGGGTCGAGGACGTGATCCTGGCGCGACGTGCGGATGCGACCGAGCGCCTGCTCGAGATCGCCGGGCGCTACAAGGGCGAGTCGGGCCAGAAGCGCGTCGAGGATGCGGGCTGGCGCACGCTGCCCGTCGTGAAGCGGCTCGAGCACGCGCTCATCAAGGGCGTCGACGAGTTCATCGTCGCCGACACCGAAGCCGCGCGCCTCGAACTGGGCAGCCCGCTGCAGGTGATCGAAGGCCCGCTGATGGACGGCATGAACGTCGTCGGCGACCTGTTCGGCGCCGGTAAGATGTTCCTGCCGCAGGTCGTGAAGTCGGCGCGCGTCATGAAGAAGGCCGTCGCCCACCTGGTGCCGTACCTCGAGCAGGGCCGCGACGGCGCCCGTCGCGCGAACGGCAAGGTGGTGCTCGCCACGGTCAAGGGCGACGTGCACGACATCGGCAAGAACATCGTCGGCGTCGTGCTCCAGTGCAACAACTTCGAGGTGATCGACCTCGGCGTCATGGTGCCGGCGGAGCGCATCCTCGAGACCGCGCGTCGCGAGGGCGCCGACATGATCGGGCTGTCGGGGCTGATCACCCCGTCGCTCGACGAGATGGTGCACGTCGCGCGCGAGATGCAGCGACGGGGCTTCTCCGTGCCGCTCCTGATCGGCGGCGCGACCACCTCGCCGGCGCACACCTCGGTCAGGATCGATCCCGAGTACCGGCAGGCCGTGATCTACGTGAAGGACGCGTCGCGCGCGGTCGGCGTCTGCCAGTCGCTGGTGTCGGCGGCCGGACGCGCCGAGCTCACGGCGAAGCTGAAGGCGGAGCA
This sequence comes from Steroidobacteraceae bacterium, assembly GCA_044226195.1. Taxonomy (GTDB): domain Bacteria; phylum Pseudomonadota; class Gammaproteobacteria; order Steroidobacterales; family Steroidobacteraceae; genus RPQJ01. The sequence continues at coordinate 33,077 of JBGAHO010000020.1, forward strand.
CGCCCAGCGGCGCGAGCAGCACCAGGGCCGCCGCGTGAAGCAGCCGGCGCTCACGCTGGCGCAGGCGCGGGCGAACCGGTTCCAGGGCGACTGGTCGGCGTACCGGCCGCCGGCGCCCACGTTCACGGGCGTGCGCAGCTTCGACGTGCCGCTGTCCGAGCTCGTGCCGTACATCGACTGGATGCCGTTCTTCAACGCGTGGGAGTTCGCCGGCAAGTTTCCGGACGTGCTGACCGACCCGGTGATCGGCGAGGCGGCGAGCAATCTCTACGCCGACGCGCGACGCATGCTGCGCCAGATGATCGACGGGAACTGGGTGCGGGCGCGGGCCGTCGTCGGCTTCTTTCCCGCGAATGCACGCGACGACGACATCGAGGTGTACGTCGACGAGTCGCGAACGGAGGTTTGCGCCCGCCTGCACCACCTGCGCCAGCAGAAGGCGAAGCCGGAGGGGCAGTCGCACCTCGCGCTCGCGGACTTCGTGTCACCCGCCGGTTCGGGCGTGCCGGACTGGATCGGTGCGTTCGCGGTGACGGCGGGGCTGGGGCTCGACGACAAGGTGCGTGAGTTCGAGGCCCGCCACGACGACTACAGTGCGATCCTCCTCAAGGCGCTGGCCGACCGACTGGCGGAGGCTCTGGCCGAGCGCATGCACGCGCGCGTGCGACGCGAGTTCTGGGGCTATGCGCCGGACGAGGACCTGAGCGGCGAGGAACTCATCGACGAGGGGTATCGCGGCATCCGGCCGGCACCGGGCTATCCCGCCTGCCCCGACCACACGGAAAAGGCAACGCTGTGGCGCCTGCTCGATGCCGAACGCAAGGCGGGCATCCGGCTCACCGAGCATTTCGCCATGCATCCGACGGCGGCGGTGAGCGGCTGGTATTTCTCGCACCCGGACGCGAAGTACTTCCAGGTGGGGCGCATCGACGCGGACCAGGTGGCGGACTACGCCCGTCGCAAGGGCCTGACGCAGGCCGAGGCCGAGCGCTGGCTGGCGCCGATCCTCGGCTACGACGCCGCAGCCTCGGCGGCCTGAGACGCGCGACGCCTGATCGCGGGCGCCGTGCGATGCATCGAAGGCGGGAGCCCGGCCCGCGCCGGACTCCCGCCCGTCTTGCGACCTACTTGCCGAAATTCCAGCGGACGTTCACCCCGTAGGTGTTGGCGTCGCTGCCGAACTCGCCTTCGAGGCCGGCGGCGAACTGCGGCGTGAAGTAGTAGCGCGCCGCGATGCCGAACGTGGTGTCGTCACCCGAGTCGTTCAGGTCCATGTAGTTGACCGAGCCGTCGATCTCGAAGTCCTGCGCGAGGCGTCCGCGCATGCCGACGCCGAGCAGGTAGCCGTCGTCGTCGACGTTCGGGCCCGGCACCTCGAGCTGGGCGTGCGCGTAGGCGGCCTTGCCGTAGAGATCGATGTTGCGCGCGATCGGCCACGCGTAGCCCGCGCCGACCTGGTACTGCTCCAGCCCGACGTCCGAGCCGAAGATCGACGTGCTCTGGTTGGCGTAGTTGCCGAACATGAACACGTGCGGCGTGATCTCGAACGAGCCCCTGAGCGCGAAGCCATCCACGTCCTTGTCGAAGTTGTCGATGTCGGTGTTGACGTAGGCCCCTTCGAGGTACGAGTAGCTGAAGCCGTCGGCGTGCGCGAACGCGGGCACGAGGGCAGCGGTGGCGATCAGGGAAGAAACGATCTTGAAGCGCATGATTGCTCCTTGGATGACGGCGCCCAACACGGGCGCCTCCGGATGGCCTCCAGGACGGAGTGCCTGAGCGTTGGAGGCCGGCGCCGTGGTCGAAGTTCCACGTCCGTCGTGCGTTGCTTTTCGACAACGCGGGCGCACAGGGCGCTGCTCCAATCGCTCCGGCTTCGCCGAAGGTCTCCCGCACTAACGCGCGCCGCCGGAGTTGGCTGACACGCGGACTCAGGTACGATGCGGGCTCCAGTGCCGGGGGAAGCCCATGTCCACGATTCGACGGAATCTCTTTGCAGTCGGCGTGCTCGCCTGTGCCGCCGCCGCGCGTGCATTCGCCGCGGTGCCCGACCTGCCGCCGGAGCGTTATGACACGATCATCCGCCACGGGCTCGTGTACGACGGCACGGGGCAACCGGCGCGCCGGGCCGACGTCGGCCTGCGTGGCGATCGAATCGCGACCGTCGGGGATCTCTCGCACGCGGCGGCGACCACCGAGATCGATGCGACCGGCCGGGCCGTCGCCCCGGGTTTCATCAACGTGCTCTCGTGGGCCGGCGTCTCGCTGATCGCCGATGGCCGCGGCATGAGCGACGTGAAGCAGGGCGTGACGCTCGAGATCATGGGCGAGGGCGATTCCGGTGGTCCGCTCAACGAGGCCATGAAGGCACGCTGGCTCGCGAAGCAGGGCGACGTGAAGTTCCCGATCGACTGGACCAGCTTCGGGGGTTTCCTCGACGCGCTGGTGCGCCGGGGCATCTCGCCGAACGTGGCGTCCTTCGTCGGCGCGACCACGGTGCGCGAGTACGTGCTCGGCGAGGACGACATCGACCCGACGCCGGCCCAGCTCGCCCAGATGCAGGATCTCGTGCGCCAGTCGATGCGCGAAGGCGCGCTCGGCGTGGGCAGCTCGCTCATCTACGCGCCGGCCTACTTCGCCGAGACGCCGGAGCTGATCGCGCTCGCCCGGGCCGCGGCTGAGTCCGGCGGCGGGTACGTCTCGCACGTGCGCAACGAGAGCTATCGGCTGAACGATGCCATCGGCGAGCTGATCGAGATCACGCGCGCCGCGGGTGGGCATGGCGAGGCCTACCACCTGAAGGCGGCGGGTGAGGCCAACTGGGGCCGCATGGCCAGCGCGATCGCGCAGATCGAGGCCGCGCGGCGCGCGGGCGTCGACGTGGGGGCCAACATGTACACCTACACCGCCGGCTCGACGGGACTGGATGCGTCGATGCCGCTCTGGGTACAGGCGGGCGGGCTCGATGCCTGGGTCGCGCGACTGAAGGACCCGGCGCTGCGGGCCCGCGTGATCCAGGACATCCGCACGCCGCCGGCGGGCGAGGAGAACCTGTTCCGCACCGCGGGCTCGCCGGATCGCGTGCTGTTCGTCGGGTTCAGGAATCCCGCGCTCAAGCCGCTCACGGGCAAGACGCTGGCCGAGGTGATGAAGCTGCGCGGCACCAGCGCGGAGGAGACCATCGTCGACCTCGTCGCCGAGGACCACTCGCGCGTGCAGACGATTTATTTCCTGATGAGCGAGGACAACGTGAAGCTCGGCCTCGCGCAGCCCTGGGTCAGCCTCGGGTCGGATGCCGAGGCACTGGCGCCGGAGGGCGTGTTCCTGAAATCCAGCACGCATCCGCGCGCCTACGGCAATTTCGCGCGGCTGCTCGGCCGGTACGTGCGCGACGAGCACGTGATGCCGCTGGAGGAGGCGGTGCGGCGTCTCACGCGGCTGCCGGCGACGAACTGGAAGCTGAAGGACCGCGGCTGCCTCGACCCGCAGTGCTACGCCGACGTCGTGGTCTTCGATCCGGCGACGATTGCCGATCGCGCGACCTTCGATCAGCCGCGCCAGTACGCCGTCGGCGTCGAGCACGTGTTCGTGAACGGCGTCGCGGTGATCCGCAACGGCGAGCACACCGGCGCCACTCCGGGTCGCGTCGTGCGCGGGCCCGGCTACCGGCCGTAGTCGCGAGTCGACGCGGAACGGGCATGGCCACGATCCTGATTGCCGAGGACGAACCGGCCATCGCCGAGACGGTCGCCTATGCCTTGCGTTCCGAAGGTCACGCCGCGGAACACGTGCTGCTCGGCGAGACGGTCGTACCGCGCGTGCGCGCGGGCGGCATCGACCTCGTCATCCTCGACGTCGGGCTGCCCGATGCCAGCGGCTTCGACGTTTGCCGTGCGCTGCGTGCGGCCAGTGACGTGCCGGTGATCTTCCTCACGGCGCGGGAGAGCGAGATCGATCGCGTGCTCGGGCTCGAGCTGGGCGCCGACGACTACGTCGTCAAGCCGTTCTCGCCGCGCGAACTCGTCGCGCGGGTCCGCGCGCAGTTGCGCCGGCGGTCGCCTTCGGCGCAGACACCGTGGGTCGTGACCGGGGCGTTCGAGATCGACCGGGACGGGCGCCGCGCACGGTACGGCGGCCAGCGGCTCGATCTCACGCGGTACGAATACGGCCTGCTCGAGGCGCTGCTCGAGCGGCCGGGCGCCGTGCTCTCCCGCGCGCAGCTGATGGATCGCGTGTGGTCCGGCGCGCTCGAGAGCGGCGACCGCACGGTCGACACGCACGTGAAGACGTTGCGAGCGAAGCTGCGCGCCGTCGGCGGCGAGCCGGCCGAGGCGGCCGTCCGCACGCACCGTGGCATCGGCTATTCGCTCGAAGTCGACGGCTGACCTCCCATGCGGATCGGTCTGCGCATCCTGCTCGGCTATTTCCTCATCGTGGCGGTGGCGGCGCTGCTGCTCGGTCGCGTATTCGTGCAGGAGGTCAAGCCCGGTGTCCGGCAGGCGATGGAGGACACGCTGATCGACACCGCGAACCTGCTGGCGGCGCAGGCCGCGGACGACCTGCGCGCTGGGCAATTGGCGGACGGGCGGTTCGCGTCGAGCGTGCGCTCACTGACCGACCGCGACCTCGGCGCCGAGATCTGGGGCTTCACCAAGCGCCGCGTGAGTACGCGCGTCTACGTGACGGACGACCGGGGCATCGTGATCTTCGACTCGAGCGGCGCCGACGTCGGGCGCGACTATTCGCGCTGGAACGACGTCTACCTCACGCTGCGGGGACGCTACGGCGCGCGCTCGACGCCCGCCGATCCGAACGACGAGACGTCCACGGTGATGTACGTCGCGGCACCGATCGTCGATCGCAGCAAGGGCGCCGAGCGCATCATGGGCGTGCTGACGGTCGCCAAGCCCAACCAGTCCATCGCTCCGTTCATCGCCCGCAGCCAGCGCACGATCCTGCGCTGGGGCATGGTGCTGCTCGGCACCGCACTGGCCATCGGCCTGCTCGCCTCGTGGTGGCTGTCGCGCCAGCTCGGCATCCTGCGCCAGTACGCCGATGCCGTGACGGCCGGGGAGCGCGTCGCGCCGCCCGCGGTGCCGGGCGAGTTCGGCGACCTCGGCCGGGCACTCGAGACCATGCGCGAGCGCCTCGAGGGCAAGCAGTACGTCGAGCAGTACGTGCATGCCCTCACGCACGAGCTGAAGAGCCCGATCGCGGCCATTCGCGGCAGCGCCGAACTGGTCGAGGCGGGCGCGGACACCATGCCGGCGGCCGATCGCGCGCGCTTCCTCGCGACCATCCGCGAGCAGGGCGACCGCATGGCCGAGATGGTCGACAAGATGCTGGCGCTCGCCGCGGTCGAGCACCGGCAGGCGCTCGAGCAGCCTGACGTCGTGGACCTGGGTGCCGTGGTGCGCGAGGCCGTGCATCGCCTCGATCCGAAGCTCGCGCGTCGCGGCATCGTCGTCCGCGATTCGGGCGTCGCGGCGTCCGTGCGCGGCGATGCGTTCCTGCTGCGGCAGGCGGTGATGAACCTCGTCGATAACGCCGCGGACTTCTCACCCGACGGCGCGGTGATCGAGGTGAGTGTCGAACACGACGGGTCGCGCTGCCGGATCGTGGTCGCGGATCGCGGGGCTGGGGTGCCCGAGTTCGCGCTGGCCCGCGCGTTCGACCGCTTCTACTCGCTGCCGCGCCCGGGCGGCGGCAGTCGCAGCAGCGGCCTCGGCCTCTGCTTCGTCGCGGAAGTGGCTGCGCTGCACGGCGGCAAGGCCACGCTCGGGCCGCGCGAGGGCGGTGGTGCCATGGCTGCGATCGACCTGCCGGGCTGACTTCACCGTCGCTTCACACGGCCCCCATCCTGTCCACGCACGGGACGGGGACACTGGCGCCATTCCCACCCCGGAGGCGCTATGCGACTGGCGATCAAGATTCTCACCATGCTCGGCCTGGGCCTCGTCGTGCTCGTGCCGGTGGCCATGATCCGCGGGACGGTGCAGGACCGGCAGCAGTATCAGGCGGAGGCGGTCGCGGAAGTGGCCCGCAGCACGGCCCGCGAGCAGACGATCGCCGGTCCCGTGCTCGTCGTGCCGTACACGGACACGACCGTCTACGAACTGAAGGACTCGAACGGCAAGGCTCGACGCGAGGTGTCCGAGCAGTCGGGCACCCTGGTGTATTTCGCGGACGACCTGGCGCTCAAGGGACAGATGCGCTCGCTGCCCCGCATGCGCGGACTGTACGAGGTGCGCGTGTTCGAACTCGAATCGACGCTCGCGGCCTCTTTCCGCGTGACGGTGCCGCGCCCGAAGGAAGCGAACACGACGCGCGTGCCCGGTGAGCCGGTGCTGGGGATCGGCATCTCCGACGTGCGCGGTTTGGTCGGCGCGCCGACCCTGCACGTCGCGGGACGGCCGGTCGTGCTGCAACAGGGCGCCGGGCGCGGCAACCTCGCCGGTGTCCACGCCACCCTGCCGGTGCCCGCGCTCGAGCAGCCGATGGCGTTCGACGTCGAATTCCGTTCGGTGCTGCAGGGCACGGAGAACCTCGCCGTGGCCCCGCTGGCGACGCGCAACCGCATCGCCATCGACTCCCCCTGGCCGCATCCGCTGTTCCACGGCGACTTCCTGCCGCGGCAGCGCGAGATCTCGGCGGACGGCTTCCGTGCGCAGTGGGACATTTCCTCGCTCGCGAGCAATGCGCAGGCGCAGGCACGGACGTGGCTGCAGGGTGGCGAGTCGCCCGTGACGTTGCAGGCGATCGGCATCTCGCTGGTCGACCCGGTCAACGTCTACTCGCAGGTCGACCGCGCCACCAAGTACGGCATGCTGTTCGTGCTGCTGACCTTCGTCGCCTTCTTCGTGTTCGAGCACCTGAAGCAGCTGCGCATCCACCCGATCCAGTACGCGCTGGTCGGCTTCGCGGTCGCGATCTTCTTCCTGCTGCTGCTGGCGCTGTCCGAGCGCATCGCGTTCTTCGCGGCCTATGCCGTGGCGGCCGTCGCCTGCGTGGGCCTGATCGGCTACTACCTGCGGCACGTGCTCGGCGGGTGGCTGCGGGGCGCGGGTTTCGCGGGCCTGCTCGCGACGCTCTACGCGGCGCTGTACGGGCTGCTGATCAGCGAGGACAACGCCATGGTGCTGGGCGCCGGGCTGCTGTTCCTCATCCTCGCCGCCGTCATGGTGCTGACGCGCAAGGTCGACTGGTACCGCGCGACCCTGCTGCCGCCGGCGCCGGCGGCCTGAGGCCTCCGCGGGGCGGCGTGCCGGGTGCCGCCGCCTCGCTTACTTCGATCGCTGCGCGGAGCTCGCGTCGCGGGTGGCCCGGAACTCCGAGCCGCGGTTCCAGTTCGGCCAGGCGCGCGAGTCCGCGAGGTCGCGCGTGATCCGGTAGACCAGGGTCATGTCTTCGACGGCGCCGCTCAGGTCCCAGTCGGGACTCCAGCGGTCGCAGGCCTGGTGGTAGCACTTGTCCGTGTATTCCTGCACCCAGCGATCGCCGGCCTCGCGCCCGCCGTTCACGAGGTCGTGGCCGCCCCCCATCCCCATGAAAAGCAGCGTCGGCACGCCGCGCTTCGCGAACGGGAAGTGATCGGCGCGGAAAGCGAGTCCGCGCTCGGGCTTGCCGTCCGGCGTGACGACGCGGTGCTGTCGCGCCGCTTCGCGAGCCAGGTAGCCCTCGAGTTCGTTCTGGCCGGCGCCCACCAGCACGATGTCGTGCGCGCGGCCGTTCGGCTGCAGCACGTCGAGGGTGACGTTGGCCGCGGTCCGGTCCAGCGCGGGTCCGGCCTGCGAGGCGTAGTACTCGGAGCCGAGCAGGTTGCGTTCCTCCGCCGTCCAGGCCGCGAACACCACGGAGCGCTGCGGTCGCGGGCCCGACTGGAACGCCCGCGCGACTTCCAGCACGCCGGCGATGCCGATGCCGTCGTCGAGCGCGCCCGCGCGGAACCGGTGACCGTCCGCATCCGGCGCACCCTCGCCGTACGCGTCCCAGTGCGCGCCGACCATGACGGTTTCGTCCGGATGACGCGTGCCGGTGATGCGGCCGAGCACGTTGTGGCTCACGACCTGCGTGTGCTGCAGCGGGAAATCCGCCGAGAAGCGGGCGCCCGGCAGCGTGACCGGCCGGAACGCGGCGCTGCGAGCGCTCTTCTTCAGCGCCTCAAAGTCGAGGCCGACGTCCGCGAACAGCTTCACCGCCGTGTCGTGATGCAGCCACGCCTGCAACAGCAGCTTCTGCTGCGCTGGGTCGGTGCGCAGGATGTCGTAGCCTTCGCCGTTCGGTGCGATGGCCGTCTTCCAGCCGTAGGCGGCGGGTGCGGTCTCGTGCACGATCAACGCGGCGATCGCGCCGCGGCGCGCGGCCTCCTCGTACTTGTACGTCCAGCGGGCGTAATACGTCGCCGCTCGCCCGCCGAACCGGCCATACGCGTCCTCGCCCGGCACGGCTTCGAAGTCGGGGTCGTTCACGAGGAAGACCGCGACCTTGCCGCGCAGGTCCGCGTCCTTGTAGTCGTCCCAGTGGCGCTCGGGCGCGGTCACGCCGTACCCCACGAACACGAGCGGCGCCTGCTCGATGAGCACGCGATCGACCGGTCGCAGTGCGAGCGCGGCCACGTCGACCTGCTGCACGAGCGGCCGGCGCTGGTCGCCGATCGTCACACCCATGGCCGCATCGACCGGGACCTGCGTGCGCACGAGCGGCACGGCCTGCAGGTACGAACCGTCGGTGCCGGCGGGTTCGAGGCCGACGGCCTTGAACTGCGCGACGAGATAGTCGAGAGTCTTCGCTTCACCCGGCGTGCCCGGCGCACGCCCTTCGAACGCGTCGTCGGCCAGCGTCCGCACGATGGCGGACACGCGCGTCGCATCGATGATCGGGGCGGGCCCGCCGGCGCCGGCCGATGCGGCCAGGGCGAGCAGGGTCGATGCGAGTGCCGCGCGGCGGGCCAGTGCGTTCATGTCTCGTAGTCCTCCAGCCGCGCCTCGCGCAGCAGCCGCTGGTAGCGGATGGTGCTGTGCGGCCAGTTGTTGGTAATGGTGCCGTCCGCCAGCTTGTACCAGCTCGCGCCGATCGTGGCCCACACGGACTTCGCGAGGTCCTGCTGCAGGCGGCGGTTGTACTCGTCCATCACGTCGCGGCGCACGTCGGCCCGGCGCAGGCAGCGGGACTGCAGCTTCTGCACGAGGTCGACGATGTAGCCGACCTGCGCCTCGATCATCACCAGGATGCTGTTGTGGCCGAGGTTGGTGTTGGGCCCGTACAGCATGAAGAAGTTCGGAAACCCGCTCACCGTCACGCCGAGGTAGGCGTGCGCGCCGCGCGACCACTCGCTGCGCAGGTCGATGCCGCGCGCGCCGGTCACCTGCATCGGCGCGAGGAATTCGGTGCTCTTGAAGCCCGTGGCGTACACGATCACGTCCGCCGCGATCGTGCTGCCGGCGCGCGTCCGGATGCCGTGCGGCAGGATCGCCTCGATGCCGTCGGTGACGAGCTCGACGTTCGGTCGCGTGAGCGTCGGGTAGTAGTCGTCGTTGAAGAGCACGCGCTTGGCGCCGATCGGGTAGTCGGGCGTGAGCTTCGCGCGCAGCGCCGGGTCGCGGACCTGCCGGTGCAGGTGGCGCAACGACTTCCAGCGTGCGATCGCCTGCACCCACTTCACCTGCTTCATGAGCGGCGTCAGCTGCATTTCGCCGAAGAAGAACCACTGGAAGTCGTGGTAGGCCTTGGCGAGGCGCGGGTGGCGCGTCAGCAGGCGCTGGGTGCGCGGCCAGTACAGGCGGTCCTTGCGCGGCATGAGCCAGTTGGCCGAGCGCTGGAACACGGTCAGGCGCGCGACCTGCGGCGCGATCTGCGGCACGAACTGCACGGCGCTCGCCGCGCTGCCGACCACGGCGACGCGCTTGCCGGTGAGGTCGACCGAGTGGTCCCACTGCGCCGAGTGGAACTGCGCTCCGGCGAAGGATTCGCGCCCCTTGATGTCGGGGATCGACGGGCGGTTCAGCTGCCCGACGCCGGCAATGACGTAGTCCGCCTCGAGGCGGGCGCCGTCGCTGCACTCGAGGCGCCAGGTGTTCGTCGTGTCGTCGAAGCTCGCGCGCTCCACCGCGCAATTGAAGCGGCAGTGCGGCAGCAGGCCGTGCTTCACGGCGCACTCGGCCGAATAGGCCAGCAGTTCGGGCTGCCAGGCGAAGCGCCGGCTCCAGTCGGTCTTCTGCGCGAACGAGAAGCTGTAGAGGAACGACGGGGCGTCGCACGACGCGCCGGGATAGGTGTTGTCGCGCCAGGTGCCGCCGAGCGTCGCGGCCTTCTCGAGGATCACGAAGTCGTCGAGTTTCGCGGCCTTGAGCTTCATGCCCATGCACAGGCCGGAGTGCCCGGCGCCGATGATCGCAAAGCGGACGCGGCTGGCGTTGGGTGCGCTCATATCTCGTGTCCCCGATCGGGCGATGGTGTGACCAGCATGCAGCGTTCAGCGCAGGCTCGCCAGATAGGAGGTGCCGCCGAGCGCCATCATCTGGCGGATGATCCACGCCTGTCGGTTGCGGACGTAACGCGAGGGCGCGTCGACCCGGAAGCGCTTCGGCGCCGGCAGCACGGCGGCCAGCAGCGCCGCCTGCGACGTGGTGATCCGGCGCGCATCCGCGTGGAAGAACCGCTGGCTCGCGGCCTGCACGCCATACGTCCCGCGCCCGAACTCGACGATGTTCAGGTAGACCTCGAGGATGCGCTGCTTGCTCCACAGCGCCTCGATCAGCACCGTGATGCCGGCTTCCAGGCCCTTGCGGACCCAGCTGTGGCCCGGCCAGAGGAACAGGTTCTTGGCGACCTGCTGCGAGATCGTGCTCGCACCGCGCGTGCGACGCCCGCGCTCACGGGCCTCGAGGGCCTTGTCGATCTGCTTGAAGTCGAAGCCGTTGTGGTCCGGGAAGCGCTGGTCCTCGGAGGCGATCACGGCCAGCGCGGCCTGCTTCGAGATCTGGTTCCAGTCGCGCCACTCGTGGCGGAACTCGTAACCCGGCTCGCTCGAGAACAGCGCGCCGATGCGGCTCTCGACCATGAAGGCGGTGAACGGCGGATCGATCCAGCGGAAGGCGACCACCGCCGCCACCGTCAGCGAAACCCAGGCGGCGACGGCGAGGAACAGCCCGCGCAGGAGCCTGCGCGCGAGTCCGCGCCGTGCCTTCGCCATGGGGGCGGGATCAGGCCTTCGGGTCGATGCGCTTGGCGCTCTTCACGACGATCGGCTCGAGCGGAACGTCGTCGTGCATGCCCTTGCGACCGGTCTTGACCTGCGCCATCGCGTCGATCACGGCCATGCCTTCGGTCACGTGGCCGAACACGGCATAGCCGGCGCCCCCGCGACCCGGGTCGAGGAACGCGTTGTCGACGAGGTTGATGAAGAACTGCGAGGTCGCGCTGTGCGGGTCGTTGGTGCGCGCCATCGACAGCGTGCCGCGGCGGTTCTTGAGGCCGTTGTCCGCCTCGTTCTTGATCGGGGCCCGCGTCGGCTTCTGCTTCATGTCGGCCGTCATGCCGCCGCCCTGGACGACGAAGCCGGGGATGACCCGATGGAACACGGTGTCGTCGAAATGGCCGGCCTCGGCGTAGTCGAGGAAGTTCTGCGCGGAGATCGGGGCTTCCTGGTCGAACAGTTCGACGGTGAAGTCGCCGAGCGAGGTTTCGAATCGGATCATGACGGGGCCCTGGAATGAATGCGGAACGGGGCGGGAATAGTGAACGGCCGGCCGGCCGATGTCACGCCCCTCCGGGCAGCCGGCCCTCGGTGGACCGGTCGAGGCCGGCGAGGTCGCGGACCGTCCGGACATCGGTCAGTCCGGCCCGTTCGAACAGGGCGCGCACGTCGTGCCCCTGCCGGTCGCCATGCTCCACGATCAGCCAGCCGCCGGCTTGCAGGTGCAGCGGGGCGCCGGCGGCCACGATGGCCACGGCCTCGAGCCCCGTCGGCCCGGCGAACAGGGCGCCCGGCGGCTCGTACCGTCGCACGCCCGGCTCGACCCGCGGGTCGTCGGTCGCGATGTAGGGCGGATTGCTGGCAATGAGGTCGAAGCGCTCGCCGGCCACCGGCTCGAACCACGAGCCGCCGCGGACCTCGACGTTGCCGAGTCCGAGTCGCGCGGCATTGCGCCGGGTGAGATCGAGCGCGGCGTCGGCCACGTCGGTGGCGACGATCCGTGCGTCGGGGCGTTCCTGTGCCAGGGCCAGGGCCACGGCGCCACTGCCGCAGGCGAGGTCGAGCACCCCGCATGCGGTGTCGGCGGGCAGCCGGGCCAGCGCGAGCTCGACCAGCAGTTCGGTCTCGGGCCGCGGGATGAGCACGCCAGGGCCGACCTCGAGCGGCAGCGACCAAAACTCGCGCGTGCCGAGGATGTACGCGACGGGTTCGCCGTGGCTGCGTCGCGTGACATGGGCCTCGTAACGGTCGGTCGCCTCGCAGTCGAGGATGCGTTCTTCCGGGTGGGCGAGCAGGTACGAGCGTGGCTTGCCGAGCGCGGCGGCCAGCAGGATCTCGGCCTCGATCCGCGGCTCGGCGCTGTGGCGTGCGAGGCGGCGGACGCCTTCCTCGAGCAGTGCGGCGATTTCGGTGGCCACTTACTCCAGGCTCGCGAGCTGCTCGGCCTGCCATTCCTGCTGCAGCGGGCCGATCACGTCGGCGAGCGCGCCTTCCATGATCGCGGGCAGCTGGTACAGCGTGAGGTTGACGCGGTGGTCGGTCACGCGGCCCTGCGGATAGTTGTAGGTGCGGATGCGCTCGGAGCGATCGCCGCTGCCCACCTGCAGCTTGCGGTCCTGGTTCTGCTGGGCCGTCTGTTTCTGCTGCTGGGCCTCGAGCAGCCGGGCGCGCAGCAGCGCCATGGCCCGCGAGCGGTTCTTGTGCTGCGAGCGCTCGTCCTGGCACTCGACCACCACGCCGGTGGGAATGTGCGTGATACGAATCGCCGAATCCGTCTTGTTGACGTGCTGGCCGCCCGCGCCCGAGGCGCGAAACGTGTCGATGCGCAGGTCGGCCGGGTTGAGCGGCACGTCGTCGATCTCTTCCAGCTCGGGCAGGATCGCCACTGTGCACGCCGAGGTGTGGATGCGGCCCTGGGCTTCCGTGGCCGGCACGCGCTGCACGCGGTGCGCCCCGGACTCGAACTTCAGCTGCGAGTACGCACCCTTGCCGACCACCCGGCTGATGATTTCCTTGTAGCCGCCGTGCTCGCCCGCGCTCTCGCTCAGGACCTCGACCTTCCAGCCCTGGCGCTCGGCGTAGCGCGCGTACATGCGGAACAGGTCGCCGGCGAAGATCGCGGCTTCGTCACCGCCCGTGCCGGCGCGGATCTCGAGGAAGATGTTGGCGTCGTCGCGCGGGTCCTTCGGCACGAGGAGGCGCGTCAGCTCGTCGGCCTCGGCGGCGAGTTTCGCGTCGAGATCCCGCAATTCCTCGGCCGCGAGTTCGCGCATCTCGGCGTCGCCGCCCGTCGCCATCTCGGCGGTCGACCCCCGTTCCTGCTCGAGGCGGCGGTACTCGTTGAAGCGCGCGGCCACGGGCTCGAGGCGCGCATATTCCATCGACAGCTCGCGGAACTGGTTCTGGCGGCCGATCACCTCGGGGTCGGCCAGCAGGCGGCCGACTTCCTCGAAGCGCTCGACCGTCCGCTCGAGACGGCGGCGGATGGAATCCTTCATCAGTCGTGCGAGTCCAGGTGATAGATCGCAGCGATGGTGTCGATGATCTCGCCGTCGCCGCTCTCCGCGGCATCGCGCAGGCGCTGGCTCGGCGCGTGGATCAGGCGGTTGGTGAGCGTGGTCGAGATGAACTCGAGCGCTTCCTCCGGCGAGCGGCCGTGCGCCAGCATGCGCTGTGCCTGCTCGAGCGTGTGCTGGCGCACCTTCTCGGCGTCGGAGCGCAGGCGGCGGATCAGCGGCGCGGCCTCGCGCGTGCGCAGCTCGTGCTCGAAGCGCTCGACCTCGGACTGCACCAGCTCCGTCGCCTCGCGCGCCGCCGCGCGGCGACCTTCCATGTTCTCGTTCACGACCGTGTTCAGGTCGTCGATCGTGAACAGGTAGATGTCCTCGAGCTCGGCGACCTCGGCCTCGATGTCGCGCGGCACGGCGATGTCGACCATGAACATCGGCCGGCGCTTGCGGGCGCGCAGCGCCGCCGCGGTCATCTCACGGGTGATGATGGCGTTCGGCGCCGCCGTCGAGGCAACCACGATGTCGGCTTCGCGCAGGTGCGTCGGGATCTCATCCAGCGAGATCGCGAAGGCCTGGAACTCGGCGGCGAGCTCGCGCGCACGATCGATGCTGCGGTTGGCGACGATCATGCGCCGCAGGCCGTCGGCGTGGAGGTGGCGGGCGGCGAGGGCGATGGTCTCGCCGGCGCCGACCAGCAGTGCCGTGCGGTTCTCGAAGCTGGCGAACACGGTCTTGGCCATGGCCACGGCGGCCGACGCGACCGAGACCGCGTTGGCGCCGATCTTGGTCTCGGTGCGCACGCGCTTGGCGACGGAGAAGGTGGCCTGGAACAGCCGGTTGAGCACCGGGCCGGTCGTGCCGGCTTCCTGTGCGACGCGGTACGACTCCTTGAGCTGGCCGAGGATCTGCGACTCGCCGAGCACCATCGAGTCGAGGCCGGACGCCACCGAGAAGGCGTGCTCGACGGCCTTCACCGCGTCGTGGTGGTACAGGCACTGGTGGATCGAGCCACCGAGCTGGTGGTACTGGGCCAGCCACCGCCCGAGCTCCGAAGACTCGCCGTCGGTGACGCAGTACAGCTCGGTCCGGTTGCAGGTCGAGACGATCAGCGACTCGCGGATCTCCGGCAGGGCCTTGAGTTCCTTGAGGGCGTCCGGGATCCGCGCCGGCTCGAAGACCACGCGCTCCCGGACTTCCACGGGAGCCGTGCGGTGATTGATGCCGACGACGACGAGAGACATTCCTGTTCCAGTTGGGAAAAGTCGCGAAATTCTGGGTGAACCGGACAGGCAACACAAGTCGCATTCGCCTTCCGCTATAGTGGGCCGGCCATGCCTATCCGCATTTGCCGCGTCCTCGTTTCGCAGGCCCTCGTGGGTCTCGTCCTCCTGGCCGGATGCACGCCCTCCGCCGCGGTCCGCCCGCAATCCGCGCCCGTCTCATCGGATCCGAAGGCGCTGCTGACCGAGGCGGATGCCGCCCTGGCGCGCGGCGACCTCGTGGCCGCTGCCGCGGCCTACCGGCGTGCCGCGGAGCTCTCGGGCGACGAAGCCGTGGCGGAGCAGGCCACGCGGGCCGCCTACGACAGTCACCAGTTGCGTGCGGCCGCCGGGGCTGCGCAGCGCTGGCTCACGATCAACCCGACCAGCGAAGAGGCGCGCCGGTACGCGGGCATGGCGGCCCTGCGCCTGCACCAGCTCGACGAGGCCGAGGCCGAGTTCAGCCAGTTGCTGGACACCGCCTACATCAGCCCGGCCGCGGGGTTCCTCGCGCTCCTGCCGGTCATGGGCGACGAAGGCATCCCGACCGACGTGACCGAGTTGCTGCGTCGCCTGGTGGCGAAGCGGCCGAAGGTAGCCGAGGGCCACTACGCGCTCGCCAACGCGGCCCTGCGCTCCGAGAATTTCGCGCTCGCGCTGTCCTCGGCGCAGCAGGCGACCACGCTGGCGCCTTACTGGACACCCGCGAAGCTGATGCTCGCGCGCGCGACCGTCGCAGCCGGCAAGGAGGACGAGGGCCTCGCGATGGCGCGCGACCTCGTCACCGCGCCGGATTCCGACATCGCGACCCAGCTCGAATATGCGCTGCTGCTCGCCGGCACCGGCCACGACGAGGAAGCGCGCGCCATGCTCACGCCGTATGCCACCGGGCAGACGGTGATCCCGGGAGCGATCCGCAGCCTCGGGGCGATGGACCTCGATGCCGGCGCGCTTGACGATGCACAGCGCCACTTCGAAGACCTGTTGTCGACCGGGGCGCAATCGTACGAGTCGATGTACTTCCTCGGCGTCATCGCCGAGCGCCGCAAGGACCCCGAGCGCGCGCTGCGCTATTACAGCCGCGTGCAGGGCGGCGACTACGCGATCCTCGCGCAGCAGCGCGTGGCCCGCATTCGCGCGGACAAATCGGGACTGGCGGCCGGACTCGAGCATCTCGAGCAGTTCGCCCACGCACAGCCGCAGAACGGACCGCAGCTCATCGCGGCGCGGGCGGCGCTGGCCTCCGCGATGGACGACGAGAAGCAGGCGCTCGCCATCCTCGACGACGGGATCCGCCGCTACCCGGACCTGCTCAGCCTGCGCATGGATCGCATCTTCCTGTACGAGCGCACGGGCAAGGACGACGCAGCGGTGCGCGACCTGCGCGCGCTGCTCGCCGAGCGACCGGGCGATGCCGTGGTGCAGAACGCGCTCGGCTACACCCTCGCCGATCACGGCCGGCAACTGGAGGAAGCGCAGGGGCTGATCGATGCCGCGCTCGCGCAGTCGCCGGACAGCGCGGCCATCCTCGACAGCAAGGGCTGGCTGCTGCACAAGCAGGGCAAGCACGAGGAAGCGCTGGCCTATCTCGAGCGCTCGCGCAGCTTCGGCAACGACCCCGAGATCGACCTGCACGTCGGCGAGGTGCAGTGGGCACTCGGCCGTCCGCAGGACGCGCGCAAGACCTGGCAGGACGGGCTCGCCAAGTACCCGGAGAATCGGCCGTTGCAGGAGCGCCTCAAGCGGGCCGGACCCTGATGCGCCGCGGTGCCTGGATCCTGGCCGCGCTGGTACTCGCGGGGTGCGCGGTCTCGCCGCGCGCTCCCGAAGTCACCGGACGCACCGTCGATGCGCAACAGGTGCGGGACTGGTCAGCCCGCGGCCGGCTCGCGCTCGCGGTCGGGTCGGACGGGGGCAGCGGCAGCTTCGTCTGGACCCAGCGTGGCGACGTCGCCCAGGTGCGCGTCCAGGGGCCGCTCGGCGTCGGCGCGCTCGACATCGTGACCGATGGCGACTCGCTGACGGTATCCGATGCCGCCGGACAACGGCTCGATGCCGACGCCGCGCGCGAGCAGTTGCGCCAGCGACTCGGAGCGGACCTGCCGCTGGCCCAGATGCGTTACTGGCTGCTGGGCCTCGCCGCGCCCGGCGCGCCGGCCCGTCTGGAGGCGCAGGACGGCCGGCCCCGGAGCCTGGAGCAGGCGGGCTGGACCGTGCGGTATGAAGCGCTCGCTGCGATCCAGGGCTGGGATGTCCCGCAGCGCCTGACCGCGAGCCGCGAGTCGGCCCGGGTCCGCCTGATCGTCGACGAGTGGCAACTGCCGCCGGCCGGCACCGGGGCATCGCCGTGACGACGGCCGAACCGCTCGGACTCCCCGACCCCTGGCCGGCTCCGGGCAAGCTGAACCTGTGCCTGCACATCGTCGGACGACGGGCCGACGGCTACCACCTGCTGCAGACCGCCTTCCAGTTCATCGATCTCGCGGACGACCTGCGCTTCTGGCAGCGCCCCCCAGGCATCATCGAGCGGATGGGCGACGTGCCGGGCGTGGCGCCGGAGGACGACCTGACCATCCGCGCAGCCCGGGCGCTCGCCGCGGCCGGTCGAACCGAGGCCGGAGTGGCGATCGGGGTCGGCAAGAATCTCCCGATGCAGGGAGGAGTGGGCGGCGGGAGCTCCGACGCTGCCACCGTCCTGGTTGCCCTGAACGAATTGTGGGGGCTCGGCCTCGACGTCGACGCGCTCGCGACCCTCGGTCTGAAACTCGGGGCCGACGTGCCGGTCTTCGTGCGTCAGCAGGCCGCCTGGGCGGAGGGCGTGGGCGAAGTGCTGACGCCGGCCGAGTTTCCCGAGGCCACCTACCTGCTGGTGCGGCCCGACGCCGCGGTCGGCACGGCGGAAATCTTCAAAGCCCCTGAATTGACAAGGGATTCGCCGGTAATCACAATTCGCGGTTTCCTGCAGGACGGTGGCCGCAACGATTGCGAGCCGGTGGTCCGGCGCCGCCATCCGGCGGTGGCCGAGGCGCTCGACTGGCTTGGGCGGTTCGGTCCGGCGCGACTCACGGGCACGGGCTCGTGCGTGTTCGCGACGATGGCGGATGCGGAGGCGGCCGCGGCTGCGCTCGCGCAACTGCCGTCGCGCTGGCGAGGCTGGGTGGTGCGCGGACGCAATCGCTCGCCACTCGCCGACCGGCTCGCGCACGAGCGGCGAGGCCGGCACGCGGGCCGCGGTGGCTGACGTATGCGTTGGGGTGTCGCCAAGCGGTAAGGCAGCGGGTTTTGATCCCGCCATACGGAGGTTCGAATCCTTCCACCCCAGCCAGCCCGCGCGGCGGCTGGTGTCGATGTCCGGGAGGCGGGCGCGGTCCGCTTCCCACGGTTTTTGGCAGAGAGGCTTCGGATGGACGGCCCGTCGATCGCGGTGTTCACCGGCAATGCGAATCCGGCGCTGGCGCAGGACATCGCGCGCTACCTGCAGCTTCCGCTCGGGCGCGCGCACGTCGGCCGCTTCAGCGACGGCGAGGTGACGGTCGAGCTGATGGAAAACGTGCGCGGGCGCGACGTGTTCGTCGTGCAGTCCACGTGCCCGCCGGCCAACGACCACCTGATGGAGCTGCTGGTGATGGTCGATGCGTGCCGACGCGCATCGGCCGGCCGCCTCACCGCGGTGATGCCGTATTTCGGCTACGCCCGCCAGGATCGCCGCCCGCGCGCCACGCGCGTCGCGATCACGGCGAAGGTGATTGCCAACATGCTCGCCGGCGTCGGCGTGCATCGCGTGCTGACGGTCGACCTGCACGCCGACCAGATCCAGGGGTTCTTCGACATCCCCGTGGACAACGTGTACAGCTCGCCGGTGCTGCTCGGCGAGGTGTGGAAGCAGAAATACGACGACCTGGTGGTCGTCTCGCCGGACGTCGGCGGCGTGGTGCGCGCGCGCGCGATCGCCAAGCGGCTCGACGACGCGGACCTCGCGATCATCGACAAGCGTCGCCCGCGGGCAAACGTGTCGGAGGTCATGAACATCATCGGCGAGGTCGAGGGCAAGAGCTGCGTCCTCGTCGACGACATGGTGGATACCGCGGGCACGCTGTGCCAGGCGGCGAAGGCATTGAAGGATCACGGCGCGAAGCGCGTGGCCGCGTACATCACGCACCCCGTGCTGTCCGGCCCCGCCATCGACCGCATCGAGGCCTCGGGGCTGGACGAGCTGGTGGTGACGGACACGATCCCGCTGCGCGAGAACGCGCTGGCGTGCCGCAAGATCCGCCAGCTTTCGGTGGCCGGCCTCCTCGCGGAGACCATGCGCCGCATCCGCGACGAGGAGAGCGTGAGCTCGCTCTACCTCGACTGATTTTACGGGTGTCCCGCGGGATTGGTCGCGATCCGCGGGGCGATTTGACGACAACTGGAGACACACATGAAAACCGCATTCGAACTCGCCGCCGAGTTCCGTGACGCCGAGGGCAAAGGTGCGAGCCGCCGCCTGCGTCGCGTGAACAAGGTCCCCGCCATCCTCTACGGTGGCCACCGTGAACCGCGCGCCCTGGCGCTCGATCACACCAAGCTCCTGCTGATGCTCGACAACGAGCGCTTCTACTCCACCATCATCAACCTGAAGGTGGGCGAGCTGAGCCAGGCGGCGATCCTGAAGGACGTCCAGCGCCATCCGGCGAAGAACGCCGTGCTGCACGTCGACCTGCAGCGGGTCCTCGAGGACGAGAAGATCCGCATCACGATCCCGCTGCACTTCAAGGGCGAGGCCGCTTCGCCGGGCGTGAAGGCCGGCGGAGTCGTTTCGCACCTGCGCAACGAAGTCGAGGTCAGCTGCCTGCCGAAGGACCTGCCGGAGTTCGTGGACGTGGACCTGTCGGGCGTCGGCATCAACCAGATGCTGTACCTCGCGGACCTCAAGCTGCCGGAAGGCGTCGAGATCCTCGAACTGAGCCACGGGCGCAATTCGCCGATCGTCTCGATCCACCACGCGCGTGCCGAGGAAGTCGAAACGCCGGCGGCCGAAGCGGCTGCGGGCGCGGCAGCAGCGGCTCCGGCTGCGGGCGCGGCTCCGGCGGCGGCGGCGGCTGCCAAGCCGGCGGCCGATGCCAAGGCCGGCAAGGACGCGAAGAAGTAAGACGCGTACCGGTCGTGAACGACGGGCCGTCCTTTGGGGCGGCCCGTCTTCTTTCACTTCCCGGCATCGCCCCGCAGGACGCATCCATCCATGGCCGGCACACCGCTGCAGATCGTCGTCGGACTCGGCAACCCGGGCCCCGAGCATCGCCTCACGCGGCACAACGCGGGCTTCTGGTTCGTGGACGCGCTCGCGCGCGTGCACAGCGCGCCGTTCCGGCCGCATGCGCGCTACCAGGGTGAGATCGCCAAGGTCACGCACGAAGGGCACGAGCTGATCCTGCTCAAGCCGCAGACCTACATGAACCGCAGCGGCCTCGCGATCCGCGCGCTCGTCGACTACGTGAAGGCGCCCGTCACCGAGGTGCTGGTCGTGCACGACGAGCTCGACCTGCCGCCGGGCACCGCGCGGCTGAAGTTCGGCGGCGGTCACGGCGGGCACAACGGGTTGCGCGACACGATCACGCACTGCGGGCCGGATTTCTGGCGCCTGCGCGTCGGCATCGGCCACCCGGGCGACAAGTCGCAGGTCATCGACTACGTCCTGCAGCGGGCGTCGTCCGCAGACGAGCAGGCCATCATCGGCAGCGTGTCGGCCGGGCTCGAATCGCTGGCCGTGTTCCTGCGCGACGGCGCCGAGCGCGCCATGAAGCAGCTGCACACCGCGGAGAAGTAATGGGCATCAAGTGCGGCATCGTGGGCTTGCCGAACGTCGGCAAGTCGACGCTCTTCAACGCGGTCACGCAGGCGCAAAACGCCGCGGCCGCCAACTATCCCTTCTGCACGATCGATCCGAACGTCGGCGTGGTGCCGGTGCCGGACGCGCGTCTCAAGGCGCTCGCGGCGATCGTGAAGCCCGAGAAGATCCTGCCGACCACCGTCGAGTTCGTCGACATCGCGGGTCTCGTGGCCGGCGCGTCGAAGGGCGAGGGCCTCGGCAACAAGTTCCTCGCGCACATCCGCGAGACCGACGCGATCGCGCACGTCGTGCGCTGCTTCGAGAACGACGACATCGTGCACGTGTCGGGCAAGGTCGATCCGCTGCGCGACATCGACGTGATCAACACCGAGCTCGCGCTCGCCGACCTCGATACCGTCGAGCGCGGTCATCGCCGTGCCGAGAAGGACGCCAAGGCGGGCGACAAGGACGCGATCAAGCTGCGCGACCTGCTGAAGCGCATGCAGCAGCACCTCGATTCGGGCAAGCCGGCGCGTACGCTGCCGATGGATGCCGCGACCGAGAAGCCGCTGCTGCGCGAGTTCTGCCTGATCACGCTGAAGCCGCTGATGTACGTCGCGAACGTGGCCGAGGGCGGCTTCAAGGACAACCCGCACCTCGCCGCCGTCGAGATGCGTGCGGCGGAAGAGGGCGCCGACGTGGTGCCGGTGTGCGCGGCCATCGAGGCCGAGATCGCGCAGCTCGACGAGGAGGATCGCATCGCGTTCCTCGAAGAGCTGGGCCTGCACGA
Organism: Steroidobacteraceae bacterium; assembly: GCA_044226195.1. Taxonomy (GTDB): domain Bacteria; phylum Pseudomonadota; class Gammaproteobacteria; order Steroidobacterales; family Steroidobacteraceae; genus RPQJ01. Next base: position 54,639 of record JBGAHO010000020.1, read on the forward strand.
GCCGGGCCTCGATCGCGTGATCCGCGCGGCGTATCACCTGCTCGGGCTGCTGACGTTCTTCACCGCGGGCGTCAAGGAAGTGCGCGCGTGGACGACGCACATCGGCGCACTGGCGCCGCAGGCGGCGGGCGAAATCCACACGGATTTCGAGAAGGGCTTCATCCGCGCCGAGGTGATCTCCTACGAGGACTTCATCGCGCTCAAGGGCGAGCAGGGCGCCAAGGAAGCCGGCAAGATGCGCCTCGAGGGCAAGGAATACGTCGTCCGCGAGGGCGACGTCATGCACTTCCGCTTCAACGTCTAGGGGACATTCCTCTTTTTCCGGCCCGGTCTTGTAGACTCCCGGGCATGCGAACCACCGTCCGGTGCCTGGCTTTCGTCGTCGCGGCGTTCGCCGTCGGAGGGGTGCCGGCTGAGCGAGGGGTGGCTGCGGCACCCGACCAGGTCATGCACCCGATCATCATCGCGCACCGCGGCGCCTCCGGGTACCGCCCCGAGCACACGCTCGAGGGCTATCGCCTCGCCATCGCGATGGGCGCCGACTTCATCGAGCCCGACCTCGTGTCGACGCGCGACGGGCACCTGGTCGCGCGCCACGAACCCAACATCACCGAGACCACCGACGTCGCGCGCCATCCGGAGTTCGCGGCGCGCCGCACCACGAAAGTCATCGACGGCGTCGAGCAGACCGGCTGGTTCACTACGGACTTCACGCTGGAGGAATTGCGCACGCTGCGCGCCGTGCAGTCGCGAGCCGACCGGTCCCATGCGTTCGATGGCCAGTTCGCCATTCCGACGCTGGAGGAGATCATCGACCTCGCCCGGCACGAATCGAAGGCGCGGGGCCGCGTGATCGGCATCTATCCGGAGACCAAGCACCCGACCTGGCACTGCGAGCAGGGGCTGGCGATCGAACCGAGGCTGCTCGAGGCGCTGGCGCGCGTCGGCTGGACGAAGCGCACCTCGCCGGTGTTCATCCAGTCGTTCGAGTCGGGCAACCTGCAGTGGCTGCGCGCGCACACCAAGGTTCGCCTGATGCAGCTGGTCGGGGGTGCGTCGCTGACCGCCGACGGCCGCGTCACGCCCGATCCGTCGTGGCAGGCGCAGGGCCGTTGCAAGCTCTTTGCCGCACAGGTGCCGCCGACGGATTTCAGTACGGCGGCATCCTTCGCGCAGATCGCACGCTATGCCGACGTGATCGGTCCCTGGAAGCGGCACATCGTCGGCTCGCGCGAAACGCAGCCGAACGACCCGAGTGAAGCGACGCGGCGTACGACCACGCCGACGCAGTTCGTCGCGCTGGCGCATGCCGCGGGACTCCTCGTGCATCCGTGGACGTTCCGCAACGAGGCGCAGTACCTCGCCGCCGACTACAGCGGTGATCCGGCGGCGGAGTACCGGCAGTTCATGGCGCTGGGCATCGACGGCCTGTTCACGGATTTCACGGACACGGCGGTCGCTGCGCGGACCCGATTCCTCGCCGAGGATCGCCCGACGCGCTGACCGGGGCGACGGTGGTCGCCCCGGCTCGGGTCGTGCATGCAGGAAAAGAGGAATGTCCCCGATTACGGGATTGCCTGCTTGGCGGCGTCGATCGCGTCCTTCAGGCTGAAGCCCTTCTTCTTTTTCTTCTTCTTGTCGTCGCCCGACGCGCCCTGGTCGCCGCTGCCGTCACTGCCCGTGGCCGCCTCGTCGGAGGCACCGCCGGTGTCTCCCATCTCGGGCATGCCGAGCATCGTGAATGCGACCGACTTCACGCGCACCTTGAGCGCCCAGTCCGGTTCCCACGCGACTTTCGGATCGCTCGGGCGCGGCGGATACGCGAGGTTCAGCTCGGTGCCGTAGGCGATCATGCGCAGCATGCCGCCGCTGCCTTCGGGGAAGATCCCCTTCGGGATCTCGCAGGTCGTGGTCGTCGGGGCGAGCAGCACTTTCTCCTTCAGCCACTGGTCGACCGACTTGTTGGTCTGGTAGTCGACGAGCCCGAAGCCCGAGTCCGGCAATTCGCTCGAGGTCCACAACGTCATCTCGGCGCCGCCGCCTTCGTCGCCCTTGCCACCCATCGCCGCGATGAAATACGCGCGGGCCGTCGGGAGGGCCTGCCACGACAGCTGCGTGACGCCGGCGTTGTCCGCCTGCTTCAGCACGATCGGCGGCATGATGTCCTGCTGCGCCGGCAGGTTGAACTTGAAGCTGTCCGGCACGCCCTGGCCGGTGAACGCGTGCGCGCCGACGAGCGACGCGCCGGCCGGCACCATGCGCTTGTCGACGAGGTTCGGCCACACGGGGCGGCCGGGCGCAGAGTGCGTGCCACGCTGGGTGGCGCGACGGCCCTTGAAGATCTCGGCGAGCTGGCCAATGGTGCCGTTCGAGAAGTCCACTTCCTTGGGCTGCCCTGGACGGATCGCGGCCCCGCAGCCCCAGTACAGCTTGATCTTGCCCTTGGGCTGTTCCGCCGGCTCCTCGGGCACGTCCTCGCCGCCGGTCTCCTTCACGGGCTTGGCCTGCGGCAGCACCTTCAGCTGCAGGCTCGGCGCGAGTTTGCTGGCATCCGGCACGGCCTGCACGGCTTCACTGAGGCTCGGATTGCGGCTGGTGCGCAGGGTCACGTCGAGGAAGCTGCCGCTGCCGCCCCAGCGCGTGTGACCGAACTGGTTCTCCTGCGAGTGGCCGCCGAACAGCGCCGACAACGGAGTGTTGCCGCCGCCACCGCCTCCCATCATGCCGCCCATCATGGCCCCCATCCCGCCCGGGGACGCAAAGGTCGCGATGTCGATCCAGGCCTGCGCAACGGGCGGCTTGTCCGCCGGTCGCTGGGGCGCCGTTTCGGCGGCGGGCAGGTCCGCCGGGACGACGAGCGCGGAGGTGAGCAGACAGGTGGTGATTGCGCGCTTCATGGCCTTTTCCCTCGGCATTCGGCCGTTTTCGGCAAGTCTGGCACAGGGGCGGGGCGGTGCAAGTGCCATAGGTCACCGCGGCGCCTTGACTCGCCGCACCCCGGGGCCGAAAATTCGCGGCCCCGTACGGGCCCCCCGGCCCGGACCCTGCCTCGTGGTGAGGTAGCTCAGACGGTTAGAGCGAGGGATTCATAACCCCTAGGTCGGGAGTTCGATTCTCCCCCTCACCACCATCTCCCCGACGTCGCTTGGCAAGACCCCGAAAACGAAACGGCCGGCGACTTGCGTCACCGGCCGTTCCGCATCCCGGACTCGGTCCGGGCGTATGCCGGATGCGTCTCAGGCCTTGCGGCGCCGCGACAGGCCGACACCCGCCAGGCCGAGGCCCAGCAGCGCGAGCGTGCCCGGCTCCGGGACCCGGTTCGGATTGGTCGAACCGAAGGTGATGTTGTCGAAGCCCACCTGGTTCACCGTGCCGCCGAAGTCGATCGAGCGCGCGAGGCCCGAGAACGACAGCGAGCCGATGGCCCAGTTGCTGAACGGGTTCAGGGGATCCGGACCCGCGCCCAGCGCATTGAGGTTGATCGAACCGATGAGGTTGCCCGTGGCGTTGAGACCGTCGTAGACGTTCACGACCGCCGGGTAGCTCACCGTCGAGTAGTAGAACGAGAAGCCCGTGTCGAAGCCCGGCGAGTAGTTGAGCACCGCCGATCCCGTCAGGAAGAACATGATCGTGTTCGGCGACGGCTCATTGCTGAAGTTCGCCGACGGATCCTGCTCGACCAGCGAGAGGGCGTTGGAGCCGAACTGGATGCCGTAGTTGGTGCCCGAGTTGCCCTGGCTGTCCGTCCCGCCGTTGTAGAAGCTGTTGATCGACGCCTGGCTGCCCAGACCCTCGAAGTCGAGGAGGATCGTGGCGGAGGCCGTCGAAGCCACACCCAGCGTCGCGGCGAGTGCGGCCCCGCAAATGACCCATTTCTTCATATTTTCCCGCTCCCTTTGACGATTTCCCATGCACCGTTGCATCGGTGCTCGCCAAGGACGTAGCAAGTCGTGTGCCAGACCCGTCCGGCAAACTTCCAAATTGAAAGAATTCAAGCGACTAGCGTCCCTGCGGGAAGCCCGCGCCGGATGCCAGCCGTCCATTTCGCGGCCCGCTGTAAATTCCGCCGACGCTGAAATCGCGGTTTCTGCTGCACCGCGCCAAGGGAAATCAGCGGGTTGGCTCAGGAGCGGCGCGGGCGCCGCATCGTCACGGTGATCAACAGTCCGACGATCGCGCCGGCGCTCGCGAGCGCCATGTCCTTCTGCGCGTCCCAGCCGTCGCCCTGCGTGCCGAGATACGCGGCGCCCAGGTCGCCTCCGAACACGGCGGCCGCGAGCCATTCGACGAGTTCATAGATGACCGAGTGCCCCATGAGGAACAGCACGGGCATCAGCCAGCGCCACACGCGCTCGGGCCGCGCGCGGGCGGCGAACAATTCCCAGGTCGCCGGGAACATCAGCAGCCCGTAGCTGAAGTGCACGAAGCGATCGTATTGATTGCGTCCCGCCGGCGCACTGAGCGTCAGGCCGGCGCTCTCGAGCCAGGCGCGCCACGGAACCTCGCTGTAGGTGTAGTGCGCGCCCACCTCGTGCAGCGCGAAGAACAGGAACAGGCACGTGTAGGCGAAGTTCGAGAAGCGCAGGCTGCGATACGTCGCGACGAAGAGCGGCACGGCGATGAACACCAGCACGTTCTCGAGCAGCCAGTCCTGCCGATACCAGGGATGGATCGCGAGCAGCGCCCAGAGGACGGCGAACACGGACAGCAGGGTGGCGGGATAGCGATCCGAGGAAGTCACGCAGCGCCTTCCTTTGCTCGCGCGGTGCTTAGGTACAACCCGTCACGCTGCGCCGGGTTTCCTGAGACGCCGCACGGCTATGCTTTTTCGAGGCCATTCTACGCCCGGCGCTGCGGCCGGGGAGGCGACGATGGAGACCTTGCGCAGCATCCTCGTCCTGATGGAACCCGCGGTCGAGCAGCAGGCCGCCTTCGAAGCGGCGCTGCCGCTGGCGCAGGCACTGGGCGCGCGCCTGCACCTGCTGATGACCGATTACCGCGACCTGCACGTCTCGTTCTACGAGCCTCCCGCGCCGGGCCTGCTGCAGTATCGCGAGTCGGTGCTGGCGACCCACCGCGTCATGCTCGAGCGTTGCGTCGAGCGCGCGGGTGCCGCCGGCGTCCCGGCCGATTTCGAGTGCCTGTGGGGCACGCCGTTCCACGAGATCGCGGTGGAGCACGTGCACAAGCTGCGACCCGACCTCGTCGTGAAGCAGAGCGTGCACCACGGGCGCATCGAGCGGACGCTCTTCACCGGATCCGACTGGCACCTGATCCGCGACTGCCCGGCACCGCTGCTGCTGGTGAAGGATCCGACGCGACTCGCGGCGCCGCGCATCCTGGTGTGCGTCGATCCGCAGCACCTGCACGACAAGCCGGCCGCGCTCGATCACCAGTTGCTCGGCAGCGCCGCGCTGCTGCACGAGCGGCTCGGTGGCGAAGTGCACGCGCTGCACGTGTTCGCGCTGCCGCATCCGGTCGCGGTGATCGGCGACGCCTACGTGGCGGCCACCGGCATGGTGCCGGACGAAGCGACGCTCGACGTGGCGAATCGGAGCCTGCACGACCTGCTCGCGGCGCATCCCTCGTTCCGCGAGCACGCGCACCTGCGCGTCGGCATCCCCGCGCAGGACATCGTCAGCGAAGCGCTGTCGCTCGACGCGGACCTCCTGGTGATGGGCGCCGTGTCGCGTCGACGCCTGGAGCGCTGGTTCATCGGCAACACGGCGGAAGCCGTGCTCGACCGGGTGCCGTGCAACGTGTGGGTGGAGAAGCCGCGCGCCGCGGGCTGAGCATTCAGGTGTGCGGCGCAATGGCGCGCAGGCACTCGAGGGCCTCGACGTCTGGGTTCGCCTTTGTCGTGTCGATGTCGATGACGACGTCGCGCTCGCCGTCCTCGAACGGTTCCCAATAGCCCGCCTGCCGATCGAGCAGGGCCACGTCCGCTTCCGATGCGTCGCGACCTTCGTCGCGCGCGCGCGACGCGCTCGCGCCGGGTCGCCAGCGGCGCCGTGCTGTGCAGGATGTGTGCCGGGCAGCCTCGCTGCCGCGCGACCGCCCGCAGTTCGGCGCGCTCGTTCCGTCGCAGGCTGGCCGCGTCGACGATGACGTTCTCGCCCGCATCGAGACACCTCGCCGCGCACTCGACCAGCCGCGCGTAGGTGCGGGCATTGAACTCGCGGGTGTACAGGCCGCCGTCGGGCGGCGAGCGTGAATCGGCGAGCGCGTCGAGTCCGGCGAGGCGCTTGCGTTCCACGTCCGAGCGCAGGTGCAGCGCCTCGAGCGCCGGCGCCACGCGTCGTGCCAGCCACGTCTTGCCGGAGCCCGACAGTCCGCAGGAGAGGACCAGGCGCGGTGTCGATGGCTGCATGCGTCGTTCGGCCCACAGGAGGTACCGGAGCAAGGGCGGGTCCGTCTCCGGGCGCTCGCCACGCTGTCGCGCGCGCAGGGCGGCCACTTTGGCGCGAACCAGGGACCGATACGTCTCGTACCACGGCAGGAGTGGCAGCGCATCGAAGTCGCCGAGCGCGTTGACCCACGCGTCGAGCGCCGCATGGCGCAGGTCGCGTCGACCGCGCGCGGCGAGATCCATCGTGAGGAAGGCGATATCGGCCGCGACGTCGATGTTGCGCAGGGCGGGATCGAACTCGATGCCGTCGAACGCCGTCAATCGATCGCGCCAGCGCACGACGTTGGCGCAGTGCAAGTCGCCGTGGCATTCGCGGATCCAGCCGGCATCGACACGCTGCTGCCACTGCAGCTGCAATCGCGGGGTGGTCGCATCGGTCCAGTCCCGCAGGGTTCGCAGCAGCCGCGGCACCGGCTCGGTCAGGGCCAGCGCGGCGAGTTCCGCGAAGTTGTCGAGCAGTACCTGGCGCACACGCGACGGCGAACCGAAACCGGTGCCGGGATCGACGCGCGCGGCGCGGGCATGCACGGCGGCGATCTGTGCGCCGAGGGCCGCAAGTTCCTCGCATCGCGCCTCGCCGCGCTCGACCAGCGCATCGAGTTCCTGGCGCGGGTCGAACTGCACCATGCGCACGGCGTGATCGACGACCTCGCCGTGATTCGATCCCATCCGGAGGCGATCGCCATCGCGCACGATCGGCACGACGTCGAGGTACAGGTCCGGTGCGAAGCGGCGATTGAGGCGCAGTTCCTCGGCGCAGCAGTGCGCGCGACGCTCGGCCGTCGAATAGTCCAGGAAGCTGAGCCGCAAGGGCTTCTTGACCTTGTAGGCGCAGGGGCCCGTCAGCGCGACCCAGGAAACGTGCGTTTCGACGAGGCGCACCGGCGCGTCGACGGGATGGGGATAGGTGGCGGGATCGAGCAGCGCCGCGGGCAGCGCGACGGCCGCTCCGGTCGCAATCATGACGCATTCCCCGGTTTCGGTGCTCGACGGCGGCTCCTGCCAGTGTACGCTGGCCCTCGACGCCCCGGGCCCCTGCGATCAATACTTATGGCTCGCAAGGGATGCCGTTCGACAATGAAGTCGTCCAGACCGTGGACACAAAGGAAATCCTCACCGTGACCATTCCCGTCAACATCACCTTCCGCCACATGGAAAGCTCCGCGGCCGTCGAGACGCGGGTCCATGAACTGGTGGGCCACCTCGGTGTCTTCAGCGATCGCATCCAGTCCTGCCGCGTGGTGATCGACTCGCCGCACCGGCATCATCACCAGGGAAAGGTGTTCGCGGTCAAGGTACTGCTCGAACTGCCGGGGGACGACGTGGTCGTCGACATGGAAAGGCCGCAGCGCGACAACCACGAGGACGTCTACGTCGTGCTGCGCGACGCCTTCGACGCCGCCAAGCGGCAGTTGCAGCAGCGCATGTCCAGCCTGCGGGGTGACGGCAAGCGACGCGAGACCCTGAGTTGACGTCGGCGCCGCTGCTGTTCGCGCCGGCCGCGAGCCGGCCCTTCGGCGAGCGCGTCGCGGCGGCGCTCGGTTGCGAACTCGCGCCGATGGAAGAGCGCGAGTTCGAAGGCGGCGAGCACAAGACCCGGCCGCTCGTCAGCGTCCGCGGGCGCGACGTGTTCGTGCTGCAGTCCCTGAGCGGCGATGCCGCCGGCAGCGCCAATGACCGCCTGTGCCGGCTGCTCTTCTTCATCGCGGGCCTCAAGGACAGCGGCGCGTCCCGCGTCACCGCCTGCCTGCCGTTCCTCTGTTACGCGCGCAAGGACCGCCGCACCAAGGAGCGCGATCCCGTCACGCTGCGGTACGTCGCGCAGTTGCTGGAGGCGATGGGCACCGACCACGTGATGGTGCTCGACGCGCACAATCTCGCGGCCTTCGAGAACGCGTTCCGCTGCCCGGTCGATCATCTCGATGCCGCGCCGCTGCAGGCCCGGCAGCTCGCGAAAGATCTCGCGCCGGGGCCGGTGACCGTCGTCTCGCCCGATTTCGGCGGCGCCAAGCGCGCGCAGCGGTTGCAGGACCTGCTGGCCGTCTACTCCGGGCGCGACGTCGGCTTCGCCTTGCACGAAAAGCGGCGCAGCAGTGGCGTCGTCAGTGGCGACCTGCTGATCGGCCCGGTGCAGGGCGCCCACGTGATCGTGGTCGACGACCTGATCAGCGCCGGGTCCACGATCCTGCGCGCGGTGCAGGCCTGTCGTGCGGCCGGTGCAGTGCGTGTCGATGCATGCGCGACGCACGGTGTCTTCGAGCCCGAGGCGCGCCGCCTGCTCGGCCCCGACGGTCCGGATCGCCTGTGGATCACCGACTCGATCCTGCCCACGCGGATCACGCCGGCGGCCGGTGAGCGTGCACCCGTCGTGCTGGCCGCGTCGGGGCTGTTCGGTGAAGCGATCCGGCGCATCTTCGCCGGCGAATCCGTGGTGGCGCTGCGCGAACTCGGCGTGAAGCCCGGCTGACGCGTCACTCGAGTGCGCGCGTGGCGTCGCGCACGGCCTGGTCGAGGTAGCTGTCGGCGCGAGCGAGCCAGTCGGCCGGCGTGCCGTCGCCGGTTTCCGATGCTCGCCAGGCGTAGAGCTTGGCCCGCGTCGCGCCACGGTGGCTGCGGTAGAACGCGAGCAGTTCGGGCGGCGCATCGTCGTGCAGCAGCGCCAGGCAAGCGCGCGTGAAGTGCTGGCCCACCGAAGCATGCCCCAGCCGGGCGCACTCCAGTTCGAGGAAGCTGAGTTCCTCCGCGCGATCGAGCAGCCGCAGGTCGCGGTCGAATTCCAGGCAGTCGATGATCGACGGCGGGTCGTCCAGGAAGACGTGCTCGGGCCGCAGGTCGCCGTGCGCCTCGACGACGCAACCATGAACCGCGCGGGCCGCGAGCAGGTCCGCACGTTGCGCGATGAATGCCCGCTGGAATCGGTGCAACTCATCGGCCACCGGCCGGCCCGCCGCCGAGAGCACGGCGTGATTCGCCGACACCTGCCGCGTCAGGCGAGCAATGAAGTCGGGGCCGTCGCGCAATGCCGGTGTGGCCGCACGATAGAAGTTGGCGAGCAGGCGGGCGACCGGCGCCAGCGATGACGTCACGTCCTCGCCACGCTGCAGACGCGCGTCGAGCAGGTGTCGGCGATCCAGGCGTCGCATGCAGACGAGCCAGTCCACGTTTCCCCCGCGGCCGTCGATCGCGAGCTCGCCCGTGGGTGTGGCCGTTAGCGGCACGGCTGCGAGATACACCGACGGCGCGAGACGCCGGTTCAGGCGCACTTCCTCGTGCGTGCCGAGGCGACGCGCATCGAGCGAGCGGTAGTCCATGGAGTCGCGGGCAAGCGGCTTGCGCAGTTTCCAGGCGCGATCGCCGACGAGGAACAGCCACGCGAAGTGCGTCTCGATCGCCTCGTCCCCGGCGCCGCAGAGCCCGCGCAGGAACGCGACCTTGGCGTCGAGTGCGAGGGGAGGCGAGGTCATCGCCGTCAGCTTAGCATTAGGTAGTTGCGCGCATGCCGGCAACCCCGGCGGCGCGGAACATGAAGCTGTGTGCGCGGGAGCCACGCGATGACGCGCAGTTACCGGGATCGGCGTGAGGCGGGACGCGTGCTGGCGCAATCGCTGGCGGCGTGGCGCGGTCGTGCCGATGCGATCGTGCTGGCGCTGCCCCGCGGCGGCGTGCCGGTCGCCTTCGAGGTGGCGCGGGCGCTCGCCTTGCCGCTCGACGTGCTGGTGGTTCGCAAGCTCGGCCTGCCGGCACAGCCCGAACTCGCGATGGGCGCCGTGGCGAGCGGCGGTGCGCGCGTTCTGAACGAGGGCGTGCTGCGACTGCTGCCGCCGGGCAGCGATGCGCTCGAGCGCGTCGAGGCGCGCGAGCGGGCGGAACTGGAGCGGCGTGAGCACGCGTACCGCGGCCAGCGCGCGCCGCTCGACCTCAAGGGCCGCGTGGCGATCGTAGTCGACGACGGCCTCGCGACCGGAGCGACGATGGCTGCGGCCGTGCAGTCGTTGCGCGTGCTCGGTGCCGCGCGCGTCGTCGTCGCGGTGCCGGTCGCGTCTGCCGAGGCACTCGATCGACTGGCGGGCCAGGCCGACCAAATCGAGTGCCCCCTGGTGCCATCGTGGTTCAGCGCCGTCGGCCAGTGCTACGACTCGTTCGAGCAGACGGAGGATGCCGAGGTGCGCGACCTGCTCGGGCAGGCAGCCCGCCGGGCGGCCGTCGAGTCGCGTGGTACCCTTGCCCCCTGACCCCACGGAGTGACGCCATGAGCGAACCCGGTCCTGCCGTCCTCAAGATCGACGCGTCCACCGGCCAGGAAGAAGTGCTCGGGCTCGATCCGGCCCGACTCGCGCCCGGCAGCCCCATGCCGCAGCAGCACGTGCGGAACCTGTTCACCGATGCGACGGGCAAGTTCTTCGCGGGCATCTGGCGGAGCAGCCCCGGGGCCTGGCGCGTCTCGTACACCGAAAACGAGTTGTGCGTGCTCACCGAGGGCCGCGTCCGCATCAGCGATGACGCCGGCCGCGCCTGGGAGTTCGGGCCGGGCGACTGCTTCGTGATGCCGTCGGGCTTCCACGGCCGCTGGGAAGTGCTGGAGCCGGCGCGCAAGTTCTACGCGATCTACGAGCCCGCCGCGGGCGCCTGACGCCCGGAGTTTCTCCGCCCGTGTTCCAACGCGGTGCGCGCGCGGCGCGCCGCTGCGCCGCCGCGGTGCAAAAAAGCCGCCGGACGACCGAAGGCGCGGCCATTTCGGCTGGCACGTTTCGTGCAATTCCGATGCGCAGACGGCGTTGCTTCAAAGCACCGCTGCAGGGAAAGCCCTGTCGTGGAGGCCGCTGAAACTTGTCGTCGCACAGCAACACGAGGTACATCATGAAATTGACTCACGGCCTGGCTGCGATCGGCCTGACCCTGGCGGCAGCCGCAGCGCACGCAGACATCACCGGGACGGTCACGGCGGTCTCCGACTACGACTTCCGCGGCATCACGCAGACGGCGCAGGACCCGGCCCTGCAGGGCAGCATCGACTACGCGCATTCCAGCGGTTTCTACGTCGGCGCCTGGGCCAGCAACGTCGACTTCGGCGACTGCTGCGACGAGAACATCGAGGTTGACGTCTACGGCGGCTTCCGCGGCGGCGAGACGCTCACCTACGACGTCGGCCTGATCTACTACACCTACCCGGGCGCGGACAGCATCAACTACCCCGAGATCTATGCCGGCCTGGGCTACAAGTGGTTCAGCGGCAAGATCTGGTATTCGAACGACTTCGGCAACGGCGACGAGTCGGCGATCTACTATGAAGCCAATGCGGCGGTGCCGCTGCCGGCCAATTTCGCGGCCAGCGCGCACGTCGGCCACAGCGACGGCAACTACTGGGACCGCTACTACGGCGGCGGATACACCGACTGGAACGTCGGCGTGACCTACACGCTCGGCAACTTCGTGCTCGGCCTGAAGTACATCGACGGCAGCGACCTCAAGCCGGCGAACGACACGCCGCACGACGTCGGCAGCAGCGACGCCCGCGCCGTGTTCTCGGTCTCGACCACCTTCCCCTGGAAGAAGGAATGAGCCGCTAGGACCCTCGGGTCGTCCCCCGGACGCCCGGTTCCCCTCGCGGGGGCCGGGCGTTCTCTTTTTGCGACCGCCCCCGGACGGGGCGCAGCCCCTTCGTCTCGTTTCTGATACGATTGCACCCACGAGTTTTGTGGTTTTGTGGCTTCAACGCAACGAAAGGGGGCAGCATGAAACTGAGCCATGGCCTCGCCGCAGTGGTCCTGACGATGGCAGCGGCAGCCGCGCAAGCCGAGGTGACCGCCACGGTCACCGCGACGTCCGATTACGATTTCCGCGGCATCACGCAGACCCGCCAGAACCCGGCGCTGCAAGCCAGCATCGACTACTCCGGCGCGAGTGGTGCGTACCTCGGCGCCTGGGCGTCGAACGTCGACTTCGGCGGCGACGAGAACGTCGAGGTCGATCTGTACGGCGGCCTGCGCGGTGGCGAGACGTTCCCGTGGGACGTCGGCATCATCTGGTACACCTACCCGCAGTCGCAGGACGTGTACGACTACGCCGAGATCTATGCCTCGCTCGGCTGGAAGTGGTTCACCGGCAAGGTCTGGTACTCGAACGATTTCGGCGGCGGCCCGCTGGGCGACGACGCGTTCTACTACCAGGCGGACGCCGCGTTCCCGCTGCCCGCCAATTTCGGCGTCAACCTGCATGCCGGGTACAGCGACGGCTCGTACTGGGACAAGGACAGCTACATGGACTGGTCGGTGGGCGTGACCTACTCGATCGGCCACTTCGACCTCGGCCTCAAGTACGTCGACGGCAGCGACTACAAGCCGGGCAACGATGCCTACCGCGACATCGGCAGCAGCGACGCCCGTGCCATCCTGTCCGTCTCGACCACGTTCCCGTGGACGAACGGCGAGGAGTCGGCGAGCGAATAAGCCGCGACGGCTGACATCCAGACGCCCGGTCCCTTGCGGGGCCGGGCGTTTTTATTGTCCGGCGATCGGGGCGGTGCGGTTGCCGCGTGCGCGGGACTTGGCGTAGAAGTCGGGTGTTGGCAATGGCTGGGTTCGGCCACTTTCAGACGTTCGGAAATACGGTGACGGGAGGCCAATTGAGCGACGGAACGCCGCCGACTCCGGATATGCAACTCATCCGTCGCGAGTTGCGTTCCATCGTCAATGGTTCAGCGGACCCGTACGATGCAGGGATCCGCGTGTGGTCGACCGCATTTCAACGTGCAGAAAGGCACGAGGAATTCTCGGCGCTGTGGCTCTTATGGGGCGCTTTGACAGACTGGATCGATTGCAAGCCGGCCGAAGCGGCACAAGCTGTCGAATCGATGCGACGGGCGTCCCGTGAATGGTTGGAACTAGGCGACGATCAGATAATCCGTCGGAAGTACTTTGACCGCTGGCTGTACGACGAAATGGGCATTGAACAGAAGACTAGTGCCAAATGACCGAGTCGGGTCGAAGGCAACCTCCCGCCAGCAATCACCGCGCGACGTTTCCGCGGAAACGTCGTCGGGAGATCGCGACAGCCAGCCGAGGGAGTGGCGCGTAGCGCAGCCCGGGCGTCGCCCGTCCGCCTCTCTGCCCCGCGATTTGTCGAGCGCCGCAGTTCGAGCGCAGTCGCGAGGCGGCATCCCTCTCGCCGACCCGCCGCGGCCACCTTCGCCTCGCGGCCGCTCGAACAAGGACCGCCGTGAATGGGGATGGGGGGCACTCC
>JBGAHO010000021.1:0-66847 GCA_044226195.1 Steroidobacteraceae bacterium
GCGACCTGGTTCGGCAGCTTGCCGGTGTCGAGCTCGAATCCCTTGGTGGCCCAGGCCACCTTCTGCTCCGGACGCAGCACCGGCTTCAGGCGCTCGAGGACCTCGCGGAAGGCGTGGCTCGGCACGACCAGCAGCAACTGCTGCGCCACGGCCACCGCGCGGCCGAAGTCGTGCTCGATTTCGACGGCGGGGGGCAACTCGACGCCCGGCAGGTAGCGCCGGTTGACGCGATCGCGTGCCATCGCGTCGAGTTCTTCAGTTTCGATGCCCCAGAGCAGCGTGCGGTGGCCGGTGCGCGCGAGGTGCACCGCGAGCGCGGTGCCCCACGAGCCCGAGCCCAGCACGGCGACGGTCGCCTTGGCACCCGCGGTGGAGCCGGCCATCGCCGTGCGCAGGGCTCAGTTGACCGCGGGCGACTGGCCGGCGGCCTGCTGGGCCGCGGCCTGCTGCGCAGCGCGCGCGTGCAGCGCCTCGAAGGTCACCAGCGGCAGCAGGAACGGCGGGAAGCCGCCCTTCACCACCAGGTCCGACACCGCGGCGCGGGCGAACGAGAGCAGGTAGTTCGGCGCGATGATCGACAGCGCCTGCGCCAGTTCCGGCGCCGACAGGTTGCGCAGCAGGAACGCGCCGGCCTGCTGCAGTTCGAGCAGCCACACGGTGCGGTCGCCCGACTTCGCCTCGAGGTTGATCTGCAGCACCACCTCGTGCAGGTCCTGCGCGAGCGCATTCGCGCGCGTGGAGATGTTGAGGTTCACGGCCGGCTGGCCCTCGGCGTTGACGAACGGGCCGTTCGGCGACTCGAAGGAGCAGTCCTTGAGGTAGGTGGCCTGGCAGTTCACGACCTGCTGATTCGGGTCGGCCGTCAGGTTCGGGGTCGGCGTATTCTGGTCAGTCATCGCGTGTTCATCCTTCGTGGAAATCGGGCCCGGTCAGCCGCGGCCGAGCAGGGTGTCGAGTTCGCCCGCCTTGTCGAGCGCGTACAGGTCGTCGAAGCCGCCGACGTGGCGGTCGCCGACGAAGATCTGGGGCACGGTGCGACGGCCGCCGCTGCGCCTGAGCATGGTCTCCCGCTCGGCGGCGTCCTCGTCGACCTTGACCTCGCGGAACGCCACGCCCTTGCGCTGGAGCAGGGCACGGGCGCGGTCGCAGTAGGGGCACCAGCCCGTCGAGTACATCACGACGTCGGGGGCGGCAGCGGTCATGCGGGGCGCCTCACTTGCGCGCAGCGCCCTTGACGAGCGGCAGCGACTCCGCGCGCCAGGCCTGCAGGCCGCCGCGCAGGTTCACGACCTGGGTGAAGCCCTGGCCCTGCAGTACGCGGGCGGCCGCACCGGAGCGCGCGCCGCTCTCGCAGCAG
Organism: Steroidobacteraceae bacterium; assembly: GCA_044226195.1. GTDB lineage: Bacteria > Pseudomonadota > Gammaproteobacteria > Steroidobacterales > Steroidobacteraceae > RPQJ01. The sequence goes on from JBGAHO010000021.1 coordinate 1,358, forward strand.
GTCACGACGACCTTGTCCTTGTAGCGCTTGTAGGTCTCGGCGGCCTGCGCCAGCTGTTCCTGCGGCAGGTGCCGGGCGTCGAGGATGTGGCCGGACTCGAACTCGGCCGCCGTCCGCACGTCGAGGAGCAGCGCGCCCTGGTTCATCAGGCGCACGGCGTCGGACGGGCCGATGGCCTGACCGCCGGAGCGTCGCTTGCTCAGTTCATAGGCCGCCACGGCGATGGCCAGCAGGGCGGTGGCCCCCACGAGCCAGGGGTGATGGGCGGCGTATTCGAGGAGACGGGCCATGGGCGGAGCCGGGGAAAAAAGGGGGCGGATTATAGCAGTCCGGGCGACAGGCTAGACTTACGCGCTTTGAACCTGCCCCGGAACCCCCTTGCCCACCCCGAGCGCCTCCATTTCCCCCCGCCTGCCCGCCCGGTCGCGCCGCGGGACCGGCTTCGCCCTGGGGGTCGGCCTGCTGCTGGGGGTGGGGCTGGTGCTGGTCGGGCCGGGCGCCCTGGCCGAGCGCAAACCGACCCCGGCCCAGAAAGAGGCGGAGCTGCGCAAGGTCAACGCCCGCATCGAGCAGGTGCGCAAGGCCGTCAACCAGGACATGGAGAAGCGCGACAAGCTGTCGGCCCAGCTGCGCGACGCCGAGCTCTCGGTGCAGGCAGCCCGCCGCCAGCTCGACGACCTGCGCGCCCAGCGCATCGAGGCGGAGGCGCGGTTGCGCAAGCTCGAGGCCGAGAAGGCCGAGCGCGAGCAGGCGCTCGACGGAGAGCGCACGGCGCTCGCGGGCGAACTGCGCACGGCGTACGTCAACGGTCGCGAGGAGCAGCTCAAGCTGCTGCTGAACCAGGAGGACCCGGCCGCGTTCGGCCGCATGCTCGCGTACTACGGCTATTTCGGCCGCGCCCGCGCCACCCGCATCCAGGACATCAAGGACCAGCTCGAGCACCTCGCACTGCTGCGCGAGAAGATCGCGGGCGAGACGGCGCGCCTGCAGGAGCTCGAAACCCGCCAGGAATCCCAGGTCGCGGCGCTGCGCTCGGCGCAGGAGGAGCGCTCCCGCGCGGTCGGCGCGATCGACCAGCAGATCAAGGCGCGCGGCGGAGAACTCGACCGCCTGCAGTCGCAGTCCCGCGCACTCGAGAAGCTGATCGCCGATCTGCGCAAGGCCCTCGAGGATGCGCCGCCGCCGACGGTGAAGCCGGCACCGTTCGAGCCGCTCAAGGGCAAGCTCCCGTGGCCGGTGCAGTCGGGCCGGGTGCTCGCCCGTTTTGGACAGCCGCGGGCAGGTGGCTCGCTCAAGTGGCAGGGCATGCTGATCGGCACCGACCGGGGAGCGCGGGTGCGCGCGCCGTTCGCCGGGCGGGTCGTCTACGGCGACTGGCTGCCCGGCATGGGCCTGATGATCGTCATCGACCACGGCAGCGGCTACATGAGCCTCTACGGCCACAACGAGGAGCTGTTCCGCAAGGTCGGCGAGACCGTCGCGGCGGGCGACGTGATCGGCTCGGTGGGTGACTCGGGTGGCCACAACGAGCCGGCGCTGTACTTCGAGGTCCGGCGGGGCCGCACCCCGGTCGATCCCCAGATCTGGCTGCAGCGGCGCTGAGTCCGGGCCTTCCGGAGGGCCGGAAGCGGCCCGGTCCGCGGTTTTCCGCCCCAAATTGAGGCTTGCGTCAAGGATTGCCGGCCCCCGCTGACGGAGCATGGCGGCCATCCGCTCCAATCCGGATGGAATCGGGCCACATGCAGACTGCCACGGCGTTGAACGGTGCTCCCGCACCCGTCGGCGCCACCTCACTGGATCCCTACGGCCAGCTCGTCAAGATGCTGATGCCGCGCGCGCAGGCGATCGTGATCTACGATCGCATGGGCGTCCCCGTGTGGGTCAGCGACGGGCCGGACGACAGCGCACTGCACCACCTCGTGCAGGAGACGCTGAACGGCGAACTCGCCGGCAACGACCATGCCGACGGCTACTCCGAGGAGACCGGGCGCGACGAGGCGTCCTACGTGTTCGTGCTGCGCGACGCCGACGCGCACCTGCTCGGCTGCGTCGGCCTGATCAGCCGCGAGAGCGGCCAGCCCGGCGGGCCGCGGCCGTTCGCGACGGTGCAGCGCCTGCTGCGGCCGGCGCTCGAGTGCCTGCAGCGCGAGCTCGCCTCGCAGTACAGCATCGGCGACCTGCAGCGGAACCTGCTGGTGCGCGACCGCGACCTCGAACTGCTGCTCGGCGCCGCGCAGGACGAAGCAACGGACAGCGACGCGACCGACGACTTCGCGAAGCTGCTGCAGAGCTGCGTCGATCACCTCGGCTGCTCGGTCGGCGCACTGCTGATCCCGGACAAGAACATCGCCGTGTGCCGCACGGGCCGCGGCACGCCGCCGCGCGTCGGCGCCGACCTGCTGACGCGCACGCACCGCTACCTGATCGGCTGGACGCAGCTCAACCGCCAGACGCTGATCTCGAACCGGCCGCTCGCGAGCGGGCCGCTGGCCGGCCTGCCGTTCAAGGTGCTGTCGTGCCCGGTGATGCACGGCGCGCAGCGCGTGCTCGGCGTGCTGGTCCTGTACAAGCCGGACGGGGCCGCGGACTTCGACCTGCGCCAGGTGCGCATCGTCGAGCTGCTCGCGCGCCGCGTCGCGTTCATCCTGCTCAACGCCTACGACCCGTCGACCGGGCTGCTGACGCGCCCGGCCTTCGAGAAACGCGTGCAGTCGGTGCTGACGCTCGAGGCGCTGCACGGCTGCAACTGCGTCATCTACATCGACCTCGATCGCCTGCACGTGCTGAACGAGAACCTCGGCATGCACGTCGGCGACGAGATCATCGTGCGAGTCGCGGAGACCATCCGGCGCAACCTTTCGCCGCGCATGCTCGCCTCGCGCATCTCGGGCGACCGCTTTGCGATCTTCCTGCCCGACACCGCCATCGGCACCGCGCAGGACATCGCCGACAGTCTGCGCCAGCGTCTCGAAACGCTGGGCATGGTCGAGGGCAACCAGACGGTGGAGGTCACGGCCAGCCTCGGCGTGGCCAGCATCGTCGACGGCAAGCACCCGCTGTCGCACGCGCTGGCCTCGGCGGAGATCGCCTGCAAGGCCGCCAAGGACCGCGGCCGCAATCGCGTCGAGATCTACGAGGACGCGGACCAGAGCATCGTGCGCCGCTACACGGACATCGCGCTGATCGGCACGGTGCGCCAGGCGCTGCTCGAGGAGCGCTTCCAGATGGAGGCGCAGATGATCGTGCCGCTGACCGGCGCCGGCGCCGCGCCGAAGTACGAGCTGCTGCTGCGCATGACCGATTCGAAGGGCGAGAGCGTGACGCCGGAGAAGTTCCTCTCCGCGGCCGAGCGCTACCAGCTCGCGCCGTCGATCGATCGCTGGGTCGTGCGCAAGGTCATCGCGACGCTGCTTCCGCTCGCCCCGGCCTTGGTCGAGCGCCAGGCGAAGTTCGCGATCAACATTTCCGGGCAGTCGCTCGGCGACCAGGACTTCGCCGCGTTCCTCGAGACCGAACTGCGTGAATGCGGGCTGCCGCTGCAGCTGCTGTCGTTCGAGGTCACGGAGACCGCGGCCGTCGCCAACATCGTGCGTGCCGAGTCGCTGATCCGCCGCCTGCGCGAGCTCGGCTGCGACGTCGCGCTGGACGATTTCGGCCGCGGCCTCAGTTCGCTCACGTACCTGAAGGCGCTGCCGGTGACGCACCTGAAGATCGACGGCACCTTCGTGCGCGACGTGGTGAGCGACGAGCGCTCGCAGGCGATGCTGAGCGCGATCGTGCAGCTGGCCCGCGCCATGGGCCTGCAGACGGTCGCGGAGTGCGTCGAGAGCGAGGAGATCCGCGCCCTGACCGCCCGCCTCGGGGTCGAGTACGGGCAGGGCTTCTCGATCGGCAAGCCCATGCCGCTCGAACACGTGCTGAATGCGCTGGTTGGGTCTAACATGACCGGCCCGATCCCGCAGACTGCCTGAGACCCGTGACTCGTGCCCTGCAAACCGTCCTGGCCGTTTCGGTCGGCGTCCTCGTCGGCGCCGGCCTGAGCTTCGTCGGCGGCGTGTTCGCCGACCGGCAGCCGGCGGCCGGGTCGACGGCCGCCTCGCGCCCGGCCACGGGCCGCGGCGACGATCACCGGCTGCTCGATGAGGTCGTGGCACGCGTGCGACGCGACTACGTCGACGCCGTGCCGGAGACCAAGATCGAGCAGGCCGCCGTCGAGGGCGTGGTGGCGAGCCTCGATCCGCACTCGGCGTTCCTCACCGCCTCCGAATACGACGAGATGCGCGTCAACACGGCCGGCAGCTACTCCGGCGTCGGCATCGAGGTCTCCGCTCAGGACGGCAAGGTCGTGGTGGTCGCGCCGATCGAAGGCTCGCCCGCGGCCCGTGCCGGCGTGCGCGCCGGCGACGTGATCCTCGCCGTCGACGACCAGGCCGTCTCGCCGACGCGCCTCAACGAGACCATCGATCGCATGCGGGGCAACGTCGGCTCGCACGTGCGCCTCGCGGTCGGTCGCGCGGGCGAGCCCGAGCCGCTCAAGTTCGACCTGCAGCGCTCCGAGGTGCACGTGCACACGGTGCGTGCCGAGCCGATGCGTGGCGGGTACGGCTACGTGCGCATCACGCAGTTCAGCGATTCGACGCCGACCGATCTCGACACCGCGCTCGAAGGCCTGACCTCCGGCGGCACGCATCCGCTGCGCGGCCTCGTGCTCGACCTGCGCGGCAATCCGGGCGGCGTGCTGGAATCCGCCGTGGGTGTGGCCGACGAGTTCCTCCAGTCGGGCGTCATCGTGCGGGCCGAGGGCCGCACGGCAGACGCACGCTTCGAGATGGATGCGACGACGGGCGACGCGCTCGCCGGCGCGCCGCTGGTGGTGCTGGTGGACGGCGGGTCGGCTTCCGGCTCCGAGATCGTCGCGGGTGCGCTGCGCGACCACGGCCGCGCGACGCTCATGGGCGAGCGCACGTTCGGCAAGGGCTCGGTGCAGACCGTGATCCCGCTGCGCGACGGGCAGGCGCTCAAGCTCACGACCTCGAAGTACTTCACGCCCTCGGGCGCGTCCATCCACGAACGCGGCATCCAGCCAGACGTCGTGCTCGCGAACCTGCCGAAGGCGCCCGAGACGCCGCCGGCGACGATGGCGAAGGACGCGGCCGTGCAGGCGGCCATGCAGTACCTGCGCGATCGCAGCCTCGGCGCGCAGCTCGCCCAGGCGAGCCCGCGCTGACGCGGTGGCGGGTCAGCCGCCGAAGACCTTCTGTACCGCGACGAGCAGCGTACCGATCACCATGACCATGATCGGCAGCATGCTCAGGCCGAACCCCGCGCCGCGACTGGCCGGATTCTTCACGTACGACATCAGGTAGATCACGCGCCCGACGACGTAGACGGCGCCGAGGCCGGCCGCCCAGCGCGCGCTGACGTAGTGCGCGAAGGTCAGGATCGCCGGCACGAACACCACCAGCAGCTCGAGCGTGTTCATCTGCACGCGGTAGTACCGCTCGAACATCTCGTGTCCGGTCACCGCCGGCGCCTTGACGCCGTACTGGCCGCGAGCGCGGCCCACCAGCACGGCGAAGACGATGTACTCGACCAGGGCGAGGGAGAGGACGACAGTGACCAGATCCATGCGCGGCGCTCCGTTGCGGTTTGGGCGAAGGCGCGAGATTCCATTACCATGGGCCCCAGGTCAACGGCCCGGCGCCGTCGGAGGTTACCCCATGGTCGGATTCCTGTTGCGCGCGGCGATTTCCGCGCTCGGTCTGTGGGTCGCCAGCCAGCTGTTCAGCGGGCTGCACTTCGCCTCGCCCGCCAAGCTCGCCGTCGCCGCAATCCTGCTCGGCATCGTCAACGCGATCGTGCGCCCGCTGGCGTTCGTGCTCACGCTGCCGATCACCGTGCTCACGCTCGGGCTGTTCCTGCTCGTGTTGAATGCCGCGATGGTCGGGCTCGTCGCGTGGATCGTGCCGGGCTTCACCATTTCGGGGTTCTGGACGGCGGTCGGCACCGCGCTGATCGTCAGCCTCGTGTCGTGGGCCGCCTCCAGCGCGATCGGCTCGTCCGGCCGCGTCGAAGTCTTCCACCGAAACTAAGCTATTTTTCCCAGGTGACGAGCGCGACGCTCAGCAGGATGACGAGCGTGCCCGCGATCTGCAGCGGGCCGAGCGTCTCGTCGAGCACCACCCAGCCGAGCACGGTCGCGATCGCCGGATTGACGTACGCGAACGTCGCCACGCGGTCGGTGCGGGCGTTCTTCATCAGCCACGCATAGGCGGTGTACGCCACGGCCGAGCCGAACACCGCGAGATAGAGCAGCGCCAGGGCCGTGCGCACGCTCCAGTGCCACTGCGGCAGCTGGCCGAGCGCCGTGCCGCCGATGAAGGTCCCGGTGGCGCCGAAGAACATCAGCAGTGAGTTGAACGCGACGCCGTCGACCGGCAGGTGCGCGTCGCGATAGAGGATCGACCCGACCGCCCACGAGAAGCCGCCGGCCAGCACCAGCAGCTGCCACGCGAGGTGGCCCGACGGCGCGGACTGCTTCGGCCACACGAGCAGCGCCACGCCGAGCAGGCCGAGCAGCAGTCCGACGATGCTGCGCGTCGGCAGCTCGTGGCCCTTCGGCCCGATCGCGCCGAGGGCGGCCATCCACAGCGCGAGGCTCGCGGTCAGCAGCGCCGCCTCGTTCGACGGGATGTGCTTCATCGCCGTCGTGCTGGCGCCGTTGCTGAGCGTGATCATCAGCAGGCTGAACAGCACCATGTAGCCCCACTCGCGCGCCGTGCGCGGGAAGCGTTCCCGGGTGGCGATCGCGACGACGAACAGCAGGATCGACGCGAGGTACGAGCGCGCGGCACTGAAGATCAGCGCCGGCTGGTCCTGCACGCCGATGCGCGTGGCGAGGAAGGTCGAGCCCCAGAAGACGTAGATGATCGCGAACGACGCGATCGTCCTGCGCCGCAGCTGTGCCGCGTTCTGCGCGGCCGGATCCCCGCTCACGCGCGCCGGATCGCCGTGCGGTACAGCCAGACGGCCAGCAAGCCGACCACGGCGAGGCCGGCCGCCCGGCCGAAGTTCAGGGCCGCCGGCAGCGCCAGCACGTCCGCGCTGCCCGATACCACGATCGGGATCGCGATGAAGATGCCCATCAGCGATTCCCCGGTGATCAGGCCCGCCGCGAACAGGATGCCGTTCTGCTTGGCGCGCTCGGCTTCCGGGCCCTCGCCGCGGATGCCGAGCTTCTTCTCGGCGAAGTACGCGATCAGGCCGCCCACGAAGATCGGCACCGACAGCTCGAGCGGCAGGTAGATGCCGACGGCCACGGCGAGCACGGGCGCGTGGAACGGCGCCTTGCGGGCCTTGAGGTACTGGTCGACGAGGATGATCGCGACGCCGATCAGTGCGCCGATCCCGATCATCCCCCACGGCAGGTTGCCGCCGAAGATGCCTTTGGCCACCGATGCCATCAGCGTCGCCTGTGGCGCCGCCAGCGCCTTCGGGTGCAGCGCCGTACGCTCGCCGATGCCGTAGGCCGTCAGCAGCAGGTTCAGCACCGGCGCCATGACCAGCGCACAGCTGAAGGCGCCGACGGCCAGCATCACCTGCTGGCGCCACGGCGTCGCGCCGACGAGGTTGCCGCACTTGAGGTCCTGCAGGTTGTCGCCGCCGATGCAGGCCGCGCAGCAGACCACCGATCCGATCATGATCGCCGCGACCGGACCGAGCGCCGCGCCCTTGCCCATCAGTGCGAGCAGCAGCAGCGACGCGAAGAGGATGGTGCAGATCGTGATGCCGGACACCGGGTTGTTCGAGGAACCCACGAGACCGGCCATGTATGCCGACACCGACGTGAACACGAAGCCCGCGACGATCATGATCACCGTCATCGTGAGGCTGATGGCGACGTTGTGCACGATCAGCTGGTACAGCACGAACAGCGGCACCGTGAACAGCACGAGCCCGATGAGGATGCCCTTCATCGGCAGGTCCTGCTCGGTGTGCGACAGGGCGCGCGTCGCGCCCGCACGCGTCGCCGCGAGGCCGCTCTGGATGCCCGACGCGAGCGAGCTGCGGATCGAGATCAGCGCCCAGATGCCGCCGACCAGCATCGCGCCGACGCCGAGGTAGCGCACCTGCGCGGACCAGATGCCGTAGGCCATGTCCTCGGCGCTCGCGCCGGCCAGGCGGGCCGCGAGTTCCGCGTTGTCCTGCAGGAAGTGCGCGGCGTAGATCGGAATGGCGATGTTCCAGGAGATCATGCCGCCGATCAGTGCCAGCGCGCCGATGTTGAGGCCGACGATGTAGCCGACGCCGAGCAGCGCGGGCGACAGGTTGGTGCCGAAGTAGGCCAGCCACGGGCCGAGGAAGCCGCTGCTCGCGGCGGTATCCGGGATCATGCGCAGTCCGCTGCCGGCGGCGAGCTTGGCGAACCCGCCGCCCAGCGCCGACAACCCGAGGATCTTCACGCCCTGCGCCGGATTGTCGCCGGCCTTGAGCACCTCCGCCGCCGCGACTCCCTCGGGAAACTTGAGGCCCTGCTCGACGATCAGCGAGCGACGCAGCGGGACCGAGAAGAACACGCCGAGGATGCCGCCGAGGCCCGCGATGGCGAGCACCCACGCGTAGCGGAAGTCCGTCCAGTGCCCGAGGATCACCAGGGCGGGCACGGTGAAGATCACGCCCGAGGCGATCGACGACCCGGCCGAGGCGCCGGTCTGCACGATGTTGTTCTCGAGGATGGTGCTGCCGCCCAGCACCCGCAGCACCGCCATCGAGACGACCGCGGCCGGGATGGCCGACGCGATCGTCAGCCCGGCGAACAGGCCGAGGTAGGTATTTGCGGCGGCCAGCAGCATGGCGAGCACGATTGCGAGAACGATGGCGCGGACGGTGAGCTGCGGCGGCGGCAGGGCCGTGCTGGACATGGTCGGTATCCCCCGGGAACTGGAGGCGGCATTAGAGAGGGGATCGACGGGCCAATGCAACCCGCCCGGCCTCGATCCGCGGGGACCGTATCAGCCGCAATGGAGGTGGCGCAGTGGCCGGTCCAGAATGACTCCGGGGACGACCGGACAAGGAGAAGGCAATCATGCCTCAGTCGATCTTCATCACCGGCGCCGGGGCCGGGATCGGGGCCGAGACCGCGCGCCTGTTCGCGCGCCAGGGCTGGTTGGTCGGCGCGTCGGACGTCAGTGCCGAGCGCCTGCAGGCGCTGAAGCAGGAACTCGGCGGCGAGCGCCTCGGTTCTTACGTGGCCGACGTCTGCGATGCCGCTTCCGTGCAGGCCGCGGTACGCGAGTTCACGCGACTCACCGGCGGCCGGCTCGACGCGGCGTTTGCGAACGCCGGCATCCTGTTCATGGGGCCGGACGACAGCCTCACCCTGGAGCAGAAGCAGCGCCTCGTGGACGTCAACGTCCGGGGCGTGCTCAACACGGTCGATGCCGTGTTTCCGTACCTGCGCGTCACGCCCGGCGCGCATCTGGTCGCGATGGCATCGACCTCGGCCGAGTACGGCGCGCCGCTGCACGCCGTCTACAGCGCGACCAAGTTCTTCGTACGCGGTTACACCGAGGCGCTCAACCTCGAATACCGCGCGCACGGCATCCAGGTCTCGGCGATCTACGTCGCCTACGTGCAGACGGGGATGGTGTTCGATGCCAACGTGCGACCGGCCACGATCGATGCGCTCGGCGTGAAAGTCCGGCCGCAACAGGTCGCGGAGCACGTCTGGAAGGCGGTGCACGGCAACCGCGTGCACTGGTACGTCGGACTCGACGCCCGCGCGATCAACTACGCCGTGCGCCTGCTCGGCACCGGGGTCGCACCGATCTTCCGCCGTCTCGCCAAGCTCTGATCCCGGTCCCCGGAGCACCCGCACCGATCCGCGCTCGCATGCTGCGACGCAGCACGCGTCGCCGGGCGCTGTCGCGGTGCGCGAGAACCTTTGTCCCGCGCCATGGTCTGGACTATTGTGGCGGTCCATCGCGCCGCGCGACCTGGACAACAATCGAACAATGAGCGAGAGCCGACGGCGACTCGCAGTCAGGGGTGGTCTATCGAAGCTCAAGCCCGGGCGCCGGAGGTCCGTTGCGACGGTTCTTCCATGAACTGAGGCGCCGCCACCTCATCGGTGCGCTCTCCGCCTACGCGATCGTCGCGTGGGTGGTGGTGCAGGCAGCCTCGATCGCGTTGCCCGCGTTCGACGCGCCGCCGTGGGCGATGCGACTGGTGATCCTGGCCGCGATCGCCGGCGCGCCCGTCGTGTTCGTGGTGGCGTGGGTGTTCGATCTCACGCCGCGCGGCCTCGTCCGCACCGATGAACTCCCCGACGAATCCGCGGCACCCGCAGCGGAACCGGCGCGCAAAGCCGAGCCCGAGGTCGCGCCGCCGCCGCCCGCCGACGTCCGCGCCCCGTCGCTCGAGATCGGGCCGGAGCGACGCCAGGTCACGATCCTGTATGCCGGTGTCGCGGTGCTCGCCGCCGACGACGAGGAACTCGATCCGGAAGTCGAGCGCGAGATCGTGCCGCTGGTGCGCGTCGCCTGCGAGCAGGCCGCCGAAGCCTGGGGCGGCACGCCTGGCAGTGCCGCGGGCAACGACTTCGCCCGCTATTACGGCGTGCCGACGGCGAACGAGGACGATGCGTTGCGCGCCGTGCGCGCGGGCCTCGCCATGCAGCAGGCCGTCGCACCGCTCAACGCCCGTTGGCAGTCGCGGCGGGTGCATGCCGACCTGCGCGTCACCATCCACACCGGCACGGTGGTGGCCGAGGACCCGAACGCGGCTGCCGGCCGGCCGCCGACGCTGTCGGGCGATGCCGTCAAGGTGCCCGCCGCGATCCAGTACCTCACCGGCAGCGGCGAAGTGACCATCACCGCGGCGACCTACCGTCTCGTCGACGACCTCGTCGAGGGCGAGGAACGCAGCATGGCCGCGGTCGGCCTGCGCGGCGGCGAGCAGCTCTATCGCATCACGCGGGTCGCCGACGTGCGCGCGCGCGGTGCCGCACTTGCGGGCATGGCCTTCGTCGGCCGCGACCGCGAGCAGGCCCTGCTCGAGGAGCGCTGGGGTCGCGCCCGTCGCTCCACGCTCGACGGCGGCGAAGGACAGGCCGTGCTCGTCAGCGGCGAGCCGGGCATCGGCAAGTCGCGCATCGTGCAGCGCCTGATCGAATTCGCCGGAGCCGACGCCGGGTCGCGCATCGTGATCGGCCAGTGCTCGCCGTACCACGTGCAGCGTTCGCTCTTTCCGGTCGCGACGCTGCTGGAGCGCGACCTGATGGGCTTCGACCCGGAGGGCGACGAGGCCGAGAAGGCGCGCCAGCTGGAGCAGTTCCTGGTCGCTGCGGGCATCGACCCCGCGCAGTCGATGCCGCTCTTCGGCGCGCTGCTCGGTGTACCGAGCCCATACCCGCCGCTGCAGCTCGCGCCGGACCGCCAGCAGCAGCTCCTGCTCGAGCAGATTGCCTCGCTGCTGGTCGACCGCGCGGAGATCGCTCCCACGCTGGTCGTCGTCGAGGACCTGCACTGGGCCGATGCGGCGACACTCGAGCTGCTGACCCTGCTGCTCGACCAGTTGTCGACCGCGCGCATCCTGCTGCTCCTCACCTTCCGGCCGGAATTCGAGCCGGCGTGGCCGCTGCGCTCCAACATGCTGCGCCTGCCGATGAGTCGCCTCGACGGGCTCGCGGCGGCCGAGATCGTGGCGAAGGTGGCGGCACCGCAGGTCGTGCCGCCGCGCGTGATCCAGCGCATCGTGGAGCGCGCCGACGGCGTGCCGCTGTTCGTCGAGGAACTCACGCGGGCCGTGCTCGAGTCGGGCTCGCTCGCGCGCGCCGGGGAGGACGACGACATCCCGATCGCGATTCCGCAGACCCTGCAGGAATCGCTGGCCGCCCGCCTCGACCGGCTCGGGCCCGCCAAGCGCGTCGCTCAGATCGCGGCCACCATCGGCCGCGAGTTCTCGTACGCCCTGCTCGCCGCCGTCGCGGGCCTCGACGAGCCGGCACTCGAGCGCGTGCTCGACGAGCTGGTGCACGGCGAATTCATCCTGCGCAAGGGCATCGGCCGCCGCGCGCGCTTCCTGTTCAAGCACGCGCTGATCCAGGACGCTGCCTACGGGTCGCTGCTGAAGTCGAAGCGCCGCGAATATCACGGTCGCATCGCCGAGGCGCTCGAGCAGCATTTCCCGGAACTGCGCGAGTCGCAGCCCGAACTGCTGGCACTGCACTTCCGCGAGGCCGGCCTGTCCGAGCCCGCCGTGCGTTACGGCATCGCGGCGGGCCGGGCTGCCGCGCGACGCTCGGCCAACACCGAGGCGGAGTACTACTTCGAAGGCGCGCTGGAGTCGCTCGCCGAGACGCCGCCCGGCACGGAACGCGACCGCCGCGAACTCGGCCTGCAGATGGCGCTGATGCCGGTGCTGGTGGCCACCAAGGGCTACGGGGCCGAGAATCTCGAGCGGACCTGCAGCCGCGCGCTCGCGCTGTGCGACGCCGTCGGCGACGTGCCGGAGAAGGTCTTCGCGCTGTTCGGCCTGTGGATGTTCCACGTGGTGCGGGCCAACCACGCGCAGTCGCTCGAGCTCGCGCAGCGCTTCGACGAGTTTGCGCTGGCCTCCGGCAGCGACGACCTGCAGGTCGAGGCGGACCTGATCAGCGGCATCGCGCCGTTCTTCGTCGGCCGCCTCGACGAGTCCACGCGGCGCTTCGAGGCCTGCCTCGAGCGCTACGATCCGGCGCGGCACGCGGACCACGCCTTCCGCTACGGCCAGGATCCGCGCGTCATCGCCTGCTCGTACCTGTCGTGGATCCACTGGCTTCGGGGCGACGAGGAACGCTCGCTCGCGATCAGCACGCGGGCCGTCGAGGCGTCCCGCGCGCTCGACCACCCGCTCACGCTGTCGTTCGCGTTGACCTTCGCGGCCTGGCTGCACGCGTACCGTGGCGACCTCGACGCCGCGCGCCGCTATGCCGACGAGACGGCCGCGCTCTGTACCGAGTTCGGCATCCAGGTGTTCCTCGCCCATGCCCGCGTGGTGCAGGCCTGGTGCGACTGCGGTGCGAGCAACGACCGGGCGCACCGGCAGGCGCTGCTCGATCGCATCGACGACTTCCTCGCTCTCGGCGCGCGCTGCTTCGTGCCGCTGTGGGAATCGCACGTCGCGGAGGCCCAGCTCGACGGTGGCGGGCTCGGCGAGTGCGCGGCCCTGCTCGAGCGCATGGCGCGCAACGTCGCGGCCACCGGCGAGACCTGGGCGCAGGCGGAGTTCCATCGCGTGCGCGCCCGCTGGCTGCGCGCGATGCAGGCTGCGCCGGAGGCGGTCGAGGCGGAGTTCGTCCTGGGTGAGCAGGAGGCGCGGACCATCGGGTCGCGCGAGTGGGAGCGGCGCATCGCACACAGTCGTGCGCCGTGAGCCGTCGTCGGATCAACGGGAGATTGTCGTGAGCGATGCAAAGGCCGATTTCGAGCTCTATTACGCGCAGCGCAAGCAGGCCCTCGGCGTGCTGTACGAAGGTGACGAGTTCCTCTATCCGGGCGACGGGCCGTGGCCCGAGGCTTCGTTCGACTATCCCTACGGCCAGGCGCCGCAGGTGATGAACATCCCGGCCGACGAGCAGCGCGACTGGCAGAAGAACATCGGCCGCTACTACACCGACAATGCCGTCGGCACGTTCTACAACCGCTCGCCGTTCGGCGTGGCCGCGGCGGAGTACGCGCGCGACGATCTCGTGCAGAACGGCATCTCGGGCTACGCGGAAGTGTCGGACGACGACTTCATCGCGCTGATCTGCGAGGGACTGTTCAGCAAATTCCTGTCGCGCCTCGACCCGCAGGACGTCACGCTGTTCGGCCTGAAGCCGACCGACATGGCGCCGGACTCCCCGTACGAGTACTACAAGTCCGACTACCGCTGCATGATGGTCGTACAGCAGACCTGGCCGGGCGAATTCGCCTGTCCGACCATCGTGCTCGTGCGCCGGCAGCGGGGCGGCCAGAAGCGCTACGCGGACGAAGGGGCGTACGAGCTGATGGCGATCGCCGTCGCGCGCAAGCCGGCGAACGTGCCGCCGGGCAATGCTCCGTTCGTCTACGAGTTCCCGCCCGAGCTCGTTTTCACGAAGGCACAGGATGCCGCATCGGCCGGCTGGTTCCTCGCGAAGTATTTCGTGCTGCAGGGCGCGGCCCACCGCATCAACCTGATCGACCACGTGAAGGTCCACTTCCCGCCGGATGCGATCAATGCGCTGACCAAGACGATCCTGCCGAAGTGGCACCTCGTGCACCAGTTGCTCGAGCCGCACTTCCGCCTGACGCTGCCGGTCAACAACACGGTGCTCGAGGGCCAGCGCTCGCTGATCAACCGCGACACCTGGTATCCGTGGAGCCCGTTCGTCGCGGTCGGCAACGAGGTGCGCAAGCTGTTTCCGTTCGCCTGGGCGGGCGCCGGCTATTACGGCGACAAGTACTACGGCCCGGACGCGGCGCAGCTCGGCAAGAACTCGTCCTACCCGGCCTTCCGGTACAGCACGAACCCGGACGGCATGCCGGGGAGCGACGATCCGAGCGTCCTCATTCCGAATTTCATCGGCATGGACTGCTCGCGTTACGGCGCGTTCCTCAAGAGTTACTACCCGCCGATCCTGAAGTTCGTGACCGAGTCCCTGAAGGAACTCGGCAGCCCGACCAGCAACGACCCGAAGGCGCAGGTCGCGTGGCTCGAGGTGCAGCACTGGGCACACGAGATTTCGAAGCTGCTGCCCGGCTTCCCGGATGAGAACGGCATCCTCGCGCAGGGCGAACTCGCGCGCGTGTGCGCGATGGTGATCTGGAACGCGGCGGTCGTGCACAGCTCGGACCACACGACGCTGCACCTGATGATGGACACCCGGCCCGTGCCGTTCGTGCTGCGCGTGCCGCCGCCGACGAGCCGTACCGCGATCGTCGAGGAAACGGTGGAGAGCGCGCTCGGACCGACCGTTTCCGGCTACCTCAAGACGGGCATCGCCGAGGTGCTCAAGGCGTGGGAGCGCGAAGGGCTCAAGGAGAAGCTCGAGGGCGCGGTCGTCGAGAAGCTGCTCGAGGACATCGGGCAGATCAAGCTCTCCCACAAGGAGATCCCGCTGTGCTGGCCGACGGATCTCATGTACGCCCGCATGGCCGACCTGCTGTTCTACCGGCCGCACAACACGACGCTGCTCTACGACTGCGATTACGCGTTCGAGCGCGACGCGCAGACCGACGAGGAGAAGGCGCTGCAGGCCATGTGGATCGCCGCGGGCCGACCGGTGCTGACGGACGACCAGAAGCAGCGCCTGCGCGGCCTGCGCAAGACGTTCCAGGCGATGCTCGATGCCGTGAACCTGCAGTACTACAACGCGGACGGCACACCCGTCGTGCCGCAGGCCGGCAACCCGAACTATCACAGCGACACCGACGCCGCGATGCAGCACCTCAATCGCTTTGGATTCCCGAAGCTGCGGCCGGGCACCGGCGAGGCGGGCGATACGGGGGCGATGCTGCGGCGGGAAGCCTGCATCGGCGCGGGCGTGCAGTACTGAGCGCAGCGAGCGCTGCGCCCGGCGGCCCTCAGCGCCGGGCGATCGCCCAGCGGCAGGCCTGCAGCACGATCGAGGGCGCGAACAGCGCGCTCGGCGGTTCGAGGAAGTGCAGCACTTCGAGGAAGCGACGCAGCACGGCCTCGTTGCGTGACGAGGCCTCGAGGATCTGACGGTTGTACCAGCCGAACAGGCCGAGACCCGGCGGACGGGTGCCGCGCGCCTGGGGAAAGAGCAGGTCGGTGGCGGTGGCGAGCAGCCACGCGCGCCCGATCACCGGCGCGGCGGCGCGGTAGTAGTCGCGCGGCAAGGCAGACAGCGCAGCCGTCTCCAGCGACGGCAGGCGTTGCGCGCAACCCTGCAGCACTTCGGCCTCGAGCGCGCACACGCTCACGCCCTGCCCATAGAGCGGGTTGAAGACGCAGGCGGCGTCGCCGACCACGACGAGCCCACCGGGCATGCGCGCGACGGCTTCGTAGTGGCGGCGTCGCTCGCTCGGCACGCCGTACACGGAGATCGGCGACAGCGGCGTGGCGTGCTCGATAGACGCGTGCAGGTCGGGCTGGTCGAGGCCGCGTGCGAAGTCGAGGAATCCCGCGTCGTCGCCGGGCGGATGATCCCCGAGGCAACCGGACAGCGTGACGATCCAGCGGTCGCCCTCGATCGGGAAGATCACGCCCGCACGCCGCGAGTCCGGCGGTCCGCCGTACACGGCCATCACCTGCCAGTCGCGCTGCGGATCCTGCGGGATCGCGTAGAGGCGGCTGGCGTACTTCAGGTCGATGCCGACCGTCGTCTCCGGCGGGCGGGGATAGTCCTGCGCGGCGAGCCAGTCGGGTGCGCGGCTGCCGCGTCCGCTCGCGTCGACCACGAGATCGGCGGCGATCTCCTCGGTCGATCCGTCCCGACGCAGCACACGCACGCCCCGCACGGCGGCGCGGTCGTCGCTCCACAGCAGTGCGTCGACGGCGCAGGCGCCGCGCACCTCGACGTTCGCGAGTGCCTCGAGGCGCGTGCGGATGCGGTGCTCGAGCAGCGGCCGGCTCTGCGAATACATCACGAAACCGGACGGGGCCCGCAGCTTCCAGACGCCGCGGTGGAACCAGCGCATGTCGCGGGAATTGTCGAAGGCGATGGCGCCGGCCGCCTGCAGCTCGTCCCACACGCCCGGGAACAGGCGCTCGATGGCCGCCGCCCCGCCCGACCAGATGACGTGGATGTGGTTGCCCTGCGGGACGGCCTTGCGCGCATGCTCCGGGCCCGCCAGTTCGTCCTTGTCGAGGACGGTGACGTGCGTGAACCGGTCGCGCAGCGCGCGGGCCGCGAGCAGGCCCGCGATGCTGGCCCCGATGACGACCGCCCGTCGTTCCATGCGCGGCGAGGGTTCAGGTTCGGCGGATCACCAGCCGCACTTCTGGCCCTTGTTCTGCTGCTTCAGCCACTCGCGCAGCGGGGCGAAGTAGTCGAGGATCGCCGAAGCGTCCATCTGCCGCGTGCCGGTCAGCTCGTAGAGCGTGTCCTGCCAAGGCTGGCTCGCGCCCTTCGACAGCATCGCCGCGAACTTCTCGCCGGCTTCCTTGCTGCCGAAGATCGAGCACTCCGCGAGCGGGCCCTTGTAGCCGGAGGCCTCGCACAGCGCCTTCTGGAACTGGAACTGGATGATGAACGACAGGAAATAGCGCGTGTACGGCGTGTTGCCCGGGATGTGGTACTTCGCGCCCGGGTCGAAGTCCGCCTCGCTGCGCGCGACCGGCGCGGCCACGCCCTGGTACTTCTTGCGCAGGGCCCACCACGCGGCGTTGTAGTTGGCCGGCGTCACCTCGCCCGAGAACACCTTCCAGCGCCACTCGTCGATCAGCTTGCCGAAGGGCAGGAAGGCGATCTTCTCGAGCGCCATCTTCATCTGCTGGTTGATGACCGCTTCCTTGCTCTCCGCCGCCGACGGCACGAGGCCGATCTTCGCCAGGTAGGCCGGCGTCATCGACAGGGTGATGGTGTCGCCGATCGCCTCGTGGAAGCCGTCGTGCGCGCCGTTCTGGAACATGAACGGCTGGTCCTTGTACCAGAGGTAGTAATAGACGTGCCCCATCTCGTGGTAGATCGTGCGCAGCTCTTCCTGCGTCGGGCGGATGCACATCTTGATGCGCACGTCTTCCTTGCCGTCCATGTGCCAGGCGCTCGCGTGGCACTCGACGTCGCGGTCGCGCGGCTGCGTGAGCATCGAGCGCTCCCAGAACGTCTGCGGCAGCGGCATGAAGCCGATCGACTGGTAGAACGCCTCGGCGTTCTTCGTCATGCGGATCGCGTCGTAGCCCTGGCTCACCAGCGCCGAGTCGACGTCGAGGTTCGACACGCCGGGATACGGCTCGAGCAGGTCGAACACCGCGTCCCACTGCTGGGCCCACATGTTGCCGAGCAGGTGCGCCGGGATCGGCTTGCCGGCGGGCACCTTGTCGGCGCCGTACTTCTGCGCGAGCTTCGCGCGCGTGTAGCAGTGCAGGTCCTTGTAGAACGGTTCGACCTGGCCCCACAGCCGCGCGGCTTCCTTCGCGAAATCGTCGGCCGGCATGTCGTAGCCCGACCGCCACATGGCGCCGAGGTCCTTGTAGCCCAGCTCGCGCGCGCCTTCATTGGCGAGCTCGACGTAGCGCACGTAGTCCGCCCGCAGCGGGCGACCCGCGGCTTCGTGCCAGCCCTGCCACGCCGCCAGCAGCTCGTCGTAGTTGCGGCTCTTCTCCAGCACTTCCTTGAGCTGGGTCTGGTCGCGGCAGGAGGCCGGTCCGTTCGGGCACCACTTCGCCGAGCCGTACTTGGACTCCATGCCGGCGAGCAGCTTCGCCAGTTCGCCGCGCTTGGCCGCGTCGCTCGGCGCGGGCGCGGCGACGCCGAGTTTCAGCAGCTCGATCGCGCGGCGCGAGGCCGGGCTCATCGGCTGCCCCTCGAACTGCTTCGCCTCCGCGACCGCATCGCTGAAGGCCTTGAGGTAGTGCTCGGTCGCGAGTGCGTAGAGCCGCTCGGTGTCGACGTTGATGTAGGTCGCCTGCGTCCAGCCGGCCGCGTTGACCTCGAGGCCGAGGTCGGCGAACTGGCGGTTCAGGCGGGCCACGAACTCGTCGGCGGTCTCGGCGTGTGCGACCGGGCCGAACGCCAGGCAGCCGGCCACGATGGCACCCGCGACGCGGGCACTGCGGAGTGTCTTGCGGATCATGGTGCGTACCCCCGGTGGATCAGCCGTGCTTGATGTCTTCGGCGCCGTGCATCCAGCGCACCAGCGTGCCCGACAGGACCCAGAGCACGACGGCGAATGCGAACAGCGTGCCGGCGAGGCCGCCGAAGATCGTCAACTCGCCGAGGCTCTCGGCGAACGAGCCGATGATGCCCGCCAGCCAGTTCGCCACGAAGTTGATCAGGAACCACACGCCCATCATCAGCGACGCGAGCCGCAGCGGGGCGAGCTTGGTGACCATGGAGAGGCCCACCGGCGAGATGCACAGCTCGCCCATGGTGTGGAAGAGGTAGGCGAGCACCAGCCACCACATGCTGGCCTTGCCGTTCGCCGCCTGGTCGTACACCGCGCCGATCATGAACAGGAAGCCGACGCCGGTGAGCACCAGGCCCATCACCATCTTGCGCGGCGTCGCCGGGCTGCGCCCGGCCTTCGAGAGCGCGCTCCACATCGCCGAGAACAGCGGTGCGAGCAGCACGATGAACAGCGGGTTGACGGACTGGAACCAGCCGGCCGGTACCTCGAACGAGCCGACGAAGCGGTTGGTCTTTTCGGCGGCGTAGAGGTTCATCAGGCCGCCGGCCTGCTCGAAGCCCGCCCAGAACAGCACGATGAACACGAACAGCATGAACACGACGCGCAGGCGGTCGACTTCGTCCGGCGTGAGCGGCTCCTTCTTCCCGCCGGCCTGCTGCAGGGCGCGGTGCGCGGCGGGCTCCTTGCCGATGTCGCCGAGATAGCGGTTCGAGAAGGCCAGCTGGATCACCACCGAGAGCAGCATGCCGATGCCGGCGGCCATGTAGCCGTAGCGCCAGCCGTAGTTCGGGTCCTCGCCGAGCGTCGAGCACACGAACGGCGCGATCAGCGCGCCCGAGTTGATGCCCATGTAGAAGATGGTGAAGGCACCGTCGCGGCGGGCGTCGCCCTCCGGATACAGGTCACCCACCATCGTCGAGATGTTCGGCTTGAAGAAGCCGTTGCCGATCACGAGCAGCACGAGTCCGGCGTAGAACAAGGTCAAGTTGCCCGGGATCGCCGAGGCGAGCGTGAACTGGCCACCGGCCATCACCAGGCCGCCGATGATCACCGACTTGCGCTGCCCGAGGTAATTGTCCGCGAGCCAGCCGCCGATCAGCGGCGTGAAGTACACGAACCCGGTGAACAGGCCGTAGAGCTTCAGCGCCTCGGCCTGCGACCAGCCGAAGCCCGGGTTTGCCGTCTCGACGCCCGCGACCAGCGACAGCACGAGCAGCGCCCGCATGCCGTAGTAGCTGACGCGCTCCCACATCTCGGTGGCGAAGAGCAGGAACAGCCCCTTCGGGTGGCCGAGCCAGGTTTCCCGCGTCACGGCGGGCATCGCAGTGCTGGACATGGTGGATTTCTGCTTTTTTTCAGTGGTTTGCGGTGACGTCCGCGAGGGCCGCAGTCTCGGCCATCTCGCGGTGCATTAGCAAGAAAATAGGGGACATTCCTCTGTTTCGACGGGCACCGTCCCCAGGCGCGTGACGTCCGATCTCCGAAAAAGAGGAATGTCCCCTATTTTGTCATTGCTTGTAGACGGTGCCTTCCTTCATCACGAAGGCGACGTGCTCGAGCGCGCTGACATCGGCCAGCGGATCGGCCGGCACGGCGATGATGTCCGCCGAGTACCCGGGCGCGATCTGACCCACCGTCTTCTCGATGCCGAGCGCCTCGGCGCCGACCTTGGTGGCCGCCTGGATCGCCTGCATCGGCGTCATGCCGTACCTGACCATCCACGCCAGCTGCTTGGGGTTGTCGCCGTGGCGATGCACGCCCGAGTCGGTGCCCATGGTGAGCTTGATGCCCATCTGCACGGCCTTGCGGAAATTATCGCGCTGGATCTGCGCGATCTCGCGGTCCTTGCGCAGGAACTCCTCGAGCTCGCCCCGCTTCGGTCCCTCGGTCTGCGTGTACTCGCTGTTGTAGATGTCCATCGACAGCCAGGTGCCGTTCTTCTTCGCGAGGTCGAGGCCCTCCTGGTCGATCAGGCTCGCGTGCTCGATCGTGTCGACGCCCGCGCGGATCGCCACCTTGATGCCTTCTGCGCCATGCGCGTGCACCGCCACGCGCCGGTGCGCCATGTGCGCCTCGTCGACGAGCGCTGCCACTTCCGCCGCGGTGTACTGCTGCGCGCCCGGCTCGTCGCCCTTCGAGAACACGCCGCCCGTGCCGCAGTACTTGATGACGTCCGCGCCGTACTTGATGTTCCGGCGCACCATCGCGCGCACCGCGTCGGGGCCGTCGGCCACGCCGTCGCCGTGCATGTCGTACTCGGGCGCGGCCATGTTGTCGTCGCAGTGCCCGCCCGTCATGCCGATGGCGGGGCCCGAGGCGAGGATGCGCGGGCCGATCACGTCGCCGTCGCGGATGGCGTCGCGCAGCGCGATGTCCGTGAACGCGCTCGCGCCCACGTTGCGGATCGTGGTGACGCCCGCGAGCAGCGTGTCGCGGGCGAAACGTGCGCCCTTCAGCGCCTCGCGCGGCGCCGAGATGCCGTAGCCGTGGAACGGCGGCGTGGTCGGATCGCCGGTGACGTGCGTGTGCGTGTCGATCAGGCCCGGCAGCACCGTCTGCGTCGACAGATCGAGCACGGTCGCGCCGGCCGGCACGCTGACCGTGGCCGCGGGACCGACCGCGGTGATCCATTTGCCCGTGATCACGATCAGCTGGTCGTCGCGCACCTTGCCGGCGGCGACGTCGATGAGATGGCCGGCGCGGATGACCGTCACCGGCGCCGGGGTATCCGCGGCCTCCGTCACGGCGACGAGAGACGACAGCACACACGCGCCCACCACGGACGCGAACCCCAATCGTTTCATGCTCGACACTCCCTCCGGTCGGACCGGTCGACGAATCAACGCTTTCCCCGCGGGCCGCGCCACGGACGGGCGCTTCACTTGCCCGATTCAGCGGCTTCCTGGCGTGCGGCCTCGGCTTCTTCGGCGGCGCGCGCCTTCAGCTTGTCCCGCAACAGCACCTGCGCGAACAGGATGCCGCCTTCATACAGGATCCACATCGGCACGGCCATGAAGCACTGCGACACCGCGTCGGGCGGCGTGAGGATCGCGGCGATGACGAAGATGCCGAGGATCACGTAGCCACGGTTGTTCTTGAGCGTCGAGATCTTCACCAGCCCGGTCGCGACCAGCAGCACCGTCGCGACGGGCACCTCGAACGCGACGCCGAAGGCGAAGAACAGCAGCAGGACGAAGTCGAGGTAGCTCGACATGTCGGTCATCATCTTCACGCCGACGGGCGTCGCGGACGCGAGGAACGCGAACATCAGCGGGAAGACGACGAAGTACGCGAACGCCACGCCCGTGTAGAAGAGCACGATGCTCGAGACCAGCAGCGGCATCGCGAAGCGCCTCTCGTGCCGGTAGAGCCCGGGCGCGATGAAGGCCCAGACCTGGTACAGCACGTAGGGCATGGCCACGAACAGCGCGCCGATCAGCGAAAGCTTGAGGGGCGCCATGAACGGCGCGACGACGCTGGTGGCGATCAGCGAGGTGCCCGCGGGCAGCTTGTCGATCAGCGGCTGCGCGACCAGGGTGAACAGCTGGTTCTGGTACCAGGCCAGCGGGATGAACGCGATGAACACCGCGATCACCGACCTCAGCAGCCGGTCACGCAGCTCGAGCAGGTGCGAGATCAGCGTGCCTTCGGCGAGCGGCTCCGGCTCACTCGGGCGGTCGCTCATCGGTCACTGCTGTCGCGGTCGGGGCCGCGGTCTCGGGGGAAGAAGGGGTCGCTGCCGCCGGGGCCGGCGCGGGGGCCGGGGCCGACGGCGCGTGGATCGTGGGCGTGGCCGGTGCCATCGGCGTGGCGCGGGCGTGATCCTGCATCGGGTCGAACTGGACCTCCTGCTCGAGCTGGGTGCGCAGCTGCCGGGCCATGGACCGCGCCCGGCCGGCCCAGCGACCGACGTCGGCCGCCAGCTTGGGCAGCTTCTTCGGGCCGAGCACCAGCAGCGCGATACCGAAGATCAGCACGATCTCGGTGAAGCCCACCTCGAACATGGCGAGATCAGGCGCTCTTGCTGTCCGACTTGGCCGAGGCGCGCTCGCTGAAGTCCGCGTCCTTGCCGCTCTGGTCGGCAAGCTGCTTGGTCTGCTCGTCGTCGCCTTCGTTCATCGCCTTCTTGAAGCCGCGCACGGCCGCGCCGAGGTCGGTGCCGACCGTCTTGAGCTTCTTGGCGCCGAACAGCACCAGGGCGATGAGGAGGATGACGAGCAGTTCGCGAAAGCCGATTCCCATTGCGATCTCCGGGGCCCACGAAAGGGGGGCCATCATACGACAATCCCGACGGCTAACCGTTCTCGGGACTTGCGGAAATCCGCAACCAGAACGTGACCGGCCCGTCATTTGTCAGGCTGACCTGCATGTCCGCTCCGAACACGCCGGTAGCGACTTTGCCGGGCATCCGGCGTCGCGCCGCCTCCACCGCATGGTCGAACAGGCGACGTCCGAGTTCAGGAGGTGCGGCCCCGGTGAAGCTGGGCCGCAGGCCTTTTTTCGTGTCGGCCGCGAGGGTGAACTGCGGGACCAGCAGCAATTCGCCCCCCGTCTCCGCCAGGCCCAGGTTCATCCGGTCGTCGGCGTCCGGGAACACCCGGTACGCGATCAGGCGTTCGATCAGGCGCTCCGCCTGGGCCGGCGTGTCGTCGGGCTCGACCGCCAGCAGGACGAGGAGTCCCCGGCCAATCGCTCCAACGGTTTCGCCATCCACCACCACACGACCTTCCGAGACTCTCTGCAGCAGACCGATCACACATTCACCGCCTTGAATCCAGAAATATCCGAGTCACATCCCACCTTATCGCAAAAATTCGGCAAACAAGCCCCTGTGCGATGTCTACGGCGCAAAAATCCAGTCCGGTGGGGAATAGAATCCCGAATCAGATTCATGCGACGGGAAATGTGGCGAAATGACTCAGTTTCCAGACAGTTCCTGCGACTTCTGGAGTGCCTCCTGCGCCTGGGGATTGCGTCCCCGGGCCTTCGCGGCGTCGGCGATCAGCAGCCAGGCCTGCGACTGGGTGTGGCTATCGCCCACCGACATCGCCAGCGCCTTGCGCCCCATGGCCTCGGCCTGCGGAAAATTGCGCTGGTCCATGCGCAGGCGGCCCATCTCGATCCAGAGCAGCGGGTTGTTCGGCTCGATGCGCAGGGCGCGCTCGAGCGACACCGCGGCCCCGGGCAGATCGCCCTTGCGACGCTGGGTCTGTGCCTGGCCGACGAGCGCCTTGCTGGCCGGGCTCAGCGTCGCCGGCGGCGCCTTCGGGCGTTCGCGGGGCAGGGGCGTGGGCTGCGCGACCCCCCCGCCCGGAGTCTCGGTCGGGGTGGGAGCCGGCGTCACTTCCGGCACGGACGTGACGACTGGCCCGCCGCCGTGCGCCGGTGGCGTGGTGCCGCCCGGAAACTGGGTCGACGACGGCCCCGGCTTCGACGAGAACGGAGTCAGCGTGCAGCCCGATGCGACCAGCAGCAGGGCGAGAGTGGAAACAGCGACCAGACGCATCGGCGGTACCTCGGCCGGGGATTGTCCGGCCCGGGGTCCTGCCGAATCAAGGCGGCGTCGGCGCGACGGGCAGCGGGGCGCCGTCCGGGCCCGTCTCGCCGGACGGAGGCGCCAGCAGCGCAGCCTCTTCGGCGCTGATGCCCGGGGGACAGGTCTCGCTCGGGTCGAGGGTCGTGCCCACCGCGAAGGGCAGCGCCACCGCGGAGCCGCCGCAATACGGCGAGGTTTCGCGACCCGAGTAATAGTCGATCACCCGGTCTTCCATGTCCTCGGGCATCAGCGGCTCGAAGGACGACGTGCTGATCGACGACATGAGCTTGGTCCACGCCGGCAGCGCGCCCGTCGTGCCCGTGAGGCCCGTTGGCGAGTTGTCGTCGTGTCCCATCCAGACGACGATCAGGTGGCCGCCCGAGAAGCCTGAGAACCAGCTGTCGCGGTAGTCGTTCGAGGTGCCGGTCTTGCCGGCCACGACCAGGGTTGGCGGCAGCGAGCGTCGCGCCGGCCGGCCGGTGCCGCGCACGAACACCTCGATGAGCATGCGGTCGAGCGCGTAGACCGCATCCGCCGGCGCCGCTTCCTGCACCTCGAGCTCGGGCGCCTTCAGCGGCTTGCCGTGCTCGTCGATCACCGCGCGCACCGCGCGCAGCGGCGAGCGGAAGCCGCCGTTCGCGAGCGTGTTGTACATCTGCGCGACCTGCAGTGGATTGAGGTTCGCGGCGCCGAGCAGCATCGACGGATAGGCCGCGGGCGCCTCGTCTAGCCCGAGCTGCACGTAGGTCTTCGCGACCTTGTCGAGCCCGACGTCCATGCCGAGCCGCACGGTCGGCAGGTTGAGCGACTGCGTCAGCGCCCGCACCAGCGGCACCGGTCCGCGCACCTTGCGATCGAAGTTGTTCGGCTTCCACACCTGGCCGTTCGGCAGCTTCAGCTCGATCGGCGCGTCGTCCACGATCGAGGCCGGCGTGTACCGGCCGCTCTCGAAGGCCGCCAGGTAGACCAGCGGCTTCGCCAGCGAGCCGATCGGACGCTGCATGTCGAGCGCGCGGTTGAAGCCGTCGAAGGACGCGCGCCGGCCGCCGACGATCGCCACGACCTCGCCGGTCTGCGGCGCGGTGACGACCATCGCGCCCTCGAGGTTCTTCGAGGCCTTGCGTCCGGACTGGTCCTGGCGCTCGAGCTCGCCGTACAGCGCGTCCTCCGCCTTCGCCTGCAGCAGCGGGTCGAGCGTCGTGAAGACCACGAGGCCCGCCTCGGTGAGGGCTTCCTCCGGGTAGTCCTGGCGCAGCTGGCGGCGCACCAGGTCGAGGAACGCCGGGAAGTAGTTCGCCGAGCGCCCCGCGTTGTCGGTGACGCCGAGCGGCCGCTTCATCGCGCGCTCGGCCTCGGCCTGCTTCACCACGCCCTGCTCGACCAGCACCTTGAGCACGAGGTTGCGCCGCTCGAGCGTGCGCTCGGGATGGCGGCGCGGATCGTAGTACGACGGGCCGCGCACCACCGTCACCAGCAGCGCGATCTCGTGCAGTTCGCACTCCGACAGCGGCTTGCCGAAGTAGAACTGGCTCGCCAGGCCGAAGCCATGCACCGCGCGCCGCCCGTCCTGGCCGAGATAGATCTCGTTGATGTAGGCGTTCATGATGTCCGCCTTCTCGAACCGCGATTCGAGAATGACGGCCATGATCGCTTCCTCGGCCTTGCGGCCGAGCGTGCGCCGGCTGTCGAGGAAATAGCTCTTCACCAGCTGCTGGGTCAGCGTGCTGCCGCCCTGCTCGACCTGGCCGGCGCGCACGTTGACGAACAGCGCGCGCAGGATCGCCAGCGGGTTGATGCCGTGGTGCGAGTCGAACTTGCGGTCCTCGACCGCCTTGAGCGCGGCCGGCAGCAGCGGCGGCACCTCGTCTGGCGAGACCACGATGCGGTCCTCGCCGTGGATCGGGAAGATGCTGCCGATCAGCATCGGATCGAGCCGGATCACCGGCACGTCGACGCCCTGCGCGTTGGTCAGCTGCGTGATCTGGTCGCCGTCGAAGTCGATGCGCAGCTGCTGCGCCGGCTGCTTCTGGTCCGAAAACTGGAAGCCCCGCAGGTACAGGTCGACGTGGTCGCCCTTGCGCCGGTACGTGCCCGCCCGCGGCGACGGGCCCTGGCGGATGTAGCCGAGCCGCGTGAGTTCGTCGACCATGCGGGGTGCGGAGAGCGGCTGGCCCACGTACAGCTCGAGCGGCTGCGCGTAGACTCGCGCCGGCAGCGTCCAGCGCCGGCCCTCGAACTGGCGCGTGACGCGCCTGTCGAGCACGGCCACCACTACCACGGCGACGACGAGCAGCAGCAGCGCGACGATCGCGAAGCCCTTCTGCGCCCTGCGCCGCGTCCTGGCGGACAGCTTCATGCGGGTCATGCGTTACTTGCGCCAGAAGGCAGGAGTGAGGAGCACCAGGGCACTGAAGATCTCGAGGCGGCCCAGCAGCATGGCGAGCGAACAGACCCAGGTCTGGAAGTCGGTCAGTCCCTGGTAGTTGCTCGCCGGGCCGACCAGCCCGAGCCCGGGTCCCGCGTTGTTGATGCAGGCGATGATCGCGGAAAACGAGCTGATGAAGTCCAGGCCGCTCGCCAGCAGCATGAACGTCAGCGTGACGACCGTGCCGAAGTACAGCACGACGAAGGCCAGCACCGCAAACACGATCTTGTTGGCGACGACCTGGCCGCCGATGCGCACCGGCGTCGCGGCCTGCGGATGCACGAGCAGGAACAGTTCCCGGACCGCCTGCCGGAACAGCACCAGCGTCCGGAACATCTTGATGCCGCCCCCGGTCGAGCCGGTGTTGGCGCAGTAGCACGACAGCATCAGGATGACCATCGGCGCGAACATCGGCCACGAGCCGTAGTCCTGGGTCACCAGCCCGCAGTCCGTGGCGATCGACACCGTATTGAAGGCCACGTGCCGCAATGCGGTCCAGTAGCTTGGATAGACTCCGGTCAGCCAGACGTAGAGCGAGAGCCCGAACACGGCGACCCCGAGGATCGTGAGCATCGCCCGCGCCTCGAAATCGGTGGCATACGTCCGGAGGCTCTTCTGCTGCCAGGCGATGAAATGCCGCGCGAAATTCATTGCCGAGATCAGCATGAACACGATCAGCACGATCTCGATCGCGGGCGAGTTGAAGTGGCCGACGCTCGCGTCATAGGTCGAGAAGCCGCCCAGGGCCAGCGTCGCGAACGCGTGGCAGATGGCATCGAACCAGCCCATGCCGGCGACGCGCAGCGACAGGACGCAGGCGACCGTGATCAGCAGGTAGACGAACCACAATGCACGGGCCGTCTGGGTGATGCGGGGCGTCAGCTTCTCGTCCTTGACCGGGCCGGGGGTCTCGGCCTTGTAGAGCTGCATGCCGCCGACGCCGAGCATCGGCAGGATCGCCACCACCAGCACGATGATGCCCATGCCGCCGTACCAGTTGAGTGCGTGACGCCAGAGATTGAGCGACGGCGCCAGGGTGTCGAGTCCCGTGAGCACCGTGGCCCCCGTGGTGCTGAGCCCCGACATGCACTCGAAGAACGCGTCGGTGAACGAGAGGCCGGGCAACCCGAGCATCAGCGGCACGGTGGCGATCGCGGACATCATCGCCCAGCCCAGGGTCACCAGAAGGAATCCATCACGCGATCGCAGTTCGCGGCGGTGCTTGCGGGTGACGGCGACGGTCGCCGCGCCGACCAGCAGGCATCCGGCGCCGGCGTAGAGGAAATCGACCAGCATGCCGTCGCCGTAGATGAGCGACGTGAGGATCGGCAGCAGGTAAGTGATGCTGAACAGCATCAGCATCGACCCGAGGACGTTCAGTACGGCCAGCATGGCGGGGGCGTCGCCGCGGCGTGCCGGTCAGGCCTGGAACAGGCGCTCGACCTGCTCCACGTGACGCTTGTCGGCGACGAACAGGATCACGTGGTCGCCGTTCTCGATCACCGTGTCGTGGTGCGCCATGATCACGTGGTCGCCGCGCACGAGGGTGACGATCTGCGCGCCGTCGGGCAGGCGGATGTCCTCGATCGGCCGGCCGACCACCTTGCCGCCGCGCATGCCGTGCGCGATGGTCTCCATCGCCTCGGCCGAGCCCGCCCGCACCGAGTGCACCTGCACGACGTCGCCGCGGCGCACGTAGGCGAGCAGCGAGCCGATGGTCACGGTCTGCGGCGAGATCGCGACGTCGATCGGGCCCGTCTGCATCAGCTCGGCGTAGGCCGGCCGGCTGATGAGCGCCATCACGCGGTGCGCGCCGAGGCGCTTCGCGAGCATCGCCGAGAGGATGTTCGCCTCTTCGGAGTTGGTGAGCGCGCAGAACACGTCCGCGCTGTCGATGTTCTCCTCGACCAGCAGTTCCTCGTCGGCCGCGTCGCCGGCGAGCACGATGCTGTTGCGCAGCACCTCGGAGATGCGCCGTGCCCGCTTGGTGTCGCGCTCGATGACCTTGACCTGGTGCTGGTCCTCGAGCGTCTGCGCGAGCCTGAGGCCGATGTTGCCGCCGCCCGCGATGACCACGCGCTTGACCGGGTCCTCGAGCTTGCGCAGTTCGTTCATCACCGCCCGGATGTCCTGCACCGCGGCCACGAAGAAGATCTCGTCGCCGTCCTCGATGACGGTCTCGCCCTCGGGATCGACGCTTTCGCCCTTGCGGTAGATCGCCGCGATGCGCGCGTCGGTCTTCGGGATGTGCAGGCGCAGCTCGCGCAGCGGGCGACCGACCAGCATGCCGCCCTTGAGCGCGCGCAGGCCGACGAGTCGCACGCGGCCGTCGGCGAAGTCGACGACCTGCAGCGCGCCCGGGTAGCGGATCAGGCGCTCGATGTACGCCGTCACCACTTCCTCGGGGCTGAGGTACATGTCGACGGCGAAGCCGGCGAGCTTGTCCGGCACGGTCGTCTCGGTCGAGACGAACAGCTCGCTGCGCGACGTGTAGTCGCGCGAACGGATGCGGGCGATCTTGGTCCTGGTGCCGAACAGCCCCCAGGCGATCTGGCAGGCCACCATGTTCACTTCGTCGCTGTTGGTGAGCGCGACGATCATGTCGGCATCGCGCGCGCCGGCGCTCTCGAGCGTCTGGGGACTCGCGGCGTTGCCCTGCACCGTGCGGATGTCGATGCGGTCCTGCAGGTCGCGCAGCAGGCGTTCGTCCGTGTCCACGACCGTCACGTCGTTCGCGGCCTCGCGAGCGAGGTGCTGGGCCGCCGTCCGGCCGACCTGGCCGGCCCCGAGGATGATGATTTTCAAGGCTTGCGGAACCTGAGGGGCAGGCCCGTATTCTAGCCTCAGACGACCTCGAGGTTGGCGTAGCCCATCATCAGCCACTTGGTGCCCTGGCGCTCGAAATTCACCTGCACCCGGGCGTTGTCGCCGTGGCCCTCGACGCTGAGGACCACCCCGTCGCCGAACTTCTGGTGGCGCACCCGCTGGCCCAGCTTGAGGCCCCCCGGCGACTCGTCCTGGTAACGGGGGCGGGAGACCGCCGGCCGGCTGCCGTAGCTGGCGCCCGACGGCCGGGAGGCATAGTCCCGGGGCGTGGCCCCGTAAGCCGGACGGCTGACCTGAACCTTGGGCCGGACCTCCTCGACCAGTTCGGCCGGGATCTCGGCGATGAAGCGCGACGGCGCCCCGTAGCTGTCCACCCCGTGCATGCGGCGCTGCTCGGCATAGGTGAGGTAGAGGTGGCGCATGGCCCGGGTGGTGCCCACGTAACAGAGCCGGCGCTCCTCCTCGAGGCCCTGCACGTCCGTGATCGAGCGCTGGTGGGGGAACAGGCCGTCCTCGAGCCCGCAGAGGAACACGACCGGGAACTCCAGGCCCTTGGCGGAGTGCAGCGTCATCATCTGCACGCAGTCCTCCCACTCCTCGGCCTGGCCCTCTCCCGACTCGAGCACCGCGTGCGACAGGAAGGCCATGAGCGGGGCCATGTCGCCGTCCTCCGGCTCGAAGCCGCGGGCGGCGCTGACCAGTTCCTCGAGGTTCTCGAGGCGCGCCTCGCCCTTGTCCGCCTTGTCCTTGCGGTAATGGTCGGCGAGGCCGCTCGCCTGGATCACGTGGTCGACCTGCTCGTGCAGCGGCAACGCGTTCGTGTCGCCGTCGAGGCGCTCGATGAGCGCGAGGAACGCCTGCAGGCTGGCCGCCGACTTGGTGCCGAGGTCGTCGTGCGCCTGCGTGGCCGCCTTCCACAGCGAGATACCCTGGGCCCGCGACTGCTCACGCAGCAGCTCGAGCGTGCGTGCCCCGATGCCGCGCGTCGGCAGGTTCACCACGCGCTCGAACGACGCGTCGTCGTCGCGGTTGGAGATCAGGCGCAGGTAGGCCAGGGCGTCCTTGATTTCCTGGCGCTCGAAGAACCGCAGGCCGCCGTACACGCGGTACGGGATGCGCCCGGCCAGCAGGTACTCTTCGAACACGCGCGACTGGGCGTTCGAGCGGTAGAGGATCGCCGTGTCCTTGCGGTTGCCGCCGCGACCGATCCACTCGCGGATCTTGTTGACGACGAACTCCGCCTCGTCGCGCTCGTTGAACGCCCGATAGAGACGGATCGCCTCGCCCTTGCCGTCGCTGGTCCAGAGCTTCTTGCCGATGCGCCCGGAGTTGTTGGCGATGATCGCGTTGGCCGCCGCGAGGATGTTGCCGGTCGAGCGGTAGTTCTGCTCGAGGCGGAAGAGCTGCACGCCGTGGAAGTCGCGCTGGTACTGGCGCAGGTTCTCGACGCGGGCACCGCGCCAGCGGTAGATCGACTGGTCGTCGTCGCCCACCACGTAGGGCACGCTGGTCGCGCCGACCAGCGACTTCATCCAGCGGTACTGGATGGTGTTGGTGTCCTGGAACTCGTCGACCAGCACGTGCCCGAAGCGCGCGCGGTAGTGGTCCGCGAGCCCCGGCACCTCGCTCCACAGCTCGCAGCTGCGCAGCAGCAGCTCCGCGAAGTCGACCACGCCGTTGCGGCGGCTGGTCTCCTCGTAGGCCTCGTACAGCTTGATGAGCTGGCGGCGCGTCGGGTCGCCCTCGTCCTTGAGGTGCTTCGGGCGCAGGCCCTCGTCCTTCTGCGCGTTGATGAACCAGGTCACTTCCTTCGGCACCCAGCGCGCCTCGTCCAGGTTGAGGCCGCGGACGATCTTCTTCACCAGCCGCTGCTGGTCCTCGCCGTCGAGGATCTGGAAGCCCTGCGGCAGGCCGGCCTCGCGCCAATGCATGCGCAGCAGGCGATGGCAGATACCGTGGAAGGTGCCGATCCACAGGGGCGCCGACGGCAGGCCGAGCTGCGTCTCGATGCGGTGACGCATCTCGCCCGCGGCCTTGTTGGTGAAGGTCACGGCGAGGATGCCGTGCGGCGAGACGCCCTCGACCTGCACCAGCCACTCCACGCGGTGCGTGAGCACGCGCGTCTTGCCGCTGCCCGCGCCGGCGAGCACGAGCGTCGGCGCAAGCGGCGCGGTGACCGCCTGCCGCTGCGCATCGTTCAGCGGGTCGAGGATGTGTGAGACGTCCATCGGAAGGGCGCGGATTCTACAGGAGTCGCGCCGCGTGTTGTCGTACAGTACGCGCTTTCGCCTGCAAGCATTTCGGGGAGGGTCGGAGCCATGATTCGCAAGGGAATTCTCAAGGGCATGGCCTGCGTCGCCGTGCTGCTCGCGGGCACGGTCCAGGCTGCGCCGGGCGATGCCGCCTGGGACGCGTACGTGGCGAAGTACATCGAGGATTCCTTCGTCGCGAACCCGACCTTCGCGGTCTACGCCGGTCGCCACGAGTTCGACGGCCGCCTGCCGGATTTCAGCGCGGCGGCCCTGCAGAAGGAGGCGGCGCGACTCGCGGCCGCGAAGCAGGCGATCCTGGCGGTCGATCCCGCGGGCCTCGACGCCGACCGGCGCATCGAGCGCGACTACCTGCTCGCGGTGATCGAGAAGTCGACGTTCTGGCTGGTCGAGGCCGAGTGGCCGCACCGCAACCCGGCTTTCTATTTCGACGCCATCGATCCGGAGATCTACCTCAGCAAGCCGTATGCGCCGCTCGACCAGCGCATGAAGGCGTTCATCGCCTACGCGCGGGCGCTGCCCCGGGCCACGCAGCAGATCCGCGCCAACCTGCGCACGCCGCTCGCCGCGCCGATCATCGACTACGGCGAGAAGGCATTTGCCGGCTACGCCGAGTTCTTCGTGCAGGACGTCCCGGCCATCTATGCGCCGGTGCAGGATCCGAAGCTGCAGGCCGAGCTGAAGGACGCCACGCGCGTCGCGTCGCAGGCCATGCGCCAGCTCGCCGACTGGCTGGCGGCGCAGCGCAAGACGGCGACGCAGGATTTCGCGATGGGCCCGAAGCTCTTCGCGCGCATGCTGCAGGCCACCGAGCAGGTCGACGTGCCGCTCGACCAGCTCGAGGCGATCGGCCGCGCCGACCTCGCGCGCAACCTCGAGGCGTTGCGCCAGGCCTGCGCCCTGTACGCGCCCGGCGCGACCCTGCCCGCGTGCGTGGACCAGGTGAATTCCCGCAAGCCCGAGGGCGGCGCCGTCGCCGGCGCGCGCCGCCAGCTGCCGGAGCTGCGCCAGTTCATCATCGACAAGGACCTCGTGACCATACCGGGGCCGGAGGAAGCGCTGGTGGCCGAGGCGCCGCCGTACAACGCGCAGAACTTCGCCTACATCAACACGCCGGGGCCGTACGAGAAGAACCTGCCGGCGGTGTACTACATCGCGCCGCCGGACCCGCGGTGGTCGAAGGAAGACCAGGACCGCTACGTCTCCGGCGAGCCGCAGTTGCTCTTCACGTCCGCGCACGAGGTGTGGCCGGGCCACTTCCTGCACTTCCTGCACGTGAACCGCAGCCGCTCGAAGATCGGCCAGCTGTTCGTCGGTTACGCGTTCGCGGAAGGCTGGGCGCACTACACCGAGGAAATGATGTGGGACGCCGGCCTGCGCTCGGGCAGCGTCGAGGCGCACATCGGCCAGATCGTCTCGGCGCTCAAGCGTGACGCGCGCTACGTCTCCGCGATCGGCCTGCACACGCAGGGCATGACCGTCGCGCAGTCCGAGCAGCTGTTCCGCGACGCGATGATCGACCCGGGCAACGCGCGCCAGCAGGCGCTGCGCGGCACGTACGATCCGGCGTACCTCAACTACACGCTCGGCAAGCTGATGATCATGAAGCTGCGCCAGGACTGGCTGGCGAAGAACGGCGGACCGAAGGCGCTGAAGTCGTTCCACGACCAGCTCCTGTCGTACGGCGGTCCGCCGCTGCCGCTGGTGCGCCGGATCATGCTCGGCCCCGACGCCGGCCCACCCCTGTAAGGAAAAGGGGACATTCCTCTTTTTTCGGCGATCGCGAGAAAGAGGAATGTCCCCAGGCCATGCACCGCTTCAAGACCTGGCAGCTGTTCGCCGCCTGCGTGCTCGTCTGGGGCACGACGTGGTTCGCCATCACGTTCCAGGTGGGGCGCATGGACCCCGAGCTGGCGGTGGCCCTCCGCTTCCTGCTGGCCGGCTGTGCGGTGCTGGTGCTGAGCGCGTTTCGCGGCGAGCGCCTGCGCTTTCCCGCGGCGGAGCACGGCCGCCTCGCGCTGCAGGGCTGCTTCATGTACGGCGTCTCGTACCTGTGCGTGTACCACGCAGAGCGGCACGTCGTGTCGGGGCTCGTCGCCGTCGGCTACTCCGCCTCGCCGCTGATCACCGGCCTCGGCGCGCACTGGTTCTTCCGCCAGTCGATGACGCCTCGCTTCGTGTTCGGCGGGCTGCTCGGCCTCGCCGGCGTCGCGATGATCTTCTGGCCCGAGTTCGGCCGCGCGGTCGGTGATCGCGAGACGGCACTCGGGGCCGCCTTCACGGTCGGCGCCGTGCTGCTCTCCGCCGTCGGCAGCCTCGTCGCCAGCCGCAATCGCCTGCACGGCCTGCCGTTCTGGCCCTCGCTCGGGTACGGCATGATCTACGGTGCGCTCGTCGCGCTGCTCGCGGCACTCGTGCAGGGCGATGCGTTCGCGCTGCCGGCCGCGCCCTCGTTCTGGCTGGCGCTGCTGTATCTCGCGCTTGCCGGCTCGGTGATCACGTTCGCGTGCTTCCTGACCCTGCAGGAACGCGTCGGCCCCGGACGCACCGCCGTGGTCGGCGTGATGACGCCGCTGCTCGCGCTCGTCGTCTCCATGCTCTTCGAGGGCTTCCACCCCGACCTGCTCACCTTCGTGGGCGCCGCGCTCGCGGTGAGCGGCAACGTGCTGATGCTCCAGCGCGCCTGAGATCGCGAATGGGTCGCTGACGCGTTCTCGCCGTCGGACATCACCGACAGCGCGGCCTCTGGAATCGGTTTACGCTCGAAGTCGACCGCCTGGGCTCGCGGTCCGCAACGCTGCGGCCGCCGCCCGCGATCGTCCGTTCCTTCTGGAGTGCCCCATGTCTATCGTTCTGCCCCCCCTGCCGTACGCGCGCGACGCCCTGGCGCCGCACATCTCAGCCGAGACCCTCGACTTCCACTACGGCAAGCATCACCAGGCGTACGTCAACAACCTCAACGGCCTGATCGCGGGCACGGAGTTCGCGAAGGCCTCGCTCGAGGAGATCGTGCGCCGCTCGAGCGGCCCGCTGTTCAACAATGCGGCACAGGTGTGGAACCACACCTTCTACTGGGAGAGCCTGGCGCCGTCGAGCGGTGCGCCCACCGGCCGACTGGCCGAGGCGCTCACGGCGACGTTCGGCTCCCTCGACGGATTCCGCGCCGCCTTCAACAAGGTGGCGGTGGGAACGTTCGGCTCCGGCTGGGCCTGGCTGGTGCAGAAGCCGGACGGACGAATCGCGATCGTCAGCACCAGCAATGCGGCCACGCCGCTCACCGGCGAAGACCGTCCGCTGCTCACCTGCGACGTCTGGGAACACGCGTACTACATCGACTACCGCAATGCGCGGCAGGCGTATCTCGACGCGTACTGGAAGGTCGTGAACTGGGCGGCGGTGGCTTCGCGCATGAAGTAACGCAGCACCCGGGCTTCCCCCCAGCCCGCACGGGAGGATCCGTTCATGACCTTTGCTCCGACGCATGAACCGCACCCACCGGTCTGGGAACAGGACATCCGCCAGCGCGAGGAGGCCCTGCGCCTCGCGTTCCTGGCGGCGAACGTCCCGGCACTCGACGAACTGCTCGCCGAGCGTTTCGTGGTGAACTCGCCGCTGCAGTCGGTGCTCGACAAGCGCCACCTGCTCGAGCTGCTGAGGGCGGCGCGCATCCGCCACGAGAGCTACGAGGTCGTCATCGAGTGCGTCGAGCGGCACGGGGACGCCGTGGTGGTGATGGGCCGCGACCGGGTGACCGACCCGCCCGACGGCGTCCTGTCGCACCGGCGGTTCACCAACGTGTGGTCGCACGAGGACGGCATCTGGCGCACGATCGCGCGCCACGCGCACGTCATCTCGCGCGAGCCGCCCGGGAGCTAGGCGCGTGCGTCAGCGTCGCCGCGTGGTCGCCGGGGTCGAAGCCCCCGGCATCCACCGCGCGACGACGTAGGCTGCGCCGAGGGCGATCAGCACGTCGACCCAGCCGAAGGCCGGGGCGCTCGCGCCGAGCTGCACCAGCGTCAGCAGCAGGACGAACAGGAACATGATGCCCGCGGCCACGTGCGGCACGAGCCCCGCGCTCGCGAGCAGCCAGCCGAGGGCCACGTAGCTGAACGCCTTGCCCGCGAGCTGCGGTGCCGGTGGCGGGTTGCGGGCGATGAACTCGCTGAACGCGGGCAGGTCGGTCACGACGTGCGCGGACCCCGCGAGCAACGGGCCCAGCGCGATCCACGCGAGCCAACCCGCGAGGGTGACGGCGACGAGCGCGGCCCGCGCGCCGTCCTCCAGGCGATTCAGCACGACCAGCACCGGCAGCAGCAGCGCGATGCCGGCGACTTCCGCGGTCACGAGCGTGTTGCCCGCGGTGAACGTGCGGCCGACCAGCACGGTGGCGATCACGATCAGGAACAGGTCGACCGCGCGCTGCTTGCGCGCCAGGGCGAACACCGCCTGCGCCACGACCAGCCAGCCGAGCGTGTACGCGAGCAGCTCCGCCAGCTCGAGCTTCGGCGAGAAGAGCGGGCGCACGGCGCGCTTCAGCTGCCGCAGGCCCGGGTCGGGAATCAGCGGCCACAGCCGCGCGACCAGCCACAGCACGAGGATGGTCAGCACGACCGCGCCGGAGCGCCCGCGTGCGCCCGACTGCGGCGCCATGCGCGCGCCGAACACGTTCCAGGCCGAGCCGAGCACGGCGCCGATGAGCGTGCCGAGCGTGTTCAGCGAGAGATCCGACAGGCTGGTCACGCGCGACGGCACGGATGCCTGCAGCAGTTCCATGCTGCACGAGAGCGCCGCCCCGAGCAGCGTGGTGACGACGAGCGCCGCGACGCGCGAAATACGACCCTCGATCAGCAGCATCGCGCAGAAGCCGAGCGGCGCGTACAGCAGGACGTTGCTGAACATCTCCGTGCGCCCCGCGCGCACCCACGTAAGCAGGTGCACTGCGTGCAGCATGGTCGGCCCGTGCGGGTCGAAGCGGAACGGGAACAGCGAGACGTAGACGATCAGCCCGACGAAGACGGCGAGCAGCAGCGGCGCGGCGAAGTGCGAGCGACTCGCCATGCCGTCAGAACCGCAGGTTCACGTAGTGGTCGACCAGCAGGGCCGCGAACAGCACCATCAGGTAGGTGATCGAGTACCGGAACACCGTCATCGGCAGGTGGCCGGGGGCGTTCGGGCGCCGCAGCTGGATCGCGTAGCGGATGAACACCCCGCCGAGCGCGCTCGCGACCACGAGATAGACGAGGCCGCTCATGCCCGTGAGGTACGGCAGCAGCGTGGCGATGATCAGCAGGATCGTGTACAGCAGGATGTGCAGTCGCGTGAATGCGATGCCGTAGGCCACCGGCAGCATCGGGATGCCGGCCCGCGCATAGTCGTCGCGGCGCGCGATCGCCAGGGCCCAGAAGTGCGGCGGCGTCCACGCGAAGATGATCAGGAACAGCAGCAGCGCGTACGGATCGACGTGGCCGGTGATCGCGGTCCAGCCGAGCACCGGCGGCGCGGCACCGGCGGCCCCGCCGATCACGATGTTCTGCGGCGTGACGTGCTTGAGCCACACTGTGTAGAGCACCGCGTAGCCGATCAGCGAGAGGAACGTCAGCACCGCGGTCAGCGGGTTGACGAGCAGCCACAGCAGCAGCATCGACAGCACGCCGACCGCCGCCGCATAGGTGAGCGCCTGGCGCGCGTTCAGGTGACCGGTCGGGATCGGCCGGCTCATGGTGCGCGCCATCTTCTCGTCGAAGCGCCGGTCGACGACGTGGTTGATGGCCGCCGCGCTGGTGGCGGCGAGACCGATGCCGAGCGATCCCCAGGCGAAAGCATCGAGCGGCGGCAGGCCCGGCACCGCGAGGAACATGCCGACGATCGCCGTGAAGACGATCAGCGCCACGACCTTCGGCTTGCCGATCTCGTAGTAGTCCCGCCACGTGGCGGGACCGGGAGCGGCATCTTGGGCAGGTGAGTACGGCACGCTCGCGGCCTGCGACTGGCGGGGGCTCGATTCTACCGGAGCTCAGAGGCTGCGTTCGGGCGGCCAGAGGAACCGCAGCAGCGCGACGGTCGACAGCAGCAGCAGCGCCGCCACGGCGTTGTGCGCGGTGGCGAGCGGCAGCGGGAAGGTCTCGAGGACCATCACCGGGCCGAGAATCAATTGCGTGACCAGTGCGGCTGCCACCGCGGCGCCCGCCATGCGTACCGCGCGCGAGCTGGCGCGCCGGATCGCCCGGAAGGCGGTGAAGCCGAGCACGAGTGCCGTGACCAGCGCGCCGAGCCGGTGCGTCACGTGGATCGCCACGCGGGCGGGCGCATCGAGCACGCCGCCTTCGTAGTCGATGCCGAGGCCGCGCCACAGCACGAACGCATCGCGGAAGTCCATGTCCGGCCAGAACGAGCGCTGGCAGGTCGGGAAGTCCGGGCAAGCGACCGCCGAGTAGTTGGTGCTCACCCAGCCGCCGAGCAGGATCTGCATCGCCAGCACGCCGAGCGCGATCACCGCGAGCCGGCGCAGTCCCGCCTCTGCCGCGGGTCGCGTGGTGCGCGTCGGGTGCAGGGCCAGCCACCACAGCAGCGACATCGTGCTGAGGCCGCCCACGAGGTGGGCGGTGACGATCAGCGGCTTCAGCAGCAGCGTGACCGTCCACATCCCGAGCAGTCCCTGGAAGATCACGAGGCCGACGAGTGCGAGCGGCAGTGCGGTCGGCTGGCGCGGGTCCTTGCGGTTGCGCCAGGCGAGAAAGGCCAGCGCGAGGATCACGAGCCCGAGGCTGGACGCGAGATAGCGGTGCAGCATCTCCTTCCAGGCCTTGCCGACTTCGAGTGGCCGGTCGGGATAGGCGGCGTTCACGCTGTCCGCGTTCTGCGCGGCGCCCGCCGGCGTCAGGTGGCCGTAGCAACCCGGCCAGTCCGGACAGCCGAGGCCCGCGTGATTGAGGCGCACGTATGCGCCGAGCACGACGACGCAGAAAGCGAGGAAGGCGCCCAGCAGGGCGAGGCGCCGGAACCCGGTGAGTCCCATGGCGGTCATCCGATGTGTGAGAGGCGCAGCAACTTGCGGATGTCCGTCAGCAGCGCCTTGTCGGGTGCCTGCCGCGGATAACTCATCATCAGGTTGCCGAGCGGGTCGACGAGGTAGAGGCGACCGGCCCCCCGGGGCGCATCTGCGTAGGTCGGGAACGTGGCGAGCAGGGCGGCCGCGCCGGGGCCCTCGAGCTTCGCCACCAGCAGGTCCGGGTGTTCGGCGGCGAGGTAGCGCGCGTCACAGCAGCGGTCCGTCACCAGGAACACGCGCTGCACGCGGTCCATGTCCTTGTTGAGCGCGATGCGCGTCTGGCGCGAGAGATAGAGCGCCTTGCGGCAGTCGGGGCCGCAGGCGCCGTCGCTCACGTACAGCATGGTCCACCTGCCGCGCAGGAACTGGTCCCCGGTCGGCGTGCCGTCGATCTGCGGCAGCGACACGGCGGGCAGGGGGCGCGCCGGGTCGATGATCTCGCCCTGGTTGGTGCTGCCGGCCGGACGCCAGTGCGAGGGCCCGTAATAGAGCCAGAAGGCGACGAAGAGCGGCACGAAGAACAGCGCGGCGAGCAGCAGGAGCTGCCGGCGGCCGCGGCGCACGGCGGAGGGATCCGGGGTCGTGGTCATGGACGGCTCGATTCCGATGCAGGGTCGCGCTCGAGGCTCAGCGCGATGAAGGCGACCAGCGCGGCCACGGCCAGCGCCAGCCATTGCAGAGCGTAGCCGAGGTGACGCTCCGGCGGAAACTCGAGCGCCGGTCGCCAGACGCGCTCGTAGCCGTCGGGCTGGTCGGCGTCGAGCAGCAGGATGCGCGCCTCGACCGGCTGGCCGAGCGCCCGCTCGAGGTCCGTCGCCGTGGGGAACAGCAGCACGCGCGGCCACTGCGCGTCCCCCGGCGTGTCGGCGGCACCGACCCGGATGCCGGGCACGGGCAGCGTGTCGAGCCGACCGGCGAGCGTTCGCGGTTCGGCGTCGACCGCGACGTCGGGCAACTGCGCGCGACTCAGGCCGAGCGGTACCCAGCCCCGGTCCACCAGCAGCAGCCGGCCGCCGCCCTCGCGCAGCAACGGCGTCAGCACGCGATAGCCCGCGCTGCCCGTGCTCGAGGGCATGTTGTCGATCAGGACCTGGTGCGCCGGGTCGTACCGCCCGCGCACGGAGACGTGGCGATAGCGCGGCAGGGCATCGACGCTGCCGCCGTCGAGCACGGTGCTGCTCGCGAGTCCGCGGTCGAAGGCGTCGATCAGCGCCTGCTTCTCGCGGGCGCGGCCGAGCTGCCAGTGCGCGAGCGAGAGCGCGGCCGCGATCACCGCGCCGGCCGCGAGCACGCCCCACCACCGTGGCGCGAATGTGCGATTGCCGATCCGGACCCTCATTTATACTGTCCGCCCCGCCGTCGACCGCCGTCCCATGATCAAGCTGCTCATCCTGCTCACCCTCGCCGCGATCGTCGCGAGCCTGTTCTCGGGACTGTTCCACCTGGTCCAGGACGAGGGTAACTCCAAGCGCATGGTCAATGCGCTCACGGTGCGCATCGCCCTCTCCGTCCTGCTGTTCATCCTGCTGTTCGTGGCCTGGCGGGGCGGCCTGATCGAGCCGCACCACCTCGGCAAGTAGCCGCGCCCGACCCCGCTAGCGAAGAAGGCCGGCAATGCCGGCCTTCTTCCCTGTCGACCGTCGCCGGCGCAGCGCCGGCGGGCCCGGCTCAGATCCAGTAGACGAAGATGAACAGGCCGAGCCACACGACGTCGACGAAGTGCCAGTACCACGCCACGCCCTCGAAGGCGAAGTGGTGGGTCGGCGTGAAGTGGCCCTTGAGCGTACGCAGCCAGATCACCGTCAGCATGATCGCGCCGATCGTCACGTGCAGGCCGTGGAAGCCCGTCAGCATGAAGAACGTCGAGCCGTAGACACCGCTGCCGAGCGTCAGGTTCAACTCGGTGTACGCGTGGTGATACTCCGTCGCCTGCAGGTAGACGAACAGGAAGCCGAGCAGGAAGGTCGCCGCCAGGAAGACCTTGAGCACGCCGCGGTTGCCGGCCTTCAGCGCGTGGTGCGCGATGGTGATCGTCACGCCCGAGGTGAGCAGGATCAGCGTGTTCAGGGCCGGCAGGCCGAATGCGGGGATGGTCTCGAACGAGCCGCCCACCGCCTGCGGGCCGTTGGTCGGCCAGCCCGGCGCGTAGTCCTTCCACAGGTAGAAGTTGGTGAGGAACTTCGAGCCCTCGCCGCCGAGCCACGGCACCGACAGCGAGCGCGCGTAGTACAGCGCGCCGAAGAACGCGGCGAAGAACATCACCTCGGAGAAGATGAACCACATCATCCCCATGCGGAACGACT
The DNA here is from genome assembly GCA_044226195.1 of Steroidobacteraceae bacterium. GTDB lineage: Bacteria > Pseudomonadota > Gammaproteobacteria > Steroidobacterales > Steroidobacteraceae > RPQJ01. The sequence continues at coordinate 42,584 of JBGAHO010000021.1, forward strand.
TGTCGACGCCCGCGTTGTAGAGGCCGCCCTCGCTCTCGCCGATCACGGTGCCGAACCAGCCGAAGAACATGTACGCGACGAGCGCGAGGCCGCCGTAGAGGATCCACGGACCGAGGTCGACGCCGTTCAGCAGCGCCGACGCGCCGAGCATGGTGATGAACAGCGAGATCGAGCCGACGATCGGCCACTTGCTGCCGTGCGGGATGTAGTACTTGCCCGCATCTTGCGTCGAATGAGCGTGAGCCATGGACCAGCCTCTGTGTGTGAACCGGGTCAGCGCGCCGCGAGCTTCTGCCCGGGCACGACGTACATCGAATAGGCGAGCGTCATGCGGTCGACGGACGCCGGCAGCGCCGGATCGACGATGAAGCGCACCGTGAACTCGCGTTCCTCCGCCGCCTTGAACGACTGCGGCGTGAAGCAGAAGCACTCGGTCTTCTGCAGGTAGCGCGACGTGGTGATCGGCGCGATGCTCGGCACCGCCTGCGCCACCACTGGCACGGTGGACCGGCTGCGGATGCGGAACTTCGCCTCGTAAAGCCTGCCGGGCTGCAGCGTCATCTCGGGCGTCTCGGGCGTGAGCTCGAAATCGCTGCCCTCGGGCAGCAGCGACATCATCTCGAGCCGCACGTGCCGGCCGACGCCCGCGTCCGAGGCCTGCAGCGAGGTCGGTCGGTCGTTGACCTTGATGCCCGCCGCCTCGCAGATCACCCTGTAGAGCGGCACCAGCGCGAAGCCGAACGCGAAGCTGCCCGCGACCATCAGCACGAGGCCGCGGATCAGCGAACGATCGAGCCGGGGCGCCGGGCCGCTCACGTCAGTGCTGCGCCTTCAGCACGCTCGACGCGATGAACGCGACGTAGATGCCGAGCGCCGTCAGCGCCAGGACGAAGGTCGTCCAGCGGATGCGGCGGCGCTGCTCGTCGGTCGGTCCGTTCGTCATGCGCGTGTCCACTTACTTGACGACCGGCGCCTCGTCGAACGTGTGGTACGGGGCCGGCGACGGCACCGTCCACTCGAGGCTGGTCGTGCGGGCGTCGTCCCACACCACGGCCGAGGCCGGGGCGCCGGAGCGCGCGCACTTCCAGATGATGTAGACGAACAGCAGCTGCGACAGGCCGAAGCCGAACGCGCCGATCGAGGACACCATGTTCCAGTCGGCGAACTGCGTCGAGTAGTCCGGGATGCGGCGCGGCATGCCGGCGAGGCCGAGGAAGTGCTGCGGGAAGAACAGCACGTTCACGAAGATCGCCGACGCCCAGAAGTGCAGCTTGGCGAGCGCCATGTCGTACATGTGGCCCGTCCACTTGGGCAGCCAGTAGTACACGCCCGCCATGATGGCGAACACGGCGCCCGGCACCAGCACGTAGTGGAAGTGCGCCACGATGAAGTAGGTGTCGTGGTACTGGAAGTCGACCGGCGCGATGGCCATCATCAGGCCCGAGAAGCCGCCGATCGTGAACAGGAACAGGAAGGCGAGCGCGAACAGCATCGGCGGCTCGAAGCTGAGCGAGCCCTTCCACATCGTCGCCGTCCAGTTGAACACCTTCACGCCGGTCGGCACCGCGATGAGCATGGTCGAGAGCATGAAGAACATCTCGCCGGCCAGCGGCAGGCCCACCGTGAACATGTGGTGCGCCCAGACGATGAACGACAGGAAGGCGATCGACGCGGTCGCGTACACCATCGAGTCGTAGCCGAACAGCGGCTTGCGGGAGAACGTCGGGATGATCTCCGACACGATCCCGAACGCCGGCAGGATCATGATGTAGACCTCGGGGTGCCCGAAGAACCAGAAGATGTGCTGGTAGAGCACCGGGTCGCCGCCGCCGGCCGCCGCGAAGAACGTGGTGTGGAAGAAGTGGTCGGTGAGCAGCATGGTCACCGCGCCCGCGAACACCGGCATCACCGCGATCAGCAGGTAGGCCGTGATCAGCCACGTCCACACGAACAGCGGCATCTTCAGCAGCGACATGCCCGGCGCGCGCAGGTTCATGATCGTGACGATGATGTTGATCGAGCCCATGATCGACGAGGCGCCCGCGAGGTGGATCGCGAAGATCGCGAGCGGCAGCGCGTCGCCGGTCTGCAGCACCAGCGGCGGGTAGAGCGTCCAGCCGCCGGCGGGGCCGCCGCCCGGCATGAACAGCGAGAGGATCAGCAGCGAGAACGCCGACACCAGCAGCCAGAAGCTGAAGTTGTTCATGCGCGGCAGCGCCATGTCGGGCGCGCCGATCTGCAGCGGGATCATCCAGTTCGCGAGGCCGACCGTGGCCGGCATCACCGCGCCGAACACCATGATCAGCGCGTGCACGGTGGTCATGGTGTTGAAGAAGCCCGGATCGACCAGCTGCATGCCCGGCATGAACAGCTCGGCGCGGATCACCAGCGCCATCGAGCCGCCGACCAGGAACATGATCAGGCTGAACACCAGGTACATCGTGCCGATGTCCTTGTGGTTGGTCGTCGTCAGCCAGCGCGTGATTCCCTTCGCCGGCCCGTGGTCGTCGTGCCCCGCCGTGTGCGAGTGCGCGGCGGCGTGGTCGTGGGTGTGCGTCGAGCTCATCGTTCGATTACTCCGCGTTCGCGACCCGCAGGGTCGACTCGGTGTTCTGGACGGGGGCGGTCAGCTGCGCAGCCTGCGCGGCAGCCGGGGCGGCCGCCTGGCGCGCGGCCTTCTGGTCCGCGAGCCACCTGTCGTACTCGGCCTGCGACTTCACCTCCACGACGATCGGCATGAAGCCGTGGTCGCGGCCGCACAGCTCGACGCACTGGCCGCGGAAGGTGCCTTCCTTCGTCGCCGTGAACCACAGCTCGTTGATGTAGCCCGGGATCGCGTCCTTCTTGATCGCGAAGTCCGGCACCCACCAGGCGTGGATGACGTCGGCGGAGGTGACCAGCACGCGCACCTTCTTGCCGACCGGCACGACCACCGGGTTGTCGACGTCGAGCAGGTAGTGATCGACCTTGGCCGGGTCGATGCCGGAGTCCAGCTGGCGGGCCTCGTTGCTCTTCTCGGCGAGCGTGGAGAAGAACGAGACGCCCTGGTCGACGTACTCGTACTGCCACTTCCACTGGTAACCGGTCACCTTGATGGTGAGGTCGGAGTTGCGCGTGTCGTCGATGGCGACCAGCGTCTTCGCGGCCGGCACTGCCATGAGCACGAGGATCACCACCGGGATGACCGTCCAGACGATCTCGGCCGTCGTGCTGTGGTCGAACGTCGCGGGCACGGCGCCCTTCGACTTCCGGAAGGTGGCGATCGAGTAGATCATCACGCCGAACACCGCGACCGCGATCGCCACGCAGACCCACAGGATCATCGTGTGCAGGCGGTAGATCTCCTCGCTGAGCGGCGTGACGCCGACGCGCAGGTTGAGGTCGGACCAGGCCGCGAAGGCCGGGCTGGCCGCGAAGGCCGTCAGTGCCGCAGCCGCCGCGAGCGCGCGCTTCACCATCTTCATTGTCGACAGGACTCCCGTGTTGTGTGCCGGCGGCCGCCCTGGGGTGATCGCCGGTCCCGTGCGGACCCCTTCAGGGCCGAAGCGCGGGCGATTCGCTCGTCTTTCCCACCAGCAGGCGGAGGCGCGACGCAAGACTGTGCCGCTCCTCCTCCGTGAGAAACTGTCCCACTTCGCAGGCGCGGCCGTGCGACTCGATCACGAGCCGGCTCGGATGCTGCGTCCTTTGCGGGCCGCGCAGTGTAACCCTCGCCCAGTGACGTGGAAATACCATCAGTCTCATTCCATTCCGGACGCAGCGCTCGACGGTAACTGTTTCATCTGCAACGACGATCACCTCGCGGGTGTCGCCGGCCCGCAGGCTCGCGCGCACTGCCCAGGCCAGCAGCCCGATCTCGAGTCCGGCGAACGGCAGTACCGGCCAGAGTCCGCGCCACGTGAAGTAGAGCGCGACCGCGAACGTGACCAGCGCGAGGCTGCCGACGAACCAGCGGGCCGTGGCCGGTGTCAGCGCACAGTTCGGCGCGAGCACGATGCGGTGCTCGGGATCGTGCGGCGGGGGACGGCTGGTGGAAACGACCATCGCGGGACGGGCCAGGTAAAGACCGCAATGTAGCGGGCGCGAGGTCGCCGGACAACGCCGCGGCCGCCTCTCCTTTTTACAATGTCTGACGGTGAACGCCGGCGCAGCGCAGGCCGAGGTCGCGCAGCGCGGACCGCGCCAAATGTCCGGACAGCGCGGCCGGATCGAGGGACGCCCCGCCGTGGGCGATGCGCGCGAGCGCCGGGCCGCCCAGCAGGTGCTCGAGGGTGAGCAGGTTGTCCTCGGCGCGCTCGAAGCCCGGGTCCACGTGGTTGGCGACCCAGCCCAGGAACCGGCAGCGTCCCCCTCGCTCGATGGCCTCGAACGTCAGCCGGGCGTGGTTCAGGCAGCCGAGGGTCAGGCCGACGACCAGCACCACGCCGAGGCCGAGCTGTTCCGGCAGGTCGCTCAGGAAACCGGACGGGTGCAGCGGCACCCGCCAGCCGCCGGCCCCTTCCACCAGCGCGAGGTCCGTCCCGGCGGTCGCCTCGCCGTACCAGCGGACGAGGGCTGCGAGTTCGACGGGCTGACCGGCCTCGGCGGCGGCGAGATGCGGGGCAATCGCCGGCTCGAAGCACCAGGGATTCACGCGCGCATACGGCAGTGCGACCGACGCGGCCGCCTGCAGCGCGAGCGCGTCGTCGTTGCGCCACTGGCCGGTCGCGTCGCGGGCGGCCCCGCTGGCCACCGGCTTGAGCGCTGCCACCCTCAGGCCGGCCGTCCCGAGGGCACGCGCCCAGGCCGCCGTCACCAGTGTCTTGCCGACGCCGGTGTTCGTGCCGGTCACGAAGATGCCGGGGGTGGGAGGCGTCGATGGATCATTCATTGGAAACACATATTAATGAGTGCGAACAACCGCCAGCAGCGTGATTATCAACATTATCAAATCAAATAGAGCGGTCCCGTCGGCCGATGCTGCCAATCGGCACGCGGACTTCGCCCGAACCGGACGACCGCGCCCGGGCCGGCCCGACCGGTCCCCAGGCCTGGCCGAACACGACCTCGTAGGTGGCTGGCAGCGCGCCATCCGCGCGCCGCTCCGTTTCGTACGCGGCGAGCATGCGCGCCAGCGTCTGCTTGCCCGTGAGGCCCTTCGGCCGGTCGGTCGCGGCGCTGTGGGCCCCGATCGCCTTCAGGTCCCGCATGAGCCCGCGCACCTCGCCGTAGGTGAGCGTGTAGCGCTCCACGTCCATCACCGGTTCCGCGAGACCGGCGCGCACGAGGGCGTCGCCGAGGTCGTGCATGTCGAGGAACGTGTTCACGTGCGGGCGGGCCGGGTCGGCGGCCGCCCACGCCCGGCGCAGCTCGACGAGCGTGTCCGGCCCGAGGGTCGTGAACGTCAGCAGCCCACCTGGCCGCAGCACGCGCCGGCACTCGCGCAGCACGGCGTCCGGGTCGGGACACCATTGCAGCATCAGGCTGCTGAACAGCAGGTCGACGCTGGCGTCGCGCAAAGGCAGCGCCGCGGCATCGGCTCCGAGCCGGTCGAAGCGACGCAGCAGTGCCTGGCGACGACCGGCTTCCCGGAGCATGCCGGGCGCGAGGTCGGCGGCGATCACCCGGGCGCGCCGGTAGCGACGCCGCAGGGCCTGCGTGGCGTGTCCGGTGCCGGCCCCGAGGTCCAGCACCACCGCCGGCTCGAGGCGGACGAGGTCGAGACGCTCGAGCAGTTCGCCGCGCACGCGCGCCTGCAGCACCGCGGCCGCGTCGTAGGTGGCCGCCGCCCGGCTGAAGGACGCCCGCACCGCGCCCCGGTCGATGTCGAGCCGGTCACTCATCGAGGCTTCCCGCGGCCGCGGCGCGCGCGAGGAACGGCAGCAACTCCCGCAGGACCTCGGCCGGATGCGACAGGAACGGCGCGTGGCCCGCGCGTGCGATGCACTGGAAGCGCGCGGAGGGCAGCCGCGCGGCGAGCTCGCGACCCGCCGTGGGTGGCGTCAGTCGATCGTGCTCGCCGGCGATCACCAGCGCCGGACAGGCGACGTGGGGCAGGGCATCGCGCAGATCCACCGCCCGCAGGATGTCGAGGCCGGCCGCGAGGGCACGCGCATCCGGTTCGCCGTGCGACGCAAGCTGCTGTCGCAGCGTGCGCAGCGCCTGCGTGGCGTGCTCGTCGCCCAGCGTCTGCAGCGCGAGGAAGTTGCGCACCGTGCCGCGATAGTCGTCGGCGAGGCCGCGCGCGAAACCGTCGAGCACTTCGCTGCGCGTCCCGTGCTCCCAGTCTTCGCTCGCCACGAAGCGCGGCGTCGTCGCCACGAGGACGAGCGCGCGCACGTGTCGTGCGTGGCGTCGCGCGAGCTCGAGCGCCACCATGCCGCCCAGCGACCAGCCGAGCACGACCGCGCCCGTCGGCACGGCCGGCAGGACCGCGCGCGCGAGGCCGGCCACGTCGGTGATGTCGTTCGACCAGCGGCTGCGGCCGTGGCCCGGCAGGTCGACGACGTGCAGGCGCGCGTGCTCGGCCAGCGTGTCGACCCACGGTCCCCACATGCCGCCGTGCAGCGCCCAGCCGTGCAGCAGCACGAGGTCGGGTCCGTCGCCGAGTTGCTCGACGTGCACCGCGTTCATGCGTCGCGGCCTTCGCGCGCCAGGGTTGCGACGGCCTCGATAAGGCGGTCCACGTCCGCGTCGGTGTGCGCCGCCGAGAAGGTCACCCGCAGGCGCGACGTGCCGCGTGGCACCGTGGGCGGGCGGATGGCCGGCACCCACAGCCCGCGGTCCCACAGGGCACGGCTGGCGGCGAGCGCCTCGGCTTCGCGGCCGAGCAGCAGCGGCTGGATCGGCGTGGACGACGGCAGGACCTGCAGGCCGAGCCCGCGCGCCGCATCCGCGAAGCGTCGGGCAAGCGCGAGAACCCGCGTGCGTCGCCAGCTCTCCTCGCACGCAACCTGCAGCGCTGCGCGAGTTGCGGCAGCGACCGCGGGCGGCAGCGCCGTCGTATAGATGTAGGTGCGACCGCGCTGGATGAGCGACTCGATGAGCGCCTCCGAGCCGGCCACGAAGGCCCCGAACGTCCCGAGCGCCTTGCCGAGCGTGCACATCAGGACGGGCACGTCGTCGGCCCCGAGTCCGGCGGCTTCCACGGCGCCGCCCCCCTGCGGTCCGAGCACGCCGAAACCGTGGGCGTCGTCGACGAAGAGGGTGGCGCCCGCGTCACGGCAGGCGGCGGCGAGCGAAGTGAGCGGTGCGACGTCGCCGTCCATGCTGAACACGCCGTCGGTGACGACCAGCGTGCGACCCGCGCAAGGCACGGCGAGGCGACGACGCAGATCATCCACGTCGCCGTGCGCGTAGCGCTCGAAGCCCGCGCCGGACGTGCGGCCGGCATCGAGCAGCGAGGCGTGGTTGAGGCGATCTTCCAGCACGCGGTCGCCGCGCCCGAGCAGCGCGGATCCCACGGCGAGGTTCGCCATGTAGCCGGTCGAGAACAGCAGCGCGCGCGGACGCCGCGTGAATTCCGCGAGTTCTTCCTCGAGGGCGTGATGCTCGGCGCAGTGGCCGCTCACGAGATGCGACGCGCCGCTGCCGACGCCCCAGCGCTGCGTCGCTGCGACGCAGGCCGCGACGAGGCGCGGGTGATCGGCGAGCCCGAGGTAGTCGTTGCCGCAGAACGCCACGACGTCTCGGTCGTCGACGCGCAGTCGCGCCGTGCCCGGGACGCGCGCCTGTACCGTGCGTCGTCGCCGGTAGCGATCCGCCGCGGTCAGTGCCTCGAGGTCCGCGGCGAGCGTGTCATCGAGCGACGGCATTTTCCGGCGTGAGGCCGAGGCGCGCGAACAGCGCCAGGTCGTGCGACTCGCCCGGGTTGGGCGTCGTGAGCAGCTTCTCGCCGTAGAAAATGGAATTGGCGCCGGCGAGGAAGCACAGCGCCTGCACCGGGTCGCTCATGCCGGTGCGGCCGGCGGACAGCCGGACGTACGACTTCGGCATCAGCAGGCGCGCCGTCGCGATCGCACGCACCAGCTCGAGCGGGTCGAGCGGCGGCAGGCCGTGCAGCGGCGTGCCCTCGACCTGCACCAGCTGGTTGATCGGCACGCTCTCGGGATGCTGCGGCAGCGTCGCGAGCGTGTGCAGCAGCGCGACGCGGTCCTGCGGCGACTCGCCCATGCCGAGGATGCCGCCGCAGCAGACGTTGAGGCCGGCGTCACGCACGGCCTGCAGCGTGTCGAGCCGGTCCTGGTAGGTCCGCGTCGTGATGATCTCGCCGTAGAACTTCGCGGACGTGTCGAGATTGTGGTTGTAGTAGTCGAGGCCCGCTTCCTTCAGCTCCGTCGCCTGCTGCGGCGTGAGCATGCCGAGCGTGGCGCAGGTCTCGAGTCCGAGCGCGCGCACCTCGCCGACCATCGCCTTGATCTTCGCGAGCTGGTTCGGCTTCGGGTTGCGGTACGCGGCGCCCATGCAGAAGCGCGTCGCCCCGTTCGCCTTCGCCGCGCGTGCCCGCTCGACGACCTCGCAGATCTCCATCAGCTCCTCGCGCTCGAGGCCGGTGTCGTAGCGCACGCTCTGCGGGCAGTACGCGCAGTCCTCCGGGCAGGCGCCGGTCTTGATCGAGATCAGCGTGCTGACCTGCACCTTGTTCGGGTCGAAGTTCGCCCGGTGCACGCGCTGCGCGTGGAACAGCAGGTCGTTGAAGGGCAGTTCGAAGACGGCGCGCGCCTCCTCGGGGGTCCAGTCGTTGCGGACGTCGCCGAGGCGATTCGGGTCGAGGAGCGTCATGTCGGGTGTCCGGCGGGGCGCGGAACCGGCGGTTCGCGCGCGAAATGGCCCGTGCAACGGGGCGGATCGCCGCGGATGCTGGCCACGGCGGCGGCCGGCAGTTTCCGGTCCCGATTCCCCCCTTGTCAACCGAGCATGGCCAATCCAGTTGACAGTGTCCTCGACCGCCTCGCGGGCTGGCTGCTGCCCCCGCGCTGCGTGCTTTGCGGGGCCCCGGGGCAGCGCCCGGTCCTCGACTTGTGCGCCGACTGCGAGGCGGACCTCCCGCGGCAGGGCTCCGCCTGCCCCCGCTGCGCGCTCGCACTGCCGGCCGGCTCGCCCGTCGGGGAATGCGCCGAGTGTCGCGCCGACCCGCCGCCCTGGGATCGCTGCCTCGCACCGTGGCAGTACGACTTTCCGCTGGCCGGCCTGGTGCAGGAACTGAAGTACGCCGGGCGGCTCCCGGTCGCGCGCGTCCTCGGGACGCTGCTCGCACGTCGGGCGGTGGCGGCGGACCTGCACCGCGACGTGGACCTGCTGCTGCCGGTACCGCTGCATCCCGCGAAGCTGGTCGAGCGCGGCTTCAACCAGTCGATCGAGATCGCGCACTGGCTGGCCCGCGGCACGCAGCGGGCGCTCGCCGAGCGCGGTCTGCGACGCACGCGCGAGACCCGGCCGCAGGTCGGCCTCGACCTGCACGAACGGGCCGCGAACCTGCGCGAGGCATTCGACGTGACCGCCGACGTCGCCGGTCGGCGCGTGGCCATCGTCGACGACGTCATGACCACCGGCAGCACCGTGCGCGAGATCGCCCGGGCGCTGCGTCTCCACCGGGTCGCCCGCGTCGACGTGTGGTGCGTGGCGCGGGCCCAGCGGGTTGCAGGTACACTCGGCGCCAGCCAGGAGGAGCGCGCCGACGCATGAGCCTGACCTATCCGTTCAAGCCCGTCACGGCCCTGCGCGAGTTCCTGAAGCTCGAGTCCGCGGGCGGCATCGTCCTGGTGCTGGCGGGCGTGGCGGCGATGATCGCGGCCAATACCTCGCTCGCGCCGTGGTACGAGGCGCTGCTGCAGGTCCCCATCAAGATCCAGGTCGGCAGCTTCAAGCTCGACAAGTCGCTGCTGATCTGGATCAACGACCTGCTGATGGCGATCTTCTTCCTGCTGGTCGGCCTCGAGATCAAGCGCGAGGCGACCACGGGCGAGCTCTCGGACGGCGCAAAGGTCGCGCTGCCGGCGATCGCCGCGCTCGGCGGCATGGCCGTGCCGGCCGGGCTGTACGCCTGGATCAACTGGGGCGACCCGGTCGGCCTGCGCGGCTGGGCCATCCCGTCGGCCACCGACATCGCGTTCGCGCTCGGCGTGCTCTCGCTGTTCGGCCCGCGCGTGCCGCTCGGCCTCAAGGTGTTCCTGATGACGCTCGCGGTGCTCGACGACCTCGGCGCGATCGTCATCATCGCGTTCTTCTACACCAGCTCGCTGTCGATGCCCGCGCTGCTCGGTGCCGCCGGGGCGCTGGTCGCGCTCGTCGCGCTCAACCGCTACGGCGTGATGCGCATCGCGCCGTACATCCTGGTCGGCACCGTGCTGTGGGTGTGCGTGCTCAAGTCCGGCGTGCACGCGACGCTGGCCGGCGTGATCACGGCGCTGTGCATCCCGGCGCGCGACCCGCAGCGTCCGGAGCACTCGCCGCTCAAGGTGCTCGAGCACGCGCTGCACCCCTGGGTCGCCTTCGGCATCGTGCCGGTGTTCGCCTTCGCGAACGCGGGCGTGAACCTCGCGGGCCTCAGCCCGCGCGACCTGCTGCAGCCCATTCCGCTCGGCATCGCGGTCGGCCTGTTCGCCGGCAAGCAGCTCGGCGTGTTCGCGTTCTCGTGGCTCGCGGTGAAGCTCGGGCTCGCGCGGCTGCCGAACGGCGTCGAGTTCCGCCACGTCTACGGCGCCGCGATCCTCTGCGGCATCGGCTTCACGATGAGCCTCTTCATCGGCATGCTCGCGTTCGAGAACGGCGCGACCGGCGAAGTGATCGTCACCGACCGGCTGGGCGTCCTGGTCGGCACGCTGCTGTCGGCCGTGGTGGGCTATCTCGTGCTGCACGTCGTGCTGCCGAAGCAGCCGACGCCGCACGCCTGATCAGGGGCGGAACAGGTAGTCGAGCAGGATTCCGCCGAAGACCGCGAGCCCGAACAGGTTGTTGTTGAGGAACGCGCGGAAACACGCCGCCGGGTCGCGCTCGCGGATGAGCACCTGCTGATAGGCCGCCAGCGCCGCGGCAACCGCGATTCCCCCCCAGTACCAGCGACCCAGCGCGGCGAGGTGCCCGACCAGCGCGAGGCCGGCGAGCGCGCCGAGCTGCAGCGCGACGATGATGCCGCGGTCGGCCTTGCCGAACAGGATGGCGGACGAGCGGATGCCGATCACCAGGTCGTCCTCGCGATCGACCATCGCGTACATGGTGTCGTAGGCGGTGGTCCACATCACGCCCGCGACGAACAGCACCCACGCCACCAGCGGCAGCTCGCCGGTCTGCGCCGCGAACGCCATCGGCACGGACCAGCTGAAGGCGAGCCCGAGGTAGGCCTGCGGCAGCGCAAAGAAGCGCTTCAGGAACGGGTAGGTGACGGCCAGCACGCCGCCGATCAGCGCCAGCACCTGCGTCGCTCGGTTGAGCGGGATCAGCAGGCCGAGCGCGATGATGCCGAGCACGCCGAACAGTGCCAGCGCCTCGGCCGGCGAAACCGACTGCTTCGCGAGCGGCCGGTCGGCCGTGCGACGCACGTGCGGGTCGAACTCGCGGTCCGCGAAGTCGTTCATCACGCAGCCGGCCGAGCGCATCACGAACGTGCCGATCAGGAAGATCACGAAGATCTTCTCGTCCGGACGGCCGTTCGCCGAGATCCACAGCGCCCACAGCACGGGCCACAGCAGCAGCCAGATGCCGATGGGCCGGTCGAGGCGCATCAGCCGGGCGTATTCGCGCAGCCGCGTCCGCCACCGCGGAACGGTGACGTCCTTGCCGGCTTCGGTCGCGTCGCCCATCGGAATTCCTGGTCAGACCTTGCGGAAGCGCTCGCCCTCGCCGACCCAGCGGGCGACGAGGGGCGATATGTTGGACTGACCGTCGCCCAGCATCAATGCCGCCGCCTGCTGGACCCCCGGCAGCAGGTCCGCGTCCCGGACCAGGTCCGCGACCCGCAGCTGCATCAGCCCGGTCTGGCGCGTGCCGAGCAATTCCCCCGGTCCGCGCAGCTCGAGGTCGCGCCGGGCGACCTCGAAGCCGTCGTTCGTGTCCCGCATCACGCCGAGGCGCTCCCGGGCGATCGGCGACAGCGGCGCCTGGTAGAGCAGCACGCAGGTGCTCTCGACCGACCCGCGACCGACGCGGCCGCGCAGCTGGTGCAGCTGCGCGAGCCCCATGCGCTCGGCGTTCTCGATCACCATCAGGCTCGCGTTCGGCACGTCGACGCCGACCTCGATGACGGTGGTCGCCACCAGCAGGTCGAGCTTCCCGGCTTTGAAGGAACCCATCACGGCATCCTTCTTGCGCCCGGGCATGCGGCCGTGCACGAGTCCGATGCGCACGTTCGGCAACGCCGCGCCCAGCGCCGCCGCGGTCTCTTCCGCGGCCTGGTAGCGCAGCTCCTCGGATTCCTCGATCAGCGGGCAGACCCAGTACGCCTGGCGGCCGGAGCGGCACGCGGCGTCGATGCGCGCGACGATCTCGTCGCGGCGGCTGTCCTGCAGCACGACCGTGCGGATCGGCGTGCGCCCCGGGGGCAGCTCGTCGATCACCGACACGTCGAGATCCGCATACGCGGTCATGGCCAGCGTGCGCGGGATCGGGGTCGCGGTCATGACGACCTGGTGCGGGTAGCGGCCGTCCGTGCGGCCCTTCTCGCGCAACTGCAGGCGCTGGTGCACGCCGAAGCGATGCTGCTCGTCGACCACCACGAGCGCGAGGCGACGGAAGGTCACGCCTTCCTGGAACAGCGCATGCGTGCCGACCGCCACCTGGATGTCGCCGGCCGCGAGATCCGTCTCGAGCGCGGCGCGAACCTTGCCGGTGTGGCGGCCGGTGAGCAGCGCGACGCGCACGCCGAGCGGTTCGAGCCACGCGTTGAAGTTGCGCGCGTGCTGCTCGGCCAGCAGCTCGGTCGGTGCCATGATCGCGGCTTGTGCCCCGTGCTCGACCGCGCGCAGCGCGGCCAGCGCGGCCACGACCGTCTTGCCGGAGCCGACGTCGCCCTGCACGAGGCGCATGGTCGGATGCGCGCGCGCGAGGTCACCGGCGATTTCCTGCCATGCCCGGGCCTGCGCGCCCGTGAGCTGGAACGGCAGGTTCGCGAGGCAGCGCCCCACCAGCGATCCGCCGGCCGGCAGCGGCCAGCTGGCGTCCCGGTCCGCGGCCTGGCGCAGAAGCCGCAGGCTGAGCTGGTGCGCGAGCAGTTCCTCGAACGCGAGCCGTCGTTGCGCCGGATGCTTCCCCTCGTTCAGCAGCTCGAGGTTCGCGTCGGACGGCGGTCGATGCACGTAACGCAGCGCGGCTTCGAGCGTCGGCAGGTGCAGCGCATCGAGCACGCCGGGCGGCACGAGGTCGCGCAGGCCGCCGCCCGGCAGCATCGCGAGGGCGAGGCCGGTCAGCCCGCGCAGCCGGCCCTGCTGCAGTCCCTCGGTCGTCGGATAGATCGGCGTGAGGGTCTCGCCTGACTGCGTCGGTGCGTCCGGGCCGACGCGACGGTATTCGGGATGCACGATCTCGAGGCCGCCGGGGCCGAGTCGCGCCTCGCCGTAGCACCGCAGGCGCGTTCCGCGCGCGAGGCCTTCCTGCTGCGCCGCGCTGAAGTGGAAGAAGCGCAGCGTGATGAAGCCGGAGCCGTCCGCGAGGCGCACCAGCAGGGCGCGGCGGCGGCGGAAGACGATTTCGGCGAGCTGCACCTCGCCCTCGATGACGGCGCGGTCGCCGTTGCGCAGCGTGCCGATCGGCACGACGCGCGTGCGGTCCTCGTAGCGCAGCGGCAGGTGGAACAGCACGTCCTGCACGGTGCGCAGGCCGAGCCGCTCCTGGAGCGCCGTCGCGAGCGCCGGGCCGACACCCCGCAGCGCGGTGACCGGCCGCTCGGCGAGCGGGGCGGCGGCGGTCACTGGGGGCGACCTCGCGCCGTCAGAGCACCATCACGCAGTCGATCTCGACGGCGGCGCCGCGCGGCAGGGCTGCCACGCCAATCGCCGCGCGGGCCGGGTAGGGCTGCGCGACGTACTCCGCCATCACCTTGTTGACCAGCGCGAAATGGCCGAGGTCGGTGAGATAGACGTTCACCTTCACCACGTGCGCGAACGTGCCGCCCGTCGCGCCGATCACGGCCTTGAGGTTCTCGAACACGCGTCGGATCTGCACCTCGACGTCGCCCTTCACCAGCTCGCCCGTGGCGGGATCGAGCGGGATCTGGCCCGAGAGGTACACGGTGTTGCCGGCGCGGACGGCCTGCGAGTACGTGCCGATCGCCGCCGGCGCCTGGTCGGTGTGGATGGGAGTGAAGGCCACGGTGGAACTCCGTCAGTGTTGAGCGAGCAGTGTAGCCGTTCGCGCTCAGGCGAGCGTGCGGATGACCTTGAGCACCTCGGGCATGCTGCGCACCGCGCGGATCACGGTCGCGAGCTGCTTGCGGTCGTGCACCAGCAACTCGAAGATCAGCGTGGAGGTGTCGACGTCGCGCTCGACCACCGAGACGCGGTCGATGTTGGTCTGCGTGCCCGCGATCGCGGAGGCGACCTGCGCCAGCACGCCCATGCGGTTGGTGACCTCGACGCGGATCTCGACGTGGAACAGGCGGTCGGTGGCCGCTTGCCACGTGACCGGCACCCACTTCTCCGGCTGCTTGCGGAACGAGGCGAGGTTGCCGCAGGCCTCGCGATGGATCACCACGCCACGCCCGCTCGAGAGGCTCGCGAGGATGGGGTCGTTCGGGATCGGGAAGCAGCAGCGCGCGTAGGTGACGACGAGGCCCTCGGTGCCGGCGATCGCCAGCGGTCCGGCGGTGCCTTCCGGGATGCCGTCCGAGTCGGGCGGCAGCAGCCGGCGCGCGATGAACGGCGCGACGCGCTCGCCGAGGCCGATCTTCTCGTAGAGTTCCTCGCGCGTCTTGAGGCCGAGGTCGACCGCGACCGTGTCGATCGCCGACTCCGGCACCTTCTTCAGGCTGAGCGAGAATTCCTCGAGCGCCTGGTTCAGCAGCCGCTTGCCGAATTCCGCAGCCTCCCCGCGCTTCATGTTCTTCAGGTACTGGCGGATGGCGGCGCGCGCCTTCGCCGTGACCACGAAGCTCATCCACGCGGGATTCGGCGTGGCGCCCTTCGCGGTGATGATCTCGACCGTCTGGCCGTTGCGCAGCGGCGTGCGCAGCGGCACCAGCCGCCGGTCGACCTTGGCGGCGACGCAGCGGTTGCCGACGTCGGTGTGCACCGCGTAGGCGAAGTCCACGCAGGTGGCGCCGCGCGGCAGGCGGCGGATCTCGCCCTTCGGCGTGAACAGGTAGGTCTTGTCGGGGAACAGGTCGACCTTGACGCTCTCGAGGAACTCCTCGGAGTTGCCGCCCTGCTGGATCTCGACGAGCTGCTGCAGCCACTCGCGCATGCGGTCGCCCTGCTCGCCCGACCCCGCCTCGCCGCTCTTGTACTGCCAGTGCGCGGCGATGCCCGATTCGGCGACGCGGTGCATCTCCGTCGTGCGGATCTGCACCTCGATCGGCGTGCCGTTCGGGCCGAACAAGGTCGTGTGCAGCGACTGGTAGCCGTTGACGCGCGGGATCGCGATGTAGTCCTTGAAGCGGCCCGGCATCGGCTTGAACACGCCGTGCACCACGCCGAGCGCCCGGTAGCAGGTGTCCGCCGCGTCGACCACGATGCGGAAGCCGTACACGTCGACGATCTCGCCGAGCGAGATCTTCTTGCGGCGCATCTTCTCGTAGATGCTGTAGACGTCCTTCTCGCGGCCCTCGAGCGTGGCCTGGATGCCGGCCTTCTCGAGCGCCTCGCGCAGGGCCGTCGAGATCTTGCCGAGGAACTGCTTCTGGTTGCCCTTGGCGGCCTTCACGGCCGTCTCGATCACCTTGTAGCGCTTCGGGTAGAGCGCGCGGAAGCCGAGATCCTCGAGCTCGCGCTTGATCGAGTGCATGCCGAGGCGGTTGGCGATCGGCGCGTAGATCTCGAGCGTCTCGCGGGCGATGGTGCGGCGCTTCGCGGGCGGCATCGCGCCGAGCGTGCGCATGTTGTGCGTGCGGTCGGCGAGCTTGACCATGATCACGCGGATGTCGCGCACCATGGCGAGCAGCATCTTCCTGAAGCTCTCGGCCTGCGCCTCGGCGCGGCTGCGGAACTGGATCTGGTCCAGCTTGCTGACGCCGTCGACCAGCTCGGCCACGTCCTCGCCGAAGCGGGAGGTGATGTCCTCCTTGGCGATCGGCGTGTCCTCCATGACGTCGTGGAGGATGGCCGCGATCATGGTCTCGGCGTCGAGGTGCAGGTCGGCGAGCAGGTCGGCGACCGCGACGGGATGGGTGATGTATGGCTCGCCCGAGCGCCGGCGCTGGCCGTCATGGGCCTGGAAAGCGAGGTCGTAGGCTTCCTGGACCCGCTCGACGTCCTCGGGCGGCAGGTACGTCTCGAGCTTCGAGACCAGCTGGTTGATGCCGATGGACCGTCTTCCGTACGGCAGCAGGCTGCGCAGGGAAGACGTGACGTCCATGGCGGGGCGGGGGCGGGCTTAGTCTCCCAACCCGATCTGCGGCGCGCGGAGCTCGCCCATGAATTCGGGCTCGGGCACGAATTCCTGCGGCGGAGGCATGTCCGGCTCCTCGAGGATCTCGAGGCCGACGTGGCCCGCGGCGATTTCGCGAAGTGCCAGCACGGTCGGCTTGTCGTTCTCCCAGTCGAGCGTGGGCTCGGCCCCGTTCGCCAGCTTGCGGGAGCGCTTGGAAGCGACCAGCACCAGCTGGAACAGGTTGGGAACGTTCTGCAGGCAGTCTTCGACAGTGATGCGGGCCATGATTTCCGTCGGTCAGTCAGGCAGGGACAAGGGGCGAAAGCATACCATAAGGCCTCCGGACGCCAGCCCGCCGGGACGGACGTGGCGCTTCCCGGGGTCCGGGGACCCCGAAGCGGCCCGCCGGGCCCCTAGGGGGGTGGGCCGCCGCCCCGTGACCCGGGTCACAGAATCCGGGCCACCGGGCTCCGGGTGCCCCGTTCGATGGTATGTTTCATCGTGAAAAAGCCTTACCCAGCAACTTTATAGGCGCGCCAATGGACCACGTCCAAACCCGCCGACCGACCTGCGAAGGCCGCCGCAGCCGCGGCTTTTCGCTCATCGAATTGATGATCGTCGTGGCCATCGCGTCGATCCTGCTCGCCGTCGCCATCCCGAGCTACCGGGACTACACGCGGCGCGGCGCCATCGAGGGGGCCACGGCTGCCCTGGCCTCCGGCCGGGTGGTCGACGAGCAGTTCTTCCTCGACAACCGCAGCTACACCGACGCCCCGTGCCCCACCAGCACGGACCAGTTCACGATCACCTGCGCGTCGGACGACACCACCTATACGATCACCGCGACCGGCACCGACAACATGGCCGGGTTCGTCTACACGATCAACGAGGCGGACACCCGCACCACGGCCGGGCCCTGGGGGACGGGCAACTGCTGGATCACGCGCAAGGGGGATTCGTGCTGACATCGGCTCCGGTCCGGGGCCGGGCCCCGGGCTTCACGCTGGTCGAGATGATGATCGTCATCACGGTCATCGGCATCCTGCTGGTGCTCGGCGTGCCGGCGCTGCGCGGCGTGCTCGAGAACAGCAAGCTGCGCGCCACCAGCGAGTCGATGAAGTACGGACTCGACCTCGCGCGCAACGAGGCCGTGCGCCTCAACCGGCAGATGGAATTCGCCTACACCGACACCGGCTGGGTCGTCCGCCAGCCCACCGACGACGACAGCGGCACCGTGATCCATTCGGGGACCGGCCGCGAGGCCGGCGGCGACGTCACGCTCACCTTCACGCCCGACGATGCCCGGCGCGTGACCTTCGACTCCTTCGGCCGCGCGCTGGCCACCAATCCGGCCGACGATTCCGCGCCGATCAGCTCGATCGACGTCGAGTCGGTCAACGCGCCGACCATCAACGGCTACCGGCCGATGCGCGTCCAGGTCCTGACGGGCGGGGCCGCGCGCCTCTGCGACCCGGCCGTCGACGACACCGATCCGAGGGTCTGCCTGTGATTCTCCGCAAGCCGGGTCAGCAGGGATCTGCACTCATCGAGGCACTCGTCTCGGTGCTGCTGTTCTCCATCGCCATCATCGCGCTGATGCGCGTGCTGGGCGCGGCGGTGAAAGACTCGGGCGACGTGCAGTACCGCGCGGTCGCCGCGACCGTGGCCGACGAGACCATCGGCCGGATGTGGGTCGACCGCGCCAATCTCGCCTCCTACGTGCAGACCGACGCCGCGCTGGACGCGGGCGTCGGCCTGCCGGGCGGCACGCGGACGGTTGCGGTCACGGGCAATCGCGTCACGGTCACGATCAACTGGCAGCCGCCGGGCGCGGGTGCGCACACGCACACCGTCACGGCCACGCTTGCGAGCAACTGAGGTGCGACGGATGGCGAGCCGGGTCCACGCGCGGGGTTTCTCGATCGTCGAGCTGATGGTCGCCGTCACGATCGCGATCATCACCGGCCTCGTGGTGCTGCAGGTGCTGAGCACCTACGAGGCGCGCCGGCGCACCGTCACCGTCGGCAACGACGCCGAGATGAGCGCCGCGGTCGGCCTCTACATGGTCGAGCGCGAAGTGCGCATGGCGGGCGCCGGCTTCACCAGCCCCACGGGCCTGCTGTGCGGCAACGGCATCAATGCCGAATACGATGACACCACGCTCGCGGACGGCGACGCGATCCCGTTCGTGCAGATCCAGGACGGAGGCACAGGCCCGGACCGCATCGACGTGATCCGGGCGGATTCGGCCTTCGGCGCCGCGCCCCTGACCTTCACCCACGCCATGGCGTCGCCGGATGCCGACGTGTCGGTCGAAGGCACGGCTGGCCTGCAAGTCGGCGACCTCATGCTCGCCGGCAGCCCGGACGGCTCGAAGCTCTGCACGCTGATGCAGGTCACCGCGGCCCCGACCGCGGTGGGCAGCAGCTTCGAGATCGAGCACTCCTCGGGTGGCTCCGAGTACAACCCGGGCGACCCGGCCGCCGCCTTCACCAACCCGGTCAGCTACGACGTCGGCGACGTGCTGTACAACCTCGGCACGTTCGGCGCCCGTGCGTTCCGCGTCGTCTGCAACGACGGCGGCGCGCCGTCGCTCACCAACACCTGCGTGCTCGGCTCGTCGGACGCGATCGCAGGTCCCGCGACGCCGACCATCGCGGAAGTCGACGCACTTGCGACGCAGGTGGTCGACTTCCAGGCCCAGTACGGCATCGCGCCCGCGGGCAGCCAGACGGTCAATGCCTGGGTCGATGCCACCTCCGCCGCCGGCTGGGACGCTCCCTCGGCCGCGAACCAGCGGCGCATCAAGGCCATCCGCATCGCCATCGTCACGCGCGGCAACCTCGAGCGCGAGATGGTCAGCCCCGACACGCTGGTGCTGTGGGATCCGGGCGGGGCCGGTGAGCGCACCATCGCGCTCTCCGACGACCAGCGCTACTACCGCTACAAGGTCCTGACGGTGGTGGTACCGGTCATCAACATGATCTGGGCGGGCGTATGAAGCAGCGCGGCATCTCGCTCATCGTCGTGCTCGTGGCGCTGGTCATCATCGGCTTCGCTGCCGTGGCCCTGCTGCGTTCCTCGGACACCAGCACGCTGGTTTCCGGCAACCTCGCGTTCAAGAAGACCGCGCTGGCCGCCAGCGACGCGGGCAGCGAGATCGCGATGAACTGGCTGCTGGCGAATGCCACCGGCACCACGCTGCGCGACGACGTGGATGCGAGCGGCTATTACGCGACGACGGCCGACGGCTGCGACCTGACCGGCACCCGCACGCCGGGCGACGCGTCGGACGACGTCAACTGGACCGGCACCGACCCCGGCTCCAACTGCAACATGAACGCCTTCGCGCCCGTAAGCCCGGCCGGTGTGCCGGCCGGCTACACCTTGCGCTACGTGATCAACCGCGTCTGCAACGCCGCGGGCGATCCGAACGCGATCTTCGCCGAGGACGGCGTCACCCCGATGCTCTGCTCGACCACGGGGGCCGGCCAGAGCGAGGGCAGCACCCGCGGCGGCGGATCCTACGGCAACACGCCGCTCACCGGCGAATCGCAGACCTATTTCCGCATCACCACCCGGGTGGACGGGCCGCGCAACACGGTCCGTTACGTCCAGGTGATCGTGACGATGTGACCTGACGCCCGCCAGAGGCGCAGAGGGAGCCAGCCCGGTATGAACACGAAGTTCCTCACGCTCATCCGCACCGCCGCCCTGACGGTCGTGGCAGGGTTGTGCGGCCTCCCGGTCGCCGGCGCCACCACCGTGGACCTGGCCAACACGCCCATGGTGACGGGCGTCGCGAAGGTCATTCCGCCCAACATCTACTTCATCCTCGACGACTCCGGCAGCATGGGCAGCGACTACATGCCGGATGACGTGGGCGACAACGACACGAGCAACTGCTTCCGCAACTGGGGCTACAACCGCATCTACTTCAACCCGGGCGTGACCTACATCCCGCCGAAGAACGCGGACGGGACGTCGTTCGCGAACGCCGACTACAACAACGTGCTGGATGACGGCTTCGACACGGGCTCGGGCTATTCCGATCTCGCCAAGACGTACACGACGCTCAACAACAACCCCTACACGGCGACCAACGGCAGCAAGAACATCGTGGTGAGCCACAGCGGCCACGGCCTCACGGTCGGCACGGTCGTCAACCTGTCGCCGTCGCGAACCTTCCGCGGTGTGACGATCGGCGGCAACTATTCGATCACGGCGGTCACGACCAATACGTACACCATCCAGGCCGCGAACAATGCGACGTCCAATGGCACGGGCGGCAGCAACAACATCGTGGAGACCAGCCCGGTGGTCCGCGGCTACTATTACAACTACGCGTCGAACCCGACTTCGCCGCCGAGCACCTGCGCCTCGAACGGTTCCTACACCAAGGTGACGCCGTCGACGGCGACCGAGAAGACCAACTACGCCAACTGGTACCAGTACTACCGCACGCGCATCATGATGATGAAGTCGGCGACCGGCCGGGCCTTCACCACGATCGATGACAAGTACCGGGTCGGCTTCAGCACGATCAGCGAAAAGGCCACCGGGTCGAGCAAGTTCCTGAACGTCACCAAGTACACCTGCTGCGCCTCGACGACGCAGAAGTACAAGTTCTACGAGAAGCTCTACGCCGCCTCGACCGGCAGCACCACGCCGCTGCGCGGAGCGCTGTCCAAGGCCGGCCGGCTGTATGCGGGTCGCCTCACCGGCGCGAACGGCACCGCGAATCCGGTGCAGTACTCCTGCCAGCAGAACTTCACCATTCTCACGACCGACGGCTACTGGAACACGTCCGACGAGTCGACGGGCAATTCCACGCAATACAACACCAGCAACTACAGCGCCTATCGCGCCGACAACGTCACCTCGATCGGCAATTGGGACAAGCAGACGTTGCCTGCGGCGACGACGGAAGGCGAGACCACCACCGTGCGTCCCTACCTGGAGCCGAACACGGCCAGCTACACCAATACACTGGCCGACATCGCGGCCTACTACTACCGCAACGACCTGTACCCGGCCTCCGGCTCGGGCATCGTCACGCAGGGCGGTTATCTCGATGACGGCGTGACGCGCCTCGATCCGCGCTCGAACAACGTGCCGACGGCCGGCAGCGACCTCGCGACCTGGCAGCACATGACGACCTACACGGTCGGCCTCGGCGTCGCGGGCAACCTGCAGTACCGTGAGGACTACCTGACCTGCTCCGCGTCGGAGGCGACCTGCGACTACGGCAAGATCCTGCAGGGCACCAAGGACTGGCCGGACCCGCAGACCAGCAGCAGCTCCAATACGGTCACGACCCGCATCGACGACCTGTGGCATGCAGCGGTCAATGGCCATGGAGCGTACCTCAGCGCGTCGAACCCCGACTCCGTGGTGACCGCGCTGCAGAAGACGCTCGCGGCGATCTCGATCAAGAACGCGTCGGCGGCCGCGGCCGCCACCAGCAGCCTCGAGCCGGTGGCCGGTGACAACTTCGCCTACGTCGCCCAGTACACGACGGGCTTCTGGTACGGCGACCTGCAGGCCCGCGACATCGACCTCAGCACCGGGACGCTCTCGGCGACGGTCAGCTGGTCCGCCAAGACGCAGTTGCAGGGCAAGGTGTCGACGGCCTCGGACACGCGCACGATCTACACGTACAGCTCGGCGGCCTCGAACAAGCTGAAGACCTTCGTGTCGGCGAACCTGGCCTCGGAGAAGTCGGCCAATTACTTCAAGTCGAGTTCGTCGAACCCGAACGGCGCGCTGAGCCAGTACGTGCTGTTGACGGCCACCGAGCAGGGGCAGGCGACCGACGACAACATGATCAACTTCATCCGCGGCCAGAGCGGCTACGAGAACGAGGCGGGCAACACCTACAAGCTGTTCCGCGACCGCCAGTACGCGCTCGGCGACATCGTCGACGCATCGCCGGTGTTCGTGAAGAAGCCGCCGTTCAAGTACACCGACGCGGGCTATGCGTCCTTCGTCACCACCAATGCGAGCCGTACGGCGATGGTGTACGTGGGCGCCAACGACGGCATGCTGCACGCCTTCAACGCTGCCACCGGTGCGGAGGTATGGTCCTACATCCCGTCGATGGTCATCCCGTACCTCTACAAGCTCGCGGACGCGAGCTACGCCAACAACCACCGGTTCTACGTCGACGGCCAGATCACCATCGGCGACGCCTACGACGGCACCAACTGGAAGACGATCCTGATCGGCGGCCTCGGCGGCGGCGGCAAGGGCTTCTACGCCCTCGACATCACCAATCCGTCGAGCCCGAAGGCGCTCTGGGAGTTCAACGAGAGCAGTGACGGCGACATGGGGTACAGCTACGGCAACCCCATCCTCACCAAGCGCAACTCGGACGGCAAGTGGGTCGTGCTCGTGACCTCCGGGTACAACAACACCGGCGGCGACTCCAAGGGCCGGCTGTTCGTGCTCGACGCCTTCACCGGCTCGCGCCTCTCGGAGATCAAGACCGACAACGCGGTCACCGATCCGAACGTGAGCGGCATCGGCAAGATCAACAACTACGTGCTCAGCACGCTGACCGACAACACGACGCAGTACGTGTACGGCGGCGACCTCGGTGGTTCGCTGTGGCGCTTCGACATCGACGACGAGAGCTCGGTCAAGCTCGGCAAGACCTCGTCGACGACGGGCAACCAGCCGATCACCGTCAAGCCGGAGCTGGCGCGCATCCGCGACACCTCGGGCACGTACTATCGCGTCGTGTATTTCGGCACCGGCCGCTTCCTGGGCCTGAGCGACGTGAGCGTCTCCGCGCCGTCCATCACCGTGGCGCAGGGCATCTATGCAGTGAAGGACACGGGTGGCGACCTGGGCGTGCTCACGCAAAGCGCGGCGAACCTGCAGGCGCAGACGCTCGACAGCTCGGTCACGCCACGCACCATCCCGACCCCGGTCGCGGTCGACTGGGGCAGCAAGAACGGCTGGTACGTGACGCTGCCGGTGGGCGAGCTCGTCAACATCGACCTCAAGCTGCAGCTCGGCACGCTGGTGGTGCTCACCAACGAGCCGAACGACGACTACTGCTCGGTCGGCGGACGCAGCTGGCTGTACTCGCTCGGCTATCGCTCGGGTGCCTCGGTGGTCTCGGGCTCGACGGCGGTCGGCCAGCTCGCGGGCAACTCGATCGCCTCGGGCGTGACCATGATCCGCTTGCCGAACAACAAGCTGGTCGCGCTGGTCACCCTGGCCGATACGACAGTGAAGCCGTTCAACCCGGGCGTCGAGTCCGGGGTCGGCGTCGGCATCCGGCGCGTGAGCTGGCGCGAGCTGAACTGACGCGCGGCGTCAGACGAGCGTGAGCCGGGCGGCGATCTCCGCCAGCCCGGCCCGTTCGCGTCGCGCCGCCGGCGGGTCGCGACCGTCCACGACGGCCTGCAACTCGTCGAGCGCGCGCGCGAACTCGTCGTTTACGACGACGTAGTCGAATTCCTGCCAGTGCGTCATGTCCGTCGCGGCGTCCGCGAGACGCCGGCGGATCACTTCCTCCGTATCCGTGCCGCGTCCCCGCAGGCGCCGCTCCAGCTCGTCGCGCGACGGGGGCAGGATGAAGATCGACACGCACTCCGGCAGTGCCCGGCGCACCTGAGCGGCACCCTGCCAGTCGATTTCGAGAATCAGGTCCTGCCCTGCGGCAAGTGCGCCCTCAACCGGCTCCCGGGCCGTGCCGTAATAGTGATCGAAGACCCGGGCATGCTCGAGGAAGCCGCCGTCGGCGACCTTGGCCTCGAA
>JBGAHO010000022.1:0-64126 GCA_044226195.1 Steroidobacteraceae bacterium
GTCGGCAAGTCCATCGGCTCGAGTGGCGAGCGGGTGGCGCGCTCGATGTAGCGCAGCATGTTGCGCTCGCGCGGCGTGATGAAGAGGATCGCCTCGCCCTTGCGCCCGGCCCGGCCGGTGCGGCCGATGCGGTGCACGTACGATTCCGTGTCGTAGGGCACGTCGTAATTGACCACGTGCCCGATGCGCTCGACGTCGAGGCCGCGCGCGGCGACGTCGGTCGCCACGAGGATGTCGAGCTGACCGCCCTTCAGCCGCGTGATCGTGCGCTCGCGTTCCTTCTGCTGCATGTCGCCGTTCAGTGCGGCGGCCGCGAAGCCGCGTGCTTCGAGGCGCTCGGCGAGCTCGAGCGTCGACTGCTTGGTGCGCGTGAACACCAGCATGCCGTCGAAGGGTTCCGCCTCGAGGATGCGCGTGAGGGCGTCGAGCTTGTGCACGCCGCTCACCACCCAGTAGCGCTGGCGGATGTTCGACGCCGTGCTGGTCTTGCTGCGGATCGTGACTTCCGCCGGATCCTTCAGGTGCTTCTGCGCGATCCGGCGGATCTGCGCGGGCAGCGTGGCCGAGAAGAGCGCCACCTGCCGCGTCGGCGGCGTCTGCTCGAGGATCCACTCGATGTCGTCGACGAAGCCCATCTGCAGCATCTCGTCGGCCTCGTCCAGCACGAGGCTCGTGACGTTGCCGAGGTCGAGCGTGCCTTTCTTGATGTGGTCCATCACGCGGCCGGGCGTGCCGACCACGACGTGGGCACCGCGCTTCAGGCTCATCAGCTGGGGCGTGTAGCTCTGGCCGCCATAGATTGGCAGCACGTGGAAACCCGGAATCTGCGCCGCGTAGCGCTGGAAGGCCTCCGCCACCTGGATCGCCAGTTCCCGGGTGGGCACCAGCACGATCGCCTGCGGCGGACCGCGGCGCACCTCGATCCGGCTCAGGATCGGCAGCGCGAACGCGGCCGTCTTGCCGGTGCCCGTCTGGGCCTGGCCGATCATGTCGCGACCGGCGAGGAGCACCGGGATGGTCTGCTCCTGGATCGGGGAAGGCGACTCGTAGCCGGCGTCGACGACGGCGGCGAGGACGGCAGGGCTCAGGCCCAGGTCGCGAAACGCGGCGGTGGGGCCGGCTGGCGGTGAGTGAGTCACCGGATTCCTTGGTGGGCGGGAGGGACGGTCCCATCGGGCGGGACCGAGGCAATGCGTCGAGGTGGAGGCCGGGCCTGCCGGCAAGCATCCGCTCTGTGACGGATCGCTCCCACGTCAGGCACGCGGCAAATTCTACCACCCGGTCGCAGTCGGGGTGTCGCTAGCTGCGTCGCAGCCACTGCAGCAGGATGGTGAAGAGGTAGCTCGGCTCGACCGGCTTGGTGATGAAGTCGTTCATGCCGGACTCGAAGCAGCGGCTGCGGTCCTCGGCGAAGGCATTGGCCGTCATGGCGAGGATTGGCGTCTCCGCGCAGGACGGCATGGCGCGCAGCCGCCGCGCCGCCTCCGGACCGTCCATCTCCGGCATCTGCATGTCCATCAGGATGATGTCGTACGACTCGCGGCTCGCGAGGTCGACCGCCTGCAGGCCGTTCCCGGCCGCGTCCACGACCAGTCCCGCGCCCTCGAGCAGCATCCGGGTGATTTCCTGGTTGATGGGCTCGTCCTCGACCACCAGCACCCGGCGGCCCGCATAGTCGCGCTGCAGGATCCGCTCCGCCGACTCGTTCAGGCGCACGGTCTTGCGCACCAGTGCGGTCGGGTCCCGCTGCAGGCGCGCCGTGAACCAGAACGTGCTGCCCGTGCCGACCTCGCTGCTCGCGCCGGCGTCGCCCCCCATCAGCTCCGCGAGCTTGCGCGTGATCGCGAGGCCGAGGCCGGTGCCGCCGTGCCGGCGCGTCGTCGAGTTGTCGGCCTGCTCGAACTCCGTGAACAGTCGGCCCAGCACGCCGGGTGGGATGCCGATGCCCGTGTCCTCCACCTCGAAGCGCAGCCGCTGGTACTCCTCGCCGTCCGGCTCGCTGCGCACCCGCAGTGTGACGCGGCCGCGCTCGGTGAACTTGACGGCGTTGCTCGCGAGGTTGAGCAGGGACTGCTGCAGGCGCGTCGGGTCGCCGAGCAGGCCGACCGACGGCGCCGCGACGTCGGTGACCAGCGTGATCTGCTTCGCCTGCGCAGTCGACTGCAGCAGCGCAGTCACGTTCGCCACGATGGCCGCCACGTTCACCTGCGACTGCTCGAGCACGAGCTTGCCCGCCTCGATCTTGGCGAGGTCGAGGATGGTGTTGATCAGCTCGAGCAGGTGCTGGCCGGCGGCGTCGATCTTGTCGAGCTGGTCCGCCTGGTGACGCGTGACCCCGGAGCGACGGATGAGGTGCGCGAAGCCGGTGATCGCGTTCAGCGGCGTGCGGATCTCGTGGCTCATGTTGGCGAGGAACGTGCTCTTGGCGCGATTGGCGGCTTCCGCCGCATCCTTCGCGGCGGCCAGCTGGATCTCCGCGCGTCGGCGCGTGTAAATGCGCCAGAGGTCGTTACCGATGAGGCCGAGTTCGCGCACGTCGGAGTCGTCGTAGTCGGTCGGGCTGTTGCCCACGCCGATGATCATCCGCACCTTGTTGCCGTCGACGACGGGCACGCCGAGATGGCGCACGAGGCGGGCGTGACCCGAGGGATACCCCTGCCGGCGGGGCATCGCCTGGTAGTCGTTGTGCACCACGGGCCGGCCGGTGCGCACCGAGTCCGCCCAGATGCCGGCCTGGCTCACCGGGTAGTGGTCGTCGTAGACCGCATTGCAGTGCGCGAGGGTCTCGTGCGACCACGTGACGAGCTGGATGGTCTCCTGGTCGTCGTTGATGAAGTGCAGGTAGCCGATCTGGCTGCCGGTCAGGCGCACGGCCTCCTCGATGCCGTGCTGCAGCAGCTCCTTCTCGTCCATCGAGCTGGCCTGCTGGCTCATCTCGAACATCGACTGCAGGCGCACGTCGCTCTGCAGCAGGCGCAGGTTGGCCTCGTGGAGCTCCGCCGTGCGTTCGCGGACCAGTTCCTCCAGGTGCCGTCGGTGCCGATCGAGTTCGAGCTCGGTCTGCTTGCGGTCCGTGATGTCCTGCAGCGTGCCCTTCAGGTACTCGATCTTGCCGTCGCTGCCGTAGTGCGGGAAGCCGCGCAGCTCGGTCCACTTGAGCCGGCCGGTCACGGCTCCGCGCACCTGCACCTCGATGCAGAACGATTCGCCGGTGTCGAGCGCGTGGTGCAGCGCGGCGACCACGCGCTCGCGCGACCCTTCGACATAGAAATCGAGGCCCGTCTCGAGGTCGGGCTTGTACTCGGGCGGCATCTCGACGATCGCGTAGACACCCTCGGTCCACATGACGATGTTGAGCAATGGGTCCGCGCGCCAGCCGCCCAGCTGGCTGATGTGCTGGCTCTGCTTGAGGAAGAAGGCGCTCTCGAGGAGCTGCGCCTCCAGCTCCTTGCGTTCGGTGACGTCGGTGTGGGTGCCGAGCATGCGCAACGGCTTGCCGGCCGCGTCGTAGGCGACGATGCGCCCGACCGACTGGATCCACCTCCAGTCGCCCGCGCGCGTCTTCATGCGGAACTCGGCGCGATATTCCGGCGTGTAGCCCTGCAGGTAGTCGTCGAGCGCGGCGATCGCGTTCGCGCGGTCGTCGGGATGCAAGCGCTCCGTCCATGCCGCGCGCGACTCCGTGAACCCCTCCGGATCGTGCCCGAGCATCAGCGCGTAGCTGTCGTTGACCGCCGCGGCGCCGCTGACGAGGTCGAGGTCGTACATGCCCTGGTTCGCCGCGGCGAGCGCGAGGCGCAGCCGCTCCTCGCTGACCCGCAGGGTCTCCTCGGCGCGCCGGTGTGCGGTCAGGTCGATGCCCGTGCCGACCACGATCTTCGCGCCGTCCACTTCGACCATGCGGCCGGTGAACAGGTACGGCACCTCGCGGCCGTCCGGCGCGAGGAGATGCAGTTCGGCAGCATCGTGGCCGTCGCGCAGCATGCGCAGGTGGCCTTCCTCGAATTTCGGCCGGTCCCGCGGCGCCAGCAGGTCGAGCACGGTCATGGCCGCGAGTTCGTCCGGGTGGCGACCCGACGCCAGCTCGACGTTGTTGTTCCAGAACACGCCTTTGCCCTGCAGGTCGTAGGCGTAGAACAGGCCCGGCACCGTGTCGAACAGCGTCTGGCGGAAGGCGCGTTCGCGCGCGGCCTCGGCTTCCGCGGTCTTGCGCGCCGTGATGTCGCGCGTCACGCAGATGACGACACTCTGGCCGTCGATGGTGGCGCCGTTCGCGCTCACCTCGGCATCGTAGATGCTGCCGTCCTTGCGCCGGTGGCGGGTCTCGAACACCCGGTGCAGGGTGGTCAGGTTGGCAAAGCTGCGGCGGATGTCCGCCTCGCCCTGCGTGGCTTCCCAGTCCCAGGTGTGCAGAGCCAGCATCTCCTCGCGCGTGTAGCCGAGCATGCGCGCGAAGCTGGCGTTGGCTTCGAGGACCTGGTGGTCCTGGGAGATCACCGCGATGCCGTCGCTCGAGTGCTCGACCAGGACCCGCAGGCGCACCGCATCGCCTTCGCGCTGGCGCCGCTCCGCCTGGTCGCGGGTGATGTCGCGCCACACCGCCACGAGGTGGCGGCATTCGCCGACCACGATCACGCTGATGTCGATGTGCACGTCGAGGAGGCGGCCGTCCTTGCAGCGATGCCGGTGCTCGAACGCGGCGTGCCCCGCCGCGACCAGCTCCCGGATCCGCCTGCGCATCTCCGCTTGGTCGAGGCCGACCTGGACGTCGCTGACGTGCAGCGCAAGGTATTCGTCACGGGTGTAGCCGAGCGTGCGGCAGGCGGCGTCGTTCACTTCGACGAAGCGCAGGCTCTCGACGTCGATCACCTCGATGCAGCTGTCGGACTGGGAGACGACGGCGCGCAGGATCGCGTCGCGCTCGAGCAGGGCCGTGACGTCGTGAAACGACCACAGCCGGCCCCGTCGCCCGTCGATCTGCAGCGGCCGGCTCAGCCGGTCGAACACGCGGCCGTCGAGGAACTCCACGACGTCGCGGCTCTCGGCGTCGCTTTCGTAGAGCGCCTGGACGGCGGCCATGAAGCCGTCGGGATCGCGCAACTGGGAGCGCACGTGCCCGAGCAGTGCCGCGTCGTCGCCGGCGGCCAGCAGCTCGTCCGGGACCCGCCACAGTTCCTGGAAGCGGCGATTGGCCGCGCGCACGTGTCCCTCGCCGTCGATCACCAGCATGCCGTCGGTGGTCGTATCGAGGATGGTGCGCAGGAACTCGTCGTGCGCAGGCGGATAGGGGTCTTGGCGGCGTCGATCGTCCATGGCGTGGCTCGCCCGCGCCGGATTCCGGCACGGAACGCTGGCTGCGGTCGCTCGTTGACGCCGCCGCCTATCCCGAGCCTAGCGCGGGCCGTCGACGTACGGCCGCAAACGCCTCCAGTTCGGCTCCGACTTGCGGAACCCCCGGATTGTCGAGGCGCTGCCGGGGGTTACGGCTGCCAGTCGCAGGCGTGGCCGCTGGCCGATGGGGTCGGCCACTCCCGGTCGCCGTGGGCCAGGTCGCCCGGCAGGTCGGCCAGCCCGTATACCACCGTCGCGTACGCCGCGACGTTGAAGGCCAGGTCCTTCGGGTCGACGCGGTCGAGCCGGTCGGCGTCCGTGTGGTGGATCTCGAAGTACTTCGACGCGTCGTGCTGCAGTTCGAACACGGGCACGCCACGTTCGCGCAGCGGGCCGATGTCGGCGCCGCCCCCGTTGTCGTTGCTGGTGAACGGCACGCCGAGCGGCGCCAGCCAGTCCGCGAGGCGGATCACGCCCGGCAGGTCCGCCGGCTCCACGTGGCTCTCGAAGCGGAACACGCGGCTCGAGCCGAGGTCGGCCTCGATGGCTGCGGCGTGCCGGCCGAGTTCGTCCGCGTGATCGAGCGCGTAGCGCTTGCCGCCCGAGAGGCCGAACTCCTCGTTCGCGTACAGCACGACGCGCAGCCCGCGCCGCGGCGGCTGGCGGAGTTCGGCGATACGCCGGGCCGCCTCCACGATGGTGACCACGCCGGCGCCGTCGTCCTGCGCCCCCGTGCCGACGTCCCAGGAGTCCAGGTGCGCACCGAGCAGCACGAAGCCGGCCTGCGGGTCGCGTCCCGGGATCTCGCCGATCACGTTGGCGCTCTGCGCGGTGCCCTCGCAGCGCGACGTGCTGGCCACCCGCACCCGCACCGGGCCCTGCGCGTAGCGCGCAAGCAGGCGATCGGCACTCTGGTTGCCGATGGCGAACGCGGGGATGCGCGGCACGCCGCTCTGGTAGTGCATCGAACCCGTGTGCGGACGATCGGCGTCCTCGCTGCCGACGGCGCGGATCACCAGCGCCACCGCGCCTTTCTTCGCCGCTTCGATCGCGCCCTGCACGCGATTCTCGACGGTTGGGCCGTAGTCCATGCCGTCCCGGGTCTCGAGCATGCGGTCGTAGAGAAAGACGACCTTGCCGGCGACGTCCTTGCTCGACAGGTCCTTCAGTTCCTCGACGGTGGTCGCGGCGATGACATCGCCCTCGACCGGCTGGCCGTCCGTGCCGACCGAGCCGCCGAGCGCGAGCGAGGTCAGTTCGAGCGGCCGCTCGCCGATCACCTGCACGCTGGCGGTGCCGCGCACCCAGTGCGGCACGGTGACCGGCTCCGCGCGCACGTTGCTGAAGCCTTGCGCCCGCAGCGTCTCGAGTGCCCATGCGACGGCCTTCGCGTCGCCGGGGCTGCCTGCGAACCGGTTGCCAACCCGCTCGGTGAGGTCCTTCAGCGTCGCATAGGCGCGCTGGTCCGCGAGGGACTGCTGCTGCAGTTCGCGGACGGGCTTCGGCAGTCCGTCGCCCGCCGTTGCCGCGGTCGCGGTGGACAGCAGGACGAGCGAGACGAGGACGGGTCGACGTGGGCGCATGAGGACCTCCGGGAGCGAGCGCCGGATTGTAGCCGAGCGGACGGCTGGGATCAGAGCTGCGAGCTGATCGGGAAGACGCGCGCGAACCACGCCTGGAACTTGCGCCAGGCCGAGGCGTCCGGCGTGTTCTTGTGCACGACCTCGCCGTCGGTCCAGCGGATCACGCCGTGCTGGCGGCTCACGCGCCAGGCGCGCTCGGGCCGCGTCTCCGCGTCGAACAGGTCCTCGAGCTGGCGGGCAATGACGGGGTCGTCGACGAAGATGCCCTGCTCGCAGTTGAGCGACGTGGAGCGCGCGTCGAGGTTGTAGCTGCCGACGAAGGTGTGGATCTCGTCCACCGTGAGCGCCTTGGTGTGCAGGCTCGCGCCGGACGAGCCGAACAGGCTCTTGCGCACCGGCTCGCCGCGGGTCGGCTTGAGTTCCCAGAGCTTCACGCCGCCCTTCAGCAGCGGTTCGCGCCACTGCACGTAGCCGCCGTACACCATCGCCACGTCGTTGGCCGCCAGCGAGTTGGTGAGGATGCGCACGTCGGCGCCCTGCTGCGCGACCTTGACGAAGGCTGCGGTGCCGAGCTCGCCGGGCACGAAGTAGGGCGAGATCACCGTGAGGCGGTGTCGCGCGCCGAGGATCGCGGGTCCGAGCAGGGCAAGCACGTCCGAGCCGGCCACGCCGCTGTCGCGGCCCTGCGCCTTGCGCGGGTCGTCGGCGACGAAGCGGTATTGCGCCGACCACTGCATGGGCCAGTCGCCGGCGACGAGGCGCTGCACCGAGTCGTCCTCGGCCAGCGCGCGCGCATAGTGCGACTGCTGCGCCTTCTCGAGCCGCGGGGTCGCCGTCACGCGCAGCTGCGCAAGCGCCTCGGCCGTCACCGCGCCGGGGGAGAGGACGGAGACCGGGTAGGCGAGCGGCGAGTTCCAGTAGCGGTCGAACGACGCCGACGCATCGCGCACGATCGGGCCGACCATCGCGAAGTCGAGGTCCGAGAAGTTCACTTCCTTGCTGGCGCCGAAGTACTCGTCGCCGAGGTTGCGGCCGCCGACGATGGCGATGCGGTTGTCCGCGATCCACGTCTTGTTGTGCATGCGCCGGTTGATGCGCCGGAAGTCCCCGACCGCCTCGAGCAGGAAGCCGACCTTGCCGGAGCGCGAACCGAACGGGTTGAACATCCGCACCTGGATGTTCGGGTGCGCGGCGAGCGCGGCGAACGCGAAGTTCTTGTCCCGCGCGTCCATGTCGTCGACCAGCAGGCGGACCTGCACGCCGCGGTCGGCAGCCTGCAGCAGCCGGTAGGCGAGGAAGATGCCGGTACCGTCCTGGTGCCAGATGTAGGTCTGCACGTCGAGGCTGCGGCCCGCCGAGAACGCCGAGTACGAGCGGATGGCGAACGCCTCGGCACCCTCGCTGACGAGGCGGAAGCCCGACTGGCCGGGGTGGCCGGCCTCGGAGACGGCGATGCGCTCGTCGAGCGGCGTGCCGAGTCCGACGGGGACCGCGACGTCCGGCCGCAACTCGGGACGCGGGGCGAGCTGGGCACAGCCGGCGGCGACCAGCGCGACGGCGACGACGAACAGTCGGGTGATCGGTTTCATGCGGACCGCGGACGCCTGGGATGCGCGCGATTTAACCCCTTCGCCCGCGTACTGTCGAGCGGTGAACTCCCGGGCCGGCGCGCGGGGCTGTGCTAGAGTCGGCGCGAACACGCGAGGAGTCCGCGCATTGGCCATCGGGGGGATCGGGCGCATCCGCTGGACCGCCGGCACGGTGATCGGCGTCGCCATCGTCGCGATCGCGGTGCTGCTCGCCGCGTTCGCGGGCGCGCCGCCGCACGGCCGCCGGCTCTACGTCTACAACTGGGCGGACTTCATCGGCAGCGACACGCTCGAACGCTTCGAGCGCGAGACCGGCATCCAGGTCGTCTACGACACCTACGACGCGGAAGAGACGATGGAGGCCCGGTTGCTCGCCGGCGGCTCCGGGTACGACGTCGTCAGCGCCTCGAACAACTTCTTCGCGCGCGAGATCAAGGCGGGCGTGTACCAGCCGCTCGACCGGCGCCGGCTGCCGAACTGGCGCAACCTCGATCCGCGCGCGCTCGACGTGCAGGCCCAGTCGGATCCGGGCAACCGCCACGCGGTGCCGTACCTGCACGCGGTCAACGGCTTTGCCTACAACGTCGACCTGATCCGTGAGCGCATGCCGGATGCGCCGCTCGACAGCCTCGACATGCTCTTCAAGCCGGAGGTCGTGAAGCGCTTCGCCGACTGCGGCGTGAGTTTCCTCGATTCGCCGGACGACACGCTGCAGCTCGCGCTCGCCTACCTGCACCTCGACCCGAACAGCCACCGCCGCGAGGACTTCGAGGCAGCGCAGCGACTGCTGCTGGCCGTCCGCCCGTACATCCGCACGTTCGACTCGACCGAGTACATGAACGGGCTCGCCAACCGCGAGCTGTGCATCGCGATGTCGTGGTCGGGCGACTACGCCAACATCATGGCGCGGGCGCGCGAGGCCGGCGTGCCCGTGCACCTCGCCTTCACGGTGCCGAAGGAAGGCGCCAACCTGACGTTCTCGTCGCTGCTGATCCCGGCCGACGCGCCGCATCCCGCCGAAGCGCACGAGTTCCTGAACTTCATCCTGCGCCCGGACGTGATCGCCTCGATCAGCAACGAGATCTACTACGGCAACGACAATCGCGCCGCCGATCCGCTGGTGAACCCGGCGATCCGCAACGATCCGGCGATCTACCCGACGGACGCGATCCGCGCGCGGCTCTATCCGACGACCGAGATGGACATCGACACGCAGCGCCTGCGCACGCGCATCTGGACCCGCATCAAGACGGGCACCTGACCCGGCGTCAGCCCTGGTCGGCGAGCTGCTGGTCGAGCGCGCGCTGGCGCTCCGCCCGCTGCATGAGCCACCCCGCCACCACCACGCCGCTGCCGACGACCGTGATGATCATCGTGGCGAGCGCGTTGATGTCGGGACTCACGCCGAGCTTCACCTCCGAGTAGATCAGCATCGGCAGCGTGCTCGCGCCCGGGCCCGAGACGAAACTCGAGATCACGAGGTCGTCGAGCGAGAGCGTCAGGCTCAGCAGCCAGCTCGTCGCGAGTGCGGGTGCGATGATCGGCAGCGTCGTGTCCATGAACGCGCCGACCGGGCCCGCCCCGAGGTCCATCGCCGCCTCCTCGAGCGAGCGGTCCGCCGTCATCAGCCGCGACTGCACCGTGATGGTCACGTAGGCCGTACAGAAGGTGACGTGCGCCGCCACGATGGTGCCGAAGCCGCGGTGCGGCCAGCCGAGGAATCGGAACAGCGTGATGAGCAGCAGCAGCTGGGTGATGCCGGTGATGATCTCGGGCATTACGAGAGGCGCCGTGACCATCCCGCGCAGCAGCATGCGACCGTGGAAGCGCGTGAAGCGCACGAGCGCCACGGCCGCGAGCGTGCCGAGGATCACCGAGGCCGTCGCCGCCACGAACGCGATGCGCAGGGACAGCCATGCCGCGTCGATCAATTGCTGGTTCTGCAGCAGCTCGGCGTACCACGTGGTCGAGAACCCGCCCCAGGTGCCGGCGAGCGGCGACGCGTTGAACGAGGTGCCGATCATCACCAGGATCGGCACGTAGAGGATCGCGATGCCGAGGGCGAGCACGGTGAGCAGCAGCGTCGATGGCCGGTCGCTCATCGCGTGCCCTCGAGGTCGCGGATCTGGTAGTGCTGGTAGATGGCGATCGGCACGACGAGCAGCACCAGGATCGCGATCGCGACCGCCGAGGCCACCGGCCAGTCGCGGTTGCCGAAGAACTCGTCCCACAGCACGCGCCCGATCATCAGGCTGTCCGGGCCGCCGAGCAGCGAGGGAATCACGAATTCGCCGGTGGCCGGGATGAACACCAGCATCGCGCCCGCGATCACGCCCGGCATCGACAGCGGCAGCGTGACGTCGAGGAAAGCCCGCCAGTGCGTGCTGCCGAGGTCGGCGGCCGCCTCGAGCAGGGTGTGGTCGAGTTTCTCGAGCGTGGCGAACAGCGGCAGCACCATGAACGGCAGGTAGGCGTAGACGATGCCGAGGTACACCGCGACGGTGGTGTGCATGATCCGGAGCGGCTGGTCGATCACGCCGAGCCACAGCAGCGCCTGGCTCAGCAGTCCGTTCTCGCGGATGATCCCCTCGAGTGCGTAGACCCGCAGCAGGAACGAGGTCCAGAACGGCAGGATGATCACCAGCAGCAGCAGGTTCTGCCAGCGCTTCGGGGCGCGCGCGATCGCATACGCCATCGGGTAGCCGAGCAGCAGGCAGGCGAGCGTGGCGAGGAATGCCGTGCGGATCGAATACCAGTACGATGTCGCGTAGACTTCGTCGCGCAGCAGGTAGGCGTAATTGTCGAGACTGAGGCTCACCCGCCAGTGGTTGTCCGCGCCGAGCGTCACGATGTCGGTGTACGGCGGCACGCGCACGGCCGTGTCCGCGAAGCTGATCATCAGCGCGAACGCGAACGGCACCAGGAAGAAGACCGCGAGGAACAGCATCGGCGGCAGGATGATGAGCCAGCGGCCGCCGCGTCCCTGCAGCCCGTCGAGCAGCGTGGCGCGCCCCGGGCTCATCGCCGGGCACTCGTCGCTCGCCAGACCGGTCGCCTGCGCGTCATCCCTGCTCGTCGCTCCGGGTGGATCGTGGAACGCCTGACGGGTGCCACGCGCGCATCGAGCGGGCGAGGATCGCCCCGTCGCGAGACGCGCGCATGAGCCGCGGCCGCAAGCGTAGCGCAGCTCCGGTACGCGAAGCGACGCCTGCGCCGCTGCCGCTGCGTCAGCGCCAGAAACTGATCGACGCCACGATCTCCGCACTGCACCGGTACGGCCCCACCGGCACCACGGTCGCGCGGGTCGTCGCCATCGCCCGCCTGTCGCCGGGCATCGTGCGATTCTATTTCCGCTCCAAGGCCGCGATGCTGGTGGCCGCGCTGCAGTTCCTGGCCACCGAGTTCGAGGAGCGGGTGATGACGCCGGTGGCGGCCTTGCGCGACCGGCCTGCCCTGGCCCTCGAGCGCCTGGTCGACCTGTACCTCGACCCGGACATCGCCAGCCCGCGCAAGGTCGCGGTCTGGTACGCGTTCTGGGGCGAGGCGAGCGCACGCCAGGAATACCTCGCCATCTGTGGGCAGAAGGACGCCAGCTTCGCCGCGCTGGTCCGCGACCTCATGGCGGGCATGATCGAGGCGAGCGGTCGTCGTCATCTCGACGCCGATGCCGTCGCCCTCGGCCTGATCGGCGTGCTCGAGATGCTCTGGCAGGGCATCGCCTTCGAGGAGGAGGCGACGATCGACCGCGCTGCGGCGCGGCGCCGCTGCATGGCCTACCTGCGCTCGGTATTCCCACGCGAGTTCGCGGGGCCGGGCGTCGCCGATGGTCGCCACGCGGCCGCCGGCGGCGAGCCGGTCGCGCGGGAGGACGACGCGCCGCGCACGGCCTGGTATTGCGTCGGTCATGCCAGCGAACTGCCGCAGGCCGGCGCCTGTCTCACGGGCGAACTCGCCGCGACGCGCGTGCTGGTGGTGCGTGACGAGGACGGCCGGCTGCGGGCCTTCCGCAACGCCTGTCGCCAGCACCCGCACACCCTCGTGACGACACGGAGCGGTCGCGTCGACGGTCGCATCGCCTGCACCCTGCACGGTCTCGAATGGGATCTCGCGGGCCGCGCGGCAGGTGGGCCCGCGAGCGCCGCGCTGGACGAACTCGATCTCGAGGATGTGCACGGCCTCCTGTTCGTGCGCGCGGCAGGCGGCGCGTCGAGTACGCCCCCCGGCGTCGACCCTGATCTCGTCTCCGATGTGCATGCGCCCCTGGAGTCCGTCCCGCACGAGCAGCGCGTCGACGCGCACTGGCGCACCGTCGTCGAGCAGTGGCTGGAGTCGCGTTTCGCAGGCCCGGCGTCGGTCGCCATCGACTCCGCCGGTCGCGCGCTCACCGCGACCGAAGCAGGCCGGACGGTCCGGCAATTCTGCTGGCCCGCCACGCTGATCGAGCGCCACGCGCAGGGGGTGAGCGTACTGCAGGCGCTGCCGGACGGCGCCGGGCAGTGTCGCGTGCAGCAATTCGACTACCCCGTCGCGTCGCGCAGCGGTGGAGACACTGCGGCCGGGGCGCGCGGCCGGCGCGAGGCCCTCGCGCGCGAACTCGCGCTCGCGGAATCGACGCAACGCGGGTATGCCGACCCGGACTACGAGCCGGACTCGCACGCGACCCCGGCACCTGCCGTCGCCGCCTTCCGTCGCATGGCGGGCGCTCGCCGCGACTGACGCGCCGCCGCCATCACGCGAAGCGGGCGGGCGCCGCCGCGAGACGCGTCTCCGGGATGCGCTCGCGCAGCAGGTCGTGGAACTCGCGCATCCAGCCTTCCAGCTCCGACAGCGGGCCGGGGGAGTAACCACGTGAGCCGAGGCCGCGCTGCACGCGGCCGCACAGCCACCGGTCCTCGTTGTTGATCTGTCGGTTGATGCGCTGGCCGAGGTAGCGCACGACGCGCATCTCGCGACGCGCATCCGGCAACCCGTAGACGCCGCTGCGGATGATGCAGCGGCCCGGGCCGTCGGGCAGCACCTGGAAGAAATCCATCTGCTCCGGCAGCACGTCGATGCCGAGGTTCGGCAGCATGCTGTAGAAGCGCCAGCAGCGCCGGTTCGGCTCCGGCAGGTGCTCCGTCACGCGGCCGACCATCTCCTGGTACATGCGCTCGGACCAGCGCGTCGACGGCTGCGGCCGGATCCAGCTCACGCCGCGCGCCACGCCGGGTACGCCCGCCTGGTCTTCGTAGTCGGGCGAGCAGAGGCGGTTGAGGCCGGGGTGGCCGATCGGCACGTGGTAGGACTCGAGGTAGTTGTCCATCGCCACTTTCCAGTCGACCTCCCACACCTCCTGCGAGATCGGGCTGAGCGGCACCATCTGGTCGAAGCGGTAGGGGGCGAAGTCGTCGGCCATCGTGCCCCACAGGCTGGCGACCGGCGGCGGGTTGCCCGTGATCGAGACGAACACGAAGCCGAAGGCGACCTCGGTGTGCACCTCGCGCAGGCCGTGCTCGGCGCGATCGAGTCCGGGGAAGCTCTCGCGGGCTGCGAGCCCGATCAGCGAGCCGTCGTGGCGATAGGTCCAGCCGTGGTACGGGCAGGTGATTCCGCCGCCGCAGTTGCCCGTGCCGTCGAGCAGGCGGGCGGCGCGGTGCCGGCAGACGTTGTGGAACGCGCGGACCGTGCCGTCGCGATCGCGCACGGCCACCACGCTCTCGGGCCCGACGTCGAGCGTGACGTAATCGCCCGGCTCGCGCAGCGAGCTGACGTGGCACAGCATCTGCCAGCTCGGCAGCAGGATGCGTTCGAGCTCGAGGCGCGTCATCTCGGCGTGCGAGTAGACCCAGGCCGGCATGGCCCGGCTGCGTCCGGGCTCGGTCGGGCGCTGGTCGTCGCGTGCGGCGGGAACGCTGGCCATCGTGGTCTCCCCGTGCGGCCGATTTATACGGACGTGTAATCTACGCCGCCCGCGCGAACCCTGGCAAGGCAAGCCTGTCGGCGCACGCCGACGCGTCTGCTGCAGTGCATTAAAACCAGCCTTTCCTGTGTGCTTTCGTGGTGAAAATGCGACGCGCCGGAGCGTGGGCGACGGCACCGCGGCGGGCTTCCCAGACTTCGGGTTATATGATCATATAGGCCCGCCGCCGGCACGAGCCGGGGCCGTGTCCGCCAGGGGGATCCATGACCCGCGAGCTCACCCGCAGCAATGCCCATTTCCGTCGCGCCGTGCAGCGCCTGCCGCTCGGCGTCGCCTCGAACTTCCGGTACTGGGGCG
This sequence comes from Steroidobacteraceae bacterium, assembly GCA_044226195.1. Classification (GTDB taxonomy): domain Bacteria; phylum Pseudomonadota; class Gammaproteobacteria; order Steroidobacterales; family Steroidobacteraceae; genus RPQJ01. The sequence goes on from JBGAHO010000022.1 coordinate 14,760, forward strand.
ACGAACGCACGATCTACGTCAAGCACGGTCGGGGCGCCCGCGTCACCGACATCGACGACAACGAATACGTCGACTACCGCCTCGGCTACGGACCGGCCATCCTCGGCTATGCCGATCCGCGCGTGGACGCGGCCGCACGGGAGGGCATGGAGGTCGGCGGCGTGTTCGCGCTCTCGACCGAGCGCGAGCTGGCGGTCGCCGAGCGCATCGCGCGCATGGTGCCGGCGGCCGAACTCGTGCGGTTCTCCAACTCCGGCACCGAAGCCGTGATGGCGGGCCTGCGCCTCGCGCGGGCCTACACCGGCAAGGACGACTACGTCATCCTCGAGGGCAGCTACCACGGCCTGTTCAACGAGGCCATGTGGTTCACGCCCATGGATCGCTGGAACGAGGTCGGCGACCCGACCGTCTATCCCTACAGCGAGGGCATCCCGCTCGGGCTGCGCAGTTTCGCGCACTTCGTGCAGGCGAACGACGCCAACCAGCTCGAGGACGTGTTCCGGCGCCACGCAGGCCGCATCGCCTGCATGCTGATCGAGCCGATCATGGGCAACTGCCTCGGCATCGCCGCCGAGCCGGAATACCTGCGTGCGGCCCGCGAGCTGTGCGACAAGCACGGGGTCGTGCTGCTGATCGACGAGGTGAAGACGGGCTTCCGCGTCGCGCGTGGCGGCGTGCAGGAGCTGTACGGCGTGAAGGCCGATCTCTGCACGTTCGCCAAGGCCGTCGCCAACGGCTACCCGATCTCGGTGCTGGCCGGCCGCGAGGAGATCATGCGCAAGCTCGGCAAGGGTGTCGCGCACGGCGGTACCTACACCGCGCACTCCGTTTCGCTGGCCGCGGCCGACACGACGCTCGACATCCTCGAGAACACCGACGCGCTCGAGCGCATCGCCGACTACGGCACGCGCCTGCGCCAGGGCATGCGCGCGGTGCTCGATGCGCGCGGCATCCCGCACAGCTTCGTCGGCCATCCCTCGATGAGCGGCCTGTATTTCGCGCGCGAGGCGCCGCGCAACTACCGCGCCTGGAAGGGCAGCGACTACACGTTCTACGACGCGATGGCGCGCGTGCTGCACGACGAACGCATCCTGTGCGAGCCCGACTCGCGCGAACCCTGGTTCGTCTGCGCGGCACACGACGAGTCGTGCCTGCGCGACACGCTGCGTGCCTTCGAGGTCGCCGTCGACGCCACGCTGGCCAGCGTGGGCGCGCGCCACCGTCCGCCGGCGTGAGCGCGGAGCCGCTCGACGCGATCGTCGTCGGGGCCGGGCACAACGGCCTCGTCGCCGCGTGCTACCTGGCCCGTGCGGGGCTCAAGGTGCAGGTGCTCGAGCGCAACGAGTACGTCGGCGGCGCCGCGGTGAGCCGTCGCCTGTACCAGGACTTCACGTATTCGAACTGCTCGTACGTCTGCAGCCTGCTGCGGCCCGAGATCATGCGCGAGCTCGAGCTGCCGCGCTTCGGCCTGCAGATCATCCCGTACGACGGCGGCTGCACCATGATGCGCGACGGCGGGCACCTCGCGCTGTACGACAACCACGATGCGCTGCGCCGCGAGATCGCGCGGCACTCGGTGCGCGACGCGGAGGCCTACGACCGCTACGCCCGCGACGTAATCCGCCAGTGCCGCTTCATCAAGCCGTTGCTGCTGCGCGAGCCGCCCGACCCCACGTCGTTCCGGCCGCGCGACCTGATGTCGCTGCTCGACCTCGGCTTCCGGCTGCACCGGCTCGGGCCCGAGCGCATCTGCGACACGCTGCGCTTCTGGACCATGAGCGCGGCGGACTTCCTCGACGAGTACTTCGAGAGCGAGATCGTCAAGGCCCACCTCGCGGGCAGCTCGATCATCGGCACCGCGCTCGGGCCGCGCTCGCCCGGCACGGCCTACGTGCTGCTGCACCACTACATGGGCGAGATCGACGGCACGGTCGGCGGCTGGGGCTTCGCCCGCGGCGGCATGGGCGCGGTGACCGCCGCGCTGGCGAGTTCGCTGCGGGCGAGCGGCGGCGAGGTCCGTACCGGCGCCGCGGTCCGGCGCATGCTCGTGCGCGGTGGGCGCGTCGCGGGCGTCGTGCTCGAGAGCGGCGAGGAGATCCGCGCCCGCCAGGTGCTCTCGGGCATGGACGTGAAGCGCACCTTCCTCGACACGATGGACGCGGGCGACCTGCCGGACGAGTTCGTGCAGCAGGTGCGCCGGTTCAAGATCCGCGGGTCCTCGGGCAAGCTCAACATCGCGCTCGACGGCCTGCCGAGTTTCCCCGCGATTCCCACCGGTGCCACGTGCACGCGGGGCGACATGCACGTCACCGACACCATCGAGATGATGGAGCGCGCGTACGACGACTGGAAGGAGGGCCGGTGGTCGCGCGCGCCGTACGTCGACATGTTGATCCCGACGCAGATCGACCCGACCATGGCGCCGGACGGCAAGCACTACATGTCGGTCTTCGTGCAGTACTGTCCGTACGAGCTCGCGGACGGCCCCTGGGACGACGCGAAGCGCCGCGCCTTCGGTGCCACGGTGATCGACACCATCGCCGAGCACAGCCCGGACTTCCGCAACCTCATCCTGCACGCCGAGATCCGCACGCCGCACGACATCGAGCGCGAGGTGGGCCTGACGGAGGGCAACATCTTCCAGGGCGAGCTCACCATGGACCAGCTGCTGTTCAACCGGCCGGTCCCCGGGTGCGCCCAATACCGCACGCCCGTCCGCGGGCTCTACCTCTGCGGTTCGACCACGCACCCGGGCGGTGGCGTGATGGGCGCGCCGGGGGCCAACGCCGCTCGCGCCGTGCTGCGCGACCTGCGGCGCGAGGTGGCTGCGTGAACGCGCAGTCGTCGAACCGTTACGACTTCGTCGTGATCGGCGCCGGCCACAACGGGCTCGTCTGCGCGGCGTACCTCGCCCGCGCCGGGCGTTCCGTGCTGGTGCTCGAAGCCGGGGCGCAGCCCGGCGGCGCGGCGATCACGCGCGAATTCGCGCCTGGGCTGCGCGTGTCGGCCGGGGCGCACCTCCTGCACCAGTTGTCCGCGCGCATCGTCGCCGACCTCGCGCTCGAACGACACGGTCTGCGGCTCGCGGGCGGACCGATGCCGACGCTGGCGCTCGCCGTGGACGCTCCGCCACTGGTGATCGAGGAGACGCGGGTCTCCGGCGTGACTGCGCGCGATGCCGACGCCTACGCAGGCTTCAGCGAGCGCATGCAGCGCTTCGCGCGCGTGCTCGAGCCGGTGCTCGGCCAGACTCCGCCGCAACTCGGCACCGATGCGTGGTCGGACCGACGGGCCCTGCTGGGTCTCGGCTGGCGCGTGCGCCGGCTGGGCCGGCGCGACATGCGTGAGCTGCTGCGCATCGGAGCGATGAATGCCCACGACCTGCTCGAAGAGCACTTCGAATCGCCGCGCCTCAGGGGGGCGCTGGCGTTCGATGCCGTGCTCGGCAGCAACTTCGGGCCCCGTTCGCCCGGCACCGTGCTCACGCTGCTGCACCGGTACGCGGCGCAGCTGGGCGCCGGATCCGGGCTCACACTACCCGTGGGCGGCATGGGTGCGGTGACCGCGGCGCTGGCGACGGCTGCAACCGCTGCGGGTGCCGCGATTCGGACGGACGCGCGCGTGAGGCGCGTGCTGGTCACCGACGACGCGGCGAGCGGGGTCGAACTCGTGTCCGGCGAGCGCATCGCCGCGGGTGCGGTCGTCTCCAATGCGGACCCGAAGACGACGCTGCTGGGCCTGCTCGGCGCCGAGCACCTCGATACCGGATTCGTGCGGCGCGTGCACCACCTGCGTTCCCGTGGACTCGCGGCCAAGCTGCACATTGCGCTCGCCGGTCCGCCGACGTTCCCCGGTGCCGACCTGCGTGGCCGGCTGGTCGTGGCACCGTCCGCGGAATACGTCGAGCGAGCGTTCAATCACAGCAAGTACGGCGAGTGCTCGGTCCAGCCGGCGCTCGAGATCGTGGTGCCGACGGCCGGCGATGCGTCCCTGGCGCCCGAAGGCCGGCACGTGCTCTCGGTCGTCGCCCAGTACGCGCCGTACGACCTGCGCGGCGGCTGGGCCTCTGGTCGGGAATCGTTCATCGAGCAGGTGCTCACGACGCTCGAGGCATATGCCCCAGGGTTGCGCGCGCAGGTGCGGGCCGTCGAACTGCTGGCACCGCCGGACCTCGAGCGCGAATTCGGCAACGTCGGCGGGCACTGGCACCACGCCGAGCTCGCCTTCGACCAGTTCTTCATGCTGCGGCCGGTGCCGCAGGCAGCGCAGTACCGAACGCCCATGCCCCGCCTGTACCTCTGCGGTGCGGGCTGCCATCCGGGTGGCGGCGTGACCGGCCTCGCGGGCCGCAATGCGGCGCTCGAAATCCTCGCGGGAGCGCCCTGAGATGACGCACGACTCCGCGCCGCCGCATTTCCAGCAGCCGCTGCTGCCGACGCCGTTCCACGAACGCTCGCGGGCGGCGAGCCAGCTCGATGCCTTCATCCCGTGGTCGGGCTACAGCACGGTCGACGTGTACACCACCGTCGAGCACGAGTACTTCGCGATCCGCAACGCGGCGACGCTCTACGACCTGACGCCGATGGTGAAGTACCGCGTCGGCGGCCCCGATGCCGAGCGCTACCTGAACCGCCTGGTCACGCGCGACATCGCCAAGCTGCGCATCCAGCGCGTGGCCTACTGCGTCTGGTGCAACGACGACGGGCACGTCATCGACGACGGCACGATCTTCCGACTCGGCGAGCAGGAATACCGGCTGTGCACCGCCGAACGCCAGCTCGACTGGCTGCTGGCCTCGGCCATCGGCTTCGACGTCGAAGTACAGGAAGTCACGCACCGGATCGCGGCCCTCGCGCTGCAGGGGCCGACGTCGTACTCGGTGCTCAAGACGCTGGGCCTCGCGGGGGTCGAGCGGCTGCGGCCGTTCGAACTCGGCACGTTCGCGGCGCCGGGTTTCGAGTTGACCGTCTCGCGCACGGGTTTCACGGGCGACCTCGGGTACGAGCTGTGGGTGGACCCGCGGGACGCGACGCGGCTCTGGGATGCGCTTTCCGCCATCCCGCGCCCGCGCGGCGTGCGGCCGATCGGCTCGAAGGCGCTCAACCTCGCGCGCATCGAGGCGGGCTTTCTGGCGCCGCACGTCGATTTTTTCCCCGCCGAGCACGCGCTGCGGGTCGGGCGCACGCGCTCGCCACTGGAACTCGGACTCGAGTGGCTGGTGGACTTCGGCAAGGGCCATTTCACCGGCCGGAGGGCCCTCCTGGCCGAGCAGCGGCGCGGACCGCGTCGCCGGCTGGTCGGGCTCGACGTCGAAGGCAACAAGCCCGCGCACAATGCGTTGCTGTACGCTGAGCGTGCCGGCCGCCACGAGATCGGCAGCGTGACCTCGGCCCTGTGGTCGCCGACCTGCAAGCGCAACCTCGCGCTGGCGATGGTCGATGCGCCGCACTTCGAGATCGGCAGCACGGTGTGGGCGGACGTGTACCTCAACCGCGAACTCGTCTGGGAGCGCAGGATGTGCCGGGCGCGCGTCGTCGAGAAGCCCTTCTTCGCTCCGGAACGCCGGCGCGCGACGCCGCCGGCGGAGTTCTGAGCGGTGACCACCTCGCAGCCGAAGTCGCTGGCCGACCGGCCGTGGCTCGATCCTGCGGCCCGCCCGCAGATCGTCATCGAGTCCGTCAGCCGCAGCTTCGGTGCCGCGCCCGTGGTGGACAACGTCAGCCTGTCGATCTTCAAGGGCGAGATGTTCACGCTGGTCGGCGCGTCGGGCTGCGGCAAGACGACGCTGCTGCGCATGCTGGCCGGGTTCACGCGCCCGGATTCCGGCCGCATCCTGATCGACGACGTGGACATGACCGACGTGCCGCCCCACCTGCGGCCCGTCAACATGATGTTCCAGTCCTACGCGCTGTTCCCGCACATGAGCGTCGAGGAGAACGTCGGCTACGGCCTGCGTCGAACCGACCTCGATCGCGCCACGCAGCGCAAGCGCGTCGCCGAGGCGCTGGAGATGGTGCGACTCGGCGGGCTCGGCGCCCGCAAGCCGCACCAGCTTTCGGGTGGCCAGCGTCAGCGCGTCGCCCTCGCCCGCGCGCTGATCCGGCGGCCGAAGGTGCTGCTGCTCGACGAGCCGCTGAGCGCGCTCGACCGCAAGCTACGCTCGGAGACGCAGTTCGAGTTGATGAACCTGCAGTACGAACTCGGCACCACGTTCGTGTTCGTCACCCACGACCAGGACGAGGCCATGGCGCTGTCGACGCGCATCGCGGTGATGAACCGCGGCCAGGTGCTGCAGGTCGGCGCGCCGGCCGAGATCTACGAGTTCCCGCAGAGCCGCTTCGTGGCCGACTTCGTCGGCACCACCAATTTCTTCGCGGGCACCGTGTGTGCCAACGGCGAAGGGCACGTGACGGTACGCTGCGAGGAGGCGGGCGGCGACCTGCTCGTCGACGACATCGGGCGCTTCACCGTCGGCCAGCAGGTGTGGGTTGCCGTGCGGCCCGAGAAGGTGCAGGTACGCAAGCAGCCCGCGACCGAGCCCGGCCTCAACCAGTTGCCGGGCATGGTGTGGGAACTCGGCTACCTGGGCGACCGCTCCACGTATCGCATCAAGACCGCCACCGGCAAGCTGGTCACCGTGTTCGCGCAGAACGACCAGCGCACGGCCGACTGGGCGATCGACTGGAGTGACGAGGTGTACATCAGCTGGCGGGCCGATGCGGCGATCGTCCTGCAATCCTGATCCTGGCCCGGTGGCGGACCCTGGTCCGCGCGCCGGTTTCGATGGCCTGTGCAAGCTCGCGGAGACCACCATGAAACCGACCCGTGTTCCCTGGCAGCCGACCGCTGTGAGTGCGCTCCTGCTCGCGGCTTCCGCGCCGACGGCGCTGGCGGCCGATGAGGCCGGCGGACGACTCGAGGAAATCGTCGTCACGGCGCAGAAGCGCGTGGAGTCGCTCGACAAGGTGCCGATGAGCGTCACCGCGATCGACGAGCAGGCGCTGGAGGCGCAGCGCGTCAAGGCCATCGACGACGTGGCACGGCTGGTGCCCGGCCTCAACCTGCGCTCCAACAGCTACCTCGGCGACCCGACCATCTCGGTGCGCGGCATCAGCTCGACCGCGGGCTCGGCGACCACCGGCATCTACATCGACGAGACGCCGATCCAGACCCGCAACAACGACATCACGACCAGCAACGCGTATCCAAAGGTCTTCGACCTGCAGCAGGTCGAAGTGCTGCGCGGCCCGCAGGGCACGCTGTACGGTGCCGGCTCCGAAGGCGGCACGGTGCGCTTCATCACGCCGCAGCCGAGCCTGACCCGGAGCGACGGCTTTGCGCGAGCCGAGATCTCGGCGACCCAGGGCGGCGACCCGAGCTGGGAAGTCGGCGGGGCCTGGGGTGGACCGCTGAGCCCGGACAAGCTCGGCCTGCGCGCGAGCGCCTGGCACCGCGAGCAGGGCGGCTACATCGACCGTGTCTCGCCGCAGACCGGCGAGATGCTCGATCGAAACTCGAATTCCGCGACGGACGATGTCGCGCGCGTCGCCCTGCGCTACCAGGCCACCGAGCGGTTCACCGTCGACCTGTCGGTCTACTACCAGCGCTCGCGCCAGGATGACCAGGGCCTCTCTTGGGAGGGGGCCGGCAAGGACCGCGCGCTATACCAGCTGCCGTCGCCGATCACCGACCGCTTCGTGCTGCCGAGCCTGGACCTCGGCCTGCAGTTCGACGGCTTCACCGCGCGCTCGATCACCTCGTACTTCGATCGCAAGGCGGAGCGCTATGCGGATGCGACCGCGTTCGACCTCTCGGGCCTGCTGCCGGGCGGTGCGATCGCGATCCCGCCCGATCCGGCCCATCCGGAATACGCCGCCTACGTGGCCAACAGCTTCTATCGCAATTCGCAGAAGAACTGGACGCAGGAATTTCGCCTCGTCTCCGACGATGCGCCGGGTGATCGCTGGTCGTGGGTCGGTGGACTCTTCTACCAGCACAACGAGCAGGGACTCTACGACTGGTACGCCGAGCCGCTCGGCACCGTCACCGAGTACCTCGATTCGCTCACCGAGCCGAACATCTGCCAGGACCCGGAGACCGGCCTCTCGTACGGTCCGGGGGTTGCCGATTGCTTCGGCGTCGACCTGATCGACGGCATCTACTCGGGCATCCAGGACCAGTCGTCGACCGAGAGCGAGATCGCGGCCTACGCGAACGTCGCCTACAAGTTCACGCCGGCGCTGACCGGCAAGCTCGGCCTGCGCGTCGCGCGCAGCAAGTTCGAGTACGTCGACCGGCAGGACGGACCGTACACCGGCGGCCCGACCGTCGCGCGCGGCTCGCAATCGGAGACGCCAGTCACGCCGATGGTCAGCCTGTCGTACCAGATGACGGACGACACGCTGTTCTACGGCACGGCTGCCAAGGGCTACCGCATCGGCGGCGCCAACTCCTCGCTGGCCGGCAACCCCGCGTGCACGGTCGACCTCGACGAACTCGGCATCGCCGACGTGCCGCCCACCTACGACTCGGACTCGGTGTGGAGCTACGAGCTGGGCGCGAAGACGCGCGTCGGCGGGGCGCTCGCGCTCGATGCGAGCGTGTACTGGATCGACTGGAAGAACATCCAGCAGCTGGTGTACCTGCCGACCTGCGGCTATTACTTCACCGACAACGTCGGCGCGGCCCGCAGCCGCGGCTTCGACCTGCAGGCGGCGTGGGCGGTCACGAGCGGGCTGACGCTGTCGGGCACGGTGGGCTACACCGATGCGAAGTACACCCAGACCGTGGGGCCCTCGAGTGCCGTGCTGGTCGTCGACGGCGACCGGCTGCCGACACCGGAATGGACCGCGACCTTCGCGGCCGAATACCGCTTCGCGGTCGGCGCGACCGAGTCGTTCCTGCGCGGCGACTACCAGTATGCGGGTTCCTACGAACGCTTCGGTTCGCCGGTGACCTTCAGCTACGACCCGGCGACCACCCACCAGCCGGCCACGAACTACGTGTCCATGCGGGCGGGTGTGACCCTCGGGGCCTGGGACCTCGCGCTGTTCGTCGACAACCTGTTCGACGATCGCACCTCGCTGTACCGGTACCACGACACGTACGACTCGCCGGGCTTCCGCAACCAGCGCTTCCGGCCGCGGACGACCGGCCTGACGCTCGAATACTCCTTCTGACCGACGGCGCGGCCCGGCCCGCGCCGCCGTCCGGGTGGTATTATCATGGCCGTGACAAAACGGGCAGCCGCGGCCACCGGGCCGCAGGGGCCCGGCCGGATCCACGGGAGAGCCAGATGCGTGCAGTGAAGACCCTCGGGTTGCTGGGTACGGGCGTGATCGGCGCCGGCTGGGCGGCGCGCGCGCTGCACTTCGGCATCGACGTCATCGCCGCGGACGTGAAGCCGGAGATGGAGCGCTGGCTGCGCGAGGCGGTCGCCAATGCCGAGCCTGCGCTCGCGCGCCTGACGCTGGCCCCGTTGCCGCGCAAGGGTACGCTCTCGTTCACCACCGACGCGAATGAAATGGCGCGCCGCGCCGACTTCATCCAGGAGAACATCCCGGAGCAGCTCGAGCTGAAGCAAAAGGTGCTGGGCGCCGTCAGCCGGCACGCCGCGGCCGACGTGATCATCGCCTCGAGCACCTCGGGCCTCATGCCGTCCGACCTGCAGCGCGACCTCGCCCATCCGGAGCGCTTCCTCGTGGCGCATCCGTTCAACCCGGTCTACCTGCTGCCGTTGGTCGAGCTCGTGGGTGGCGAGACGACGTCGGCCGCGACGATCGACGCGGCCGCAGTGTTCCTGCGCTACATCGGCATGCACCCGCTGCACGTGCGCAAGGAAGTGCCGGGCCACCTCACCGACCGGCTGCAGGAGGCGCTGTGGCGCGAGATCCTGCACATCATCAACGACGGCGTCGCCACCACGCGCGAGCTGGACGAGTCGATCATCTACGGCCCCGGCCTGCGCTGGGCCGGCATGGGCACCAACCTCATCTACCACCTCGCGGGCGGCGAGACCGGCATGCGCCACATGCTGCACCAGTTCGGTCCCTGCCTGAAATGGCCGTGGACGAAGCTCGAGGCGCCGGAGCTGACCGAGCAACTGATCGATCGCATGGTCGAGGGCACGCAGGAGCAAGCCGCCGGGCGCTCCATCCGCGAACTCGAGCGGCTGCGCGACGACTACCTCGTCTCCATCCAGCAGGTGCTGCGCCAGTACGACCTCGGCGCGGGCTCGACGCTGCGCAAGCTCGAGGAGCGGCTCTACGTCGACGCGGGCCGCGCGGCGGGTGACGAGCAGCCGCGGGCGGGCCAGCCGCTCAGGACGCTGCGCTCGGTGGTGCGTCCCGAGTGGATCGACTACAACGGGCACATGAGCGAGTCCTGCTACCTGCAGGCGTTCGGCGACGCCATGGATGCCCTGCACCGGCGCGTCGGCGTGGACGAGGCGTATCGCGCCACTTCGCGCATGTTCTACACGGTGGAAAGCCACCTCACGCACCAGGCCGAGGCGCGCGCCAACGAGCCGATCGAAGTCACGACGCAGGTGCTGGCGGTCGACGACAAGCGGCTGCACGTGTTCCACCGCCTGCACCGCGCCAGCGACGGCCAGCTGCTCGCCACAGCGGAACAGATGCACCTGCACGTCGACACCGCGAAGCAGAAGGCGGCGCCGATCGATGCGGCCGTGAAGGCGCGGCTGGACCAGTTGCTGGCGCTGCATCGGAGCCTGCCCGCGCCGGCGGAAGCCGGGCGCCGCGTCGGGCTGCGCGCGGGCTGATCCCATGCCCAAGGCCGTCGACCACGGGCAGCGCCGCGAGCAGATCGCGCACGCGGCGTGCACGGTCGTCGCGCGGCGAGGCTTCGAGAGGGCGACGGTCGCGCACATCGCCAAGGCCGCCGGCTACACGACCGGCATGCTGCCGCATTACTTCGACTCCAAGCAGGAGATCCTGCTCGCGGCCCTGCGCCTGAGCCTGCGCCGCATGGAGGCGCGACTGAAGGCGGCGGCCGGCGAGCAACCCGACCTGCTGGCGGTGCTCACCGAAGCACTGCCCCTCGACGAATCGCGCATGACCGAGTGCGCGTTCTGGACGGCGTTCTGGGGCCAGGTGTCGACCGATCCCGAGGCCCGGCGGCTGAATGCCTGGGTGCATCGCGAGTACGGCAAGCTGTTCCGCAAGTGCGTGGCGACACATTGGCCGCAATCCGCGGGCTGGCCGGTCGCGCGGCGCCAACAGGCCGTGCTCTCCATCATGACCTTCATCAACGGCCTCACGACCAGCGCCGTCACGAGCCCGTCCGACTGGCCGGCGGCGCGCCAGGTCGAGCAGCTCGGATTGCAGCTCGAGATGCTGCAGCGCTGGGCCGAGCGCGGCCGGCGCTAGCTTCCAACGATTTCCGCAGCACAGGCGAACCCCATGGACTTTTCCCTCAGCGAAGAACAGCAGCTGATCATCAAGACCACGCGTGACTTCGTCGAGCGCGAGCTGTACCCCCACGAGAAGGAAGTGGAGGAGACCGGCGTGCTGCGCCCGGAGCTGCAGCGCGAGCTGCAGGCGAAGGCGGTGGCGGCGGGGCTGTACGCGGCCAACATGCCGACCGAAGTCGGCGGTGGCGGGCTCGATACGGTGAGCTGGGTGATGTACGAGAAGGAACTCGGCCGCACCAACTACGCGCTGCATTACAACTGCGTGGGCCGGCCGTCGAACATCCTGCTGGCCTGCGAGGGCGAGCAGCGCGAGCGCTATCTGCTGCCGGCGGTGCGCGGTGAGCGGGTCGACTGCCTCGCCATGACGGAGCCGGGGGCAGGATCGGACCTGCGCGCGATCCGCACGACGGCGGTGCAGAAGGGCGGCGACTTCGTCATCAACGGCACCAAGCACTTCATCAGCCACGCCGACCATGCCGACTTCGTCATCCTGCTCGCGGCCACCGACACCGTGCAGGACGCGCGTGGCAATCGCGCCGTGCTCACCGCGTTCCTGATCGACAAGGGGCATCCCGGCTTCCAGGTGCTCGACGGCTACCGGAACGTCTCGCACCGCGGCTACAACAACTGCATCCTGCAGTTCGACGACTGCCGCGTGCCGCGTTCGGCGGTGCTCGGTGAAGTGCACAAGGGCTTCGAGGTGGCGAACACCTGGCTCGGCGCGACGCGCCTGCAGGTCGCGGCCACTTGCCTCGGCCGCGCGGACCGCGCGCTCGAGCTGGCCAAGGAATGGGCCGTGCAGCGCGTGCAGTTCGGCCAGCAGATCGGCCGCTTCCAGGGCGTCAGCTTCAAGCTGGCCGACATGGCCGTCGAACTGCGTGCGGCCGAACTGCTGGTACTCGAAGCGGCCTGGAAACAGGATCAGCGCATCGCGACCGACATGGACATGGCGATCGCCAAGGTGAAAGCCACCGAGATGCTGGCCATGGTCGCCGACGAGGCCTTGCAGATCCACGGCGGCATGGGCCTGATGACCGAGCTGCCGCTCGAGCGCATCTGGCGCGACGCGCGCATCGAGCGCATCTGGGACGGCACCAGCGAGGTGCAGCGCCACATCATCTCGCGGGCGCTGCTGCGGCCGCTGGGCGGCTGAGTCAGCCTGCGGCTAGCGACCCGTCCAGCGCGGCGGGCGCTTTTCCGCGAAGGCGCGTGCGCCTTCCTTGAGGTCCTCGGAGCGCACCACGCGCTGCACCATGTCGAGCGAGTCGTGCAGCGCGAAGGCTTCGTGCTCCGGCACCATCTCGCTGTGGCGCAGCAGCTGCTTGATGGCCGGGAACAGCAGCGGCGGCCCGGCTGCGAGCTGTTGCGCGATCTCGCGCGCCTTGGCGAGCGACTGGCCCTTGGGCACCACGTGGTTGGCGAGGCCCCAGTGCTTGGCTTCCGTCGCGTCCATCCAGCGGCCGGTCAGCAGGAACTCGACCGCGACGTGATACGGGACGCGCCGGCGCAGCTTGATCGTGCCCGCATCGGGCAGCACGCCCACGTTGATCTCGGGCAGGGCGAAACGCGCGTGCTCTTCCATCACGATGATGTCGGTGCCGAGCACGATCTCGAAGCCGCCGCCGCAGGCGATGCCGTTCACGGCCGCGATCACCGGCTTGTTCAGGTTGCGCGGGTAGTTGAGGCCGCCGAAGCCGCCCACGCCCCAGTCTTCGTCGGACTTCTCGCCCTCGGCCGCGCCCTTGAGGTCCCAGCCCGGCGAGAAGAATTTCTCGCCCGTGCCCGTGATGATGGCGACGCGCAGCTCCGGGTCGTCGCGAAATCCGCACACGACGTCGTTGAGCCGCCGGCTCGCGGCGAGGTTGATCGCATTGGCCTTGGGCCGGTCGATCGTGATCTCGAGGATCGCGCCGTTGCGCTCGGTGCGGATGCCGTCCTGGGTGCTCATGCTGTCTCCCGCTGCCGGATCAAGACGTCGACCGCGACGGCCCCGAGGCCCTGCGGTCGCACGATGACTGGATTGACGTCGAGTTCGACGAGCGTATCGCGCCGGGCCTGTGCGTAGCGACCCACCGCGTCGATGGCGGCGACCAGCGCCGGGATGTCGCCCGCCGGCTTGCCGCGAAAGCCCTTCAGCAGGCCCGCGATCTTCAGCCGGCCGAGTGCCGCTTCGATGGCGGCCGGCGTCCACGGTGGCAGCAGCGTGACCGTGTCCTGCCACAGCTCGGCCTGCACGCCGCCCGAGCCGACCAGCAGGATCTGCCCGAACTGCGCGTCGACCGTCACGCCGACCAGCACTTCCGCGACGCCGTCGTCGATCATCTGCTCGACCAGCACCTCGGGCGACAGCGCCGCCAGCTTCTGTGCGGCGGCCGTGGCCTGTTCGGCCGTGCGCACACCGAGCACCACGCCGCCGACTTCGGTCTTGTGCTCGAGGCCGGCGACCGTGGCCTTGATGACCACGGGAAAGCCAATGTGAGTGGCCGCCGCCGCGGCCTGCGCGACGGGTGCGATACGCGCACGTGGAATGGAAAGCCCGAACGTGGCCAGGGCCTCCTTGCCGGCGCCCTCGGTGAGCGTGACGATGCCGCCGCTCGCACTGCCCGGCAGCGACAACTCGGGGCCCGGCCCGCTCGCCCAGGCTTCGCCAATGGCGCCGGCGCGGTCGAGTGCTTCGAGCGCCTCGCGCTGGCCCTGCAGCGGCACGACGCCGCCGCGCAGGCAGATCTCGCGCACGCCCTTGAAAGTGGTCTCCGGCAGCGAGGAAATGAACACGCCGCGTGGCTGCGCGTCCCGCGCAGCGGCGACGTACTGCTCGATCACCGGAAGGAAGGTCGAGACGTCCGCGCTCGGCGGCGGGCAGTCCAGCATGAACCCCACGGCGTCGACGTCGCTGCGATAGACCTCGTCGAACAGCCGACGCAGTTCACCGTGCTTGAACCAGAGATACGTGTGGGTATCGAACGGGTTCGCGACGGTCACGCGCTCGCCGAGGATGGCCGACAGCCGCTGCCTCGCGTCGTCGGGGAAGGCGGGGAAGTTCAGCGACGTGTGGCGCGCGAGGTCGGCGGTCATCGCCATGTCGCCGCCCGAGCACCCCATCACGATCGCGCGCCGCCCGCGCAGCGGGCCGCCGCAATGCAGGACCTTGAGCGTCTCGCACAGCGTGGCGAGCGTCTCGCAGCGGGCGATGCCGGCCTGCGCGCAGAACGCGTCGAACACCGCGTCGCTGCCGGCGAGCGCACCCGTGTGGCTGTGGGCCGTGCGGCTGGCGGCCTCGGTGCGGCCGGATTTCACCAGCGCGATCGGCTTGCCGAGGGCGCGGGCCTTGGCGACGGCGCGCGCGAACTTCGGCGCGTCCTGAATGCCTTCGAGGTACAACCCGAATGCGGTCACCCGCGGATCGTCGCTCAGGGCGTCGATCAGGTCTTCGGCCGCCAGACGCGTCTGGTTGCCGACCGTGATCAGGTAGCCGATGGGCAGCGAGCGGTCGTTGAACATCAGCGTGAGCGCGAGCGTGCCGCTCTGGCAGATGATCGCGACGCCCCGCTCGGTGGGGGCGCCGACGACCTGGTCGGGCCACAGTGCGACGCGATCGAAGAAGTTGACCATGCCGTAGCAGTTGGGGCCGAGGAACGGCACGTGGCCCGCGCCGTCACACAGTTCGCGCGTCAGGCGCTGGCCCTCCGGCGTGCCGGTCTCGCTGAAGCCGGCGCTGAAACAGACGAAGCCGCCCGCACCCCGGCGGGCGAGGGCGGTCGCGATGGCCGGGACGTCCTGGTTGGGTGCGGCGATGAACGCCGAATCCGGTGGGCCCGGCAGGTCGTCGACCGAACGGTAGTACGTCGCTTCGGCCGTCGAGGGGCGCATCGGGTGTATGCGCCATACCTCGCCCGGATAGCCGAGGACCCGCGCGCCCTCCGCGACGGCGTCCGTCCACGCGCCCGCGCCGATCAGCGCGACCGAGCGCGGCACCAGCAGCCGTTGCAGGGGCGAGTGGCTCAACGCAGCTTCAGGCGGTCGCGGGTCTCGGCCGGCGTCAGCACGCGCGCGCCCATCGCCTCGATGATCGTGCGGGCCTTCTCGACCAGCTGCGCATTGGAGGCGTAGACGCCCTTGCTGAGGTAGAGGTTGTCCTCGAGGCCGACGCGCACGTTGCCGCCGTTCAGGATCGACTGGGCGACCCACGGCATCTGCAGGCGGCTGATCGCGAACGAGCTCCAGATGCTGTCGGGCGGCAGGGCGTTCACCATCGCGAGCAGGTGGCCCGTGTCGGCCGGCACGCCGTAGGGAATGCCCATGCAGAGCTGGATCAGCGTCGGCTTGTCGAGCAGGCCTTCCTTGACCATCTGCTTCACGAACCAGAGGTTGCCGGTGTCGAACACCTCGAGCTCGGGCTTCACGCCGAGGTCGCGCGCGATCTTCGCGCCCTCGCGCAGGTAGTTGGGCGTCGAGACATACGCGCGGTTGGCGTCGCCGAAATTGAGGCTGCCGCAGTCGAGCGTGCAGATGTCGGGGCGGTAGAGCCCTTCCTGGCACAGGTCGATGACGTGCTTCATGCGCTCGGCCTGCGTCACGAAGTCGCTGCCGGGAGCCGGCGTGTCCTTCAGGCCCTCGTTGCCGATGACGATGTAGCCACCCATGCCGCAGGTGAGGTTGACGATGACGTCGACCTTGCTCTCGCGGATGCACTTCACCACCTCGCGGTAGTGCTTCGTCTCCATGCTGAAGGCACCCGTCTCGGGCTCGCGCACATGGATGTGCACGATGGCGGCGCCAGCCTGCGCCGCGGCAATGGCCGAGTCCGCGATCTGGCGCGGGGTGATCGGGCAGTGCGGGCTCTTGGCGACCTTGGTGTCGTCGCCGGTGACGGCGCACGTGATGAAGACTTCCGGATTCACGGTGGGTTCCCCTGGTTGCTGCGCACGGCGCCGGGCACGGACTTTATATTATCACGGTGATGATAATTAAAGACCGCCCCGGTGGGTGCCGGGACGTCGCCGGGCGCACGGACGGCACCTGCGGCCTCCGGCCTGACGTGCGCTGCGCCGCCGCAAAATCCGGGATGCCGCCAACCGTGTGCCAGAGTCGGCAAAAAAGAGGCAAGGAGCGGCCGTTGGCGGACATCTTCGTCTCCTACTCCCGGCAGGACAAAGGCCGCGTGGCCCCCGTGGTGGCCGCGCTGGAATCGGTCGGCTGGACGATCTGGTAGGACCCGGAGATCACCCCCGGCGAGGAGTTCGACGCGCTGATCTCGCGTGAACTCGAGGCCGCGCGCACCGTCGTCGGCCTGCTGGTGACGCTCGGCGAGAAGGATCGCGCCCGCGAGTGGGTGCTGCGCGGCCACCTGCTCGACCCGGGCAACCTCATCATGCTGTACAACTTCGCCTGCGCGATGGTGCAGCTCGGCGACACGGACACGGCGTTCGAACTGCTGCCGGGCTTCATGGCGCAGATGCACGCCGGCCTGTTGCGCTGGCTGGAGTCGGACTCGGACTTCGACCCGATCCGCGGGGATCCGCGCTTCGTGACCCTGCTCACCGACGTGCGGCGACGCCTCGACGTCGCTGCCTGAGCCGACGCCCGGCCCGCTGCATTAGGATGGGCCGTCCGTGGCGAACGCGGAGGCCGACCGATGCGGGGGACGTCGTGGCGACCAACGAGCCGGGGGGTTCGCCTTGCGGCTGTTCTGGCAGCCCTGACGCTGGCGGGCTGCACGACTTCGTCGGGCCTGTGGGCGCCCTCGTTCGACGTGCCGGAGTTCCGCCATGCGACCCGGTCGGCCGCGCCCGAGACGCCGCGGGCCGACGACTTCCTCGCCATCGACGACGCGATGCGCACCTACGCGCGTGACGTGCTGGCGCCGATCCCGAACCCGCGCGAGCGCGTGCGCCGGCTCGCCAGCGACCTGATCGCGCCGCACAGCCCGTACGCCATCCGCTACTCCGAGGCGCGCACGCTGACGGCCAGCGAGGTGTTCCGGCTGCGGGAGGGCAACTGCCTGTCGTTCACCGCGCTGGTGGTGCAGCTCGCCCGCCTGAGCGGGCTCGAGGCGCATTTCCAGGACGTGCCGGTGCTGCCGCAATGGCACGTCGAGGGCGGCACGTTCGTCGTCGAGCGGCACGTCGATGCGGTGATGCCGCTCGGGGCGCTGGACGGCATCGTCGATTTCCGCCCGCCCACTGCGGCCACGTACACGCGCGCCACGGTCGTGAGCGATGCCAACGCGACGGCCCAATACCTCGGCAATCTCGGCGTGGAGCGTTTCACCGCCGGCGACCTCGAGGGAGCGTACTGGCTGTACCGGCGCGGACTCGAGATCGACCGGCGGGCGGCCACGCTGTGGCTGAACCTCGGCGTCGTGTTCGCGCGCTCGGGCCAGCTGGCCGACGCCGAGCGCGCCTACCGCACGGCGTTGTCGATCACGCCTGGCGACCTGTCGGGGCTCAACAACCTCGCGCTGCTCCTCGAGCAGCAGGGCGACGCGGACGGTGCGGCACGCCTGCACGCGCGCGTGGAGCGCTACCGGCTGCGCAATCCCTACTACCTGTACTGGCAGGGCGAGCGGGCGCTGCAGTCGGGCGACCCGGCGGCGGCTACCGGCTGGTATGCACGCGCGGCGGCACGCCTGCCGAAGGAAGCGGACTTCCAGTTTGCCCTCGCGCGCAGCCACCTCGCCGCCGGGCAAGAGACCGACGCGCGCCGCAGCCTGCAGGCCGCCCTGGATCTCGCCCAGACCGATGCCATCCGCGCGCGCTATCGCGTCGAGTTCGCGGTGCTGGCCGGCGATCCGGTGCCGGAAGACGATGCGACGTTCATCCTCATGCCGCACCTGCCGACGGACCACCGTCACTGAGGCGGGCGCCCCATTGTCCGGCTGCAGCGGGGCGTCCATGATGCGCGCTGCCCCACGGAGTCCATCGAGCCCATGAGCGAACACCTGCCGCCCAGTCGTCGCCGCGGACCGGCTCGCGCGCCGCGCGCGACGGGCCCGTCGCTGGCGCCGCTGCCGCGGCTCGAGGTGCCGTGGTCGCCGCTCGAGGTGCTCACGGCCGAGCAGGTCGAGCGCATCCTCGTCGCGGCGTATCGGGTCCTCGAGGAAGCCGGCCTCGAGATCCGCAGCGCCGCGGCGCGGGACCTCTATCGCCGGGCCGGCGCGAGTGTCGACGACGAAGCCCAGCTCGTGCGGATCGGGCGCGACATCGTCGAGGCGCAACTCACGCACGCGCCGGCGCAGTTCGTGCTGCACGCGCGCAACGCCGCGCGGCACCTGCACGTCGGCGGGCGGGTCGTGAACTTCGGGCCGGTGAATGGCGCGCCCAACGCGAGCGACGCCGAGCGCGGTCGTCGCTACGGCGATCTCGCGGCATTTCGCGACATCCTCAAGCTCACGCACACGCTCGGCGTGCTGCACTGGCAGGGCGGCATCGTGGTCGAGCCGGTCGACGTGCCGGTCGCGGTGCGACACCTCGCGGCGTACCGCGCGCACATCGAATGCGCGGAGACCGTCTGGGCCGCGCGCGGCGTCGGCGGCGTGCAGGCCGAGGACGCGCTCGCGCTGTCGGCCATCGAGCACGGCTGCTCGATCGACGATCTCGCGGCGCGCCCGACGCTGATGACGGTCACCAACGTCAATTCACCGCGGCGCGTCGACGAGGAGATCCTCGACAACATCCTCGTGCTCGCGCGCGCGGGGCAGTGCGTGGTCATCACGCCGTTCACGCTGATGGGCGCCATGGCACCGGTCACGCTGGCGGGCGCGCTGGTGCAGCAGACGGCCGAGGCGCTCGCGATCGTCACGCTGTGCCAGCTCGCGCGGCCGGGCGCGCCGTGCGTCATGGGCGGCTTCACCTCCAACGTCGACATGCGCACGGGCTCGCCAGCCTTCGGCACGCCCGAGTACGTGCACGCGGCGATCGCGACCGCGCAGATCGGCCGGCGCCTGCGCCTGCCGGTGCGTACGAGCGCGGTCAACGCCGCGCCGACGGTCGACGCGCAATCGACCTACGAGACGGCCTTTGCGCTGCAGGCCGCGATCCTGAGCCACAGCCATCTCATCAACCATGCCGCCGGCTGGCTCGAAGGCGGGCTGGTGGCCTCGCTCGAGAAGATCGTGGTGGACGCCGAGTTGCTGCGGAACTGGGCCGAGATCCTCCGGCGCATCGAGTTCAGCGACGACGACCTCGCGGTCGACGCGATCCGGCAGGTGCCGCCCGGTGGGCACTTCTTCGGCGCGGCGCACACGCTCGAGCGCTACGAGAAGGCGTTCTACCGGCCGCTGCTCTCGGACTGGTCCAACCACGAGAACTGGCTCGAAGCCGGTGGCAAGGACGCGACGCGGCGGGCCACGGAGATCTGGAAGCGGCTGCTCGAGCAGTACGTGCCGCCGCCGCTCGATCCCGCGGTGAAGGAAGCGGTGGATGCCTACGTCGCCCGGCGTTCGGCCGAGCTCGGTTCACCCCTGCCCGCCGGAGCGTGACCATGGCGCGCGCGATCATGAACGCCCGCATGTACTCGGTGACACCGGGGGTCGAGGCGCTCTGGCGCGAACTGCTGGATCACGTCACGACCGAGGCCGGCGTCGCGCTCGACTACCTGCCGTACCCGGCGCCCCAACCGCTCGAGAAGCTGTGGAACCGCGACGATCTCGGGTGCGTGTTCATGTGCGGCTACCCGATCGCGCTGCAGCTCGCGCCGGTGGTGCCGATCGCCGCGCCCATTCCGCGGGCCACGTGGGCGGCGGGTCGCGCCGTATACCGCACGGACCTGATCGTGCGGGAGGACGCGACGTACCGTACGCTCGAAGACACGTTCGGCGGCCGCGCCGGCTGGACCGTGGAGCACTCGCACTCGGGCTTCAATGCCTTCCGGCATCACCTCCTCGGGTACCGCACGGCGGCCCGGCCGACCCTGTACGGCGAGATGGTCGGTCACCTCGTGACGGCGCGCGCCATCCTCGACTTCGTGCGCGAGGGCCGCATCGACATCGGTCCGCTCGATGCCTACTGGCACCTGCTGATCGCGAGGCACCAGCCGTCGCTGGTGGAGGGCGTGCGGGTGCTCGCCTCGACCGACGTTGCGCCGGCCCCGGCGTTCGTCGCCTCCCGGCAGGCCTCGCCGCGCGACGTGGCGGCGTTGCGGGACGCTTTCGCGCATGCGGCGCAACGGCCGTGGTTCGCCGTGCTGGCCGATGCACTCCTGATCGACGGCTTCGCCGCGGTCGACGCCACGAGTTTCGCGCAGACGCTCGACTGGGATCGGGCGGCCAGGGCGGCGGGCTATCCGGTGCCGGCCTGACGGCCGCGCCGGATCGATTCGACGCATTCGAAGGAGAGCAGACGTGAAGAGTGGATCCTGCCTGTGCGGCGCAGTGCGGTTCACCGTCCAGGGCGAGCTGAAGCCGCCCGATGCCTGTCATTGCGTGCAGTGCCGGAAGTTCTCCGGCCACTACGGCGTCGGCACCGACGTGCCGCGCAGCGCGGTGACGATCGAAGGGGCCGACCACATATCGTGGTACCACTCGTCGGCCAAGGTGCGCCGCGGCTTCTGCAGGACCTGTGGCTGCTCGATGTTCTTCGACCCGCCCGCCAAGGACTGGATCGGCATCTCGATGGGCGCGTTCGACGGGCCGACCGGCACGCACACGGAACTGCACATCTTCACGGCGGAGAAGGGCGACTACTACGAGATCACCGACGGGCTGCCGCAGTACGCGACGATCCCGCAGCATCCGCCGGGCTAGGCGCCTGAGCGTCGGGTCGGCAGCGGCGCCCGGCCGAGCGGATGCTCGAGCTGGTCGTGCCTGCGCAAGAGGTAGCGGCCCGCCAGGTCGAAATACGTGCGGTACACCAGCCCGCCGTTGCCCGCGATCAGTTGCTCGCGGGCGGCCCGATAGCGCGGGTAATAGCGGTACCACGGGATCCCCGGCTCGGCGTGGTGCAGCGAGTGCAGGTTGTTGAACAGGAACAGCGGCCCGAGCAGCCACGATCCCTCGACGATGGCAGTGCGCTGGTCGACGTCGGCCCGGGCGCGATGCTCGGCAAACGAGCGGATCAGCAGGATCGAGTTGCCGGGCACCACCATCGCCACGACGTACAGCCACAGCGGCATGTGGCACACGGCCCTGACCCAGTAGATCACCGGCACGCACGCCACGAGGTGAGCGGCCCACGCGGAACGTGCGCCGGGCTCGCCTTTCGCGACGGCGCGAAGCTCGCCGGCCAGGAAACGCGTGATGCGCCACCAGGGCCCGATCAACATGCGGCCCGCGAGCGTCGCCTGCATCGAGACGAGCGTGCGATTCACCGCCGACATCCGCTGCCAGTCCTCCGGCGTCCAGTAGTTCGACTCCGGATCGTCGAGCGGGTCGGTGAGGCGCTCGTTGACATGGTGGACCAGGTGGGACTCGCGATAGCGCTCGTAGGGGATCCACAGCGAGAGCGGCACGATGCCGAACAGCCGGTTCACGGCGGTCGATCGCGTGGGATGCCCGTGCAGGATCTCGTGCTGCAGCGAGCTGTGGAAGGTCAGCAGCACGGCTGTCACGGGAGCGACGACCCACAGCGGCCAGACGCCATGGTGCGAGGTGACCAGCAGCCAGCCGCCGTAGCACGCGAGGATCAGCGCCAGGGTCGGCCATTCGACCGCCGGCAGGCGCAGTGCTTCCTCGGCGGTCATCGCTCGCATCGGACGGAGCCCCCAGGCGTCCCGAGTCGGCCGAGTCTAGCAAAGCGGCTTTCCAGGCCTGCCTGCGTCATGCACGTACGCCCGGCATGAGGCGCCGCTCGAGCAGGCGCATCGCGTCGTAGAGCAGCACGGCCATCAGTCCCGTGACGAGGCCGCCCTGCAGCACGAACGCCGTGTTGTTCGACAGCAGGCCCGCGATGATCACCTCGCCGAGGCCTTTCGCCGCGACCGTGGAGCCGATCGTGGCCGTGCCGATGTTGATCACCAGCGACAGGCGCACGCCTTCGAGGATCAGGGGCAAGGCCAACGGCATCTCCACCTCACGCAGGCGCTGAGTACCGCTCATGCCCATGCCGTCGGCTGCTTCGAGCACGGCGCGCGGGCAGCTCTCGAGACCGGCGATCGTATTCTCGAAGATCGGCAGCATGCCGTACACGAACAGCGCGATGAGCGTCGGCACCTGGCCGAACCCGACCAGCGGCACGGTGATCGCGAGCACGGCCACGGGCGGGAACGTCTGCCCGAAGTGGATCATGGTGCGCGAGAGCGGCAGGAACCGGGCGCCGGCCGGCCGCGTCACGAACACGCCGATCGACACCGCGACGATCGTGCTGGCGACGGCCGCGACGATCACGGTCGCGATGTGCGCCAGCGTGAGCTGCAGCAGGTTGCCCTGGTCGTAGATGGGTGGCGCGCCGAAGTCGTTGAAGCGTGCGAAGAACGGCGCGAACCACTCGGGCGCAAGCAGGAACGAGGCCAGCAGGCCCAGCAACAGCAGGCGCACTGCGGTCCCCGCGCTCACGACACCTGCCGTCCGTGCGCGAGGAGGGCGCCGAGGGTCACGTGGCCGGCGGCCGTGCCGTCAGGGCCGGTGAGGTTCGCCGCGTCGACTCCGTGCCACATCAGTTCCGACAGCGTGTCGCGCAGCGACAGCGACGCGGCGATCGTCGGTCCATTCACCGTGCCCGACGCCGCGATCTCGCCGGCCGTCGTCAACGACAGCAGTTTCAACGAACGGTCGCCGAGCCCGATCAGTTGGGCGACGAACGGGTCGGCGGGCCGGGTGATGAGGGCCGCGGGCCGGTCGTACTGCAGCAGGCGACCTCGGCTCATGACCGCGACGCGGTGCCCGAGCCGGAACGCCTCGTCCATGTCGTGGGTGACGACGACCACGGTGGTGCCGAACCGCCGCTGGATGTCGAGCAGGTCGTCCTGTGCCTTGCTGCGGATGATCGGGTCGAGCGCGCCGAACGGCTCGTCCATCAGCAGCACGCGCGGTTCCGCCGCGAGCGCCCGCGCCACGCCGACGCGCTGCTGCTGCCCGCCCGACAATTCGTGCGGGAACTTGTCCGCGTAGATGGCCGGGTCGAGCTGGAACACTTCGAGCAGTTCGTGCACGCGCGCCCGCACGCGCGCGGCGTCCCAACCGAGCAGCCGGGGCACCGTGGCGATGTTGTCCGCCACGCTGCGATGGGGAAACAGGCCGAGTCCCTGGATCGCGTAACCGATGTGCCGGCGCAGCAGGTGCGGCGGCTCGGTGGTGGTGTCGCGGCCGTCGATCAGCACGCGGCCCGAGGTGGGCTCGATCAGGCGGTTGATCATGCGCAGCAGCGTCGACTTGCCCGAGCCCGAGGTGCCGACGATCGCGGTGATCGTGCCGGCCTCCATGTGCATCGACACGTCGTCCACCGCCGTCGCGTCGCCGTAGCGCCGGGTCAGCCGTTCGAGCGTGATCATTGCTGCCCCTGGCGTGTCCCGGCGATGCAGGCGTCGAGCAGCACGGCCGACGCGAACGCCAGCACGACCGTCGGGATCGCGCCGAGCAGCACGAGATCGATCGCGGTCTGGCCGATGCCCTGGAACACGAAGGCGCCGAGGCCGCCGCCGCCGATCAGGGCGGCGATCGTGACGAGCCCGATGTTCTGGACCAGCACGATGCGGATGCCGGTGAGGATGGTCGGCAGCGCGAGCGGCAGTTCCACCTGCCACAACCGCTGGCCGGTGGTGAAGCCCATGCCCGTGGCCGCATCGACGGTCGCGGGCGAGACCTGCGACAGGCCGACCACCGTGTTCGCGACGATCGGCAGCAGTGCGTACAGGAACAGCGCGATGACTGCCGGCGCCGCGCCGATGCCGCTCACGCCGTGCTCGCCCAGCCACGGCACGGCCACGGCGAGCGCCGCGAGCGGCGCCATCAGCAGGCCGAACAGCGCGATCGAGGGCACGGTCTGCACGAAGTTGAGCGCGCCGAGCACGCCGGCCCGCAAGCGCGGCTCGCGGTGGCACAGCAGTCCGAGCGGCAGGCCGACCGCGACCGCAGCGAACAGCGAGCCGAAAGCGAGCCACAGGTGCCGCTGCACTTCGCGCCCGAACGTCGCGGCATTGACGCGATACTCGCGCATGATCGAGAGGTCGTCGAAGTAGCCCGTCGACAGCGCCGCGATCACCGCCGCGAGGAAGACGGCGAGGCACGCCACGCGCGCGACGGGCCGCAACCGCAGCCGCGTCAGGGCATCCGTGGCGAGCAGGCCGAGCAGTACCAGCAGCACCCAGAACGCGCCGCCCGGCGAAACGCGCACCACGCGATTGCCGGCGGGCGTGAGCGCATCGGCCGCCGAGCCGACGGCGAGACAGACGGCCGCGATGCCGAGGAGCGCAACGATGAGACGCAGCACCGGGCGCTCGACGAACAACATCACCAAGGCCGTGCCAATGAGCGTCGCATACAGGGCCCACACGGCGCCCGCCGGCAGTACCTCGAGCAGCGCACGCGGCTCTCCCGGCAGGATGCGGTTGGCCTTGAACAGCACGAACGGCAGGCACAGGCAGGCGAGGGCACCGAGCCCGCCCAGGAGTGCTCCGAGCCGATCGATCCGTCCCATGAACCCCGGTCTCCCCCTCATCGAGAACCTGTGGATCGCACGAAGCCGCGATCGCGCAGGTAGTCCGCCGCCACTTCTTCGGGCGACTCGCCGTCGATCTGCACCCGCGCGTTGAGCGCCTGCAGGCCCTGCCGCGTGAAGCTCTGCATCAGCGGGCGCACGAGCGTCGCGATCTGCGGATACGCCTGCAGCACGGACGCGCGCACCGTCGGCACCGGAGCATAGATGGGCTGGTCGTGCTTGTCGTCCTCCAGCAGCACGAGGTCGGCGGCGGCGATGCCGCCGTCGGTGCCGTAGACCATCGCCGTGTTCACGCCGTTGGTGCGCGCCGCCGCGGCCCCGATGGTCGCCGCCGTCTCGCCACCTGCCAGCACGATCTTCTGTCGCGGCTCGAGGTGGAACCCGTAGGTCTTCTCCAGCGACTTCAGCGTGCCCGCGTTGGCGAACTCGGCCGAGCAGGCCAGCATGACCTCGCCGCCCTCGCGGACCCAGCGGGCGAAATCGCTCATCGTGGCGAGCCCATGCTTTTTCGCGATGTCACGGCGCACCGCGAGGGCCCAGGAGTTGCTGGCCGCTGCGGGCGTGAGCCAGACGATGCGGTTGGCGTCGTAGTCGAGTTGCGCGCCGAGGGAGTAACCGCGCTGCAGGTCCTTCCACGCCGGATCGTCGGCGCGATTGAAGAAGAAGCCGGCATTGCCCGTGTACTCGATGTAGAGGTCGATCTCGCCGGCCAGCAGTGCCTTGCGCACCACGGGCGTGGCGCCGATCGCCATGCGGTCCACCGTCGGGATGCCGTGGGCGTCCAGCAACAGGCGGATCATCTGCCCGATCATCGCGGACTCGCTCGACAGCTTGGACGAGACCACGACGGGCCGCGCGGCCGAGGCGTGCGTGCCGGCGAGCAGCAGGAAGGCGAGCAGCAGGGTCCGCAGCAGTCGCGCCACGCCAGGGCTCCGGGTCGGGTAAGGCGCACAGTGTCGGCCGCCGGCGGGGCCGTCAAGTCTCGGGCGCGACCGGCTTGTCATCGGTCGCCGGGCGTGGTCCCATCCCGCGACCACGGAGTATCGATCGCATGAAGTCCACTGCCCAGGCCGTCGTCATCGGCGGCGGCGTCGTCGGCGCCAGCGTCCTCTATCACCTCGCGAAGATCGGCTGGACCGACACCCTGCTGATCGAGAAGAGCGAGCTCACCTCGGGGTCGACGTGGCACGCCGCCGGCGGCATGCACACGTTCAACGGCGAGGCGAACATCTCGAAGCTGCAGAAGTACACGATCGATCTCTACCGGGAGATCGAGGCGCTGTCCGAGCAGTCCTGCGGCCTGCACCCGAACGGCGGCCTGATGCTCGCCGCGACGCAGGGCGAGCTCGACAGCCTCAAGCTCATCTGCTCGCGCGCCCGCTACCTCGGCATGGAAACCGAGATGATCACGCTCGACGAGGCGGTCGAGCTCAATCCGCTCATCGACCGGAAGCACTTCATCGGCGCGCTGTGGCGGGCGGACGGCGGGCACTGCGACCCGTCCGGGACCACGCACGCCTACGTGAAGGCGGCGCGCAAGCTCGGTGCCTCGGTCGAGCGGTTCACGCGCGTGCTCGAGCTGAAGCAGCGCACCGATGGCTCTTGGGACGTCGTGACCGACAAGGGCACGGTGCATGCCGAGCACGTGGTCAACTGCGCCGGCCTCTGGGCCCGCGAAGTCGGTCACCTCGCCGGCATCGAGCTGCCGGTGCTCGCGATGGAGCACCACTACCTGCTCACCGAGGACATTCCCGAGCTGAAGGGCCGCGCCAGGGAGATCGTCAACACCACGGACTATTCCGGGGAGATCTACCTGCGGCAGGAACGGGGTGGGGCACTGATCGGCACCTACGAGCCGCACGGCAAGGTGTGGTCGCCCGTGCGCACGCCCGACGACTTCTCGATGCAGTTGCTGCCCGACGAGTTCGAGCGGCTCGCGCCCCATTTCGAGGTGGGGTTCACGCACTTCCCGGCACTCGGTCGCGTCGGCATCCGCAAGGCGGTCAACGGGCCGTTCACCTTCGCGCCCGACGGCAACCCGCTGGTCGGCCCGGTGCGCGGCCTGCGCAACTACTGGGTCGCCTGCGCCGTCATGGCCGGCTTCAGCCAGGGCGGCGGCATCGGCCTCGTGCTCTCGCGCTGGATGGCCGAAGGTGATCCGGGGCAGGACATCCTGTCGATGGACGTGGCGCGCTACGGCCACTTCGCCACGCCGAAGTACACCTCGATCAAGGTCCCGGAGAACTACAGCCGGCGCTTCCGCCTCGCCTACCCGAACGAAGAATTGCCCGCCGCGCGACCGGTGCGTCGCTCGCCGATCTACGATGCGCTCAAGTCGGCCGGCGCGGTGATGGGTGCCAACTTCGGGCTCGAGAATGCGCTGTGGTTCGCGCCGCCCGGCGTCGAGCCGCAGGAGACGCCGACCTATCGGCGATCCGAGGCGTTCGCGGTCGTGAAGGAAGAGTGCCGCGCGGTGCGGCGCACGGCGGGCCTCTACGAGACCACCAACTACGGCAAGTACGAGGTCACGGGCCGCGGTGCGCGCGCCTGGCTGGACAACGTGTTCGCGTGCCGCATCCCGAAGCCGGGCCGCCTCGGCCTCGCGCCGATGCTCAATCCTGCGGGTCGCATCGTCGGCGACCTGTCGATTGCCTGCCTCGCCGACGACCGCTACCTGATCATCGGCTCGGGCTTCGCCGAGGAGTTCCACCTGCGCTGGTTCTGGCAGGCGAGCCCGCCGCCCGACGTGCAGGTGCGCTCGGTCGCCTCGACGCTGTGCGGATTTTCGCTGGCCGGGCCGAACGCGCGTGCCATCCTGCAGCCGCTCGTGCGTCGCGACCTCTCGGCGTCGGCCTTCCGGTTCTTCGACGTCGCGCAGACTGCGGTGGGCTATGCCCCGTCGATCGTGACGCGTGCGGGGTTCACCGGCGAACTCGGCTACGAGATCTGGACCACGCCCGACTACTTCGCGACCCTGTTCGACGACCTGCGCGAGGCCGGCCGCGAGCACGGCATGGTGCTGTTCGGCGGTCGCGCTCTCTCGTCGCTGCGGCTCGAGAAGGGCTACGGTTCGTTCAACAAGGACTTCCGCCCGGACTACACACCCGGCGAGACCGGCCTCGACCGCTTCGTCGATTTCGACAAGCCGGAGTTCGTGGGTCGCGCGGCGGCGCTCGCGGAGCGGGTGACCGGGCCGCGTCGTCGCTTCGTCGTGATGGAGGTCGAGGCGGGCGAGGCCGACGTCGTCGGCTACGAATCGATCCTGAAGGACGGGCAGGCGGTCGGGTACGTGACGTCCGGCGCGTACGGCCACTGCGTCGATCGCAGCCTCGCGGCGGGCTACGTGCCCACCGCGCTCGCGAACGACGGCGAGCGCTTCGAGATCGACATCCTGGGCACGTTCTGCGCGGCCACGGTGCGGCTGCAGCCGCTCTACGATCCGGCGGGCCTCAAGCTGCGGAGCTGACGACGGGCGGGCTTACTCGGCCTGGATCGCAAAGCCGGGCCGGTCTTCCGGCAGGTGGCGGGACTCGAGCACGACGCACTTGCCCGGGCGGCACTGGCGGATGGCTGCCAACACGGCTTCGAGGACACCGTTCTGCGACCAGTCGAGGCCGTTGGCGGCGGCTTGGGAATCCCGGGTGGTGGAAGGTACGTGACGATTCGTTTCCATGGTTCGCCTCCCCTGGACCGGCGAATCATAGAAACGTCGCGCTGCCCGGCGCGGCAGATCCTTCCAAACTGGATCCAAATCCGGCCGGGCCGGCCCCTCAGGGCGCTTCGGCGGGGCGATGCAGCAGGCTCAGGCCTTCGGCATGCCTGCGCTGGAAGCCCTTCCAAAGCGTGATGTCGGCGCCGCCCGGGCTGTAGGCGCCCCAGGGCGTGCCGGCCGGGGCGTTCTTCCAGGTGCCGCTGCTCGATTCCTCCACCAGGCCGTCGAGATAGGCGCTGCGCGAGGCATCGCCCTTCAGCGACCGGTCGAGGAACGCGCTGATGAAGTGCAGCTGGATGCCGACCAGGCGCTCCTTGCGCCACACCGGGTCCTCGAACCAGTCCTCGTCCCACAGGCTGGCCTTCATTTCGTCGGGCGCCGGGCCGAGGCCGAGCGCGTGGCCGCCGTTGTGGAACGTCAGCAGGTAACGGTTGGAGCGCCGGGCGGCCTCGAGAAACGCCCGGGCGCCGGTGGCGTAGTCGACGGTCTGGTCGCGGTCGCCCGCGATCAGCAGCAGCGGCGCCGTGATGTCCTGCAGGCCGGTCGTTCCCCACGCGGAGAACGCGCCGCCGGCCGGGGCGATGGCGACGATCGCCTGCACGTTGGGCGCGCGGAACGCCGCGCTCGACGGGCCGCCGCGCACATAGGGTGCCAGCACGCCGCCGGGCACCATGCCGACCAGCGGACTCTGCGGATCGATCGATGCGCCGCCGGCCGTGAGCACGCCGTAGCCGCCCATCGAGTAACCGATCAGCGCGGTGCGTGATGCGTCGAGATTCGCGTCCTTGCCGAGTGCCTTTGGCAGTTCGCGGGCGACCAAGCTGATGTCGAGCGGACGACGCACGACCGCGTTCGGGAAGCCGGCCGGGTTGAGGTAGCTGTCCTCGTGGCGGATGGCCGCGACGACATAGCCCTTCGACGCGAGGTTCTCGGTCAGCCAGCTCATGCCGACCGTCGCGTTGCCGTAGCCGTGCGACACGATCACGAGCGGGTAGCGGCCGCTCTCGAACGGCGCGTCGCGAAACGCGATGCCCGGAATCTGGAACGGCGTCGGCGGGGCCGGCGGCTCCGCGTCCATGCGCCCCGAGTACGTCTCGGCGTGGGCACCGGGCGCGGGCGTGGACGGGTACCAGACGTCGACGGTGAGCGGACGCTCGTGCTGCGGCACCTGTCCGGTTTTCGGATCGAAGGCGACGACGTCGAGCGCCGTCTTGTCGACGAACGTCAGCGTGCGCACGCCGACTGCGTGGGAGCCGAGCTTCGCGAGTTCGGGCGCGTTCGTGCCGGGCTGGCTCGGGGCGGGGGCCGCGAAGGCGGGGACGACGGCCATCAGGCCGCAAACGAGGAGCGTGCGCAGGGTGGGTTTGATCATGCCGGTACTATATCGCAGCCCCTTGCGGCTCCAAGACCGCGCAATGCCGTGGTGCAGCAAAGCACGCCGGGCGTGGCGCGAGGAGCGTGCTAGAGTCGGCGCGCAAACGGGGGGAGCCACGTTGTTCGCATTCCTGAGACCCGCGCCGGACGTGCCGCGGCTGCCGGTCGATCGCATCGATGCCGAGTATCGTCGACTGCGCTGGCAGGTCTTCGCCGGCATCTTCATCGGCTACGCGGCGTACTACCTGGTGCGCAAGAACTTCGCGCTCGCCATGCCGGACATCCTCGCCGAGCATCCCGAATACACCAAGGCCCAGCTCGGCACGGCGATGACGGGGCTGTCGATCGCGTACGGCGCGTCGAAGTTCCTGATGGGCTCGGTGTCGGATCGCAGCAATCCGCGCTGGTTCATGCCGCTCGGCCTGCTCCTGTCGGCCGGTCTGATGCTGGTGTTCGGGCTCAGCCAGGCCGTGTACTCGTCGCTGTTCGCGATCGTCGCGCTGATGACGCTCAACGGCTGGGTGAGCGGCATGGGCTGGCCGCCGTCCGGCAAGACGATGGTGCACTGGTGGAGCACGCGCGAGCGCGGACGGATCGTGTCGTACTGGAACGTCGCGCACAATGTCGGCAACGGGACGGCGGCGCCGCTCGCGCTGCTCGGCGTCGCGCTGCTCGGTACGTGGACGGCGAAATTCACGTTCAATGCGCTGGTGGCCGCGGCGATCGCCGTCGTCATCTGGTTCCTGCTGCGCGACACGCCGCAGAGCTGCGGCCTGCCGCCCGTCGAGGAGTACAAGAACGACTACCCCTCGACCTACAAGCACGAGCACGAGCAGATCTTCACGTTCCGCCAGATCTTCTTCGAGCACGTGCTGCCCAACAAGTACCTGTGGGCCATCGCGTTCGCCAATGCGTTCGTCTACTTCGTGCGCTACGGCGTGGTGGACTGGATCCCCACCTACATGCAGACGGCCAAGGGCTTCTCGTTCCAGGACTCGACCGTCGCGTGGGCGATGTTCGAGTACGCGGCGATTCCCGGCACGATCCTGTGCGGTTGGATGTCGGATACGGTGTTCAAGGGTCGGCGCGCGCCGGCGACGATCGTCTACATGCTCGCCACGCTGGTCGGCGTGATCGTCTACGCGATGAACGGCAAGGGCCCGCTGTGGATCGACCAGGCGTCGCTCATCTGGATCGGCTTCTTCGTCTACGGCCCGGTCATGATCATCGGCCTGCACGCGCTCGACCTCGTGCCGAAGAAGGCGGCGGGGACGGCGGCGGGGTTCACGGGCTTCTTCGGCTACGTGTTCGGCTCGGCCGTGGCCGGCACCGGCGTCGGCTGGATCGCCGATCACTGGGGCTGGAGCGGCGTGTTCGTCACGATGGTCGGGTGCTGCCTGCTGGCGATCCTGTTCAGCGCGATGACGCTGGGGCACAAGGCGGAGAGTCGCGCCGCGCAGGGTTGAGGCTGGCGGAGTGTCGTTGTCGCGGGTACGTCAGAGCAGTCCAACCGTGAGGTCACTGGCATGAACGACAAACCACCGGGATCGAGCGAGTCGCGCATGGCGCTCAGCCGCCGCGAGTTCGTCCAGCTGGCCGCTGCGATGGGCGCATCGCTCGCGTGGGGCGGCGCGGCTCAGGCGTCGCGGGCGCACTGGAAAGAACGTCGGGACCTCTTTCCCGAAGGCGTTGCTTCGGGCGACCCGGATCCGACCAGTGTCATCCTGTGGACGCGTCGTCCGTTCGAGCAGGGCGAACGGCACCTGCTCGCCGTCGAAGTCGCAGAGGACCCGGACTTCCGGCGCGTCGTTGCACGATCGAAGGCGCCCGTCTCTGCGGCTGCGGACTGGACTGCACGCGTGCTGGTCGGCGGTCTCAGGCCGTCGCGAATGTATTGGTATCGCTTTACGGATACCGACGGCAACGGAAGCCGCATCGGCCGCACTCGAACGGCCCCCGCCGCTGACGATACGCGGCCGGTGAACTTCGCCTGGGTCAGCTGCCAGAGCGTCAACGAAGGCAAGCTGAACGGCTATCGACGAATGATCTACGAGGACGAGCGTGCCGCGTCGGGCGACCAGCTCGACTTCGTCCTGCACCTCGGCGACTTCATCTACGAGGTGGTCGAATACCCGGACGAGGTGCAGACGCGGTACGACCGCAAGATCTACGAAGTCGCGCGCATCCCCGACGGCCACAAGGTCGGCAACTTCCACATCCCGTTGACGGTCGAGGGGTATCGCGCGGTGTACCAGGGCTACCTGCGCGACCCCGACCTCCAGGATGCTCGCGCCCGCTGGCCCTTCGTGTGCATCTGGGACAACCACGAGTTCTCCTGGCAGGGCTGGCAGAGCATCGTGCAGGCGGGGTCGTATGAGCAGCCGGGCCAGACGGTCAAGGTCGCCGCCAACCAGGCATGGTTCGAATACATTCCGGCACGCGTCGCGGCGCCGGGTGGATCGCTGGATCGATTCGACGCGCCCGTCGTCAAGGACGTGCCGGTCGAGACGTTCGATGCCGACGGCCTCGGCGTCGAGCCCAACAACCTGACCGCGATCCGCAGTCTCATCGGCTACCGCGCGCTGCGGTACGGTCGCCACCTCGATTTGATCATCACCGACCAGCACAGCTATCGCAGCCAGGATCCCACCATCGACCCCGCCCTCGAGAAGCTCGGCGGTCCGGAGTTCCTCGGGATGTTCCCCGAGGATGCGATGGAGATCCTCGACGGCGGACGGACCTTCAACGCGGGCCAGCCACCGGCCGAGATCATCTTCGGCGACGTGCGAATCCCGAACCCGCAGAAGCAGGCGCCGCCCCAGACGATTCTCGGT
Source organism: Steroidobacteraceae bacterium (assembly GCA_044226195.1). Lineage (GTDB taxonomy): Bacteria > Pseudomonadota > Gammaproteobacteria > Steroidobacterales > Steroidobacteraceae > RPQJ01. Next base: position 47,700 of record JBGAHO010000022.1, read on the forward strand.
GCCGAGCAGAAGCGGTGGTTCAAGGACCGGATGGCGCAGTCCACCGCCACGTGGAAGATCTGGGGGAACTCTCAGGGTTCGCTCGACTGGCGAGCCGATCCGCAGAATCTCCCGGCGGGGCTCACGAAGACGTGGCCGGGCAGCTACGCCATCCTCAGCAGTGGCGATTACGGCAGTGCCTACGTGGAGCGCAGCGAGATCTACGACTTCGTCCGCGACTCGAAGATCACGGGCTTCGTGACCGTCTCGGGCGACCGGCACAGCTTCTGGGCCGGCTACGCCGCAAAGGCGCTGCCGCCGAAGCCATTCGAACCGGTAGGCCTCAGTTTCGTGGGCGCCTCGCTCAGCAGTCCGGGCGCGATGGAAGCCAATGAGCACCGCCTCGCCAAGGACCATCCGCTCCGGTCATTGTTCCTGGCCGACAGGACGGCGGGAGCCCCCGAGTGGACCTTCAACATGCTGCTGAGGCACGGGGTCCGCTCGACACTCGAGTACGCCAAGACGCGGGACCTGCAACAGGCACAGGCCCTCTCGAATCGGGACATGGCGCCGCATCTGGAGTTCGTCGATCTCGGCGGCCACGGCTATGCGAAGGTTCGCCTGACGCAAGACGAGATTCGCACGGAGTTCGTGTGCATCCCGCGGCCGATCGAGCGCAGTACCGGCAACGATGGCGGGCCGTTGCGCTATCGACTCGCGCACGTCGCGAAGCTCTGGCGGGCGGGGGAGCGGCCGCGGATGACACGTGAATTGATCGAAGGCGAACCGGGACTTGGATGATGGGTGGCCGGCAGTTTGAAATTCGGCTGCTGCGCTTATGCCGGTGTGAGAGGCTGGAAGCGGCCAGGAGCAGACGGTCGGCACGCTTCGGTTTGCATGCTCAGCGAGTCGTTTGCCGGCTGTAGGAACGGTGAATTGGTTGCTTCCTCAGATCCCACGGAACTGGGCGTCTTGGGGATGCACTCGCGGCAATTGCACTCAACAATCAGTAGTCATGCGTTACGCGGATGAAGCAAGCAGACATTACTGAACAAATAATTGGTGCGTTCGCGCCGGTCGAGAGACCTGATGCATCTGACATCGCTCCGCACGAATGCGACGAATGCGAACGCGTAAGGAGGCTGCTGATTGCGCATGCTTTCGATTGCGTACCGGATTCAACCATCAACTGGCTCAGCGACTCACTTCCCTTGCTCGGTCCCAAAGGATTGCACTATTACCTGCCCGCGTACCTGCTTCGGGCCTTGCGTGACCCCGATTGCAGAGGTATTGATTATCTCTTGAATCACTTGGCTCCCACAGACAAAGACCTCAACGAGCGCGCCGATTACTGGAAAGAGCGGCTTGCCGTGTTCTCGTCCGCCCAGCGAGCCGCCATTCTTGCTTTCGTCGGTTGGCTGGGGACCACTGCCATCGAGAAGGAATACCCCGATGAACTTGCTCGAGCTCGCAGCATCTGGAGCGAGGCTGCGTGACAAGCGCGTCAGGCACGAGTGCGGCGTAGGCATCGAAAAGATTGGGGCGTTGAGGATAGACGGAGGTGACCTGCGTGGCTGGCCGACAGGCCGTTAAGGGTCGCGAACCGCCGGTCGTCCAGCGATGACAGGCTCCGAATGACGTTTCCGCGGAAACGTCAGGAACGCGCCAGCGCCCGACGTCGACCCCGCATGACGCTCCGGCCCAAAGTGGCTTCAGCGCGCACCCGCCGCCGCCGGATTCTCCACGACATCCACCCAGATCGGGTTCGAGTACGCCTTGCGTCCGCCGACGTCCTCGACCTCGATCGCATACCACGTGCGCGCAGCCGCGCTGGCTCGAAATTCGACGTGCGCCGTCTTCGGGGAGTCGTCGAATGTCCGCGTCGCCACGACCTGGCCGCCGCCGATCAGCGTGGCCTGCTGCAGCCCCGTCACGGACTGCAGGTCGAAAGGCAGGCTGATCGTCGTGCCCGATGACACCTTGAGGTCGTTGCCGAACATCACGCCCGGCCGGATCAGCGGGCCGAACGATACGTAAGCGTGCCCGGCCTTCGCGGCCTCGGCGAACGCGACCGGCGTCGGCGCGCCGTCGAGGTGCGCAAACAGTCGCGCGGTGCCCGACTCGTGGTTCCACACATCGTGCACGTCGGTGCCGCCGCTCAGGTAGTAGCGATGGCCGGCATTCCAGAACTGCCACAGGGCGTGCGCCACCTTGTCGTGGTCCGTCGGCACGTCCGCGTTGATCTCGAACAGGTCGAGCGCGGGATTGAACCCGCCGGGCACCACGCCCGCGGCGAGGCTCGCGAGGTAGCCGTACGGAATGAACGGGTGGTTGCTCTGCACGACGATCGCACCCTGGCGGCGCGCCTCGGCCAGCACCTGGTGGATGGTGGCCGTGCTGGTGTCGATGGCGAGTTTCTGGCCCTGCGGCGACAGCGGCCACGCGTTGAAGTGGCCCCAGCTCGGCGAGATCTCCATCGATGCGATGAACGGCACGCCGCGCCGATCGGCAATGGCCTGCAGCTTGGCGTGATTCGCGGTCGAGTCGTGATCGCTCACGAACAGGAAGTCGAGCCCCGCCGCGAGCTGCGAGCGCGCGAGGTACTCGGCTGGCGTCACGCCCTCGGCCTGGTCCGCGTGGTGATGCAGGTCGGCGCCGTACCATCCCGCGGTCCGCGGATCGAACAGGCGCGCGAGCTGGACCTGCGCTTCGACCGGCGCGCCGGGCCGCACGGTCAGGTCGAGCATCTGGCTCGGGCCGAAGAACACGCCGCCTGACGTCACCTTGAAGCTGTACTGGCCCGGCGCCATCTCGACGTCGTAGTGGCCCAGCCGGTCGAGCTCCGTGAAGAACGTGCTGCGCCCGAGGTATTCGACCAGCGGCTTCTGGCCCTGCGTGATCACGATGCGCGCGTCCACGCCGCGGCCGGTCTTCGCATCGGTGACGTCGAACGACACGCGGCCCGGCGGCTCGAGGTCGGCAAAATCGTGCGTCACGGCCGCACCTGCCGTGACGGTGACCGGCACGGAAGTCGTCTGTGAATAGCCCTGCGCCGTCGCATAGGCCTGGTACTCGCCCGTCGGCAAGGCCACGTCGAATCGACCGTCGTGCCCGACGCTCCACGCGTACGGCGCGCCCTGGCGATAGAACACCACGACCGGCGTCGCCACCGGCTGTCCTTCGCGCGTCCGCACCGAGCCCTGTACGCGGCCCGACGGCAGCTTCCGCCGCTCGATCTCCGCGGCGACGACCGGGCCGAGGTCCCCACGCGGGCCGACCTGCAGCCACGCATCGAACGTGCGCGATTCGCCGGGTGCCAGGTCGTGCTTCACGAACAGGTCCTTCGAGCGCGAGCCCACGTAGTCGACGTAGGGCGCGTGCAGCGTGATCGACCAGTCGGCGTCGTAGGCGCTCGCGCGGTCGGCGAGCGCACCGGTGGCAGGGCCCTCCTGCAGGTCGCCCAGTCCTGGAATGCCGAAGTAGTACCCCGCGCTCGGCCACAGCGTCTGGCCCGAGAGCAGGCCCGTGAGCGGGCGCTTGCCGGTGTTGGTCATCACCGTGCGCAACTCGATCCGGTCCGACTCGCTGCGCAGCGTGTAGGTCGTGTCGATCGCCACGTCGCCCCAGTCGCGCACCGCCTGCACCACCACCTGCTGCGGCCCGCGCTTCAGTACCTTCACGCGCTGGTAGGTGTTCGGCCACGCGGACCAGTTGTTCGGGATGAAGTCCGCGAACACCACGCGATCCCTGGCGGGTTGTCCGTCGATGACCGGTGCGAGATCGACGATCGCGCCGCGCGGCACGCCGTAAGGCACGGCGCTTTCGACGGCCAGCGCGAAGGCGAGCTTCTCGTTGCGGACCGTCAGGTCGTGCGCGGCCGTGGCCTCGCCGTCCGGAATCGACGTGGGACCTTCCTGGACCTCGACGGCGGCCCGCGACGGGTCGGCCGCGACAAACGCGAGGCAGGCGAGCAGGGCGAGCCGGCAGGACGAGTGCGTCATGGGGGCCTCAGGCGGTGAGGGGTTCAAGCGCGCGGATCAGCCGCTCCACTTCGGCGGCGGTCGTGTAGTGCACGAACGAGGTGCGCACGAGTCCGTCCGTGGTGTCGTAGCCGAGTGCCTGCACGAGACGGTAGGCGTAGAAATTGCCGGACCCGACGCCGATGCGCTGTGCCGCGAGCTGCCGTGCGATGTCGGCCGAGCTGCGACCCTGTACCGAGAAGGCCACGGTCGGTGCGCGCACGCGCGCGTCGGTCGCGCCGATCAGCCGCACGTTCGGCCGCGAGGCCAGGAAGTCGAGCAGTGGCTGCAGCCGCTCGGTCTCGGCGGCCCGGAACAAGTCGTGCACTGCCGCGGCCTGCGCCTGCGGCGAGCGATTCCCGTAGCCGTGGTGCGCCGCGACCGCTTCGAGATAGTCGATCACGCCGTTCGTCGCCGCCACCTGCGCGTGATCGGGGCCCGCGGGCGTGAAGCGGCCGGGCAGTTCGTCGCCCTTGAAGAAATGCGCCTGCGACGGCAGCCGGGTCGCGAGATCACGTCGCACGACCATCGCGCCGAGGTGCGGTCCGTACACCTTGTAGAGCGAGAAGAGATACACGTCGGCGCCGAGCGCCTGCACGTCCGGCAGCCCGTGCGGCGTGAAGGAAACGCCGTCGACGACCGCGACCGCACCGGCGCGGTGGATGCGATCGACGATCTCGCGCACCGGGTGGATGCTCGCGACCACGTTCGAGCACTGAGTGAATGCCACGACGCGCGTGCGCGGTCCGAGCAGCGCCTCGAGGTCCCCAACGTGCAGCGCGCCGTTCGCATCGACCTGCCACGTGCGCACGACCATGCCCTCGTCCTGCAGCCGTGCCCAGGCGCCGATGTTCGCCTCGTGGTCCTGGTTCGTGACGATGACTTCATCGCCCGGCTTCAGGTGCTTGCGGAAGGCCTGCGCGAGTACGTACGTGTTCTGCGAGGTCGACGGCCCGAGGTACAGCTCGTCGGTCTCGACGTTGAGCCAGGCGGCGAGTCGCGACTTCGCGCGGTCCATCTGCGCGCCGGCCGTCGCCGAGGGCTCGAACGCGTAGTAGGGCTGCACCTTGGTGCGTCGATAGTAGCCGTCGAGCGCCTCGATCGTGTGGCGCGACGCGAACGAGCCGCCGGCATTTTCGAAATGCGCGTAGCCGGCGAGGCTGGGCTCGGCGAACGCGGGGAACTGGGCGCGGACGAAGTCGAGGTCGAGTCGGGTCATGGCGTCTTTCCGTCGGTGAGTGCGGCGCCCGGTCCCAGCACGTCGACGTGCCGGGCCCAGTTGGTGAGGGGTTCGAGGAACTGCACCATGTACCCGGGTCCCTCGTCCTGCAGCCAGGCGAGCGAGAGGTAGCGCGGCTGCAGGTCGTCGCTGATCAGCGCCGCATCGGCGACGATCCAGCGGTCGCCCTGGCGGTATTCGGTCCAGGCGTGGCCGAAGGCGCCGTACTGGCCCTTCGGGGCCACGACCACGAGCCCGACCGCCACTCTCGCCGGCAGGCCGACCGAGCGGGCCAGCGCCGCGGCGAGCACGGCGTGCTCGGTGCAGTCGCCGCGCAGGCGCGTCGCCACGGTCGAGGCCAGTTGCCAGGGCTGGTCCGAAGACGCCACGACCCTGGCGTTCACGAAGCGCGCGATTGCGTCGGGCGTCGGCGGCTCCGGATGCTGGGCCAGGAACTCCTTACGCAGGGCCTGCACGCTGGGTTCGTCGTAGTCGATGACGAACGTCGGCTCGAGCCAGGTGCGGCCTGCATCGCCCGCCGGAGGTTGCGGATTCGGCAGCAGCTCGACGTCCAGGCCAGTGGCCCCGGTCGCCGGCGGCGCGACGCCGAGGCGTGCCGCGAGCTTCACCGGGTCGCGCGACTCGATGCGGATGCGCAGCGCGTGGTCCGCCGGCACGACGGCGGTGACCTGGGATGCGGTCGGAATGACAAACAGCGGCACGAGGTCGGCCCGGGCGCTGCCGGCGAACAGGGCGGCGAGCGCCATCGCCGCGCCGGCGACCCGGCGGGCGGGGCCGACGCGCCGCATGCTACGGCGCTCCCCGAACGAAAATGCGCTCGGTCACGAGGGTCTGGGCGCCGATGCCCCAGCTCGTCTGGCGCGGCAGGCCGCTGGTCGGGTCGACGAGCATCTCGATCGTCATCGGGCCCAGCGACTCGGTCGCGCTGTAGGCGCCCGACGCATCGCGGCCGACGACCTTGAACCCGTTGTCCATCAGCTGTCCCGGATTCACGCTCGTCCACACCTTGTCGTGCAGCTCGCCACTCGTGGGGTTCGGGCCGGCCAGCAAGGCGCGGCGCGCCTTTGCCTGAGCGACCAGCGACTGCGGCCGGTCCGCACCGATCTTCGCCTCCAGGTCCTTGCCCTTGAACTTGCCCTTCACGATCCACTGGCCGGACTCGTCGGGCTGCACGTTGAGATCGGTATCGACTTCGCCGTTCTCGACGGAGATTTCACCGGAGTTCAGCAGCTCGCCGGCGGGATTGGTCCACTGGAACGTGAGGGAGTCCATCGCGGAGAGCGTGGCTTCGCCGGTCGGCAGCAGCAGGGACATCCGCATGCGCATGCGCGTGTCGCCGTCCGCATCCTCGGCGAGTTCGAGCATGCTGACCCCGACGCGCATGTCTCCTACTCGCGCCACCTGCAGTTCGAGGTAGCGCGGTTCCGGTTCGGCGTTGCGCATCGTCAGTGTCTCGGCGAGCGCGTGCACGGCGGTGCGGAACGTCTGCTCGTAGCCGATCGAGTCGTGGGAGCAGTAGATCCCATAGCCCGGCATCCCGACCGCGATCTGCTTGAGGGAGCCGAGGCGCATGCCGTCCGGTGCCGGCATGCGGTAGAGCCAGTTCGCCGCGATGTAGGGCCGCGGGCCGAACGAGCCGGCATCGATGCGCTCGATGGCCGCCTGCTCGACCTTGTTCTTCCGGGCTTCCTCGCTCTTGAAGCTGAGGCTGGCAGTCTCGCGCAGGAGCCCCGCCAGGTCCGTGTCGCTGACCAGCACCTCGCAGTCCGCCGGCGTCTCGGCGCCGAGGTCGAGCATGAGCAAGTATTCCTGTTCGTTTTGCGTGATCGGCGCGGCGAGCTTCACCGGCAGGCGCGCCACCAGCGACCCGTCGCTGCTGCGGACCTCCTGCGCCTCGATCAGCTTGCCTTCCTTGGCTCGCGCTTCCTTGAGCCAGGCGGGTTCCTCGTCGGCCGCGCTGACGCCGAACGCCAGTCCGACGAGGCCGATCGCCACCAGTCTTCGCAACATGAACGGGCTCCCTGCGGTGTGCCTGGACGAGGGCCGTCGATCCGCTGCCGGGGCCCGGCTGGCTACGCTAGCACAGGCGACCGGTCCCGGCAGCGCGGTTCCCTGCGACCGGCGTTGCAGGTATGTTCGCCGGCGGGGATGGCACGACAACGACCGGGGAGAGCTCACAGCATGAACGTCATCGTCCGCGCGGCGCGCAGCGCCATCGTGGGGCTCGGCCTGGTCCTGGGGTGTGCGGCGAACGCGCAGGACCTCGATCTCGTCAATGCCACGCTCATCGACGGCACCGGTGCGGCGCCCCGTTCGGGCGCGACCGTCAGCGTGCGCGGCGGGAAGATCGCAGCGATCTCGGATCGCGCCCCGGCGGCGAGCGACGGCGTCCGGCGCATCGACCTCAAGGGCCGCTACCTGCTGCCGGGGCTGATCGACGCCCATTCGCACATCGAATCGCCGGCAGCCGCTTTGCGCGCCCTGCAGTCCGGCGTCACGACGGCCCGCGTGCTCGGCGACACCAACCTGCAGGCGATCGGCACGCGCGACCTCGTGCGCCGCGGCTTCGTGCCGGGTCCGGACCTGCTGGTGTCGCCCGGCCACATCCGGCCCAAGCCCGGCATGGCGTTCTTCGAGGTCTATCCGCAGTTCGGCGACGCGATCAACGGCGAGCTGCGCGGGCCGGACCGCATCGCCGAGGCGACCCGCGCGCTGATCGCCCGCGGCGCGGACGTCATTAAGGTCGGTGCGAGCGAACGCGCCGGCCTCGTGTACACCGATCCGCGCAAACCCGAGCTGACCGAGGACGAGATCCGCGCCGCCGTGACCGAGGCGGCGAAGGCGGGCCTGTTCGTCGCGGCGCACGCGCACTCTCGCGAAGGCGCGGCCTCCGCGGTGCGCGCGGGCGTGCGCAGCATCGAGCACGGCACCTGGATCGACGAGGACACGCTGCAGGAGATGAAGCGCCGCGGCACGTTCTTCGTGCCGACGCTGGCGGTGATGAGCCCGCTCGGCGATCCGCAGGGCAATTCGGCGGACGATGTGGCGCTGCAGTTGCGCACGCAGTCGATGATGGGCCCGCTGCGTGCGGCCGTCCGCCGCGCCAAGGCGCTTGGCATCACGGTGGCGGCCTCGACCGACGGCAGTTACGCCGATCACGACGACACGGGCCGCATCCGCGTCGCGCACGACATCGGCATCCTTCGCGATGCGATCGGCTACACGCCGCTCGAGTCGATCACCTGCGCGACGCTCAACGGCGCGAAAGTCCTCGGCATCGATTCGCGGACGGGCACGGTGCGCGTCGGGCTCGAAGCCGACCTGATCGTGGTCGACGGTGACCCGCTCGCCGACGTGCGCGTGTTCTTCGAGCCGCGGCTCGTGGTGAGCGACGGCAAGATCGTGGTGGAGGGCTACGGCCTCTGAGGCCGGTCAGTTTGCCGGGGCGGCCGGCACGCGCTCGATGATCCAGCCCGACGGATCGGGCATCGGGCACGTCGGCTGCAGCTGCTCGCACAGCGCGAACTCGATCATCGGCGCCCAGTTCGTCCAGCGGTGGAAGCCGGGGAAGCGCACGTAGGTGTGCGGCACGCCGTGGCTCGCCAGGTGTTCGTGATACGCGGCATTTGCCTCGGCCATCGCGCCGAGATCGTGGTCGGCGGCGCCGAAGATCAGCCGGCTGCCCTTCAGTCCCTCGCGGGTCGCCAGCGCAACGAACGGGTCGACGCCGTAGCCGCTGCCCGGCGGACCGAACGCGCGCGTCATGATGTCGGGCGGCATGTACGGCTTCAGGAAGGCGCGGATGTCCGCCTCGCGCAGGATCGGCGCGCTCAGGATCGTGGCCGAAGCGAACTGGCCCGGATCGGCGAGCCACATCTGCACGCCGCCGCCGCCGCCCATCGAGACGCCGACGAGGTGCGGGCCCGTGCGTGCATCGATCGGGTACTGCGCGCGCACGGCAGGAAGCAGGTCCTTCAGCACCCAGCTCCGGAAATGGTGCGTGCCGTCGTACCAGTCCATCCACAGGCCACGCTGGCCTTCCGGCGTCACCATCAGGAACGGCGGGAGCCGGCCCGACTGGATCGCGGCATCGAGGCGCTCGGTCAAAGCCGGCCGATCGGCGGCGGTGTGATCGTCGCCCGCGCCGTGCAGCAGCACGACCAGCGGCAGGGGCGTGTGGTGGTCCCAGCCCGGCGGCTCGTAGATGCCGTAATGCAGGCGCTGGCCCTCGCTCGCGCTGTCCATCTCGAAGTACTGCAGGCGTCCGCCGGGCGCATGCGATGCGCAACCCGCGAGACCCAGCAGGCTGAGCGCAAGGACGAGCAGGCGGCGAGGATGGCGCAACATGGACGGGACCCCCGGGATGGCGGGATTTCGCCTCGTCGCGCGGCGTGGATTCAGCCGGTGAGCGCCTTGGGCAACGCCGCGAGGAATCGATCGACTTCGGCCGTGGTGCCGATCGTGGTGCGCGACCACGTGTCGAACCCGTCGAAGTGCCGGCCGACCTTGATGCCCTGCGCCAGCATTCGGTCCTGGAAGGCCTTGAGCGGGCCGCGCGTGTCGAAGAACACGAAGTTGCCCTGCGCCTCCGAGCGCTGCAGGCCCATGCGGTCGAGCGTCGCCTGCACGCGCGCCCGGTCGGCGAGGATCGATTCGCGCGTGGATCTCAGGAACGCGGCATCGCCGTAGCTCGCGACCGCGGCGTCGATGCCCGTGGTGTTGGGCCAGGTGAGCCACAGCTTCGCGAAGCGCTGCGCGATCTCGGGCGAGGAGATGCCGTAGCCGACGCGCAGCCCGGCGAGCCCGTGGATCTTCGAGAACGTGCGCAGCACGACGAGGTTCGCCGCCTCTTTCACCAGCGGGATGACCGAGCCGACGTCGGGCTCGGTGACGAAATCGATGTAGGCCTCGTCCACCACCACCAGCACGTGCGCCGGCACCGACTTCACGAAGCCTGCCAGCGACGTGCGCGTGACGGCCGCACCGGTCGGGTTGTTCGGGTTGCAGACGTAGACGAGGCGAGTATTCGCATTCACGGCCGCGCGCATCGCCTCGAGGTCGTGGCGCAGGTGGGCATCGGGCGCCACCCACTGCAGCTTCAGCCCGAGCGCATCGGCGAACTTCGGCAATTCCTCGTACGTGGGGCGCGCGGCGACGAGTTCGCCTCCGGGGCCGTTCAGCAGGCCCACCAGCCCGCACAACTTCAGCAACTCGCCCGAGCCCGCGCCGACCGTCACCTGCGCGGGAGCAACGCGCTCGCGGTCGGCGATCCGCTGTTTGAGGTGATCGATGTTCTCGTCGGCGTAGCGCGGCGCGTTGCCGACGCTGGCGAGGATCGCCTGGCGCGCCGCGGGCGACGGGCCGTACGGGTTCTCGTTGCCGTTGAGGATGACGATGCCCGTGCTGGCCGGCGCTGCCGCGGCATCGCCGAAGGCGAAGCGCGGCGTGAGCGGCGCCGCGAGGGCGGCCGCGCCGAGCAAGGCGTGGCGCCTCGTGATCCGCGGCAGGGAGGAGGGGGTCGGGACGTCGGTCGGGCGGTGCGGATCGCGGGGCATGGACGTCTCCTCCGTGGGCTCAGAGGCCGCGGCGTCGGTTCGGTCGGCGTCCGCGCAGCACGGTGCGATCGCTCGCGTCGGGCGGCGGCGGCAGGTCCGGCAGCGGGGCCGGCGCGGTGAGGCCCTCGCTGATCATGCGCCGCATCTCGGCGTCGATCGCGGGGTCCGTCTCGATCGGCGTGTAGTTCGCCAGCCGCGATTCCACTTCTTCGTTGGCGCGCTGCGCCAGTTCCTTCGCGCCGGCCTTCTGCCAGGTCTCGCGGTTCTCGCGGTCGATCACCGGGTTGGTGAGGTACAGCTGGTTCGGCCAGTGCTGCAGCGTGTGCGGCGAGGTGATCAGGTGGTCGTTGGCCATCAGGTCCGCGACCAGCTGCTGGCTCGGCAGGTCCTCGACCACGTTCATCTCGCGCACGAAATGCAGGGACTGGCCGCAGACCTCGTTGTCGTACACCAGCTTCGGCAGGCTGAACGTGAGCACGAAATCGAGCATGCCCGGGCCGGAGACCGAGTTGATGCCGGCGAGCGCCGCGAGCAGCGCGCTGCTGAAGGATTCGCCACCGGCCTGCGCGTCGAGCGACTTGGCGTCCGACAGCGCCATGTAGGCCTGCGTCGGCAGGCCGAGCGACTTGGCCACCGCGACGTACGCCACGTTCAGGTGCTGTGCCTCGATCGCCGCCATCGGCGAGCTCGCGGCCTTCATGTGGAACGTCGCCGGCGCGCCGCCGAACAGCACGGGCGCGCCCGGGCGGATGATCTGCGCCATGGTGATGCCGGTGAGCACGTCGACGCAGTGGAACACCAGCGCGCCCACCAAGGTCACCGGCGCGATCAGGCCCATCAGCGTCACGGGCACGATTTCGACCGGGATGCCGGCCTCGACGCAGTCGATCATGTTCTGGCACGAGTCTTCGCTGTAGCGGAAGTTGCCCGTGGCCGTGATGGTGAAGATCGACATCGGCTTGGCAATCAGTTCGGCGCGGTCGCGGCGGAACAGCTGCATCATGTCGCGCATGCGCGGCACGCCGTGCTCGGAGAATGCGCCGGACACCATCGGCTTCTTCGAGGTGGTGAGCAGCATGTACAGGCGCCACGCGTCCGACACCTGCGACTCGATGTCCTTGTTGGTCGAGAACGCGGTGGCGAGGTAGGCGATGTGCTCGAGGCCGTCGCACAGGCGCGCGTACTCGATGAAGTCCGTCGAGTTCGACAGGCGCGTCTCGCCGGTGCGGTGGTCCTGGATCTTGAGGCCCGAGGAGCCCGGCACGTAGTGGACGTTGTTGCCGCCGAGCTCGGCGTGCGGCGTGCCGTCGCGCGTGTAGAGCGTGAACGACTTCGGCGCGGTTGCGAGCGCCTTGTCGATCACATCGACCGGGAACAGGATGCGCACGCCGTCCGCCGTCGTCCTGAGCCCGTGGTCGAGCAGGCGCTTGCGCATCTCGGGGCCGCGGATCTCCATGCCGGTCTCGGCCATGATGCGCTTGGCTTCGGTGAGGACCCGGGCGCACAGCTCGGGCGTGATGACGTTCAGCGTCGGTCGCATCGCAGTCTCCGCGGGCCCCGGCGCGAGCGCCGGGGCGGTCCAGGTCAGGATCGGGTGAAGGCCGGCGATTATCGTCGGGACAGCCTCGCCGCGGCTACTCCCCCCGGTTCAGGGGTCGCGCGGGAAGCGCTGGGTCCAGCGCTTTTCCCTCAGCAGGCGGCCGTTTTCGTAGACCCGCCGCTCGTATTCGTACGCGTAGCCGTCCGCGTCGCTCTGGAACACCGATTTGGTCTCCCAGCGCAGCTTGCGTCCCGGCAACTCGACCTCCGTGCTGTAGGTGCCGGTCATCGAGGTCTGCTCCGGGTGGGCGTCCGAGGTCGCGTGCTCGATGCGCTCCGAGAAATGCTCGGTACCCCACGGGTAGCGGGTGCGGGAGCCATTGGTGGCAACGGCGGTGATCTCGCCGGTCTGCGGATTGCGGCGCACCTCGGAGATCTCGCCGTAGCCGGACGACGTGCCCGTGTCGAGGTCCTCGTAGCCGGCGAGCTTCGGGCCCTCGGTCGGCGGCAGGAAATGCGGTACCGGGCGATCGGCCGGCGGGATCACGGGCAGCACCACCCGTGCGCCCTCCGGCCCGCCGATGGCAAGAGCCGTGGTCATCGGGTGGGGCGAGGGCCACATCATCGGCCACATCGCGTTGTTGACCGCCACGCGGATGCGATGGCCCTTCGGGAACACCCAGGACGTGAAGTGCAGCTCGATGTCGAGCGGGAACGACTCGCCGGGTCGGATCAGCTCGGGCTCGCGCGCGGAACGACGATGGTTGCCGTTGAAGCCGGCGCCGGCCACCTGCGTGACCGTGCCGTCCGGCGCCACGTCGGACACGCGCACGAACCAGTTGGCCCGCGGCGCATCCGCGCTCACCTGCAGCAAGGCGTGCGGCAGGCCGAGGATCTCGAGCGGGGCGTCGAGCGGCGCGGTGTCGTACACGAGGCTGTAGGCATCGGTTGGTCGCTGGTCGTGCGCGACGTCGCCCCACCACATCACCGGGCCGCCGGCTTCGATGCCGACGCCCGGGACGTAACGCAGTCGATGCGTGGTCGTGGCCGCGTCCGCAACGCCGAGCGTGTGGTCGTCGCGCAGGTGCAGCACGCGTTGCCGGGTGCGCGCGATCGGCCAGCCGTCCTCCCAGCGCCAGTGCCCCGGCGCGTAGTCGAGATAGGGGCCGGGCGGATGCCAGTCGCGCACGTACACCGCGAACTTCGGTTCCTGCAGGATGCCGGTGTCGATCTTCTTCAGCCAGTAATCGAACCAGCGCACGGCCTCGTAGCGCCATTCGATGCCGGGGCGCGGATACGGTTCGTGCGGGAAGGTGTGGTTCCACGGCCCGATCAGCGCCTTCACCGGCCCGCCGGCGTTCTGCAGCATGCGCGGGATCACGTCGCGGTAGCCGTCGTACCAGCCGCCGATGTGATACCCGGGCACGGTGATCTGCGCCTCGCGGTCGCGCCAGGATGCGCGGTCCCAGAACGGCCCGTCCCGCTGCTCGCGTTTCCACGTCAGCATCCACGGCTCGCGGTCGAAGCGGTCGCGGAAGAACGCCTCGTCCATCACGTAATCCGGCGCGCCGGGCCGGCCGTTGTCGAGTTCCTGCCCCATTTCCCAGGAGTCGAGGTGCATCACGCCGTCGATGTAGTGCACGTCTTCCTGGTAGAGGTCGTCGGTCGCGTCGACGGCGACGAAGGCCTTGAGCGCAGGCGGATGCCGGCCCGCGAGCTGGATGGAATTGAAGCCGCCCCACGAGATGCCGAACATGCCGATCGCGCCGGTCGACCACGGCTGGCGCGCGAGCCAGCCGATCACCTGCTCGCCGTCGTCGAGTTCGATGTCCGAGTACTCGTACGGGATCAGCGTGCCCTCGCTGTTGCCCGAGCCGCGGATGTCGACGCGCGCGACGATGTAGCCGCGCGCGACGAAGTACGAGTACAGCGGCCAGTTGCGGCCGCGCGATTCCGTCTTGCGGTAGGGCAGGTATTCGAGCAGCACGGGGAAGCGCTGGCCCGGCTTGGCGCCCGTCGGCACGTACAGGTCGGCCGCGAGGCGCACGCCGTCGGGCAGTGGGATCCACGCCTCGCGCATCGCCATGCCGTAGCGCGGCTGCGAGGGCGGGGCGGCTTCGGCAAGCAGGGCCGGGCCGGCGCCGGCGAGCAGCAGCACGACGACCAGGGCCCGTGCCGCTACGCGGATCTCGCTGACCATCGCCGCACCTCCCCCGGATCGTCCCTGTCCTTGCCGGCCCATTCTGCGGGCAACGCGACACCGCCGACAATCGGCGCGGTGCAGTTGCAAACGCGGCGTGGCCCGGTAGGCTGCGGCGATCATGCAACGCCGCGACCTGTTGAAGTGGGGCGCCGGGCTCTTGCTCGGCAGTGGATTCGGCCTGCGGTCCTACGCGGGCACCGCGCAGCGCATCGTGGTCGTCGGCGGCGGCATCCTCGGCGCCTCGATCGCGTGGCACCTCGCGCGCCGCGGCGCGGAAGTCACCGTCCTCGAAAAGTCGCAGCCGGCCGCCGGCGCCTCGGGCAAGTCGTTCGCGTGGATCAACGCGAACATCAGCAAGCAGCCACGCGATTACCACCTCTTCAGTCGGCTCAGCGTGCTGGCGTGGCACGACCTGCACCAGCGCCTCGGCGACGCGCTGCCGGTGCGCTGGGACGGAACGTTCGAGTGGTACGCCAATCCCGCACGGGCCGAGGAACTCGAGCGCATGACCGCGCAGCAGCGGGCCTGGGGCTGGTCGGTCCGCTCGCTCGAGGCCGCCGAATTCACGCGGCTCGCACCGCAGGTGCAGCCCGGCAAGATCCTGAGCGCCGCCCGGACCGAGATCGAAGGGGCCGTGGACTCCGGTGCGGCCACGCGGCTGCTGCTGGACGAGGCCGGTCGCGCGGGCGCGAAGATCGTGCACCCGTGTGAGGTGCAGGCCATCGAGACGTCCGCGAGCGGCGTGCAACTGCGCACGACGCAGGGCGACTACCGCGCCGACCGCGTGGTGCTGGCGAGCGGCGTGCAGACCGAGGCGCTGGCGGCGCTCGTCGGTGCCAAAGTACCGCTCAAGTCGGCGCCGGGCCTGGTCGTGCGCACGACGCCGCAACCGCTGCAGCTGCGGGGCGTCTACAACACCGAGGACTCGCACTTCCACCAGCAGGCCGATGGCCGCTACGTGCTCGGCGACGACTACGACCCGCCGCACACGCGCCCGCATCGCCTGCTCGAGGATCACCCGCTCGATTTCCCGCGCGAATCCCTGTCGGCCAGGCACGGTGAGCGCATCCGCGGCCAGGCCGCGCGTTACCTGCCGTCGCTGGCGAACGCGCCGATCGAGAGCGTCTCGCTGTGCTGGCGGCCGATGCCGCAGGACGGCTATCCGATCCTCGGTTACGTCGGCGCGGATTCTCGCGTGTACGTCACGGTGACGCACAGCGGCGTGACACTCGCGCCGCTGATCGGCGAACTTGTGGCCCTCGAGCTGCTCGACGGCGCGCAGGTCGACCTGATGGCGCCGTACCGGCCCACGCGTTTCGTCAGCTGAGCTTCCAGCGCTGCGCCAGCGCGGCGATGTAGGGCGGCGAGGTGTCGCAGCAGCCGCCGAGCCAGGTGGCGCCGGCGGCCACCCACTGTTCCGTCGCGGCCACGTACTGCGCCGGCGTCAGTACCGGGACCTGACAGGTGTCGAGTGTCTTCTGGTCGGGTGCGTGCTCGCAGCTGTTCGCATAGGCCCCGAGCGTGCGCGACGTGCAGGCACGCATGCGCGTGATGGCCTCGGGCACGAGGCCCGTCGGCACGCAGTTCACCTGGTAGCCGTCGACCGGCAGGCCTTCGAGTGCGCGCACCGCGTCCTCGAGCGATTCGCCGCCGCGCAGGCGGGGCGCATCGAGCGCCAGGTTCCACGACACCCGCACCCGCAATCCGCAGTCGGCGGCCGCGCGCGCCGCGGCCACGGCTTCGCGCACGGTGGTCAGGGTCTCCGCCATCGCGAGATCGACCTCGCCGACGAGCGTGCGGGCGATGCGCAGGTAGGTCGCGTACAGCGCGTCCTCGCTGCCGACCCGGTCGGCTTCGTACGTGGTGTCGAGCGGGGGCAACGAGCCCGCGAC
>JBGAHO010000023.1:0-63111 GCA_044226195.1 Steroidobacteraceae bacterium
ACACGATGTCGAAGGTCGCGGCCATGTCGCCACCGACGAGGATCGCGGGAAGCAAGCCGGGGTGGGCAGGTCGGGCGTTGCGCATGGGGTGGACCGTCCGGTGGCTGCTGGACGGAACCTAGCACACCGCGCACCTGCTACGTCAAACGCCGGTGACGACGGCGCTCCACGAGTCACCCCATGGAGCGCCGCGTCGTTCACGTCAGGATCGGTGCCTGGAAGCCGATGTTGAGCAGCACCAGGGTGAGCGTCGCCACCAGCACCGCGAGCGAGGCGAACACGGCCCGCTCGTAGGTCGTCAGGGTCTTGAGGCGGTTCATGATTCGTTCCTCCGGGGTGGCAGCGTTGCGCGCAGGATCGGCGCGAGCGCCTGCTGGATGCGGGTCATCTGGGCCGGGGTCGTCATCTCCGTGAGCAGCCGGCCGAAGTGCGGGTGCTGCACGCCGGAAACGATGTACTGCCAGCGGTACGCGCGCAGCACGAGCGCGCGGATGCCGGCTTCTTCCTCGCCGTGGAAGCGGCGCCCGGCGATCGCCAGGAAGTAGTCGGCGTCGGCCGCTGCCTGGCCCTGCAGGATGCCGTCCACGGCGCCGACCAGCGCGATCAGGTCGTCGACGACGAATTCCTTCTGGCCCGCGGACAGCCGCCGGTTCTCGGCGACCCACTCGAGTTCGTCGAGCACCACGTGCTGCGCCTCGTCCATCCAGTGGTACTTGAAGACGTCCTTCCACAGCGGGCAGATCTGCGCCTGCGGCTCGATGCTCTGCTCGTAGTGCATCTTCACGAACAGTTCGATCAGCGACGTGAGCGCCAGCACCGACCACGTGCCCTTGCCGAGCACGGCGCGCGCGACGTCGTTCGGGTCGACCGTGCGGCGGTAGCCGGCCGGCATCTTCGCCTCGAGCATCTGCTCGATGCGGCGGAACATCTCCTGGTGCTTGATCTCCTCGTCGCCGAAGCGCACCAGCGCCTCGAGCGCGAGCTGGTCGCCGAGCGCGTGGCGCCCGGAGAGCTCCAGCACCTTCGCGCCGATGAAGCGCTCGACGAGGCCGAAGATGTAGGCGTACGAGCGGCCCTGCACCTGGCTCATCAGGCGGCGCTCGTCGGCGGTCAGGAAGGGCAGCTGGTCGGCGAGCGACAGGCCGGCGGGCAGGAAGCTGTCGCCGAGGTCGAAGTCGCGCCCGCGCAGCACGTCGTGGTCGAAATCCCAGCGCACGCGCTTCGAGGCCTTGATCGCACGGGCGTAGCGTGCGGTCTCGGGCGCCATCGGGGTTTCGCTGAAGGCCAGGTTCATCGTGGCGGCGTTCATGGCAGTCTCCGGTGAGGGTGGACGATGGCGGGAGACATCCCCCGCGTTGGTCGGCAGGTTGCCCGCCGCGCGTATCGGCACGATGTCCGCCGCGTAGTGTTTTGTTTCCGATTGCTGCGGCCGCCGTGGCTATAATTGCGCCGCGCCAGTCAGGGGAGGACGCCATGGCGAGTGCCGCCTGCGTGCTGGTCGTCGACGACGATCCCGCGATCCGCCACATGCTCTCCGACTACCTCACGTCGGAGGGCTACTGCGTGGCCGTCGCGGCCGACGGTGAGTCGATGCGCCGCGAGATCGAGCAGGCGACACCCGACCTCGTGCTCCTCGACCTGAAGCTGCCCCGCGAAGACGGGCTCAGCCTCGCGCGCTTCCTGCGCGAGCGCTACGACGTCGGCATCATCATGGTCACGGGCGCGAGTGGCGTGGTCGACCGCATCGTCGGCCTGGAGGTCGGCGCCGACGACTACGTCGCCAAGCCCTTCGATCCGCGCGAGCTGCTGGCCCGCATCAAGAGCGTCCTGCGCCGGCTGCAGTCGCGTCCGGCGCCGGGAGGCGGTGAGCCGCCGGCGCGGCGCACCGTGCCTTTCGGTGCGTGCACGCTCGACCTGTCGTCGCACCAGCTCTTCGGGCCCGACGGCGAGGAGATCCCCCTCACCACGATGGAATTCGACCTGCTCAAGGTCTTCGTCGAGCACCCGGGCAAGGCGCTGTCGCGCGACCGCATCCTCACGCTGACGAAGAACCGCGAGTGGGATCCGTTCGATCGCTCGATCGACATCCGCGTCGCGCGGCTGCGCCGCAAGGTCGAGGTCGATCCCGAGAACCCGCAGGTCATCCGCACCGTGCGCGGCGTCGGGTACATGTTTGTATCAACCGCGTAACAGTGCTGGCGTCCGCGCGGCGCCTTCCTATACTCGGGTCGCATCGAGCACGGGAGGGTCCCTGCGATGGATGCCGAGTCCCCGATTCGACCGGGTGCCGAAGAGGCGCTGCTCGACCGCGAGAGCGGACTGCAGCAGATCCTCGACAACTCGAGCGCGATCGTCTTCGCCAAGGACCGTCGCGGCCGCTACCTGTTCGTCAACCGTGAATTCGAGCGGGTGACCGGACGCGCGGCCGACGGCGTGCTCGGCCGCACCGACGAGGAGACCTTCACCCCGCCGCTCGCGGCGCGCTTCCGCCGCAACGACCTGCTGGTGCTGCACGAACAGCGCTGCCTGCAGTTCGAGGAGGAGGCGGATTTCGGCGAGGGTCCACGCACCTTCCTGTCCTCCAAGTTCCCGCTGCATGACGCGGAGGGGGCCGCGTACGCCGTGTGCGGCATGTCCACCGACATCACTGAACGCAAGCGCCTCGAGGAGGCGTTCTCCGCCGCCGCGCTCGCGGTCTCGCAGTCGGAGGAGGACACGCTGTACCGCCAGCTGTGCCGCTACCTCTCGACCATCCTCGGCGTCGACGGCGCGTTCATCGCGACGGTGTCGGCGGAGCAGCCGCAGGACCTGCGGATGCTGGCGTTCCTGCTCGACGGCGAAGTCCGCGAGAACTTCAGGTATCCGATGCGCGGGACGCCGTGCGAGACGGTGTTCAGCCAGCAATACCGGCTGTACCCGGAGCGTCTGCGCGAGCTGTTCCCGCAGGACGAGGACTTCCTGCGCATGGGCCTCGAGTGCTACGCCGGATACCCGCTCACGGCGGCGAACGGCCGGCCGCTCGGCCTGATCGCGGCGATCTCCCGCCGGCCCTTCGCCGACCCGGCCCTGGTGGAGGCGACGCTCAAGATCTTCGCCGTGCGCGTCAACGCCGAACTGGATCGCGTCGAGGCGGCGGCCGCGCTGCGCGCGTCCGAGGCCAACTACCGCGAGATCTTCGAGGCGTCCGAGGACGCGATCCTCGTGCACGACTGGCACACCGGCGCGATCGTCGACGCCAACCCGCGCGCCTGCGAAGCCTACGGGTACACGCGGGCCGAGCTGATCGGCCGCAAGCCGCGCGAGCTCGGCGCCGGCGACCAGCCGGTCACCGAGGAGGAGGCGATGCGCGGCGTGGAGACCGCCAAGCGCGTCGGCCATGCCACGCTCGAATGGCGCCGGCGACGCAAGGACGGCAGCCTGCACTGGGACGAGGTGCGCCTGAAGCGGGCGCAGATCGGCGGCCAGTGGCGCGTGCTCGCGTTCACGCGCGAGATCACCGAGCGCAAGGCGGCGGAGGAGGCCCTGCGCGCGAGCGAGGAGCAGTACCGCGCGGTGTTCAACGCGTCGGCGGACGCGCTGGTGCTGTGGGACGCCCGCTACGACCGCGTCGACGTCAACCCGGCCTACGAGCGCATGTACGGCTACACCCGCGAGGAGGTGCTCGCGGGCGTGCGCAACCGGGAGATCGGCGAGCAACATCGCAAGCTGCAGGTCGAGCTGATCGCCCGCACGCTGGCGGGCGAGCATTGCCGGCGCGAGAGCGAGACGTTCCGTCGCGACGGCTCCCGCTTCCCGATCGAGGTGCGCACCATCCCGATCCAGTACCGCGGCGAGCCCCACGTGCTCGCGATGATCCGCGACCTGACCGAGCGCGAGCGCGTCGAGACCGAGCGCGCGCACCTCGAGGCCCGGCTGCGCCAGGCGCAGAAGATGGAAGCCATCGGGCAGCTGACCGGCGGGATCGCGCACGACTTCAACAACCTGCTCACCTCGATCATGGGGTACGTGCTGCTCGCCAGCCAGCGCGAGGCGGCGGCCGGCGACCGGCGCCTGGCCGGCTACCTCGCGCAGGCCCAGCGTTCCTGCGAACGGGCGCGCGACCTGATCCAGCAGATGCTGATGTTCAGCCGCGGCCACCGCGGCTCGCCGCGGGCCGTGTCGCTGCCCGAGGTCGTGCGCGGCGCGCTCGCCACCTTGCAGGCGGGCCTCCCCGAGACCCTGCCGATCACCGTCGAGCTCGACGCGGCGGTCCGGCCGGTGCACGCCGACCCGGCACAGGTCGAGCAGGTGCTGCTGAATCTCTGCCTCAACGCACGCGACGCGACCGGGGGCGTGGGCAGCCTGCGCCTCGCGGTGCACGATGCGACGACGACGGAGCCCGTCTGCTGCGCGAGCTGCCGGCAGGAGATCGACGGTCGCTACGTCGAACTCGTGGTGGAGGACGACGGGCAGGGCATGACCGCGGACGTCGTCGAACGCATCTTCGAGCCGTTCTTCTCGACCAAGGAGATGGGCAAGGGCAGCGGCATGGGCCTCGCGATGGTCCACGGCATCGTGCACGAGCACGGCGGACACGTCGTCGTGGAGACCCGCCCGGGAGCCGGCACGCGCTTCCGCGTCCTGTGGCCGGCCCTGACCGGCAATCAGGCCGTCGTCGAGCCGCTCGACACCGGTCCGCGCTCGCGCGCGCCGCAGCCTTTGCTGCGCGGCACCGTGCTGGTCGTCGACGACGAGGAGACCGTCGGCGAGTTCATGCGCGAGTTGCTCGACACCTGGGGCCTGCAGGCGGTCTACGCGTCGCGGCCCGAGGCCGCCCTCGATCTCGTGCGTGCGGAACCACAGCGTTTCGACGTGGTGATCACCGACCAGTCGATGCCGCGGCTCACGGGCCTCGAGCTGGCCGAGCGCCTGCGCCAGGTGCGGACCGACCTGCCCGTGGTGCTCTACACGGGCCACGGCGAGGGCCTCGCCGGCGCGGACCTGACGCGGGCCGCGTTGCATGCCGTGCTGCGCAAACCCGTCGATCCGGCGCAACTGAGCCAGGTGCTGGCGCGCTGCCTGTCGGCGAAAACGCACTAGGCGGCCCACCGCGACGATCCCGAAACAATCCGGTACAAATCGCAACCGGGCCGACATCGCCGCGAGACGCGGCGCGGTCAGGCTGGCGACTCCCACGCAGGAGATCGCCATGCCGCAGCTCAACCGGATCGCCCTCACGGCCCTGATCGTCGCCTACGCGCTCGGGCCCCTCGCCACGCAGATCGTGACGCCGGCCGTGCCGTTCGTGCACGCCGACTTGCACGTGCCGATGGCCACGGCCCAGGCGCTGGTGAGCCTCGCCTTCGTCGTGATCGCCTTCGCGACGCTGGTCTACGGTCCGCTCGCCGACCGGCTCGGGCGCCGGCCGGTCCTGCTGTTCGGCACGGGCCTGTTCTGCTTCGGCAGCCTGCTCGCCGCGCTGGCACCGACCATCGGCACGCTGCTCGCCGGGCGCGCAATGCAGTCGGCGGGCAGCGCCGCCGCGCTGTCGCTGACGCGCACGGTGATCCACGACGTCCATGGCCGGCAGGGATCGGCCCGCGTGCTCGCGCAGCTCACTACCGTGATGGCGTTCGTGCCGATGCTCGCACCGATCCTCGGCGGCGTGCTGATCGACCACGTCGGCTGGCGCGCGGTGTTCGTGGTCGGGGCGCTCGCCGGGTCGATCGCGCTCGCGCTGCTCGCGTGGCGCCTGCCCGAGAGTCGGCCCGCATCGACCGCGGCACCTCGGCCGCGCGACGTGCTCGCGAACTACCGCGCGCTGCTCGCCGATCCGGGCTATCGCGCGCCGACGCTGCACTTCGCGTGGATCATGTCGGCGGTGTTCGCGACGCAGGCGGCAATCCCGTACCTCGTGGTCGACGTGCTGGGCGGGACGGCGACGGAGTACGGCCTGTGGTTCGCCGCGGCCTGCGTGTGCTACGTGGCCGGCAACCAGTTCACCGCACGCTGGGGCGATCGCCTGGCGCGCCCTCGGCTGATCCTGGCCTCGGGCCTCGGCTGCCTCGCCGCCACCGCCCTCGGAGCCGTGGGCCTGCTGGTGTTCGGGCTCAGCACGCGCATGCTGTTCCTGCCCACGCTGGTGCTCTACTTCTTCGCGGCCGTCGGCATCGCGCCGGTGCAGGCCGAGGCCGTCGGAGCGCAGCCCTCGCGCGCCGGCGCGGCCTCGGGCCTGCTGTCCGCGGTGCAGATGGTGGTCGGTGCGACGACGGTGCAGGCGATCGGGTTCGCGCACGACGGCACGGCGCGTCCGCTCTTCGTCGGCCTGTTCGTGTGCACGCTGGCGGCGGTCGCGCTCTACGCGCGGATGCCACGTGGCGCGGCGGGTGAGGGCGTGGCCGCCACGTCGCCCGGCCGGCCCTGAGGCCCGGTCAGACCTGCGGTCGTCGCTGGCCGGCCGCGAGCAGCTTCACCGCGGACGCGACGCGCCCGGCCCGGGTCTGCTCGAGCTTGGCCGACTCGATCCACTGCACGAACTCGCGCCGCGCGACGGACGAGATATCGGCGAAGGTCCTGCTCGCGGCCTTGTTCTTCGCGATGGCCGCCGCGAGGTCGCGCGGCACGACCGGCTCGTCCGGCACCGAGTCGCGCCACAGCGTGATCGACACCGTCTCGTTGACGCCGGTGCCGGCCGCTTCCTGCATGTCCTTGTTGACCATCAGGTAGTGCGTGCCGTCGCCGTTCGGAAAGATCGAGGTGCGGAATTCCTTGCGGCCGAACAGCGCCTTGACCGGCACGCGGCCCTTGGTGCCGTAGGTGTCCTCGACGTTGAACGGGATCTGCAGGCGCGCCCACGAGCCGTGCGGGCCGTCGCCGATCAGTCGCGCGCGTATGTGCTTCCTGGACACGAGGCCTCCCCGGCACCGCGCAGCGCGGCTGCGTCGGCGCTTCCCCTGTCGTCAGCTGGCCTTGGCCGGACGCGTGATCAGCCAGAGGTGCGCGTCGGCTTCGGTCTTGAAGACCTGCGCCCGGCCTCCCCGGTTGTTGATCACCGTGCCGCCGAACTCGTTGGCATCCCAGGTGTCCGCCTTCGGGTCGACGTAGGCGATGCGCTTGCCCGCGAACAGCTTCGCCACGATCTCGCTGATCTCGAAGTGATCCACCATGCTCAGCCGGCCTTGCACCTCGTCGACGATCATGAACTCGTCGATCCCGAGGGCGCGCGACTGGTCCGCCAGCCAGCGCCAGAATCGCAGCGCTTCCTGGTACGACTCGGGTCCCTCCATGCGGACGTGGAGGTAGTGATGCCGACGCTCCGAGGTCACGCGGTAGACCATGGGCGCGATCCTACGTCGGGCAGACCGTGGAAGATAGACCGGGCCGGCCCGGGGACGGGTCGGAATATGTTGCCTAGCCTACGCCGGTCCGCGCCGGGCGGTGGCCGGCTTTCGCGAGGGATTGCTCCTGGCGGACTCATGGCAGCGGCTCGAGACGATCGTGCCGCCTCGGCGTCGCCATTGCGAGAACTACGTATCCGCGAATCGAATGTCTGACTTAGATTGCGGGACACCGGGCGATGCGCGCTCGACCAGGGGGAAGGCGCGGCGGTGGTGGAGTTCGACTTCAGGGCGTTCGCCGAGGGCGTGCACCAGCCGATGTGGGTGACGCGACGCGACGGCGCCGCCGTTTTCTTCAACCGCCACTGGCAGGGATTCACGGGTCTCGAGGTCGAGCAGACGCTCGGCCACGGCTGGCACGACGCACTGCATCCCGACGATCAACGGGCCGTGGCGACCGCCTGGCAGGAGGCCGCGGAGCGTCGCGCGCCGGTGCGCCTGCGCGTGCGCATCTGCGCGGCCGACGGCAGCCACCGCTGGTGCCAGCTGCAGGTCATTCCCGCCGTCGACGCGCGCGGGCAATGCACCTCGTGCTGCGCGATCGCGAGCGAGCTCCCGGGCGAGAAAGCGCTCGAGGAGGCCTTGCGCGACCGGCAACTCGCGCTGGCCGCCGGCGGCCTCGGCATGTGGTCGCGCGACCTGCGGGACGGTCGCATGTACTGGGACGCGACCGTCTGCGGCTTCTTCGGCGTGCCCGAGCACGTCGGTCGCCTCGGGGTGTCGAGCGAATTCCTGCGCGCGCGCATCCACGTCGAGGACCACGACCGCATCGATCGCGTCCTGCACCCCGTCGGCGAGCGGGGCGACGAGGACGAGGCCGTGCTGCGCGTCCTGTGCGAGGGCGCCGGGCCGCGTCACCTGCAGGTGGCCTCCGTGCTCGAGCACGGCCCCGACGGCGTGCCGCTGCGCGCCATCGGCGTGATGCGCGACGTGTCCGACGGCCTCCAGATGCAGGACACGCTGCGCCGGGCGAGCCTCAAGATCGAGCACGCCAACCACGAGCTGACGCGGCACCGCGACGAACTCGAGCGGATGGTGCGCCAGCGCACCCTCGAGCTGGAGGAGGCGCTCGAACTCGCCCAGAGCGCGGACCGGGCCAAGGGCACCTTCCTGCGCACGGCCAGCCACGAGCTGCGCACGCCGCTGAATGCCGTCATCGGGTTCAGTTCCGCGATCCTCGACGGCACGCTCGGCCCGGTGCACGAGCCGCAGCGGCGGCCGCTGACGGCGATCCGGCGCGCCGGCGAGCAACTGCTCGACATGGTGCGCGACATCCTCGACATGACCGCGATCGAGGCGGGCGACCTCGTCCTGCGCCCTGCGCCGGTCGGGCTCAAGGCCCTGCTCGAGGAGCAGGTCGCCGCGCTGGAGGCCCGTGCCTTCGCGCGCGGGCTCGACCTGCGGCCGGTCGCGTGCGACCCATCGATCGTCGTCCATGCCGATCCGGTCCGCGCGGGCCAGGTGGCGCGCAACCTGCTCGCGAACGCCATCACCTTCACGGACCAGGGCACCATCGACGTGCGCGCCGTGGTCGAGGGGCGCATGGCGCGCGTGGAGATCGCGGACACCGGCATCGGCATCGCGGCGGACCAGCAGGGCAAGCTGTTCCAGCCGTTCCAGCGCATCGAAGGGCAGCCGGGGCCCCTGCGGCAGCGCACCGGACTCGGGCTCGCCATCGCCAGCCGCATCGTCGAGGCCTCCGGCGGCGAGATCGGCGCACGCAGCCGCGTGGGCGAGGGCAGCACCTTCTGGTTCACCCTGCGCCTCGCCTGACCGCGCTCAGGACTCCTGCCAGGCGGCGTCGAGCCATTCGATCCAGTGGCGCACCGGCACCGGGCTCGCGGCCCGCAGGTGCTCGAGGCAACCGATGTTTGCCGTGGCGATGGCGGCCGGCTCGCCGCCGAGCAGCGTCTCGAGCTTGCGCTCACGCACCGCCTGCGACAGTTCCGCCTGCAGGATCGAGTAGGTTCCCGCCGAGCCGCAGCACAGGTGCGGACTCGCGACCGGCGTGAGCGTATAGCCGGCGGCGGTGAGCAGTGCCTCGACCCGGCCGGTCGTCGCCCCCCGTTGTCCGTGCTGCAGCGTGCAGGGCGCCTGCCAGGCGATGCGCTCGCGCCTCCGGCCGATCCGCCCGGCGGCCCGCAGGTCGTCGACCGAGATCACCTCGCACAGGTCGCGCGTCGCGGCGGCCACCCGCGCGGCCTGCGCGGCGTAGGTCGGATCGGCGGCGAGCAGGTGGCCATAGTCCTTCACGAAGACCCCGCAGCCGCTCGCCGTGCTGACGATGGCCTCGGCACCGTCGTCCAGCAGGCGCGCGCACAGGTCGACGTTGCGACGGGCCTGCGCCCGTGCGCGCTCCGTCTCGCCGAGGTGATGACCGAGCGCGCCGCAGCACGCCTCGCCCCGCGCGGTGAGCACCGAGATGCCCAGGCGATCGAGGACGCGCGCGGTGGCTGCGTTGATCTGCGGCGCGAGTGCCGGCTGTACGCAGCCCTCCAGCAGCACCACGCGGCGCGTGTGACGCGCAACGGGTCGGGGGCCAGTGACCACGCGGGGTGGGATCTTCGCGCTCAGCGTGGCTGGTAATGCGCCACGCACGATCTGGCCGAGGCGCAGCAGCGGAGTGAACACCGCGCGTCGGGCGAGCACGAGCGCGAGCGCGTGACGCCAGGTGCGCTCGACCGCCGGTCGCGGCACCTTCTGCTCGACGAGTTCGCGACCGAGATCGATCAGCCGACCGTACTGCACGCCGGACGGACACGCGGACTCGCAGGAGCGGCAGGTGAGGCAGCGATCGAGGTGCTCGCGCGTCGCCTCGGTCACCGGCGCGCCTTCGACCATCTGCTTGATGAGGTAGATGCGGCCGCGCGGGCTGTCGAGTTCGCTGCCGAGCACGCGATAGGTCGGGCAGGCCGGCAGGCAGAACCCGCAGTGCACGCAGCTCTTCAGCAGTGCCTGCGCGTCGCGGCCGAGGGACGTGTCGGCGAGCTCGGGCGAGGGTTGCGCGTGCATCGCTACAGTCCCGCGTACATCCGGCCCGGGTTCAGGATCCCGGCCGGGTCGAAGACGGCCTTCAGCCGCCGGTGCAGTTGCAGCAGCGCCGGGGTGAGCGGTGCGAACACCTCCGACTCCGCGGGTGCGCCCCGGAAGCAGGTGAGGTGGCCGCGGGCGGCCGCGGCTGCCGTGCGCAACGCGTCCGCATCGGCGTCCGCATACCAGCGCTGCGTGCCATTCCACTCGATGAGCGCCGGCGCGGGCACGGCCAGCGGCGGCGTGTGCGCAGGCAGCGTGACGCGCCACAGCACCCGCGCGTTCGTGAAGAAGTCGGAGGTTTGTTCCCTAAGCCCTTGCCAGAACGATAGGTCGTCCGGCAGCGATGCGCCGCCGATCGGGCGGGCCGCCGCATCGAGCGCGGGCGGCGAGCCGTCGAGGCGGACGTACCAGCGGTCGGCGAGCCATGCGCTGGCCGTGACGGGCAGGCCGGTGCGTGCGAGCGCACCCATGCGCACCAGGGCCTCCGCCTGGCTCGCCTCCACCACGAGGGTGCGTCGCGCCGGCGCCGAGGGCAGCACCTTGAGCGACACGTCGAGCAGCACGCCGAGGAGGCCGAGCGATCCGGCCATCAGTCGCGCCACGTCGTAGCCCGCCACGTTCTTCATGACCTCGCCGCCGAACTTCAGCACCCGACCGTCGCCCGTCAGGATGCGCGTGCCGAGCACGTAGTCGCGGACCGGACCGGCCGCCATGCGCGCCGGACCGGCCAGCCCGGCGGCGATGGCGCCGCCGAGCGTCGCACCCGCGCCGAAGTGCGGCGGCTCGAACGGGAGGTGCTGGCCCTTCGCCGCGAGCGCCGCCTCGACTTCCGCGAGCGGCGTGCCGCCGCGTGCGGTGAGCACCAGTTCCGTAGAACGCCTTGGTGCCTCCGCCGACGATCTCGACGGGGGCGCGATCCGCCGTGGCGGCACGCAGGCACTCGCTCAGCTCGGCGGTGCGGTCGAGGTCCGCCATCTCAGAACCTCGGCAGGTGCGCGAACGGCAGCTTGCCGCCGTGCACGTGCAGCGCGCCGTAGTCGGCGCAGCGGGCCAGCGTCGGCACGGCCTTGCCGGGATTGAGCAGCGCGTCGGGATCGAAGGCGCGCTTCACCGCGTGGAAGGCTTCGAGCTCGGGCGCGCCGAACTGCGTGCACATCGGGCCGAGCTTCTCGACGCCGACGCCGTGTTCGCCGGTGACCGTCCCGCCGACCGCGACGCACAGCTCGAGGATGGCGGCGCCGAACTGCTCCGCCCGGTGCAGTTCCTCGGCGACCCCGGCGTTGAACATGATCAGCGGGTGCAGGTTGCCGTCGCCGGCGTGGAAGACGTTGGCGACCGGCAGACCGTACTCCCGCGACATCGCGTCGATGTGCGCCAGCACTTCGGCGAGGTGGCGGCGCGGGATCGTGCCGTCCATGCAGTAGTAGTCCGGTGCCAGCCGGCCGACCGCGGGGAACGCCGACTTGCGTCCCGACCACATGCGGCGGCGCTCTTCCGCGTCGGCGGCGACGCGCACCTCGGTGGCCCCGGCCGCGCGCAGGATCGCCTGCGTGCGTGCGAGCTGGAACGCGGTGTCCTCGGCCAGGCCGTCCACCTCGCACAGCAGGAGCGCGGCGGCGTCGAGGGGATAACCGCAGCGGGCGAAGGCTTCGGCGGCGCGGATGGCCGGCGCATCCATCATCTCGAGTCCGGCCGGCACGATGCCCGCCGCAATGACGGTGCTCACCGCCTCGGCACACTTCGGCACCGAGTCGAACGCGGCCAGGACCAGTTCCACGCGTTCGGCGAGCGGACGCAGGGCGACGGTGACCTCGACCACCACGCCGAGCATGCCCTCCGATCCCGTCACGAGTGGCAGCAGCGCGAGGCCCGGAGCCTCGCCCATCTCCGAGCCGAGGGTCAGTCGCTCGCCCTCGATGGTGAGGAACTCGACCGCGAGCACGTTGTGGACCGTGAGGCCGTACTTGAGGCAGTGCACGCCGCCGGAGTTCTCGGCGACGTTGCCGCCGATCGTGCAGGCGACCTGTGACGAGGGGTCGGGCGCGTAGTAGAGCCCGTGGGGCGCCGCCGCGTCCGAGATGGCGAGGTTGGTGACGCCGGGCTGCACGCGGGCGAGCCGGCGTGCGGGGTCCACCTCGAGGATGCGGTCGAGCCGCGCCAGCACCAGCAGCACGCCGTCGGCGACCGGCAGCGCGCCGCCCGAGAGTCCGGTGCCGGCGCCGCGGGCGACCACGGGTGTGCCGTGCCGGCGACAGGCGGCGAGCACGGCCTGCACTTCGTCGACGCTGCGGGGGAGGGCGACCGCGCCGGGGCGGTGGCGGTGCGCGGTGAGCGCGTCGCATTCGTAGGCGACCGTCTCCTCCGCGCAATGCAGGAGGCCGTCGCCGAGCAGGGACTTCAGTTCGTCGTGGAGTGCGGGATCAAGCGCCACGCGCCAACGTTACAACCCCGGACGCGGTGCCGACCAGCAGGACATCCGCGGGGCGCAGGGCAAACAGGCCGACGGTCACGATGCCGGGCACCTGGTTCAGCGCCGACTCGAGCGCGACCGGGTCGGCGATGGCCAGGTCGTGCACGTCGAGGATGTGGTTGCCGTTGTCGGTGACCACCTTTTCGCGCCACACGGGCCGGCCGCCGTGGCGCACCAGCTGGCGGGAGACGAACTCGCGCGCCATCGGGATCACTTCGACCGGCAAGGGAAACCTGCCGAGCTGGTCGACCACCTTGAGGTCGTCGACGATGCAGACGAACTGCCGCGACGCGCCGGCGACGATCTTCTCGCGCGTGAGCGCCGCGCCGCCGCCCTTGATCAGGTGCAGCCGGCGGGTCGCCTCGTCGGCGCCGTCGACGTAGGTCTCGAGGTCGCCGGTGGCGTTGAGGTCGAGGACGGGGATGCCGTGCGCCTGCAGGCGGCGGGAACTCGCTTCCGAGCTGGAGACGGCGCCGGCGACGCGCTCGGGCATGCGGGCGAGGGCGTCGATGAAGAAGTTGACCGTGGATCCGGTGCCGACGCCGATCACGGTGCCGGGGCGGACGTACTGCAGCGCCGCCTCGGCGACCTGCTGCTTGCGGAGATCCTGACTCATGCGAATTTCCCTGCCCCGGAAACAACTGAGCCCGCTTGCGCGGGCTCAGTCGTCGTTTACCGAGAGGGCGGCGATCGTTCTTTGCAGTCCGATGCGCCGCCTGTTCGGCTAAGCGACCTTACTTCTTCTTCGCCGCCTTCTTCTTGGTGGCCTTCTTCTTGGTCGCCTTCTTTGCCTTAGCTGCCATGATCAATCTCCATGTCGGGTTAGTCCCGGGGCGAGTATTTACAGAATTCAAATCGCAAATGCAAGAGAGGGATCACGAAATTTTCATCGCGCCGTGATCGGCGTCTCCCTCGCTCAGCGTCGCTTCGTCGTCTTCGCGGCGCGCAGCGCGACGATGAAGCGCCACTCGTCGCTCGTCACCGGCGTGACCGAGAGACGGTTTCCACGCTTTAAAACCAGCATGTTTTTCAATTCGCGCGTCGCGTGCGCGCGCAGCTCGTCGAGCGCGATGATCGGTTCGATCGGCTGCTCGAGGCGCACGTCGACGCAGATCCAGCGGGGCGACGACGGGTCGTGCTGAGGATCGAAATATTCGCTCTTCGGGTCCGCCGCGCTCGGATCGGGGTATCCCGCGCGCACGACTTCGACCACTCCGACGATGCCCGGGACCGCGCAGGAGGAGTGGTAGAAGAAGCCGCGGTCGCCGACCTTCACCTCGTCGCGCATCAGGTTGCGCGCCTGGTAGTTGCGCACGCCTTCCCAGGCGGTCGTGCGGTTCTTCGCCTGCGCGAGGTCGCTCACGCTGAAGGTGTCGGGCTCGGACTTGAACAGCCAGTACTTCATGTCGGACTCGTGTCGGTGGTGCGGGGCAGGGGGCGACAGCGGATGGTCTCGCTCTCGGTCACTACGTAGTCGAGGGGAACGTCCCAGGGCGCGGCGTCGATCGCCGGCAACTCCTGGCACGCATAGGCGACGCCGACGAGGCGCGGCCGGCGGAAGCTGCGCGACGGATCGAGGCGGCGGCGCAGCATGCGGTCGTAATAGCCGGCGCCCATGCCGAGGCGGACGCCGCGGCGGTCGAAGCCGAGCAGGGGCACGACGATGGTGTCGAAGCCGAGCGGTCCGAGTCGCTCCGCCGGCCCGCCGGTCGGCTCCGTGATGCCGAACCAGTTCACCGCGGTGCGCCCCTCCGTCGCGAGCGGCAGGAAGTTCATCGCGAGCCGCCGCCGGCTGACGATGCGCGGCGCATAGAGAAGAGCACCCGCCCGGGTCGCCGCGGCGAAGCCGGCGGCCAGGTTCACTTCGCCGGGCATGGACACGTAGACGGCGACGCGCGCGCCGGGACGGAAGACGTTCAGACGTCGCAGGCGGAGGAGGATCGCGCGATGCGCGGCGGCGCGCTGGTCGGCGGGCAGGTCGCGGCGGAGGCGACGCAGTCGCTGGCGCAGCGCGCGGACGTCGGGAGAGGGTTGCACCATGCGTGGGTCCGCCCGGGGCCCGGCGTGAGGGACGAAGGAAGTGAGAGGCGCCACCCGCCTGTGCCGTCACAGACCATTGCTCTCGACAAGAGCAATATTTGGGGAAGACCGCGGCACTTAAGGCTTCCCGCTCGAGGCGGACTTGCACAATGCTGCCGCAGGCCAGGCTCCCCAGGGTATTAACATTAAGGTCGAGAGGTAACCCGACCTGTGTCGAACACCGCAGGCGGCGCCAAATCGTCGAGGGTCGCCTCGCGGCGCGCCCTCACAGTTCCAGTTGCTGCCCTCGCTCGAGCGCCGATTCGACGCGCTCGCGCAGCGACTTCAGCTTCGCCCCCAGGTCGCCTTCGACCGAGCTGCCGTTGCGGCGCAGCTTGATCAGCTCGTTGGCGATGTTGAGGGCGGAGATCACCGCGATCCGGTCCAGGCCGACGACCTTCCCCGAATCGCGTACCTCCTTCATCTTCGCATCGACGTACTCGGCGGAGTCGAGCAGGTCGGAGCGCTCTTCGGCCGGGCAGGCCACCTGGTATTCGCGGTCGAGCAGGCGGACGCTGACCCGGGAGATCCGATCTTCGCTCATCAGCCCTGCTCCATCGACTTGAGCCGGCCGATCATCGCCTCCACGCGGGCGCGCACCTGCTCGTTCTTCTGCAGCAGGTTGGCACGCTCGGAGATCAGGCTCTCCTGGCGCTGACGCAGGGCACGGTTCTCCTGCTTCAGCTGGTGGATGGTGGCGACGAGCTCGTCGATGCGCTTTTCGATGCGGCGCAGCTCGGCATCCACGGCGGATCGGGCGGCGGGTTCGGTCATGCGAGGAACTATAGAGGCGGCCCCGGTGGGAAGCAAATGAACAGCCCCCGCAGTGGTACGATACGCGCGATGACCCGCCCAGTTGCGTATGACGCTGTCGAGCAGGCGCTGGCGGCCGGGGGCTCGGCCGTGCATGCGTCGGAGGCGCACGGTTGCCTCGTGGGCGCGCTGTGCGCCCGCCGCATCTACCTGCCGGCCGAGTGGCTCGAGGAAATCCTCGCCGACCCCGCCGGGCAGGGCGTGATCACCGACGTGACCGGTCCGCTCGCCGACCTCTACGCGACGAGCGGCAACGACCTCGCCGGCGACGAGTTCGAGTTCCGTCCGCTGCTGCCCGCCGACGAGGCCCCGATCCGGGACCGCGTCGATGCGCTCGCGGAGTGGTGCCAGGGTTTCCTGTACGGCTTCGGCGCCTCGGGCACCGCGCTCGAGCGCTCGCTGAGCGGCGAGGTGCAGGAATTCCTCACCGACGTCGCCGAGATGACGCGCGCCGATGCGTCGGGACCCGGCGTGGGCGAGGCCGAGGAAGAGGCGTACGCCGAACTGGTCGAATACCTCCGCATGGGCGTGCAGCTCATCTACGACGAACTCGCCGCCGTGCGCGCCGGCCAGCCGGCCAACCATTCCCAGCACTGACCGAAGGCCCATGATCCTGCGCAAAGACGAATACGCGCGCCGCCGGCGCGACCTGATGAAGCTGATGGGCAAGGGCGGCATCGCCATCCTCCCCGCCGCGCCCGAGCGCCAGCGCAACAGCGACGTCCACTATCACTATCGCCCGGACAGCGACTTCCACTACCTGACCGGCTTCGGCGAGCCCGAGGCAGTGGCCGTCCTGGTGCCCGGACGCGCGCAGGCGGAATACATCCTGTTCGTCCGCGACCGCGACCCGCTGCGCGAGACCTGGGATGGCCGCCGCGCCGGCCCGGACGGCGCCGTGAAGGCCTACGGTGCGGACGACGCGTTCCCGATCGGCGACATCGACGACATCCTGCCCGGCCTCATGGAGCAGTGCGAACGCGTCTATTACACGATGGGGCAGAACGCGGAGTTCGACCAGCGCGTGATCGGCTGGGTCAACACCCTGCGCGGGCAGGCCAAGCTCGGCAAGCACACGCCGCAGGAGTTCGTCGCCCTCGACCACCTGCTGCACGACATGCGCCTGTTCAAGAGCCGGGCCGAGCTGGGCGTGATGCGCCGCGCGGGCCAGATCGCCGTCGGCGCGCACATCCGCGCCATGAAGCGCACGCAGCCCGGCGTGAAGGAATACGAGGTGATGGCGGAACTGCTGCACGAGTTCCACCGCCACCAGGCCGACATCTCCTACCACCCGATCGTCGGCGGCGGGGCCAACGGCTGCATCCTCCACTACCACGAGAACAGCGACGAGTTGCGGGACGGCGACCTGCTGCTCATCGACGCGGGCTGCGAGTACGGGCTCTACGCCTCGGACATCACCCGCACGTTTCCGGTCAACGGGCGATTCACGCCCGAGCAGAAGGCCATCTACGACATCGTGCTCGACGCGCAGGAGGCGGCGTTCGCCTGCATCCGTCCGGGGCGGCACTGGAACGAGCCGCACGACGCCGCCGTACGCGCCATCACGCAGGGCCTGGTGAAGGTCGGGCTGCTGAAGGGCAAGGTCGCGGCGCTGATCAAGGACGAGGCCTACAAGAAGTTCTACATGCACCGCACCGGCCACTGGCTCGGCATGGACGTGCACGACGTCGGTGACTACAAGGTCGGCGACGAGTGGCGCGTGTTCGAGCCCGGCATGTGCCTGACCGTCGAGCCGGGCATCTACATCCCGGCGGGCGCCAGGGGCGTGCCGAAGCGCTGGTGGAACATCGGCGTGCGCATCGAGGACGACGTCGCGGTCACCAACGGGGGCATGGAAATGCTGACGGCGGGCCTGCCGCGCACCACCGCGGAGGTCGAGCGCACGATGCGCGCGGCCTGACCCATGAACGCCACCGTGCCGCGCGCCGATTACGACCTCGCCATCGTCGGGGGCGGCCTCGTCGGCGCCTCGCTCGCGCTGGCGCTCGCGCCACTCTCGCTGCGCATCGCCGTGCTCGAGGCCGTCGAGCCCGGCACCGTCGACCAGCATCCGAGCTTCGATGAGCGCACGACCGCGCTCGCCAACGGCACGGTCGCGGTGTTCCGCACGCTCGGCGTGTGGGCGCCGATGGAGCGCGAGGCCGGGGCCATCGAGCGCATTCACGTCTCCGAGCAGGGCCGCTTCGGCACCGCACGCGTCCGCGCCGACGAGCAGGGGCGCGAGGCGCTCGGCTACGTACTGCCGAACCGCGTGATTGGCGCGGCGCTGTGGGGCGGTCTCGCCCGCGTGCCCCAGGTCGAGGTGATGGCACCCGCGCAGGTGACGGGCGCCGACCTCGAAGGCGACGTGCGGGTCGTGCACTACGAGCAAGGCGGCGAGGCGCGCACGTTGCGTGCGCGGCTCGTGGTGGCTGCCGATGGCGTGCGCTCGCGGGTGCGCGAGCAGGCGGGCATCGAGGCGAGCCGCATCGACTACCAGCAGACCGCCATCATCTCGACGGCGACGACCCAGCGCTTCCACGATCACACGGCCTACGAGCGCTTCACTCCCGATGGACCGATCGCCGTGCTGCCGCTGCAGGACGGGCGCGTCGGCATCGTCTGGACGCGCCGGCCCGCGGAAGCCGGGCAGGCCCTCGACCTCGACGACGACGCGTTCCTCGCGGCGTTCCAGCAGGCGTTCGGCCTGCGCCTCGGTCGCTTCCTGCGCATCGGTCGCCGCTACAGCTATCCGCTCGCGCTCTCGCGCACCGAGCGGCACGTCGCGCCGCGCCTCGCGGTGGTCGGCAATGCCGCGCAGGGACTGCATCCGATCTCGGGGCAGGGTTTCAACCTCGGCCTGCGCGATGCCGTGTGCCTCGCCGAAGTGCTGGCCGATGCACGCGTGGCCGGTGCGACGGACGTCGGCGCGCCCGAGCCGCTCGCCGCGTACGCCCGCTGGCGTGAGGAAGACCAGCGCCGCATCGTCGCCTTCACCGACGGACTGGTACGACTCTTCGCCTCGCCGATGGGCACGGTGCGCGGCCTGCGCAGCCTCGGCCTGCTCGCCTTCGACGCCTTCCCGCCCGCCAAGGCGGCCCTGGCCCGCCTGAGCGTCGGTGCCGCGGGGCGCGTGCCGCGACTCGCGCGCGGTGTCCCGCTCGCCGGAACCTCGCCATGAACACGCCACGCCCGCGCCACGACTTCGATGCCGTCATCGTCGGCGGCGGCATGGTCGGCCTCTGTCTCGCCGCGCTGATGGCGCGCGACGAGCGCCTCGCCGACTGGCGCGTCGCACTCGTCGAGCCGCAGGAGGCCCGACCGCCGCGCGACGATGAGGTCGACCTGCGCGTCTCGGCGCTCTCGCGGGCGTCGCAGCGCATCCTCGCGGCGGCCGGCGCCTGGGAGGCGATCGAGCCACACGCGGGCCCGTACCGCGACATGGTGGTGTGGGACGCGGCCAGCAGCCTCGGGCGGCCCGACGTGCTGCGGTTCAGCGCCGCCGAAGCCGGCGAGCCCGACCTCGGCCACATCGCCGAGAACCGGCGCGTGGCCTGGGCGCTGGACCAGTCGCCGCGCCTGCGCAGCCTCACGCGCCTGCGCACGGGGTTCGTGTCCGTCGAATACGGCGCCGACGTGCAGAAGGTCTCGCTGGCCGACGGCCGCACGCTCAGCTGCGCGCTGGTGATCGGCGCCGACGGGGCCAATTCACCGACGCGCGAGCAGGCCGGCATCGGGCGTGCGGGGTGGAAGTACGACCACACGGCGCTCGTGGCGCACCTGCGCACCGAGCGGCCGCACCAGGAAACGGCCTACCAGCGGTTCCTGCCCACCGGGCCGCTCGCGTTCCTGCCGCTGCGCGACGGGCGCGTCTCGATCGTCTGGTCGACCTCGCACGCCGAGGCGGCCGAACTGCAGCAGCTGGACCCGGCCGAGTTCTCGCGGCGCGTCACCGTCGCCAGCGATCGCGTGCTCGGTGAGGCCGTGCTCGACAGCGGACGCGCGGGGTTCCCGCTCGCGCTCTGGCACGCGCGCGAGTACGTACGGCCCGGGCTCGCGCTCGCGGGCGATGCGGCCCACACGATCCATCCGCTCGCGGGACAGGGCGTGAACCTCGGCTTCCTCGACTGCGCGAGCCTCGTGCAGGTGCTCGGCGACGCGGTGGCGGCCGGCGACGATTTCGCCGGGCTGCGCGTCCTGCGACGCTACGAGCGCTGGCGCCGCAGCGAGAACGCGCTGGTGCTCGGCGTGTGCGACAGCCTGAAGCACCTGTTCGGCCAGCAGGGCATGGCCGTGGCCGCCGCGCGGCGGCTCGGCATGCAGGTGGTGACCAGTCAACCGTTGATGCGCCGCGCGCTGGTGCAGCGCGCGCTCGGCCTGGAGGGCGATCTGCCGGCCATCGTCAAACGTGCGGGGTGAGTCCAACATGAACGCAGTCAACTGGCAGGACGCCCTCTTCACGCAGGCGGCGCCACAGCTGGGCAACCAGTTCCGCGACGATCCACTGCTCGGCTCTTGGCTGCGGCGCACGCTGCCGGCCGAGGCAGCCCGCGAGCTCGCCGACGAACTCGACGAGATCGGCGCACTGGCGGGCGGCTCGCTGTACCAGCTGCAGCTCGCGGACCGCGAGAACGAGCCGGTGCTGCGGCAATGGGACGCCTGGGGCAATCGCCAGGACGCGGTCGAGGTCTCGCCGCTGTGGCGCGAGGCCGAGCGCCTGACGGTCAAGCACGGCCTCGTCGCCACGGCCTACGAGGCGGGCTTCGGCCGCCACGCGCGGCTCGCCCAGTTCGCCAAGGTCTACCTGTTCCACGCGTCGTCGGACGTCTACACCTGCCCGCTCGCGATGACGGACGGCGCGGCGCGCTGCCTGATCGAGTCCGGCAACGCGCACCTGATGGCGCGGGCGTTGCCGCACCTCACCAGTCGAGACCCTCGACAGTTCTGGACCAGCGGCCAGTGGATGACCGAGACGACCGGCGGTTCGGATGTCGGCCGTTCGCAGACGCGCGCGGTGAAGGACGGCGAGCACTGGCGCCTGTACGGCCGCAAGTGGTTCACCTCGGCGGTCACTTCGCAGATGGCGCTCACGCTGGCGCGTCCCGAGGGCAACCCGCCGGGCGGCAAGGGCCTCGCGATGTACTACCTCGAGGTGCGCGATGCCGGCGGCCGCCTCAACGGCATCCGCGTGGACCGCCTCAAGGACAAGCTCGGCACGCGCAAGGTGCCGACCGCCGAGCTGATGCTGGACGGCACGGTCGCCGAACTGGTCGGTCCGGCGGCGAACGGCACGCGCTCGATCGAGCCCATGCTCGCCGTCACGCGCATGTGGAACAGTGTCTGCGCGGTGTCGTTCATGCGGCGCGGACTCGCGCTGGCGCGCGCCTATTCCGCGCAGCGCGAGGCCTTCGGCCAGCCGCTCGCCAACCTGCCGCTGCACGTCGACACGCTCGCCGGGCTCGAGGCCGAGACCTGGGGCGCGTTCCTGATGACCTTCCTGCTGGTCGAACTCAACGGCCGGCGCGAAAAGGGCGAGATCGACGCGGAGCAGGCCGCGCTGCTGCGCCTGCTGACGCCGCTCACCAAGCTGGTGACCGGCAAGCAGGCCGTGTCGGTCGTCAGCGAAGCGGTCGAGAGCTTCGGCGGCGCGGGTTACGTGGAGGACACGGGCCTGCCGCAGCTGCTGCGCGACACGCACGTGCTGCCGATCTGGGAAGGCACGACCAACGTGCTGTCGCTCGATGCGCTGCTGCGCAGCGACCTGCACTCGGGACTCGCGGCGCTGATGGGCCGCGCCTCGGCGTGCCTGCGCAGCGTGCAGCAACCGCGCCTGCAGGCCGCGGCCCGACAGGCCGTGGGCGCCATGGAGCGGGCGGCGCTGTGGCTCGAGGCCGGGCAGGAGTCCGAGGTGCTGCAGGCGGGCGCGCGCCGGCTCGCCATGACGCTCGCGCGGTCGTTGCAACTGGTCTTGCTGTGCGAGCACGCGCAGTGGCTGCTCGATCACGAGCGGGACGGCCGCGGCATGGCGGCGGCGCTGCGCTACTCGCGCAACCCGGTGGACCTGATGCACGAGGTCGACCCGGTCCTCGACCGCCAGTTGCTCGGCTGAACGCAGTCGAATCCGGGGCCGGCAGGCAGGAACCATCCTGCCCTCGCGTTTCGTGCGTTTGGGCACAGGTGGTCGCGGGCGGGACGGATCACAATGTGCTACCAACCGACCGACCGTCGGGCGGGAGCGCCATCACGATGCCGTCGTCATCCGCAGACCCGGGATTCACATTGAAACCGCGGTCAAATCCTGCGATCGATCTGTCGCGGCCGGCGGGCTTCGCGATCAAGCTCGTATACACATTGGCCTTGCTCGCGACGTGTGTCGCGTCGGCGGCCGGCAGCGGCGGGTGGGTCGGGCTGGCGCTCGGCTCGATGCCGCTCGGCGGCATGTTTCTCGTCATCGTGGCCGTCGCGCTCGCGCGCATCGTGCAGGTCTGGCGCGACCCGGCGGCACTGGCCACCCCGCGCCTCGGCGCGGCCATGGCGCTGCTGCGGGCATTCGGCATCGTGCAGATGCTGGTCGGTTCGGCCGCTGCCCTGGCCCTCGTCGCGATGAAGCCCCTCGTTCAGTTCCTGTTCGGCGGCGTGCATTCGGACGACGGCATCGAATACTTCATCATCGGCCTCTTCGGTACGGTGTTGGCGCTGCAGGCACTCGTCGGCGTGCTGCACTTCGAGGGCGTGCGACTCGTCGCCCTGCAGCGGGCGGTACGCGCGCGAAACGACGGTCTGGGCGAACGTGAAGGTCCAGTGCTTGTCTGGACGACCGTCGTGGCCTGGGGACTCGTGACCCTCGGGGGTCTGCTGTTGTTCGCGGGCATCCTTTACCGTGGCAAGGACGTCGGCCAGGCTGCCCTGCAGGTGGCCTTCGCGCTGCCGAGCCTGATCGTGATCGCACTGCGCGTGCGTTCGCTCGCCGCCACGCCGCGATCGATTCCGCTCGCGACGCCGGGCGGGGTCCCGGGCGCATTGCGCAAAGCCGCGATCGTCCTGCTGCTGGTCTCCGTGGCGGCTTGGTCCGTCGTCTTGGGCTTCGGTGCTCTGGGCCGGACCCCGGGTGGAGGCGTGCTGCTGGTCGCGACGCTGGCATCGCCGTGGAGCGGCGTGATTGTCCTCGAGTTCTCCCGATTGCTCGGGTTCGAACAGGCCCAGCGCAAATTCCTCGAAGACGCACGCATGGGAGAGAGTACGCGCGGCCCGCTCCGACCGGCAGTGCCGATCCTCCTCCTCGGCGTCGCGCTGCTGGCCGTGACAGTCGTCGTCATACGAGGCCGCAGCAGCGCGAAAGAGCACCTGTCGGATTCGTCGTCGTCGACCCACGCGCTCTCGCAGCCTGCCGGACGCCCGCGGCAGCCGATCGAGAGTCTGCCAGCACCGCAGGCTGTCGCACCGAGTCCCGAAGACGACGAACTCGATGCGACCGCGGATTCGACGGAGGGTCCGGATGAGGTTGAAGTGGTGCCCCTCGAGCCGCCCCCGCGTTCTGACGCAGCCGCCCCGTCGGACCGGCGCGCCCCCGCATGGCAGCCGGACCCGACGGTCGACGCCAACGGCGTACGTACGTACAACGACTACAATTATCCGCAGGCACGGGGTGCGCATCCTGAAGCGCCTCGGCAGGACGGCGTCGCCTCGCGCGCGACGCCGGGAGATGCGGGTCTCGAGCAACTGGTGCGCGAAGGACGATTGCGGCGCGCCACCCGCGCCGACCTGGTCGCATGGATGCGCGCGACGAGTGGAGATGAGGAGGGCGACTCGCCCCCACGCCATGCTCGACCCGGTGATCGGCAGTACGTTCCGCGTCATTACGTCGTCCTGAGGGAGATTTCCCTGCCGCCCGGACTATCGAGTTCGGTCACGCTGATCGTGCCGCGCAACGTGCCCCCACCGCGCGGTGATCCCGGGGAGTGCCGTATCCTGAAAATGCCCTGATCCGGGCGGGTCCTTCGCAGGCTGGCCCCGGTCCGTCGCTGCACAAACCGATACTGTTCGCGGCACGCCGGTGAGCGGACAATGCGGTCCGCACGTCCAGGGAGGGGTGCCCGTTGACGCGCGTTGCCGGGAGGCAAGGGAACCGTGCGGCTGACACCTTGGCCCGAGGTCGTGGAGCGGGCCGGAACAGGGATCGCGGTCGTCGATGCCGCCACCGGCCTGGTGCGCGCGGTCAACCCGGCATTCGCCATCCGTCGCGGTTGCACGACCGAGCAGATGGTCGGGCGGCACACCGAGGAGCTTTTCCCGCCCGGTGAGTTCGCGCGCGTCCTGCCGCGACTGCAGGTCGCCGACCGCGCCGGCCACGCCACGTTCGAGTCCGAGCACCTCTGCACCGACGGCTCGGTGTTCCCGGTGCTGCTGGACGTCACGGTCCTCAGGTCGTTCGAGAATCTGCCGGCCACCCGCATCCTGCAGGCGATCGACATCTCGGACCTGCGGCGCACCGAAGAGGAGCGCGACGAGGCCGAGGCCCGCTTCCGCGCGTTGATCGACCAGGCCGCGGCGGACGCCGTCTATGTCCACGACCACACCGGCCGCCTGCTCGACGTCAACCGCATCGGCTGCGAGGTGCTCGGCTACACGCGCGACGAACTGCTGGGCCTCACGGTCTTCGACATCGACGTCGACTTCTCGCGCGAGCAGGCCGATGCACATTGGTCGGCGGTCCGCCCCGAGGCGCCGCTGGCCGTCGTCGGGCGCCACCGCCGGCGCGACGGCACGACGTTTCCGGTCGAGGTGCACGTCGGCGTGGCCGTGCACGGCGGCCAGCGCCACTACCTCGCGCTGGTTCGCGACATCAGTGCCGCGCTCACGGCACAGGAGCGGCTGCAGGCGAGCGAGCGTCGTTTCCAGGACATCTGCAATGCGTCCGCCGACTGGGTGTGGGAGGTCGATGACTGGGGCCGATACCAGTTCGTCTCGGAGGGCGTGCGCGAGGCGCTAGGCTACGAGCCGTCCGAGGTGCTCGGCCGGACGCCGTTCGACTTCATGCCCCCCGAGGAGGGCGCGCGCGTCCGGCAGGTGTTCGCCGAACTGGTGGGCCGGCGCGAGCCGTTCCGCAACCTCGGCAACGTCAACCTGCGCAAGAACGGCGAGCGACGCCACGTGCTCACCAACGGTCAGCCCTTCTTCGACCGCAAGGGGTCGCTGCTGGGCTATCGCGGCGTGGATCGCGACGTGACCGACGCGCGTCGCGCCGAGCTCGCCCTGCGTGCCTCCGAGGCGCAGCAGCGCGAGGTGCTCGAGCGCCGGGTGGCGGAGCGCACCGCCGAGCTGGACCGTGCCAACCGCGCCAAGTCCGAGTTCCTCGCCAGCATGTCGCACGAGCTGCGCACGCCGCTCAATGCGATCATCGGCCTGTCCGAGGTGCTCAAGGAGGGCGTCGCCGGTCCGCTCGATCCGCAGCAGCAGCGCTTCGCGAGCGACATCTGGCGCGCCGGCAAGCACCTGCACGACCTGATCAACGACATCCTCGACCTCTCGAAGATCGAGGCCGGCAAGCTCGAGCTGGTGCCCGCGGAGATCCTGGTCCGCGACCTGCTCGCGGAAGCGCTGATGGTCGTGCGCGAGCGCGCGGCGCGGCACCGGATCGCGCTGCGGCTCGATTGCGGCACCGAGGTCGAGCGCGCGCTGCTCGATGCGCGCAAGGTGAAGCAGATCGCCTACAACCTGCTGTCGAATGCCGTGAAGTTCACCGCCGACGGCGGCACCATCACGCTGGCCGCCCGCGGTCGCGACCGCGACGGCGTGCGGCTGACGGAATCGTCACCGGGGCGGATCCTGCCGCTGCACCAGGCGGCCGACGAGTACCTCGAGATCTCCGTCACCGATACCGGTTGCGGCATCGCGCCCGGGCATTTCGCGCTGCTGTTCGAGCCGTTCGTGCAGATCAAGGGCGAGGACTCGCGCCCGCTCGAGGGTACGGGGCTCGGTCTCTCACTGGTGCGACGCTTCGCGGAACTGCACGGCGGCACCGTGGGCGTCGAGAGCGAACTCGGGCGGGGCAGCCGCTTCGTCGTCTGGCTGCCGCACTGTCGCGTCGACTGACGCCGGGCGGATCTAGCCCGGCAGGTCCTTGAGGTCGAGCCGGCGCAGGCGCACACCCGTCGTGACCGACGGATCCCACACGATCACGCGATTGCGACCGGTGGCCCGGGCCAGCATCAGGGCCTGGTCGGCCCGGTCGAGCGATTCCATGGCCTCCACGGCCGGGTCGAGCATGGCGATGCCGAACGAGACCGTCACGGGCACCGTCGTGCCGTCGGACCGCGTCGAGGTGAGTCCGTGTGCGACCGCGCCCTTCAGGCGCTGTACCACCGTCTTGCCCGGCTCGAGGTCCGTGCCGGACAGACGGACGAGGAACTTGCCGGCGTCGTGGCGGAACACCTTGTCCGAGAGGCGCAGGTGCGCGGTGACGATCCGCACGGCGGTGCCCTGGAGTTGCGCAT
The DNA here is from genome assembly GCA_044226195.1 of Steroidobacteraceae bacterium. Taxonomy (GTDB): domain Bacteria; phylum Pseudomonadota; class Gammaproteobacteria; order Steroidobacterales; family Steroidobacteraceae; genus RPQJ01. The sequence continues at coordinate 26,265 of JBGAHO010000023.1, forward strand.
CGGCGGCGAGATCGCGCCCGGTCGGGCCGTCCCGGACGGCGTCGAGTTCCATCAGGGCGATGCAGCAGCGCTGGGCCCGGTGCCGCACCAGCGCGTGCCATTCGCGCAGGTCGCGCATCATCTCGCCGGCGCTGTGCGCGTCGGTGAGCGTGTCGCGGCTGTGCAGCGCGCACTCGATCTCGCGCTGGATGAAGTACAGCGCATAGCTCAGCCGCGAGCTGGCTTCCTCGAAATGCTCGACCGCCGCCCGGTCGACCGGCGCGCCGGCGGCCCGCGCGGTGAGCAGGCCGGCCGCGATGCGATGCTGGTCCGCGTGTTCGGCGCCGATCATCGCGAACGACGGCAGGCTGCGCAGGGCCGGCAGTGCCTGCTCGAAATACCACTGGCCGAACAGGCAGCGAAGATGCGCATCCGGCTCGAGGTCTTCGGGGTCGCAGGGCCGCCGGCCCGAGACCACGCGCAGCACGTGGTCACGCCAGCCGGAGTGCTGGATCGCGGCATCCTGGAGCTGTTCGAGAGCCGCTCGCAGGCTCGCGGGAGTCATCTTGAGCAAGGGCGCACCTCCGGCGTGCGGGTCGGCCACCCAAGCTTCCGGCGCGCGGGGCCGGAGTGCAAGGCCCAGATCACCGACCCGGCGGCCGGCCCAGGTTCGACGCCGGTCTATGTCAAATCGCCGCCCCCGGGACGGCCCCGTCAGTCGACGGGCGCGTCCTTCGGATAGGCCGACGCGTCGATCGCCTGCTTGTACGCGTGCCAGGTCGCGTGGCCGATCAGGGGCAGCGTGATGCCGAGCAGTGCCATGACGAGCGCCAGCGAGGCGCCGCGCTCGCGGCCGATGAACAGCAGCGCATAGCCTGGCGCGACGGCGAGCGCGATGATGAGTCCCCAGGCGAGCATGGTCGGCTTGTTGCGCAGGACGGCATTGACGCTGGACACCACGGCCGTGACCGAGTCCACGCGCCGGTCCACCAGCATCGGCAGCGAAAACGCCGCGGCCGAGAACACGACCGACGCGAAGATGGCGCCGACCGCGCTGCCGATGCCGAAGAACTCCACGTAGTCGCGCCAGTCGGTGCTCTCGGGATCCAGCGGGAAGAAGATGTGCACGGCCGAGCCGGCGCGCCACCACACGAGGAACACGACCAGCAGCATCAGTGCGAACACCATCAGGTTGCCGAAGCAGCGCCGCTCCTCGCTCAGGCAGCTGCGCAGCCGGGGCTTGAGTCCGCGCTCGAGCTGGTCGCTGATGGCGTAGGTGCCGACGGCGAGCACCGGGGCGATCAGGATGAATCCGAGGATCAGTACCAGCAGTTCGAAGTAGCCGCCCCATTTCAGCGCGATGCCGGCCAGCGTCCAGCTGAGCAGCACGACGATGGTGCCGTACGTGAGGCTCTGGCGCGGCGCGGACCACATGTCGCGCCAGCCCTGGCGCACCCAGTCGAGCGTCGCAGCGGGCCGCAATTCGCGGCACGGCGCCACGAACGGCAGGGCCGCTTCATCCGTCGTCGACTCGGCCGCCGGATTCCCGGTCTCTTCGCTCATCGACTCTCCCCCTGTGCGGGACGGTCCCCTGCGGGACGGCCCCGTGTCTGTTTATGGTCCGTACGTTCTGGCGACGTACTCCTCGACCAGTTGCTGGAACTCCTCGGCGATGTGGTCGCCCTTCAGGGTCGGGCCCTTGTCGCCGTCGATGTAGACGGGCGCGACCGGCCGCTCGCCGGTGCCGGGCAGGCTGATGCCGATGTTGGCGTGCTTGCTCTCGCCGGGCCCGTTCACCACACAGCCCATCACCGCGACGGTCATCTGCTCGACGCCGGCGTGGCGCTTGCGCCACTCGGGCATGCGCTGGCGCAGGTGCGACTGGATCTTCTGCGCCAGTTCCTGGAAATACGTCGAAGTGGTGCGCCCGCAGCCCGGGCAGGCGATCACCATCGGCGTGAACGAGCGCAGGCCCATCGTCTGCAGGATCTCCTGCGCGACGATGACTTCCTGCGTGCGATCGTTGGTCGCGGCATCGGGCGTCAGCGACACGCGGATGGTGTCGCCGATGCCTTCCTGCAGCAGCACGGCGATGCCGGCCGTCGAGGCGACGATGCCCTTCGAGCCCATGCCGGCCTCCGTGAGGCCGAGGTGCAGCGCGTAGTCGCAGCGGCCTGCGAGGTTGCGGTACACCGCGATCAGGTCCTGCACGCCGCTCACCTTGCACGAAATGACGATGCGGTCGTGGGGCAGGCCGATCTCCTCGGCCCGCTTCGCGCTGTCGAGCGCCGAGACGACCAGCGCCTCGCGCATCACGTCATTGGCCTCGAGCGGTCGCGCCTGGCGCGAATTCTCGTCCATCAGGCGCGTGAGCAGGTCCTGGTCGAGGCTGCCCCAGTTGACGCCGATGCGCACGGGCTTGCCGTAGCGGCAGGCGATCTCGACCATCTCGGTGAACTGCGGGTCGCGCTTGCTGCCGCGACCGACGTTGCCCGGGTTGATGCGGTACTTCGCCAGGGCCTCGGCGCACCCGGGGTAATCGCGCAGCAGCTTGTGGCCGTTGAAGTGGAAGTCGCCGACGATCGGCACGTCGGTGCCGAGCTGGGCGAGCCGCTCGACGATCCTCGGTACCGCAGCCGCGGCTTCGTCCGTGTTGACCGTGATGCGCACCAGTTCCGAGCCCGCGATCGCCAGCGCGCGGATCTGCAGTGCCGTGGCCTCGACATCCGCCGTCTCGGTGTTGGTCATCGACTGCACGACGACCGGGTGGCCGCCGCCGACGGCGACCTTGCCGATGCGCACGGTCGTGCTCGGACGGCGCGCCAGCGTGTTCACCGCGCGGTCTCCGCCATCCAGCGCCGCACGTTGGCCTCCATGACGTCGAGCGGCACGGATCCGCTGCCGAGCACCACGTCGTGGAACGCGCGCAGGTCGAACTTCGGGCCGAGCGTCGCCGTCGCCTCGCGGCGCAGCGCCTGGATGCGCATCTGGCCGATCTTGTAGGCGAGCGCCTGGCCCGGCCACGCGATGTAGCGGTCGACCTCGTTGACGATGTCGAGTTCGGTCTTGGCCGCGTTGGCCTTGAAGAAGTCGATGGCTTGCTGGCGCGTCCAGTGCTTGGCGTGCATGCCGGTGTCGACGACGAGGCGCACGGCGCGCCACATGTCGTAGGTGAGCTGGCCGAATTTCGCGTAAGGATCGTCGTACAGCCCCATCTCCTCGCCGAGGCTCTCGCTGTAGAGCGCCCAGCCCTCGATGAACGCCGTGGCCTCGAAGTCGCGACGGAAGCGCGGCAGCTCGCCGAGTTCCTGCCCGAGCGAGATCTGCAGGTGGTGCCCGGGCACTGCCTCGTGGATGGTCAGCACCGGGATCTCGTAGGTCGGCCGCTCCTCGGGCTTGTAGAGGTTCACGTAGTAGTAGCCGGGGCGCGTGCCGTCCTGGCTGCCGGGCTGGTAATACGCGGTCGTGGTGTCCGGCGCGCTCTGCTCCGGGATCGGGCGCACGCCATAGGTGAGGCGCGGCAGCTTGCCGAAGTAGCGCGGCAGCAGCGGGTCGATCCGCTTCGCCATCACCATGTAGGCCTGCAGCAGCTGCTGCGGGTCGGTGTAGCGGAACTTCGGATCGGTGCGCAGGTACTGCAGGAACTCCGGGAACGTTCCCTTGAAGCCGACCTGCGCGATGATCTTGTCCATCTCGCCGCGGATGCGCGCGACTTCCTGCAGGCCGATCTGGTGGATCTCGTCGGCCGTCAGCTTCGTGGTCGTGTACCACTCGATGCGCTTCTGGTACCAGGCATCGCCGCCCGGGGTGTCCCAGATGCCGACGGTGTCGCGGCACTTCGGCAGGTAATCGCGCTCGACGTAGGTCTTCAGGCGCTTGAAGGCCGGCACCGCGGTGCCCGCGATCGCCTGCGTCGCGGCGGCCCGCAGCCGTGCCTGCTCGGCGGCCGGGATCGAGTCCGGCATCGACCTGAACGGCGCGTAGAACGCGCTCGTGGTCGGGTCGGCGACGATCTGTGACTCGATCTGCTTCGGCACGCGCTCCATGATGATGCGCGGCTGCACCTGCTTGCGGCGCACGCCTTCGCGCATCAGGTCGATGGTCTGGTCGACGGCCGGGCCGAGGCCCTGGATGCGGGCGATCCAGTCCTCGTAGTTCTTCGGGGTCTTGAAGTCGATCAGTTCGGCGAGCTCCGCCGCGGTGGCGATGCTGCCCTTGTGCGACACCGGCGTGAAACGCGTGCCGTAGTCGTACGCATCCACGCGACCCTGGTAGAGGCGCCGGAACAGTTCGCGGTTGAGCTGGTCGGCGGCGCTCAGCGACTCCGCCGGGATCGCCGCGAGTTGGGCCAGCACCGCGCGGTCGCCCGTGTCGGACTTCTGGTTCGCCGCCGCCGACTGGTCCGGCCACAGCGCGTCGTAGCGATGGTCACCGATGTAGGTGGCCGAGGTCGGGTCCTCGCGCAGCCCGCGCTCCCATTCCGAGTCGAAAAGCTGGTGCAGGGTGGCGGTCGCGTCGGTGGCCGCCGGGACCGGCGCGGAGGCGAGGACGGCGAGGGCGGCCAGGGCGGTCAGGGGGGCTCGGGTCAAGGGGCGACTCCACGGGCAGGTTCAGACGCGCGATGTTGGGACGCCTTGCGATCCGTGACAAGGGCCGCACCCCCGGACGCAACCCCGTGGCCGTCCACGCTGGCCGGGGGGTGGGCCGGTGCGGTACCATGCGCGCACCCATCGCAAGGTTTGTCCGGAGAGAGGCCGCGAGGCCCGCCGAAGGCGCAACCCGCCCGGAAACGCTCAGGCAAAAGAACGGCAAGACCTGGTGGGCTCTGGAGAGTGGCCTCGTGCGAGGCCCACCGAAGGGGAGCGGCGCCACGGCGCCTGATCTCTCAGGTCACGGGACAGAGGGGCGGCAGGTCGCAGGGCCTGCCGCCTTTTTTATTTTCGGCTACCGGGAAGCAAACGATGGGTCTGCGCACACCTCTCTACGACACGCACGTCGCCGCCGGCGCCCGCATGGTGGATTTCGGCGGCTGGGACATGCCGGTCAACTACGGCTCGCAGATCGAGGAGCACCACGCGGTGCGTCGCGACGCGGGCATGTTCGACGTCTCGCACATGTGCGTGGTCGACCTGCGCGGGCCGCGCGTGCGCGAGTTCCTGCGCCGGCTGCTCGCGAACGACGTCGCGAAGCTCACCCAGCCCGGCAAGGCGCTCTACTCGTGCATGCTGCGCGACCACGGCGGCGTCATCGACGACCTGATCGTCTACTTCATGGATGACGCCTGGTTCCGCATGGTCGTGAACGCCGGCACGCGCGAGAAGGACCTGGAGTGGATCCGCTCGCAGGCGGGATCCTTCGAGGTCTCGGTCGAGCCGCGCTTCGATCTCGCGATGATCGCCGTGCAGGGGCCGAACGCGCGGTCCAAGGCGGCCGGCGTGCTCGACCCGCAGCTGTCCGCGCGCGCGCTCGACCTCGGCGTGTTCGTCGGTGCCGCGCTCGACGGCTGGTTCGTCGCGCGCACCGGTTATACCGGCGAGGACGGCTTCGAAATCATGCTGCCGAGCCACGACGCGGCGACGTTCTGGCAGCGCTTCCGCGCCGCCGGCATCGCGCCGTGCGGACTCGGCGCGCGCGACACGCTGCGCCTCGAGGCCGGCATGAACCTCTACGGCAACGACATGGACGAGACGACCTCGCCGCTGGTCGCCGGCCTCGGCTGGACCGTCGCCTGGGAGCCCCGCGAGCGCGACTTCATCGGCCGCGGCGCGTTGACCGCGCAGAAGGCGGCGGGTGTCCCCCACAAGCTCGTCGGCCTGCTGGTCGAGGACCGCGCCATCCTGCGCTCGCACCAGAAGGTCATCGTGCCGGCGGTGGGCGAGGGCGAGGTCACCAGCGGCACGTTCTCGCCCACGCTCGAGCGCTCGATCGGTTTCGCCCGCGTGCCGCAGGCCACCGCCGACGCCTGCGAAGTCGAGATCCGCGGCCGCCTCGTGCCGGCGCGTATCGTGCGCCCGCCGTTCGTGCGCCACGGCAAAGCCGCCATCGCCCTGTGAATTTTCCTTCCGCCTGACCGGAGCCATCCCATGAGCCACGTTCCCGCCGACCTGCGTTACATGAAGTCCCACGAATGGGCGCGCCTCGAAGCCGACGGCACGATCACCATCGGCATCTCCGACCACGCCCAGCAGGCGCTCGGCGACCTGGTGTTCGTCGAGGCCCCGGAGGCCGGCCGTCGCGTGCGCGCGGGCGAAGCCTGCGCCGTCGTCGAATCGGTGAAGGCCGCCTCGGACGTCTATTCGCCGGTGAGCGGCGAGGTCGTCGCGGGCAATGCCGACCTCGGCGGCCAGCCCGAGCTGATCAACAGCGATCCCTACGGCCAGGGCTGGATCATGCGCATCCGCCCGGACGACAAGACGCAGTTCGCCGCGATGATGGACGCGAAGTCCTACGAGGCAGCGCTCGCGGCCGAAACCCACTGACCCCGGGGGTTCCACCATGCCCTTCATTCCGCACACGGACTGCGACGTCCGCGAGATGCTCGCGGCCATCGGCGTGAGCGACACCGAGGCGCTGTTCGACGAGATCCCGCCGCAGTTCCGCGTGCGCTCGCTCGACGGCGTGCCGCCGACCCTCTCCGAGATGGAGATCGGCCGCGCGATGCTCGATTTCGCCGCGCGCGACGGACGCAAGCTGAACTTCATCGGCGCCGGGGCCTACGAGCACCACGTGCCGGCGGCCGTCTGGTCGATCGTCGGCCGCGGCGAGTTCTACAGCGCCTACACGCCTTACCAGGCCGAGGCGAGCCAGGGCACGCTGCAGCTGCTGTACGAGTACCAGACGATGATGGCCAGCCTCACCGGCATGGACATCTCCAATGCCTCGCTCTACGACGGCGCCTCGGGCCTCGCCGAGGCGTGCCTGATGGCCGTGCGCGCCAATCGCAAGTCGAAGTCGCAGCGGATCCTGCTGCCGGTGGCGCTGAACCCGACGTACCGCAGCGTGCTGAAGGCGATCGCGGGCAACCAGAACCTCGCGTTCGAGCTGGTGCCGTACGACCAGAAGGGCGGCCAGACGATCGTCGGCGAGCTCGACAAGTACGCCGGCCAGGACATCACGGCCGTGGTCATCCAGCAGCCGAATTTCTTCGGCACGCTCGAGGACGTCGATGCCGTGACGAACTGGGCGCATGCCAACGGCGCGCTCGCGATCGGCGTCGTGAACCCGACGTCGCTCGCGGTGCTGAAGCCGCCGGGGCAGTGGGGCGCCAAGGGCGCCGACATCGCCTGCGGCGACGGCCAGCCGCTCGGCGTGCCGCTCTCCTCGGGTGGCCCGTACTTCGGCTTCATGGCGACCAAGACCGAGCACGTGCGGCAGATGCCGGGCCGCATCATCGGCCGCACCGTCGACCTCGACGGCAAGCCGGGCTTCACGCTCACCCTGCAGGCGCGCGAGCAGCACATCCGCCGCAGCAAGGCGACCTCGAACATCTGCACCAACCAGGGCCTGCTGGTGACGGCGGCGACGATCTACCTGTCGCTGCTCGGGCCGCACGGCCTGGCGCAGGTGGCCGCCACCAGCATGCAGCGCACGCAGCAGCTGGTGGATGCCCTGACGCGGGTGAAGGGCGTCCGTCTAGCCTTCGACCGCCCGCGCTTCCACGAAGCGTTACTGCTGCTCGACCGCCCGGTCGCCCCGGTGCTCGAGGCGCTCGCCGCGCGCGGCATCGTGGGCGGTTGCGACGTCTCGGCGCATTACCCGTCGCTCGGGAACGCGCTGCTGGTGTGCGCCACCGAGACGCGCACGCGTGCCGACATCGAAACCTACGCCAGCGCGCTCGCCGACGTGATGACGAACGCGGCGGCCGCCTGAGGCAAGGACAAGGTCATGACTGAACGACTGATCTTCGAGCAATCCGCCGCCGGCCGCAGTGCCGACGCGCAGTACCCGCAGGAGCCCGTCGAGGCTGCGGTGCCGACCGAGCTGCGTCGGGCCACCCCGCCATTGCTGCCGCAGGTATCCGAGCTGCAGGCGGTGCGCCATTACACGCGGCTCTCGCAGCTGAACTTCTCCATCGATACGCACTTCTACCCGCTGGGGTCGTGCACGATGAAGTACAACCCCAAGGCCTGCCATCAGTACGCGATGCTGCCCGAATTGCTCGGCCGCCATCCGCTGGCGCCGGTGTCGACGGGGCAGGGCGTCCTGCAGATCCTGTTCGAGCTGCAGGAAATGCTGAAGGAAGTGACCGGCATGCGCGGCGTGTCGCTCACGCCGATGGCGGGCGCGCAGGGCGAGTTCGCGGGCGTCGCGATGATCCGGGCCTACCACAAGTCGCGCGGCGACTTCGCCCGCAACGAGATCATCGTGCCCGATGCCGCGCACGGCACCAATCCGGCCACGGCCACGATGTGCGGCTGCACGGTGCGCGAGATTCCGTCACTGGCCAGCGGCGACATCGACCTCGACGCACTCAAGGCCGCGGTCGGTCCGCACACGGCGGGCATCATGCTCACCAACCCGTCGACCCTCGGCGTGTTCGAGCGGCGCATCGGCGAGGTGCGGCGGATCGTCCACGACGCGGGCGGCCTGCTGTACTACGACGGTGCGAACCTCAACGCCATCCTCGGCAAGGTGCGCCCCGGCGACATGGGTTTCGACGTCATCCACATGAACCTGCACAAGACCTTCTCGACGCCGCATGGCGGCGGCGGCCCGGGCTCGGGCGCGGTCGGCGTGGGCGAGCGCCTGCTGCCGTTCATGCCGGTGCCGGTCGTGGGCCGCGATGGCGACGCGTACCGCTGGCTCGACGAGCAGGACCTGCCGCACACCATCGGCCGCCTCTCGAATTTCATGGGCAACACCGGCGTGCTGCTGCGGGCTTATGTCTACATGCGCATGCTCGGCCGGGAGGGCATGCAGCGCGTGTCGGAATTCGCCGCGCTCAACGCCAACTACCTGATGGTGAAGCTGAAGGAGGCCGGGTTCGAACTGGCCTACCCGGAGCGGCGCGCCGGCCACGAGTTCATCGTCACGTTGCGGCACGAGGCCCGTGATTTCGGCACCAGCGCGATGGACTTTGCCAAGCGACTGCTGGACTATGGCTTCCACGCCCCGACGACGTATTTCCCGTTGCTGGTGCCCGAGTGCCTGCTCATCGAGCCGACCGAGACCGAGGCGAAGGAAGACCTCGACCGGTTCGTCGCCGCGATGGTGGCGATCCGCGAGGAGGCCCGCACGACGCCGGATAAACTCAAGGGGGCCCCGTGGACGCTGCCCGTGCGCCGTCTCGACGACGTGCGGGCCGCGAAGCAACTCGACCTCACCTGGAAGGCTGCATGAGCGCACTCATCTGTGGATCCGTCGCCTACGACACGGTCATGGTGTTCCCGGGCCGGTTCCGGGACCACATCCTGCCCGACAAGATCCACATGCTGAACGTGGCCTTCCTGGTGCCGAGCATGAAGCGCAACTTCGGCGGCTGCGCGGGCAACATCGCCTACAACCTCGGCCTGCTCGGCGGGCAGGGCGCGCCGATGGCCACGGTCGGCCACGACTTCGGGCCCTACCAGCGCTGGGCGGGCATCGCCGGGATCTCGCTCGCGCACGTGAAGGTGCTCGAGGACGAGTTCACCGCGCAGGCCTTCATCACCACCGACCTCGACGACAACCAGATCACCGCGTTCCACCCGGGCGCCATGGGGCGCTCGCACGTCAACCGCGTGCCCGGCGATGGCGGCGTCACGCTCGGCGTCGTCGCCCCGGACGGTCGCGACGGCATGATCGAGCACGCGGCGCAGTTTGCCGCCGCGGGCATCCCCTGGATCTTCGACCCGGGCCAGGGCCTGCCGATGTTCGACGGCGCGGACCTGCTGTCCTTCATCGCCAAGGCGACGTGGGTGGCCGTCAACGATTACGAGGGCCAGCTCCTCAGCGAGCGCACGGGGCTCACGCTCGCCGACATCGCGCGCAAGGTGAAGGCGCTGATCGTGACGCGCGGTGCGCAGGGCAGCACGATCTACGCCGATGGCCGCGAGATCGTCGTCCCGGTGGCGCGCCCGCGGACCGTGACCGACCCGACCGGCTGCGGCGATGCCTACCGCGCCGGCCTCATCTACGGGCTGATGCACCGGCTCGACTGGGAGACCACGGGCCGCATCGCTTCGCTGATGGGTGCGCTCAAGATCGCGCACGCCGGTACGCAGAACCACCGCTTCCAGTTCGACGAGTTCCGCGCCGAGTTCCGCGCGGCCTTCGGTCGCGACCTGTGAAGCGCCTCGCCCGCGGGCTCGGCGTCCTCGCACTGCTCGCCGGCGCCTGGGTGGCCGGGCCGGCCGTCGCTGCCGAGAATCCGGCCTGGGACCAGACGCTCGAACGCATCGCGATGTCGGTCGTCACGATCGAGATCGACCAGACGCGCGCCTTCGACACCGAGTGGAACCAGTCGAGCCAGGCCACGGGCTTCGTGGTCGATGCCGAGCGCGGCCTCATCCTCACCAATCGCCACGTCGTGACGCCGGGACCGGTGGTCGCGACCGCGGTGTTCCAGAGCCGCGAGGAAGTCGAGCTGCACGCGGTCTATCGCGACCCCGTGCACGACTTCGGCCTCTATCGCTACGACCCGGCCAAGCTCAAGTACACGCACCCGGCGGCCTTGCCGCTGTACCCGGAAGGCGCCCGGGTCGGCACCGAGATCCGCGTCGTCGGCAACGACGCCGGCGAACAGCTGTCGATCCTCGCCGGCACGCTCGCCCGCCTCGACCGCGAGGCGCCCGAGTACGGCATCGGCAAGTTCAACGACTTCAACACGTTCTACATCCAGGCGGCTTCGGGCACCTCGGGCGGTTCGTCCGGCTCGCCGGTGATCGACATCCGCGGTCGCGTGGTCGCGCTCAACGCGGGCGGCAGCACCGGCGCGCAGTCGAGCTTCTACCTGCCGCTCGATCGCGTGCAGCGGGCGCTGAAGCTGATCCAGGCCGGCCAGCCGGTGACGCGCGGCACGCTGCAGACCGTCCTCGCCTACACGCCGTACGACGAACTGATCCGCCTCGGGCTGCCGGCGGAGACGGAGCAGGCGGCGCGCGAGGCCTTCCCGACGCAGACCGGCATGCTCGTGGTGCGTGAGGTGCAGCCGGGCTCCACGACCGACGGCAAGCTGCAGCCGGGCGACATCCTCACGCGAGTCAACGGCAGGCTCGTGACGACCTTCCTGCCGCTCGACGAGGTGCTCGACGCCTCGGTCGGGCAGACGGTGGAGATCGAGGTGGAGCGGGGCGGCGAGCGGCTGGTGCAGCGCCTGCCGGTGCAGGACCTGCACTCGATCACGCCGGCGGAGTACCTCGAATTCGGCGACGCCGTCGTGCACACGCTCTCGTACCAGATGGCGCGGCACTTCAACACGCCCGTGCGCGGCGTGTTCGTCGCCAACCCGGGGTACGTGCTCGGCGCGGCCGGCGTGCCGCGGGGTGCCGTGATTTCGAGCTTCAACGGCCAGCCCGTCGCCGATCTCGCGGCCTTCGAGCAGATCGTCGCGAAGCTCCCCGACGGCGGTCGCGCAGCCGTGCGTTTCACCACGCTCGACGACCCGAAGGGATCCGACACGCGCGTCATGCGCATGGATCGCTCGTGGTTCCCCGCGCGGCATTGCCGGCGGGACGACGCCACGGGCCTGTGGCCGTGCACGGACCTGCCACCGCCGCCGGCGGCCACGCCCACGCCGCCCGCCCGCACGACGTTCGCGAAGACCGGCGATGCGCGGGCCGATGCGATCGCGCCGTCGCTGGTGCACGTGACCTTCGACATGCCGATGTCGGTGGCCGGCATCACCGAACGCAACTACCACGGCACGGGCCTGCTGATCGACGCCGAGCGCGGGCTCGTGGTGGTCGATCGCAACACCGTGCCGGTGGCGCCCGGCGACGTGCGCCTCACGTTCGCGGGCTCGATCGAGATCCCGGGCCGGGTGGAGTACATCCATCCGCTGCACAACGTCGCGATCGTCTCCTTCGATCCGAAGCTGCTCGACGGTACCCCCATCCGGGCGCCGAAGTTCGACACGCGCGAGCTGGCGGCGGGCGAGCCGGTCACCGTGGTCGGGCTCGGCGGCGACGCGCGCCTGCGCTCGCTGGCCACCACGGTGTCGACCGTGGACGACGTGAACTTCCCGTTGTCCCGCACGCTGCAGTTCCGCGATGCGAACCTCGAGATCGTCGCGCTGGTGAACCCGCCCAACGACTTCGACGGTGTCATCGTCGGCAAGGACGGCCGCGTGCGCGCCTTGTGGTCGAGTTTTGCCACGGAGAGCGCGCGCGACTCGCTGCAGGTCTCGCGCGGCATGCCCATCGAGTTCGCGCTCGAGGCCGCTGCCGCCGCGCGCGCCGCGCAGCCGCTCTATTCGCTCGAGACGGAATTCGAGGCCATGCCGATCTCGGCCGGCCGCCGCCGCGGACTGCCCGATGCCTGGGTGGCGCGGCTCGAGGCACGCAATCCCGCGCATCGGCAGGTGCTTTCCGTGGCGCGCACGGTGGCCGGCTCGGCCGCTGCCCGCGTGCTGCAGGAAGGCGACCTGCTGCTCGCCGTGGACGGCGTCACGCTCAACCGGTTCCGCGAGGTCGAACTGGCCTCGCAGAAGCCGCGCGTCACGCTGATCGTGCTGCGTGACGGCCGGGAGCAGACCCTCGAGGTCGAGACGGCGGCGCTCGGCGGGCGCGACATCGACCGCCTCCTGCTGTGGGCCGGCGCGGTCCTGCATGCGCCGCATCGCGCGATGTCGATCCAGCGCGGCATCCCGCCCGAGGGCGTGTTCGTCGCCTATTTCGCCTACGGGTCGCCGGCCACGCGCTACCAGCTGTTCGCCGGCCGCCGCATCGTCGAGGTCGACGGCAAGCCGACGCCGGACCTCGATGCCTTCATCGCGGCGGTCCACGGCCGTCCCGACCGCTCGTCGCTGCGGCTGAAGACCGTCACCTGGAACGGCACGGTCGACGTCACGACGCTGAAGCTCGACACGCAGTACTGGCCCACGCGCGAACTGCGCCGCACCGAGACCGGCTGGGTCAGCCGCGCCATCGATTGACCGGCGGCGCGCGTCGCTGCAACCCGGCGGGCGCCAAGTGCGCCCGGTGTCTGGTTTTCGGGGCCGCGCGAGCGGCCCCGGACAATTGCCGCTAGAATTCGCGGATGGTCACGGCCCGTCTCCCCCAGGAAGAAATCGACCAGGCGGTCGAAGCGCTGCGCGAAGGCGAGGTCGTCGCGTTCCCGACCGAAACGGTCTACGGCCTCGGGGCCGATGCGTCGAATCCCGAGGCTGTCCGCAAGGTATTCGAGCTCAAGGGCCGGCCGGCGACGCATCCGCTGATCGTGCACATCGAGCATCCGCGCGCGCTCGAGCGCTGGGCGCTCGACGTGCCGAAGTCCGCCGAGGCCTTCGCCGAAAAGTTCTGGCCGGGGCCGCTCACGCTGGTGCTGCGGCGGGCGCCGGCGGTCGATCTCGCCATCACCGGCGGGCAGGACACCATCGCCATCCGCGTGCCCGGTCACCCCGTCGCCCAGCAACTGCTGCGTGCGTTCGGCGGCGGCATCGCGGCACCGTCGGCGAACCGCTATGGACGCATCAGCCCGACCCGGGCCGAGCACGTGCGTGACGAGTTCGGCGACGACCTGCGCATCGTCCTCGACGGCGGGGACTGCAAGGTCGGTCTCGAGTCGACCATCGTCTCCTGCGTCGATGCGGTGCCGCGCATCCTGCGCCCGGGCCTCGTCACGCTCACGCAGCTGCGCGCGGTCGTGCCCGAGACGCAGGCCGGTCCCGATGCCTTCGCCCCGCGCGTGCCGGGCAGCGACAAGAAGCACTACGCGCCCGCGACGCCGCTCAGCATCGTCACCAGCAAGACGCTCGAGGAAGTCGTGCGCCAGCTCACCGAGAACCACGAGAAGGTTGCCGTGCTGGCCTGCCGTCCGCCGCGGGTCGCCAACCGCTTCATGACCTGGATCAACGCCGGACGACGCGCGGACGTCTATGCCCGCGAGCTGTACGTCAATCTGCGCACGCTCGACAAGTCCGGCGCATGCGAGATCCTCGTCGAAGAGGTGCCGGCCGGCGAGCAGTGGGACGCCGTGCGCGATCGCCTGCGCCGCGCCGCCTCGGCCGAGAACGTCGTCTCCGGCGATCCCGACATCGCCGCCTTGCGCGCCGAGCTAGGCGACGAACTCCTCCGCTGACCGCCAGAAGGGATTCGACCATGCCCAAGGCCCCGGACATCCGTGCCCAGGTGGCCCGCCACGGCTCGCCGCTGCTGCTGATCGACTGCGAGACCATCCGTCGGCAGTACCGCGCGCTGCACGAAGCGCTGCCCGGCGTGACGCTGTGTTATGCGCTGAAGCCGCTGCCGCACCCGGCCGTGGTCGCCGAGCTGCGCGACCTCGGCGCGTCGTTCGACGTCGCCACCACCGGCGAGATCAAGCTGGTGCGCGGCGAGGGCATCGATCCCGAGCGCTGCATCCACACGCACCCGATCAAGCAGGACCGCGATATCCGGGCGGCGCTGCGCTTCGGCATCAAGGTGTTCGTCGTCGACAACCCGGACGAGCTGCGCAAGTTCCGCCGCCACCGCAAGCAGGCGGAACTCATGATCCGGCTGTCGTTCCGCGACCCGTCGGCGATCGTCGACCTCTCGCGCAAGTTCGGCTGCGAGCCGGGAGCGGTGCCGGGCATGCTCGAGCTGGCGCGCTCGCTCGGCGTGCGCGTGCGGGGCCTGTCCTTCCACGTCGGCTCGCAGGTGGCCAACGCGTCGAAGTACGTCGAGGCCATCGCGGTCTGCCGCGAGATCATCCAGCAGTCGACCGAGAGCGGCGTCGCGGACCTTGACCTGCTCGACATCGGCGGCGGCTTCCCGATTCCGTACCACGGCGAGACGACCCCGATCGGCCAGTTCTGCCGACCGATCCGCCAGGCGCTCAAGAAGCTGCCGCGCAAGGTGCGGATCCTCGCCGAGCCGGGGCGCTTCATCGCGGGGCCGTCCGGCACGGCCGTCGCGAGTGTCGTCGGCCGGGCGCAGCGCGAGGGCCGCTGGTGGTACTACCTCGACGACGGCCTGTACGGCAGCTACAGCGGACAGCTGTACGACCACATCCAGTACCCGATCGAATGCCTCGGCCGCAGCGGCGAGGAGCACCCTTGCGTGCTCGCGGGGCCGACCTGTGACAGCATCGACGTGATCCGCGAGGACATCCCGTTGCCGGAACTGCAGATCGGCGACTTGCTGGTCGGCCGCATGATGGGCGCCTACACCGCGGCCACGGCGAGCGACTTCAATTTCATCCCGCGGGCGAAGATCGTCCCGTTCAACCGTCATGCGCGGAGTCGCCATGCAGATTGACGTCGTCGACCATGTCGCAGGAGCGAAGCAGGCGCGCGGCATCGCCGTCGTCATCGACGTGTTCCGCGCCTTTTCGGTTGCGCCGCACGCGTTCGCCGGCGGGGCGACCCGCGTGTTACCGGTGGGCGAGATCGAGGAAGCGCTCGCCATGCGCAAGCGCCTGCCCGGCGCCTTCCTCGTGGGCGAGCGGCACGCACGGCGCCTGCCGGGATTCGATGCCGGCAACTCGCCAAGCGACCTGCTCGCCGCCGACCTGCGCGGCCGGGTCGTGGTGCACACGACCCACGCGGGCACGCAAGGCCTCGTGAACGCCACCCAGGCCGACGAGGTGCTCACCGGCGGCTTCAACAACCTCTCGGCGGTGTGCCGCTACCTGCTCGACCGCAAGCCGGCGCAGGTCACGCTGGTGCGCATGGGCCACGAGGCGCGCGAACGCTGCGCCGAGGACGATCTCTACGCCACGCACCTCGGGGCGATGCTGCGGGGCGAGCCGGCGCCGTCGTCCGAGTCCGTGCGCGCGGCCCTGAGGGATGCGCCCGCCGCGCAGAAGTTCTTCGACCCGGCGTGCGACTGGGCGCCGGAGCCGGATTTCACGCACTGCACGAACGTCGACAAGTTCAACTTCGTGCTGCGCCTGCGGCGCGCCGCCGGGCAGCCCGTCGAACTGGTCAAGCTCGCGCCCGGCGAACGTTGAGGCGGGCGCGGTCGTGACCGCCCCGGACTTGTTCGGCATCCCGCTGGAGTTCCTGCTCTTCGGCGCGACCCTCGCCGGCGTTGCCCTGTTCCACGCGCGGACGCTGGAAGTCGCGGCCGCCGGTCTCACGGTAATCGTGCTCTACAAGCTGGTCGGGCCAGGCTTCCACGGCCAGCCGGGAATCGGCGGGCTCGTCGCGCACCTCGCGGCGGAGTGGGTCGTCGTCGCGAACCTGTTCGCGCTGCTGATGGGCTTCGCGCTGCTGTCGCGGCACTTCGAGCAGAGCCACGTGCCGGGGCACCTGCCGCGCCTGCTGCCCGACGACTGGAAGGGCGGCTTCGTGCTGCTGGTGCTGGTGTTCGTGCTGTCGAGTTTCCTCGACAACATTGCCGCGGCGCTCATCGGCGGCACCGTGGCGGCCACGGTGTTCCACCACAGGCTGCACGTCGGCTACGTCGCCGCGATCGTCGCCGCCTCCAATGCCGGCGGCTCGGGCAGCGTCGTCGGCGACACGACCACGACGATGATGTGGATCGACGGCGTGAGCCCGGTGGCCGTGCTGCACGCGTACGTTGCGGCCGGCGTGGCGCTGGTCGTCTGCGGCGTGATCGCGGCCCGTCAGCAGCAGGCGTATTCGCCGATCCAGCGCCAGGACGAGGAGCGAGCGCCTGTCGACTGGCCGCGCGTCGGCGTGGTGGCCTTCATCCTGCTCGCCGCAGTCGGCGTCAACGTGCTCACGAACCTGCGTTTCCCGGAGCAGTCGGCGCGCTTCCCGTTCATCGGCGTGGCGGTGTGGGTGGCGTTGCTGGTCGGGGCGACCTGGCGTCGCCCGGACTGGTCGGTGCTGCCGTCGACGCTCAAGGGCACGGTCTTCCTGCTGTGCCTCGTGCTGGCCGCGTCGCTGATGCCCGTGGAGCGCCTGCCGCCGGCTTCCTGGCAGACGGCGTTCGGCCTCGGCTTCGTCTCGGCGGTGTTCGACAACATCCCGCTCACCAAGCTCGCGCTGGAGCAGGGCGGTTACGACTGGGGCGTGCTCGCCTACGCGGTCGGCTTCGGCGGCTCGATGCTGTGGTTCGGTTCGTCGGCCGGGGTCGCGATCACCAACCTGTTCCCCGAGGCACGCGCCGTCGGCCCGTGGCTCAAGGGCGGCTGGCACGTGGGCCTGGCGTACGTGCTGGGTTTCCTCGTGCTGCTCGCCACGCTAGGCTGGCGGCCTGCGTGAACCGGAGGTCGTGATCGCGTGATCCGCAACATCGTGTTCGACGTCGGCGGCGTGCTCGTCCGCCTGCACTACCAGCCGTTCATCCGCTACCTCGGCGACGCCGGCATCGACATGACCAACCTGCCCGCGTGGCTCGCGAACGTGGACCTCGAGGGCCACGAGCGCGGCGAGATCACCGGCCACGAACTGCTCGGGCGCATTGCCGCGATGGCGCCCCGTCCGCTGGACGCCGCGGACCTGCACTCGCGCTGGCTCGGGATGTTCGAGCGCTGGGACGAGATGTTCGATCTCGCCACGGGGCTGATGGACGATTATCGCGTCTACCTGCTGTCGAACGTCGGCGACCTGCACTGGGCCCACCTCGACGCGCAGTACGGCATTGACCGGCTGGTGCACGGGGCGGTTGCGTCGTACCGCGTGGGCGCGATCAAGCCGAGCACCGAGATCTACCGCAAGACCGAGGCGCTGTTCGACCTCGACCCGGCGGCGACGGTCTTCATCGACGACCTGCCGCAGAACGTCGCCGGAGCGCGGGCGTGCGGCTGGCACGCGATCCATCAGGGATCCGAGGCCCGTGCCACGCGCGATGCACTCAGGGCCCTCGGCGTGCGGTTGCCGGGCCGGTTCGCGCAGGAGAGGTGACGATGCAGGCGCTGCCGATCACCGTGCTGCTGCTGCTCGCCTCGAACGTCTTCATGACGCTCGCGTGGTATGCGCACCTGAAGAACCTGAGCGGTTCGCCCTGGTACATCGCCGCGTTCGTCAGCTGGGGCATCGCGTTCTTCGAGTACATGCTGCAGGTGCCGGCCAACCGTATCGGCTACACCGCGCTAAGCCTCCCGCAGCTGAAGATCCTGCAGGAAGTGATCACGCTCACGGTCTTCGTGCCGTTCGTGATCTTCTACATGCGCCAGCCGCTCAAGCTGGACTATCTCTGGGCCGGGCTCTGCATGCTTGGCGCCGTGTACTTCATCTTCCGCAAATGAACGACACCGCCATCCATCGCCGCGTGGCCGCCTGTCGCGCGGGCACCGATCCGACCTTGATTTGCCGGATGCCCACGGGCTGGGCCGTGATGGGCGATCCGCAGGTGCTGCGCGGCTACTGCCTGCTGCTGCCCGATCCCGTGGTGCCGCACCTCAATGCACTGTCGCCGCAAGGGCAGGCAGCCTTCCTCGCGGACCTCGCCCGGCTCGGGCAGGCCGCGTTCGAGGTGACCGGCGCGCTGCGCATCAACTACGCGCTGTTCGGCAACGTCGAGCCGGCGCTGCACGCGCACGTGTTCCCGAGGTACGTGGACGAGCCGGAAGCGCTGCGGACCGTGCATCCGTGGGGCTACGACTGGGCCGCGGCGCCAAGGTTCGCTGCGGCCACGGATGGAGCGCTGCTGCGGACGCTTCGGGCGCGGCTGTCCGGCCAGTGACGGCGCGTGTTGGGAGATGTGGGGCGGGTGCCGTCGCGCCGGCAGTCCGTCTCTCTGCCCCGCTCATGGTCGTCCGCGCATCGGAAAACAGGGGACACTCACGCATTTTTTTTCTGCGGCCGTGAGCATGCGTGAGTGTCCCCTGTTTTCCGGCGAGCCTTGTTCGAGCGGCCGCGAGGCGAAGGTGCCAGCGGCTGGTCGGAAAATGGGATGCCGCCTCGCGACTGCGCTCGAACGGCGGCGTCCGACAAGTCGCGGGGCAGAGAGACGGACTGCCGGCGTCCCGGCGGCCTGTTCTCAGCCCGGTCGCTTGCGGTGTATAAGGCAGTGAAGACCTGCGCCGACGCAGGACAACAGACAAGTGACGGGGGCAACGATGAGAATCGAATTTGCGTCAGCGCGGCGGCGTCTGGCGCCCATGTTGCTCGCGATCGTGCTGGCCGGCTCGGCCGGCACGACTGTCGCCCAGGTCACCGTCCTGTTGCCGACGGAGGGCGACCTCAAGGCCACGCTGGCTCTGTCGGGCGACCGCGAGCGCGGCAAGGTCGTGTACGCGGAATGCCAGAGCTGCCACCGCAGCGATGCCTCGGGGCGTCCCAAGTTCGATATCCCGCGGCTGTCCGGGCAGCACGCCTCGGTGCTGATCAAGCAGCTGATGGACATCCGCAGCGGCCTGCGTTCCAACCCGCAGATGGCGGACTACATGCTCGATTCCGGCCTGACGCTGCAGGACTTCGCCGATGTCGCGGCCTATCTGCAGTCCCTGCCGGTCACGGGCCCCATCGCGCATGGCCCGCCGGAACTGGTTTCGCGCGGCGGGACCCTGTACGCGGCAAATTGTGCAACGTGCCATGGCGAGCAGGGGCAGGGTCGCCCGGAACTCTTCTATCCGATGCTCGCATCGCAGCACTACAGCTACCTGCTGCGCGAGCTCGACCTCATCCTCAACGGTCAACGCGGCAATTCGAACCCGGCGATGCCGCCGATCCTGAAGACTCTCACGGAGGACGACAAGCGTGCGCTGGCGGCGTACCTCTCGCAGCTGCCCGCGCCCGCCCGAATCGCGTCCTCTGCGGATCCCAGGTAGATCGTTGCCCGCGGACGGCCGCGAACCGACTCGAAGCTGAAAGCAGACCCTCTACGGGGACAAGCGACACCAAGCAGACCTGCCGCCCGCGCCCTCCTGATGCTGGGAAACCTGCGTCAACGTCGCACCTCTGAATCAACAAGTCCGTCCCGGGTTCCTATAGCACCAGGCCGACGCATTACGCCTTCAGAAGGTTCGCCGCGTCACTCTGCCCTGTACGGCGAGCGGTGTCTTCCACACGCTCCCCCCGGTAGTTGACCAGGGTTCGATTGGCGCCGTGGGCGAGCAACACGCGAATGGCCTCGAGATGCCCGGCGAACGCTGCGCTATGCAGCGGCGCGTAACCTTGTGGGTCGGTCTGCACGTTGACCTCGGCACCCGCGGTGAGCAAGGCCTCGCATACGGGCGCGTGGCCATGCATGGCGGCAGCGTGCAGCGGCGTAAAGTTGTTGGCGCGAGCGGCCCGAGGATCGGCCCCAACCGGCGGGGCGAGCAGCAGTTCCACGGCCTCCAAGTTGCCAGACGCGGCAGACAAGTGCAGCGCGGTCAGCTCTGCCGGGTCCTCGTCGGCTCGAATCGCCGCGCCGCCGTGCTCGCTGATGAGCCGCCGGAGCGCTGCCACGTCTTCAGCGCTTGCCGCACGCCTCACGACATCAACAAGTGCGTCGGTCATTTTGACTCCCCTATTACCCTTCCCGAAAGCGGACCACCGAAGCCCGCAACCGACCCAATCGAGACGGTCGCCACAAGGCGTATTCGAATCAAGTCGGGGTCCACTGCCACGCCGTTCCAGCTTTGACTTCGTCGTAGTGTGGCTTCCAATCGCCGAACCCATGGTGCGCGAGCAGGGCGTCCTGCAGCCTGATCGGGCCGACGCTGAATCTGTACTTCAAACGATCCAAGTCGTTCTGCGTTGCGGGACGGAGCTCGCTTCCGTCAAAAGACTCGACGAAGAACTGGCCGTTCTGCTGAACGACGTAACTTGGACGAGGAATTTGATCCTCTGCAACCGGGTAGTTGCCGAAAACCTTCCATCTTTCGTGGAGAAAGAGCGCGTCGGTCGTCCATGCCGAAAGGAGCATGTCGCGTTCGTGCAAATCGTCGGCTGTCGGGAGTTCAGCAAACAGATCGCGAAAGATGACGACCCACATGACGGTCCCACTTCGCGCTATTTGGCCGATCCCATACCGACCGTCAGGCGCCGGAAAACTGAACACATCGCCCGTCTTCAGAGGTTTGCTGCGCTTGCGGCGCGGTTTCTCGTTAGTGTTCGTCATGCGTGGCGACTCGTCTCCATGCCACTGATGCGATCAGCCCAAATCTGGTTTCGACTTATCATCCGAGACTTCGGCGACCATCCGTTCATGGCCGATAGTACGCCTAAACGAACGTCCGCTTCCGCGGGTCCATCGCATCCGGCGACGACCCAACGGGAATGTTCCAGTAGCAGTGGGCCGACATCAGTCGTCGCCGATCATCCGCTGTCTCGCCCGCTGCGCAGCCGGGCCAGCCGCTGTTGCGGGATCGAGCCCTGCTGAATCGTCACGGCCGAATCAGTTTGCCTTCAATTCCCGGATCAGATCGCCCAGCGTCGCCAGCGGCGCTGAACAGGTCGTGCCGCGACACACATAGGCGGCCGTGCCGCTCACCGGCGCCTTCTTGTCGGCGAGCCCGGCGGGCAAGCCTGACGCGTCCGAGGGGATGGCGAGCACCAGCCGGCGCGGGTCGTAGTACTTGTCCAGTTCGCGGCGCCACGAGTCCACGTCGTCCTGCGGGCCGCGCAGCACGACGATCGTCGGCGGGGACGTGTACTCGTCCAGCGCCATCAGCAGGCTGGTGTGGCCGTGCGGATACCGCTCGACGACCTTGGCCGCCGCACGCAGCGTCTTCTCGGCCGCAGCGAGGTAGCGGGGTTCGGCGAGCAGGTAACCCAGCCGCACCAGCAGGCGCGCGGCGACGCCGTTGCCGGCCGGCGTCGCGTCGTCGCTGAAGGTCTTCGGTCGCAGGATCAACTGCTCGTGGTCGTCCGCGGTGAAGTAAAAGCCGCCGGCCGACTCATCGGCGAAGCGCGCGAGCAGGGTCTCGGCCAGTTCGATCGCCCACGCCAGTGCCGCACCGTCCCAGCGCGCCTGCACCAGCTCGGTGAGTCCCCAGGCGAGGAAGGCGTGGTCGTCGAGGTAGGCCGGGAAGCGCGTGCGGCCGTCCTTGTGCACCGCGAACAGCCGGTCGCGATACCAGGCGTGCTCGCGCAGGAAGCGCATCGCACGCGTCGCGGCATCGGCGTAGCCGGGGACGTCGAGCGTACGCGCCGCGGCCGCGAGGCCGGCGATCGCGAGACCGTTCCAGCTGGTGAGGATCTTCTCGTCGCGGCCCGGCCAGACGCGGCCGTTGCGATAGTCGAGCAGTTTCGCGCGCGCTGCATCGAGCAGCTCGGTGGCCGCGTCCTCGCCGAGCCCGAGCGTCGCTGCGACTTCGGCCATGGACTGGTAGCAGTGCAGGTGCCACTTGCCCTCGAAGTTCGCGCCGCGGTCGAGGCCGAAGCGCGCGGCGAGCACGGCGTACTCCTCCGGCGTCAGCAGGTTCTGCACCTCGGCCGGCTCCCACACGTAGAACCGGCCCTCGTGACCCTCCGAGTCGGCATCGAGCGTCGAGTAGAAGCCGCCCGCCGGGCTTTCCATCTCGCGCAGCATCCAGTCCGCCGTCTCGGCCGTGACGCGCCGGTAGAGGGCGTCGCCGGTCGCGACCGCGGCCTGCGCCGACACCGCGAGCAACTGGCCGTTGTCGTACAGCATCTTCTCGAAGTGCGGGATCATCCAGTACGGGTCCACCGAGTAGCGGCAGAAGCCGCCGCCCAGCTGGTCGTAGAGGCCGCCCTCGGCCATGCGCGTCAGCGTCAGCGTGGCCATGAAGAGCGCATGCAGGTCGGGCTCATCCTGGTTCGCCGAGGCCCGCCAGGTGCGCAGCAGGAACTCCAGGTTCATCGGGTGCGGGAACTTCGGCGCCTGGCCAAAGCCGCCGAAGCGGCCATCGAATTCACGCTGCAGGGTCTCGCGCGCCGACTGCAGCACGTCGCGAGCAAGCGGCTCGGCGCCGCGGTCGGGTGGCGGCAGCAGGTCGCCGAGCACCGTGACCAGCTTCTCGCCGTGATCCGCGAGGTCGGCCTCGCGCGTGCGATAGAACTCCGACACGCGCTCGACCACCAGCTTGAAGGGCGGCATGCCGTGGCGCGGTTCGTTCGGGAAATAGGTGCCGGTGAAGAACGGCCGGTGCGTGTGCGGCGACAGGAACACCGTGAGCGGCCAGCCGCCGCCGCCCTGGTTCAGCACCTGGTGCGCGGTCTGGTAGATGCGGTCCAGGTCCGGGCGCTCCTCGCGGTCGACCTTCACGTTGACGAACAGTCGGTTCATCACCTCGGCGGTCACCGGGTCCTCGAAGGACTCGTGTGCCATCACGTGGCACCAGTGGCAGGCGGAGTAGCCGATCGACAGCAGGATGGGCTTGTTTTCGGCCCGCGCGCGCGCGAGGGCCGCTTCACCCCACGGATACCACTCCACGGGGTTGTCGGCGTGCTGCAGGAGGTACGGGCTGGTCTCGCCGGCCAGGTGGTTGCGGTGGGCGCTCGGTCGCTTCGGCTGCATGGCGAATCGAAGGGTCGGATAGAATGTCGGCACTATAACGGAAGGTCGCCGCGCCGACGGCGGATTCACCCATGAGCACTTCTCCCCTGGCGGCTGCCGCCCCGGACGCCCTGCCTGAACTGCGTCTGCGCCACCGCGAGGACCGCCGCATCTCGGCCGGGCACCTCTGGATCTTCAGCAACGAAGTCGACACGGCCCGCACGCCGCTCACGAATTTCCAGCCCGGGCAGGTCGTGCGGGTCTTCGGCGACAAGGACCGCTTTCTCGGCTACGCCTACGTGAATCCGCACGCGCTCATCTGCGCGCGCATCCTCGGCCGCGACCCCGAGCATCCGCCCGGCAAGTCGCTGCTGGTGCACCGACTGCAGGTGGCGCTGGCGCTGCGCGAGCGCCTGTACACCGAGCCGTATTACCGCCTCGTCTACGGCGAATCCGACGGCCTGCCGGGCCTGGTGCTCGACCGCTACGGCGACGTGATCGTCGGCCAGATCGGCACGGCCGGCATGGAGTCGATGAAGGAGGAGATCCACGCGGCGCTGCAGAAGGTCGTCCGGCCGAAGACGCTGATCTGGAAGAACGACTCGGGCGCCCGCGAGCTCGAGGGCCTGCCGTCGTACGTCGAGACCGCGTTCGGCGAGCCGGCGGAATCGGCGCAGGTGGTCGAGAATGGCGTGCGCTTCGAGGTGCCGCTCGGCACCGGGCAGAAGACCGGCTGGTTCTACGACCAGGCGTACAACCGTCGTGCGTTGCTGAAGTACGTGCGCGGCGCCCGCGTACTCGACGTGTTCAGCTACCTTGGGGCGTGGGGCCTCGGCGCCGCGCAGGCGGGGGCTTCGGACGTGGTCTGCGTGGATTCCTCGGCCAGTGCGCTCGAGACGCTGCAGCGCACGGCCGCGGCCAATGGTCTCGCCCAGGTACGCACGATCCGGGACGACGCGTTCGACGCGCTGGCGGCGCTGCGCGAGGCGGGCGAGAAGTTCGACGTGGTGGTGATCGACCCGCCGGCGTTCATCAAGCGCCGCAAGGACATCCCGAAGGGGCAGGCGGCCTATCGCAAGCTCAACCAGCACGCCATGCAGCTGCTGCCGCGCGACGGCATCCTCGTGTCGTGTTCCTGCTCGCACCACCTCGGGGGCGACGAACTGATCGGCATCGTGCAGCAGTCCGCGCGCCACCTCGCGCGTTTCGCGCAGGTGCTCGAGGTGGGCGGCCATGCGCCGGACCACCCGCTGCACCCCGCCATCCCGGAGACGCGCTACCTGAAGTCGCTGTTCTGCCGGATCGTGCACGACTAGCCGCTGCCGGAGGCCCGCGATGACCGACGCCGTGGTGATCAAGTTCTACACGCCGGTGAACGAGTCGAGCATCGGCACGCTGATGAGGACCGTGGACCAGCGCCTCGCGGCGGGCACGAAACACTTCACGCTCCTGATCTCCACCACGGGCGGCTCGGTGTTCCACGGGCTCACGGCTTACAACTACCTGAGGGGCATCCCGGCCGAGGTCATCACCCACAACATCGGCAGCGTGGACTCCATCGGCGTGGCGCTCTATTGCGCGGGTCGCCGCCGGGTGTCGGTGCCGCAGGCGCGCTTCCTCATGCACCCGGTGAGCATGAACTTCGCCCAGGGCGCCAGCTACGAGGAGCCGAAGCTGGTCGAGCTGGTGAAGAGCCTGCGCGTGGACATGGAAAACTGCGCGAGCGTCGTCGCCGCCAACACGAAGAAGAGCAAGCAGCAGGTGTTCCGCGCCATGCAGGCGCGCACGACGCTCGATCCGGACGCGGCACTCGGCTGGGGACTCGTGCACGAGATCCGGCAGCAGTTGTTCGACGAAGGCGCCGAGGTCGTGCCGATCCAGATCGGCGGCACCTGACGGGCCGGCAATGCGCGGACTATAATCGCGCCTTCATGCTCGTCTACCCCAACCCAGACCCCATCGCCTTCCAGATCGGGCCAGTGAAAGTGCACTGGTACGGGATCATGTACCTCGTCGGCTTCCTGTCGGCGTGGTGGCTGGCGCGCCGGCGCGCCTCGAGCCCGCGCTCGACCTGGACCCCGATCGAGGTCGACGACCTGATCTTCTACTGCTCGGTGGGCGTGATCCTCGGCGGGCGGCTCGGCTGGTGCCTGTTCTATGGCACCGAGCAGACCATCGCGAATCCGCTCACCATCTTCCGCATCTGGGACGGCGGGATGTCGTTCCACGGCGGCCTCGTCGGCGTAATCGTCGCGCTCGCCGTGCTCGCGAAGCATCGTGGCCGGCGCGTGGTCGACGTCTTCGATTTCACCGCGCCGCTGCCGGCCGTGGGGTTCGGCGCGGTGCGCATCGGCAACTTCATCAACGGGGAGTTGTGGGGCAAGCCGACCGACGTGCCCTGGGCATTCGTGGTGAACGGCCGGCCGCTGCATCCGTCGCAGCTCTACGAGGCGACCCTCGAGGGGCTGTTCCTGTTCGTGATCCTGTGGTGGTTCACCGCGACGCCCCGCCCGCGCTGGGCGCCGTCCGGGCTCTTCCTCGTCTGCTACGGCGTATTCCGCTTCCTCATCGAGTTCGTGCGCGTGCCCGACGCCAACCGCGGCTACCTGCTGTTCGGCTGGGTGACCATGGGCCAGATCCTCTCGACGCCGATGATCCTGGCCGGCCTCGCGATGCTCGTCGTCGCGTATCGCCGGCGCGAGGCCTCGGGCAACTATCGGGCCTGAGACATGCGCCAGTACCTCGACATGCTGCGAGCCGTGCTCGACACGGGCGCCGAGAAGGGCGACCGGACCGGCACGGGCACGCGCTCGCTGTTCGGCTGGCAGATGCGCTTCGACCTGCAGGCGGGCTTCCCGCTGGTCACCACCAAGAAGCTGCACCTGAAGTCGATCGTGTACGAACTGCTGTGGTTCCTGCGCGGCGAGACCAACGTGCGCTACCTGCGCGACCACGGCGTCACGATCTGGGACGAGTGGGCGGATGCGCAGGGCGAACTCGGGCCTGTCTACGGCGTGCAGTGGCGCGCGTGGCGCACGGCCGACGGTCGCGTGGTCGACCAGATTGCCCGCGCCGTCGACCTCATCCGCCGCGATCCGAATTCGCGCCGCATCCTCGTCAGCGCGTGGAACGTGGGCGAGCTCGAGAAGATGGCCCTCACGCCGTGCCACGCCCTGTTCCAGTTCTACGTGGCGAACGGGCGGCTGTCCTGCCAGCTCTACCAGCGCAGCGCGGACATCTTCCTCGGCGTGCCGTTCAACATCGCGAGCTACGCGCTGCTCACCCACATGATGGCGCAGCAGTGCGACCTCGACGTGGGCGAGTTCATCTGGACGGGCGGCGACTGCCACCTGTACGTCAATCACTTCGAGCAGGCCCGCCTGCAGCTGTCGCGCGAGCCGTTGCCGCTGCCGCGCCTCGAGATCAAGCGTCGACCCGAGTCGATCTTCGACTACCAGTTCGAGGACTTCGCGGTCGTCGGTTACCAGTCCCACCCCGCCATCAAGGCCCCCATCGCCGTATGAAGTCCGCCAAGTCGAAGAAGCCCGCGAAGTCGAAGCAGACCCCGCACCATGCGCACATGCGCCGCGCCAAGACCACGAAAAAGGCCGCCGAGCCGATGTTCGAGGTGCGCCGCTCGAAGATCCACGGCCGGGGCGTCTACGCGACGCGCCGCATCCGCAAGGGCACGCGCATCGTCGAGTACGTCGGCGAGCGCATCTCGCACGAGGTGGCCGATGCCCGCTACGAGCTCAAGGCCGACGACGACGGCCACACCTTCCTGTTCGTGGTGAACGACGACATCTGCATCGACGCGGGCGTCGGCGGCAATGCCGCGCGCTTCATCAACCACACCTGCCACCCGAACTGCGAGACGATCATCGAGAACGATCGCGTGTTCATCGATGCCATCCGCACGATCCAGCCGGGCGACGAACTCGGCTACGACTACCAGCTCACCTGGGAAAGCACGGACGACCCGGAAGAACTGAAGCTCTACGAGTGCCGCTGCGGCGCCCCGCAGTGCCGCGGCACCATGCTCGACGTGACGCCGCTCGACAAGAAGAAGGGCAAGAAGCGCTGAGCCGTGGCGCAGGTCTCGCTACTGGTGGCCACCGACGAGCGCGGCGCGATCGGCCGCGACGGTGGCCTGCCGTGGCACCTGCCGAACGACCTCAAGCGCTTCAAGGCGCTCACGCTCGGCAAGCCGGTGGTGATGGGGCGCAAGACGTGGGTGTCGATCGGGCGTCCGCTGCCGGGGCGGCACAACATCGTGATCACTCGGCAGCCGGGATTCGCGGCTCCAGGCGCGAGCGTCGCCGGGTCGCTCGAGGGGGCGCTCGCGCTGGCCGGTGACGTTCCGGAGGTCTGCATCATCGGTGGCGCGGAGATCTACCGGCTCGCGCTGCCGCAGGCGAACGTGATCCACCTGACGCGCGTGCACGCGGAGGTACCGGCGGACACCTACTTCCCGGTACTCGATCCGGCGCAGTGGCGCGAAGTCGCGCGCGAAGACCACGCCGCCGACGAGCGGCACGCCTGGAACTACAGTTTCGTGGAGTTGCGGCGGGCCTGAGCGGCCGTCAGAGCTTCTGCAGCCACTCGAGCGCGTGGGCTTCATCGGTGAAGCTGCGCATGTCGAGGCCGTGGATGGTCGCGACGTTCTCGAGGTGCTGGTACTTGCGCTCGTCCCGCGCGTAGAGCAGGGCCACGCGATAGCTGCGGTCGATGCCGATGCGCACGGCGTGCTGCGGCAGGTTGTCGACCTCGAAGATCGACATGTCGAGCTGCGCGTCGCGCAGGTCGAACAGCACGCGCCAGCACTGGTGGTCGCGTCGGGCCTCGAGCACTTCATGTTCGAGGCGCAGGGCTTCAGGTTCCTTGACCGTGCCGGTCAGCGTGAAACGCGCCAGGCCTTGCGGACGTTCGAACTGAACGGAACGCGGCATGGGCGCGCTTGGGCTCCTGAAAACCATCGAGTCTGCGGACTGCATTCGAGATGAAAGCTTAGACCTTCGACGCGGGACCACAATTACCCGGATGGGTAATTTGCGGAAAAGCGAGACACAGTTTTGCCGTACATTTGGTCCGAACGGACCACATGTAAAACAGCCTCAGGAATCGAACAAAGGCATTTGCCGGACGGCCTCCGCGCCTTCGATGCGCAGCAGCCGCAGCTTGGTCGTCACACCGTCGCCTGCGGAAAATCCGCCCCACCCGCCGTCGGCGGCGAGCACGCGGTGGCACGGCACCACCAGCGGATACGGGTTATGTCCCATCGCCTGTCCGACGGCGCGTGCCGCGCCGGGATCGCCCAGCGCCGCGGCGAGTGCGCCATACGTCGACGTCTGTCCGGGTGCAATCGCGCGCGTGAGTGCGTAGACGCGACGCTCGAATTCGCCGAGCGCGGATTCATCGAGCGTCACCGCGGAGAGATCCGCGCGACCACTCGACAGCAGTTCGCGGATGCCGTCGATCGCCTGCTGCACGGCGCGCGGGGGAGTGGTCGGCACGTACTCGGGAAACCGTGATCGCAGTCGCGCCCGGGTCGCAGCGGCACTCGACTCCGGCAATTGCACGGCGGTGAGACCGCGCTCGCTCCACGCGACCCCGCACAGTCCCAGGGACGTGTCGAAGAACGCGATGCCGTGCGACGCGTTCAGTCGGGTGCCCCGTCGACCTGCGCAACCCGGTCGGCGATGGCCGACCTGGCGCAGCACCAGCCGAACAGCCCTGTCGCGAAGCGCCTCCCCATGTGGCCCGAGCATACCGCAAGCGACCGCGAGCGGAAGCTCCGCGATCAACCAAAGCCCGCCTGCTGCGTTGCACCCCGACAGAAGTACCCGCGATTCGAGGGAGACACCGTGAAGTCCTGGTATGCCGCGCTGCTGGCCGTGGGCCTGGCCCTCAACCTCCCGCTTGCCGATGCACGCCCGCCGACGGGTTACGATCCGCTGCGCTTGCCGGCGCTCGCGCCACCTCCGCCGGTGGACGTCACGGTGCACGACCGGGACCGCGACCGCGACATCCCGCTCAGGATCTACCTGCCGGCCGACGACGACGCGGCGCCGGTCGTGCTCTTCAGTCACGGGCTCGGCGGCTCACGCGAGGGCAGTGCGTTCCTCGGGCGGCACTGGGCGGCACGCGGCTATGTCGCGGTATTCCTGCAGCATCCGGGCAGCGACAGCGCGGTGTGGAGTGGCAAGTCGCGCGAGCAGGCGATGCGCGCCCTCAAGCGCGCCGCGAGCGTGCGGAACTTCCTGCTGCGCAACGAGGACGTGAAGGCCGTGCTCGATCAACTCGAACGCTGGAACCGCCAGCCGGCCAGCCGCTTCGCCGGTCGCTTCGACCTCGCGCACGTCGGCATGTCGGGGCACTCCTTCGGCGGCGTCACGACGCAGGCCGTGAGCGGCCAGCGTTACGCGCACGGCGGCCAGCGTTTCACGGATACGAGGATCGATGCAGCGATCGTCTTCAGTCCCAGCAGCCCGCAACGCGGCTCGGCGCGCGACGCCTTCGCCGACGTGCGGATACCCTGGCTGCTGATGACCGGGACCCGCGACCAGGCACCGATCGGCGACACCGTCGAGGGACGCCTGAAGGTCTTTCCCGCGCTGCCGCCCGGCAGCAAGTACGAAGTCGTGCTCGACGGCGCCCAGCACTCGGTATTCACCGACAGGCCGCTGCCCGGCGACCAGGGCGAGCGCAATCCCAACCACCATCGCGCCATCCTCGCGCTCAGCACCGCGTTCTGGGATGCCTATCTGCGGCAGGATGCGGCCGCGCGCGCGTGGCTCGACGGCTCCGGCCCGCGCCAGGTGCTCGAGCCGGCCGA
This sequence comes from Steroidobacteraceae bacterium, assembly GCA_044226195.1. GTDB lineage: Bacteria > Pseudomonadota > Gammaproteobacteria > Steroidobacterales > Steroidobacteraceae > RPQJ01. Next base: position 56,496 of record JBGAHO010000023.1, read on the forward strand.
CCGCTGGCAGCGCAAGTGAGGGTCAGGCCGTGAGGTCGAGTTCCGCGTGCAGCGCATCGACGAAGCGCCAGGCGTCGTCGTAGCGGTTGTAGAACGGCACCGGGGCCACGCGGATCACGTCCGGCTCCCGCCAGTCGGGCACGAAGCCGCGGCGCCGCAATCCTTCGAAGGCCGCGCGGGCCGCGTCACGCGTGCGCGCGAGGCGCAGCGACAGCATCGCGCCGCGTTGCGCGGGGTCCGCCGGGGTGAGGATCTCGACCCCGGTCCCGAGTCGCGCGCGGATCAGCGCGTCCAGGTAGCCGGTCAGCGCGATCGACTTGCGCCTGAGGGCGGCGAGTCCCGCCTGCTCGAAGCATTCGAGGGAGGCCGCGATCGGCGCCATCGCGAGCACCGGCGGCGTGCTGACTTGCCAGCCAGCGGCGCCGACCGACGGTTCGAACTGCGGTGCCATGCGGAACCGGGTCGCGAGCTCGTTGCCCCACCAGCCCGCGAGTCGCGGCCGGCCCGTGTCGCGCGCGTGTCGTTCGTGCACGAACGCCCCGCCGATCGCTCCCGGTCCGCCGTTGACGTACTTGTAGTGGCACCAGACGGCGAAGTCCGCGTCGCTGGCGTGCAGTTCGAGCGGGACATTGCCGATGGCATGGGCGAGGTCCCAGCCGACGACACATCCCGCGTCGCGTGCCGCGCGGGTGATGGCGCGCAGGTCGAGTGCCTGTCCGGTGAGGTACTGAATGCCCGGCAGCAGCACCGTCGCGATGCGCGAACCGTCGCGCGCCAGGCGCTCGAGGATGTCCTCGGTGCGCAGCAGCGCTTCGCCCTCGCGCGGAGCCAGCTCGATGCGCTCGCGCTCGGGATCGAGGCCGTGCCAGCGGATCTGCGCGTCCACCGCGTAGCGATCCGACGGGAACGCGTTCCGCTCGAGCAGGAGGCCCGTGCGTGCTCCGGCGGGACGGTAGAAGCTCGCGAGCATCAGGTGCAGGTTCACCGTCAGCGTGTTCATCGCGACGACTTCGTGCGGCAATGCACCGGCCAGGCGCGCGAGCGGCGCCGCGAGCCACTGCTCGTACTGCGTCCAGGGGTGACGGGCCCGGAAATGTCCTTCGACGCCGAGCGCGCGCCAGTCGCGCAGGATCTCCTCGACGTAGTCGCCCGCCCGCAGCGGCTGCGCCCCGAGCGAGTGACCGCACAGGTAGACCAGCTCGTGGCCGTGCTCGTCCTGCGGCAGCACGAAGCGCTCGCGCCACGCCTGCATCTCGTCGCTGGCGTCGAGCGACAGAGCATGCTCGCGCGTGAGGATCATGCGGACAGCTCCGTGAGGCGGTAGAGCACCGGTCGGCTCGGCGCCGCGTCGGCGGCAAATGCCGGCACCTGCAGGTCGAGCAGGTAGGGGCCGTCCTCGAGCTGCGGCGGCACGAGTGCGAGTTCGGTAACGAGAGCGTGTGCGCGCTGGGCCTCGCCGACGTCGGTGGACCCGGCGGGCAGGCCCCAGTACGCGCGGTGGCCCGACAGGTGCCCGCCGTCGTCGGCCCGGTCGAGGCTCGGCAGGTCCACGACCAGCGAGACGATGCCGCGCGCCACGATCCAGTCGATCGCTTCGCGCGTGAAATACGCGGCTGGGCAGGGGCCGGCATAGGCGCGGTGCGCCCGCGCCGGATCGTGCGGCAGGGTCTGCACCACCAGTGCGTGCACGTTGAGGTCGGACCACGCGCGGGCAGCGGCTGCCAGCAGTGCGCGCGTCACGACCGGATCGTCGGGGCGGGCGGTGGGCGGACCGGTTTCGCCGCTGTCCCCGAGCCGGGCCGGCACCACGGACAGCAGCAACGCGAGCATCGGCGGCACGGGAGTCAGGGCGTGCAGCACCACCCGGTCGCGGGTGACGTGGCCCACGCACTCCGTGTGCGTGCCGTGGCAGTGCGGGGCCAGCGTGTGGACCCGGCAGTTGCAGCTCGCGCCCCGGGCCACCTCGCCCGAAAAATCGCCGACCTGCAGCGCACTGGAGCGGGCCGGCCGGTCGGCGAAGAAACGCGGTTGCTCGCCGTCGAACTCCAGCGCGATCGCGAGGTCGAAGACATGGTCGACGTGCACGCGCCAGCGACGGCCGGACGATCGGAAGTCGAGGAAGTCCATGCTCGCTGTCCTGTTCGCGCGTCGCGCCGGGATGGGCGCCGCGCCCCGACCGAGTATAGTTCAGGCGGCGGAGGTCACAGACATGCGCAGCACGATCCGTTCAACCGTGTACACCGGGCTGGCCCTGACCGGGCTCGCAGCCTCGGTCGCGAATGGTCAGCCGGCCGGTGCGGCGGCCGATTTGCCGGGCGGCACGGTCAGCGCCGTCTGGGTCGATCACGACCTCTCGTTCACGTACACCGGTTTCACCACGCACTACTCGTGCAACGGGCTCGAGTCCAAGCTCGAGTACGTGCTGAAGCAACTGGGCGCCCGCCCGGGCTACAAGGTCACCTCCGCCGGCTGCCTCAACTCCGGGCCGGAATTGATGCCCCACGTGCGCATCCGCGCGGCCCTGCCGGCCGAGGCGACGCCCGCCGTGCTCGCCGAGTTGCAGAAGACGCGGGCGGAGCGCGAGCAGGTGGCGCTGGCCAGCGGCAAGGACGGGCAGGACGCGTCGGCGGCGCAGTTCCCGGCCGCCTGGCGCATCGTGAAGTTCGAGGGCACGTCGACCAGCGACGTGCAGGACGGCGACTGCGAGCTGATGGAGCAACTCGTCGACCGGTTGTTCAAGCCGCTCGGCATCCTCCAGGTCGAGGGCAGCAGCCTGCACTGCGTCCCCCACCAGGTGACGATCAACGCGGTCAACCTCAAGGTGCGCGTGCTGTCGGCGATTCCGCCGGCCGGCGATCCTCCGCGCGGCCGCCGCTGACCTCAGTCGCCGTCGATCGGCAGCGCGCCGGAGGAATTCGGCACGGCGACCGGCGACGAGGCGACGTCGATGCGCTGGCCGGTCAGCGTGCCGCCCCACACGCAGCCCGTGTCGAGCGCGAGCACGCCGGCTTCGTCGCGATACCCCAGTGCCGACCAGTGGCCGCAGACGATACGCGCGCCGGCGGACCGTCGGCCTGGGACGCGGAACCAGGGCCAGGCGCCGGGCGGCAGGCGATCCGGCGCACCCTTGAACTTCAGCAGCAACCGGCCTTCCCCGTCGCACGCGCGCAGGCGCGTGAAGGCATTGGTGATGAAGCGCAGGCGATCGGCGCCTTCGAGGTCGTCGTGCCACTGGTCCGGCTGGTTGCCGTACATGCGCTCGAACAGGGTGCCGCCGCGATCGCTGCGCAGCGCGCGCTCGAGCTCCGCCGCGCAGGCCCGCGCCTGTGCGATGTCCCACTGCGGCGGCAGGCCCGCGTGCAGCAGTGTGATCCCGAGGCGCTCGTCGTGGTGCAGCAGCGGGCGCGACTGCAGCCAGTCGAGCAACGGCTCGGCGTCCGGCGCGGCGAGAATGGGACGCAGCCCCTCGTCGTCGTCGCGCCACCGTGCGTGGCCGCGTGCCAGGGCGAGCAGGTGCAGGTCGTGGTTGCCGAGCACGGTGACGGCCGCCTCGCCGAGCGCTGCGACGCGGCGCAGGACCTCGAGCGACTGCGGGCCGCGGTTGACGAGGTCACCGACGAACCAGACCCGGTCCCGCGCCGGGTCGAAGGCGAGCCGTTCGAGCAGCGTGTCGAGTTCGGCCGCGCAGCCCTGCACGTCGCCGACGGCGTAGACGGCCATCGTCTCAGTTCAGCAGGCCGGGCATCGCGAGGGTGAACGGCGCGATCGGGGCCTCGAAGTGGCGGCCGTCGTCGGCGACCATGCCGTAGCTGCCCTGCATCGCGCCCACGGGCGTCTCGAGGATCGCGCCACTCGAGTAGCGGAAGCCCTGGCCCGGCTGCAGGTGCGGCTGCTCGCCGACCACTCCTTCGCCGACCACTTCCTGCACCTTGCCGTTGGCATCGGTGATGATCCAGTGGCGCGTGAGCAGGCGCGCCGCGGCATCGCCCTCGTTGCGGATCGTGATCGTGTACGAGAACACGAAGCGGCTGTCCGGCGGACTCGACTGCTCCTCGACGTAGCTGGCGACCACGTCGACCCGGATGCCCTTGTCCGCCGGCCCTGGCACGACGCGGTCAGCCCGTCTTGGCGAGGCGCACGGCGAGCACATCGCAGGGCGCGGCGTGCAGCACGGTGTCCTCGGTGAAATTGAACATGATCGACATGCCGTGGCGTTCGCGGCTGCCGAGCACGATGAGGTCGATGCCGCGCTCGCGCGCGACGCGCACGACCTCGTTCTTGATGTTGCCCGTGAGCACGAGCTGCTCGGAGGCGCCGAGACCCAGCTTGGTGGCGAGTTCGGCGATGCGCTTGTTGGCGCGCTCGACCAGCTCGCCCTCGATCTGCACGGCAGGCAGCAGCGCCTCGCCCATCGGTTCGACGGGGACGTACTCGACCACGTGCAGCAGCGCGATGCTGGCGCCGTAGCGCGTCGCCAGGTCCCTGGCGCGCTCGGCGATCTTCTCGCTGTCGTCCGTCAGGTCGAGGCAGAGCAGGATTTTCTGGTAATCACGCATGGCGGGCTCCTGCGAGGACACGAGAGGTGCCTGTCAGGATTATAGGGTTCGGCTTCCCGCCGACCAATCGTGGCTAGCCTGCGGGCGTCATGCGCTCCGCGAGGCGCGCAAACTCGGCCGGGGCCAGGGTCTCCGGACGGGCCCCGGGGTCGACGCCGGCCGCCACGATCGCGTCGGCCGAAAGCAGCCCGGACAACGAGTTACGCAGTGTCTTGCGACGCTGGGAGAAGGCCGCGGCGACCACGCGGGCGTAGGCCGCGGGGTCGTGCAGGGGGAACGGGCAGGTGCGCAGCGGGCGCAGCCGGAAGAAGGTGGAGACCACCTGCGGGGGCGGCGAGAACGCGCCGGTGCCGATGTCGAACAGCGGCTCGACCGCGACGCGGGGGGCCAGCATGACGGTCAGGCGGCCGTAATCCTTGCTGCCGGGCGCAGCGGCCATGCGGGTCACCACCTCCCGCTGCAGCATGAAGTGCATGTCCTCGATGGCATCGAGCTGCGTCGCGAAATGGAACAGCAGCGGCGTCGAGACGTTGTACGGCAGGTTGCCGACCAGCCGCAGCCGGGGCCCGTCGCCGCGCAGCGCGCCGAAGTCGAACTCGAGCGCGTCGGCGAGGTGAACCCGCAGTTCGCCGGGGCCGCAGCGCTGGCGCAGCAACGGCACGACGTCCGGGTCGATCTCCACCACGTCGAGTTCGCCGGTGATCGCGAGCAGGGGCGCGGTGATCGCGCCTCGGCCGGGCCCGATCTCGACGAGGCGCTGGCCGGGGGCCGGCGTGATGCTGCGCACGATGCGCTCGATCGTGCCCGGATCGTGGAGGAAATGCTGGCCGAAGCGCTTCTTGGCGTGCGGCTTCAACGGCGCGCCCGGCGTGCGCGGCGGGCCAGGTCCACCGCGAGGTCGATGGCGGCGTGCAGGCTGCCGGGATCGGCGTCGCGCGTGCCCGCGCGATCGAGCGCGGTGCCGTGATCGACCGACGTGCGCAGGATCGGCAGGCCCAGCGTGACGTTCACGGCGTGGCCGAAGCTGGCGTGCTTCAGCACCGGCAGGCCCTGGTCGTGGTACATGGCGAGCACCGCATCGATGCCGGCGAGCCGATGCGGCAGGAACGCGGTATCGGCCGGCACCGGGCCCTCGAGCCGCAGGCCGAGCTTGCGCAGCGCGTCGAGTGTCGGAGTGATCGTCTCGATTTCCTCGCGCCCGAGGTGACCGCCTTCGCCCGCGTGCGGATTGAGGCCCAGCACGAGGATGCGCGGCCGGCGCACACCGAACAGCCGACGCAGGTCGCGGTCCATGATCGTCAGCAGGTCGGCGAGTCGCTGCGGCTGGATGGCCGCGCTCACGCGGGCGAGGGGCAGGTGGGTCGTCGCCAGCGCGACGCGCATGCCGCCGCCGACCAGCAGCATCACCGGCAGCGGCGCGCCGGTGGCCTCGGCGAAGTACTCCGTGTGGCCGCTGAACGGCACGCCGGCGTCGTTGATGATGCCCTTGTGCACGGGCGCCGTGACGATGGCGTCGAACGCGCCCGCCGCGCAGCCGCCGATCGCCATGTCGAGCGTCTCGAGCACGTAGGGCGCGTTGGCCACGTCGAGTCGGCCCGGCGTGCACGGCGCGCGCAGGTCGATGTGCAGGGTCTCGACGCGCGCCTTGGCGGTGGGTTCCGTCGGGTCGAACGCGGGAGGCCGTCGCATGCGGCTGCCGCGCGGCGCCGAGCGTCCGTACAGCGTGGTGTCGCCGATCAGCACCAGCCGGTAGTCGCGCAGGCGGCGGCCGAGGAGGGCGCGGCAGAGATCGGGGCCGATGCCCGCCGGTTCGCCGGTCGTGACGGCGATGGTCGGCAGGACGGCGCGGCGGCGCGGGCTACTCACATCCTGTATTCGACGAAGGCCTCGTCGCGCAGGCGGCGCAGCCAGATTTCCGTCTCTTCGTCCGCGCGGGCCTCGCGCATCTGCAACACGCACTTGTTGCGCGTGACGTCGTCGGAGGCGTCGTAGGTACGGCGGCCGAGCAGCTGCACGAGGTGCCAGCCGAACTTGGACTTGAACGGCTGGCTGAGCTCGTT